>CAJXKJ010000098.1 GCA_913055605.1 uncultured Euryhalocaulis sp. | reverse complement strand
GGCCGGTGATCACCGTCGACCCGATGCTTGCGACCGGCAACAGTTCGGTTGCCGCGATCGACCTGATCAAGAAGGCGGGCGCGACCGATATCCGGTTTCTCTGCCTGCTTGCCGCGCCCGAGGGCGTGGCGCGGATGAAGGAGGCGAACGCCTGGGTTATCCTGGGGGCGATCGTCGTGTCGCTGGCCGTGCTGCAGGTGGGCGCCAAGCTCGCCGTGGTGACGGTCTGGCTCTACGAACGCGCGGGGCTGGAGCCGGCGGCCGCGACGCTGCTGGCCTGCAGCGGCCGGGTGATCGTCGCGGGCGTCGGCAAATCCGGCCATGTCGCGCGCAAGATCGCCGCGACGCTGGCCAGCACCGGAACGCGCGCGATGTTCGTGCACCCGACCGAGGCGAGCCACGGCGACCTTGGCGCCATCGGCGCCGATGACGCGGTGCTGGCGCTGTCCAATTCTGGCGAAACGCGGGAGCTGGCGGACCTGCTGCATTACTGCAAGCGTTTCTCCATCCCGCTGATCGCGATGACCGCGCGCGCCGACTCGGCGCTGGCCTCGCTCGCCGACGTGGTGATCCTGACGCCCGCCGCGCCGGAGGCCTGTGCGGAAACCCAGGCGCCGACGACCTCCACCACGCTGATGATGGCGCTGGGCGATGCGCTGGCGGTGTCGGTGCTGGAGCGGCGCGGCTTCACCGCCTCCGAATTCCGGCAGTTCCATCCGGGCGGCACGCTGGGCGGCGCGCTGAAGGCGGTGCGCGACCTGATGCATTCGGGCGGCGAGCTGCCGCTGGCCGCGCCGGGCGCGCGCGTGAAGGACGCCGTGGCGCTGATCTCCGAAAAGGGGTTCGGCTGCGCCGGGGTGCTGGACGCCGAGGGCCGGCTGGCCGGCGTCATCACCGACGGCGATCTGCGTCGCCGGATGGAGGACGGCCTGTCCGCCCGCGCGGTCGAGGAGGTGATGACCGCGAGCCCGGTCACCGTCGGCCCGGACGAACTGGCGAGCGCGGCGCTGCGGCTGATGAACGAACGTCGCATTACCCAGCTATTCGTCGTCGAGGACGGCCGGCCCGCCGGCCTGATCCATGTCCATGATTTCCTGCGCGGCGGGGTGATGTGAGCGCGACCGACCAGACCAACCGCACCGTGGAGATCGCCGCGCCCGCCGGCGCGGTGCGCATCGGCCCGGATGAGAAACTGGCCTTCATCCTGGGCCCGTGCGCGATCGAAAGCCGCGAACATGCGCTGGAGACCGCGCAGGCGATCAAGGAGATCGCCGCGCGCGTCGGCGCAGGCGCGATCTATAAATCCAGCTTCGACAAGGCCAACCGCACCAGCGCCGCGTCCTATCGCGGCGTCGGCATGGCGGAGGGGCTGGCCATCCTGGCCGAGGTGCGGGAGGCGACGGGCCTGCCCGTGCTGACCGACGTGCACAGCGCCGACCAGTGCGCCGCGGCGGCGGAGGCCGTCGACGTGCTGCAGATCCCGGCCTTTCTGTGCCGCCAGACCGACCTGCTGTTGGCCGCGGCGGAAACCGGCGCGGTGGTGAACGTGAAGAAGGGCCAGTTCCTGGCGCCCTGGGACATGAAGAACGTGGTCGCCAAGCTGGCCGCGGGCGGGGCGCGCGACGTGCTGGTGACCGAACGCGGGGTCAGCTTCGGCTACAACACGCTGGTCAGCGACATGCGCGCGCTGCCCGTGCTGGCGGAGACCGGCGCGCCGGTCGTGTTCGACGCCACCCATTCGGTGCAGCAGCCGGGCGGTCAGGGGACGTCCAGCGGCGGCGACCGCCGCTTCGTGCCGGTGCTGGCGCGCGCCGCGGTGGCGGTGGGCGTGTCGGCGGTCTTCATGGAGACCCATCAGGACCCGGACAATGCGCCCAGCGACGGGCCGAACATGGTCCGGCTGGCCGATCTGGAATCGCTGATGGGCGAACTGATGGCGTTCGACGCCATCGCCAAGGGGCGCGGCCCGGCCGCTTAGACACGCCAGACAGGTAAACCAGACAGGCAAGCCAGACAGGTGCGCGCCGGACGGCGCGGGGAACGAAGGGGAACGCGATGCGCGTCGCGATGATCGGCACGGGATATGTAGGGCTGGTTTCGGGGGCCTGTTTTGCGGATTTCGGCCATGAGGTCGTGTGCGTGGACAAGGACCGCTCGAAGGTGGA
>CAJXKJ010000097.1 GCA_913055605.1 uncultured Euryhalocaulis sp. | reverse complement strand
TAGGCGTTGATGAGGTCCGCGATCCGGGCCTCCGTATCCGAGCGGCCGTCGCTGGCCGCATCGTCCAGCAGGATGCGGGCGGGCGGCGGCGCGTCAGCCGCGTCAGACGTAGCAGGCGCGCCGGAGAGGATGCGGGCGGGCAGCGCGCCGTCCCCGACATCCAGCGCGGCGAGCTGTACCGGGTCAGCGGCGAGCGGGACCGCGCCGTCGGTCAGACAGGCGGACAGAAGCAGCGCGGCCGCCAGCGGCGGCAGGGCTCGAACAATGTTCATTGGCGGTTTCCCGCATCCGGCCGGCGCAAGACCCCCACGGCTTCGCGCCAGCCCCCGACCCTCGCCCCTATTGGATGCGGAGCGGGGCGGGATTGTCGAGCGCGCGGCGCAGCCGGATTGCAGTGCGGACGCCCGCCTCAGTCCGGCTGGGCGCGCAGTTCGTCGATGCGGTCCATCAGACCCACCATGCGCCGGACGGCGGCCTGGTAAGCGTCCGGCCGGGTCATATCGAGCCCCGCCTCGTTCAGCAGGATGTCGTGCGGATGGTCGCTGCCGCCGGCCTTCAGCACATTGATGAAATTGTCCCGCACCGCCTCGTCCCCGGCCAGGAATTGTTCGGCGAACCAGGCCGCGCCGCTGATCGAGGTGGCGTACTGATAGACATAGAACTCGTAATAGAAATGCGGGATGTAGGCCCATTCGATCGTGTAGGGATCGTCGATCGTCATCACGCCTTCGGCCTCGCCGTGATAGCGGCGCAGAAGCTCGCCATAGATCTCGGTCAGGCGCGCGCCGGTCAGCGGCTCGCCGTCCTCCGCCGCGCGGTGGATGGCCAGTTCGAACTCCCCGAACATGGTCTGGCGGAACAGGGTGCCGCGCAGGGATTCCAGCGCGTAGCCCAGATAATAGAGCTTCTCCGCCTTCGTCTGCGCGTGCTCGATCATGTATTCCTCGAGCAGGATCTCGTTGATGGTCGAGGCCATCTCCGCGATGAAGGTGGAATAGTCCGCCGTCTCGAAGGGCTGGGCCTCGTTGGCCAGCATGCTGTGCACCGCATGGCCCCATTCGTGCGCGAAGGTGGACAGCGCCTCGTAGTCGTCGTTGTGGTTCAACAGGACATAAGGGTGAACGTCGTAGACCGAGCCGTTCATATAGGCGCCTGACCGCTTTCCC
The DNA here is from genome assembly GCA_913055605.1 of uncultured Euryhalocaulis sp. Lineage (GTDB taxonomy): Bacteria > Pseudomonadota > Alphaproteobacteria > Caulobacterales > Maricaulaceae > Euryhalocaulis. Next base: position 1,386 of record CAJXKJ010000097.1, on the reverse strand, counting down.
TCCTGCGGATGGGAATGCATCCAGTTCTGCTCCAGCCCGGTGCGCAGCAGGCCCAGATATTCCTCCCCGAACGGGGCGAGCGCGGCGAAGGTGATCTCCTCCGACCGCTTCAGGCCGAAGACGCCGGTGTCGGCGTCGATGATCGGGGGATAGATGTCGTAATAGCGCAGATCGTCGACGCCCAGCATGTCGCCGCGCAATTCCAGATAGCGCCAGAAGACGGGCAGCGCCTCGTTCACCTGGTCGACCAGCGTCGTATAGATTTCCGGCGGCAGGGCGTCGTCAAACATGCTGCGTTCGAGCACGCCGTCGAAATCGCGCGCCCGGGCGTTGAACACCGCCCCCAGCACCTTGAAGTTCAGCGTCGCGCCCATGCCGCTTTCATAGGTGTTCCAGGCGTCCCAGAACGTGTCGAAGACCGCCTTGCGGTCGTCCCGGTTGGTCTCGCCGCGATAGCGGGTGTAGCCGGCCTGGGTCAGCTTCACCGTCTCCCCGTTCGACAGCGTGACCTCCGGCCAGGGGATCGAGGCGTTGGCGTAGAGCTCGTAGATATTCTCCGCCTGGCCCAGCGCCAGCGAGGCCTGGGCCAGCAGCGCCTCGCCGTCGGTGTCCAGCGTGTGCGGGGCGCGGCGCAGCGTGTCCTCCAGCATGAAGACGAAGGGCGCCAGCGCCGGCTCCTCCGCGATGAAGCCCTCCACGCGCTCGGCCCCGACCTGCAGGATTTCCGGGTCCATCCAGGACACGGACTCGCCGAAGGACTGGTAGAGATTCTGCGCCCGGCCGAACCGCTCCTGCGCCTCGGCCACGCGCTGGTCCTCATCGCGCTGGAGCGAGGTGTAGACATAGAGGCGCGCGACCTCTTTCAGCGTGTCCGACATCGCGCGCAGGGCGGTCGCCATCGACTCCGCGCTGTCGCCCAGCGTGCCTTGATACCCGGCCAGCGCCGCGATGGCTGTCTGTTGCTCCTCGAAGGCCGCGTCCCAGTCCTCCGCGGAGGCGTAGATCTCCGTCAGGTCCCAGACATAGCGTTCGGTCTCCGCGTCTGGGCGGGCGACTGCGGTCTCCTGGGCCAGCGCCGGGGCGGCGGGCGCCAGAATCAGCGCGCCGGCGAGCGCGGCCAGCGAAACGGACGAAGCGGCAGAGGCGGTGCGCATGGTCGGACGTCCTTCAGCAATGGGGCGGAACCCGAAGCAAAGCAAAGCGCCCGCCGGGCGGCAAGCGGAGTCGAGCGGCGCGCGCAGGCGAAAACGCCCGCCCGCGCGGCGGCGATGGAGGAAGGTGGGGAGCAAGGCGCCCGGCCTGGACCCGATTTTACGCGCGACTGGGTTTGAAGAGTTCAGCCCGGACGCCCTGCGCGTGGATTTCCCGAAGGCTCTCGCCCCGCGT
>CAJXKJ010000096.1 GCA_913055605.1 uncultured Euryhalocaulis sp. | reverse complement strand
GGGCCGTTGCAACAGTTCAGGGAAACAGGGCGCTGACCCCCAATAGTGTCTGGAGCGCGTCGCCATCGGGCGTGACAATGCCCGAGAACGCGCAGTCGCAGGATACCGATCTGGAAGATCTGATCCTGACTTCGCTCGAGGACGACAAGGCGCAGGATATCGTCGTCATCGACCTCGAGGGCAAATCCCCCGTCACCGACACCATGATCATCGCCAGCGGCCGGTCGCACCGGCACGTTTCGGCGCTGGCCGACCATGTGCTGCGGGCGATCAAGGATTCCGGCGGCGGGCGCGCGAAGGTCGAGGGCCTTCAGAACGGCGACTGGGTGCTGATCGACGCCGGCGATGTCGTCGTGCATCTGTTCCGCCCGGAAGTCCGCGACTTCTACAATCTGGAAAAGCTCTGGTCCGTGCGCCCCGGCGCGCCGGAATAAGCGCCTGACATGCGGCTTGGCGTCATCGCGGCCGGCCGCCTGAAGTCCGGCCCCGAACGCGACCTGGCCGACGATTACCGCCAGCGGGCGGACGCCGCCGGGCGGGGCCTTGGCCTCGGCCCCGTGGCGGAACGCGAAATCGATCCCCGGAAACTGACCACGCGCGAGGCGGAGACCGCCGCGCTGCTGGACGCCGCGCCGGACGGCGCGCGGCTGGCCGTGCTGGACGAGCGGGGCAAGGCCCTGCCCAGCCGCGCCTTCGCCGAGCAGATCGCCGCCTGGCGCGACCAGGGGGCGCGGGACACCGCCTTCCTGATCGGCGGGGCGGAGGGCATGACCGACGCGGCGCGCGAGCGGGCCGATCTGGTGCTGGCCTTCGGCCCGGCGACATGGCCGCATCGCCTGGCGCGCGTGATGCTGTACGAGCAGATCTACCGGGCGCTGACGATCCTGGGCGGCGCGGCGTACCATAAGGAATGATTCCTCCGCTGGTTTTCGCGAGCGTGCTGGCCGCGCTGACGGCCGCGACCCCCGATCAGGGCCGCGCGCGGCTGGAGGAACTGCAGGCCGAGCAGGAAGCCGCTGAGGCGCGCGAGGCCGAGCTGGCCGCCCAGGCCGAGGAGACCGCCGAGGACATTGCCGGCCTGCAGCAGGACATGGTCTCGCTGGGCGACCAGATCGCGGAGCTGGAGCGGCGGGCGACCGAGGCCGAGGACGCGCTGGCCGAGCTGGGCCCGCAGGAGGCCGAGGCCGCCGCGGCGCTGGAGGCCGACCGCGAAGCGCTGATGCAGGTGATCGCCGCGCTGCAGCGGGCCGAGATGCGCAAGCCCCCGCCGCTGGCCGTCAATCCGGACGACGCGGCGGGCGCGGCGCGGTCCGCCATCCTGCTGGGCGCGATCGCGCCGGCGCTGGAGGCGCGCGCCGAAGAGGTGCGCCTGCGCATCGCGGCGCTGGCGGACCTGCGGGAACAGCTGGCCGCCGAGCAGGCGGCGCTGGGGACCGCGCAGGAGGCGCTGGACGAGCAGCGCGTGGCGCTGAACGCCGCCATCGACGAGCGCAGCGCGCTGGAGCAGCGCCTGCGCGCGGGCGCGCAGGCCGAAGCCGACACCGCCAAGCGCATCGCCGACGAGGCGGACGATCTGAACGACCTGATCGCGCGGCTGGAGGCCGAAGCCGAGGCCCGCCGCCGCGCCGAGGCCGAAGCGCGCGAACGCGCCGCGAGGGAACGGGCCGAACGCGAGCGCGCGGCGCGCGCGGCCGCGGCCGAAATCCCGCCGGCGGAGCTGCGCATCGGGTCCGAACCCGAGCCCCTGGGCCCGCCCCCGACCCATTTCGCGGAGGCGCGCGGGGCGCTGCGCGCGCCCGCAGAGGGGCGGGTGATCGCCGCGTTCGGGGCGCCGCGGACGGCCGGATCCAGCGAGGGAATCTCCATCGAAACCCGGCCCCGGGCGCAGGTCGTGTCCCCTTTCGACGCACGGATCGAGTTCGCCGATAATTTCGGCAACTACGGCCGGATGTTGATTCTGTCCGTCGGCGACGGATACCATATTGTTCTTGCGGGGCTTGAGCGCCTGTACGCGGTACAGGGCCAGGCCGTGCTGGCGGGGGAGCCGCTGGGAGAAATGGCCGATCAAACGGATCCGGCGCCGGAATTGTATTACGAGATCAGGCGCGATGGCGCGCCGCTGGACCCGCTTCCCTGGATGCGGTCCGGCGCGCGGGCCGGCTAATGCGGAGAGGACGAATGCGTAATCTGTTTCTGGCCCCTGTACTGGGCGCTGTCGCAGCCGGCGGGCTTCTGGCGTTCTCCGCCGCATCCACGGACAAGGCCGAGACCTTCCGGCAGCTGGAGCTGTTCGGGGACGTCCTGGCCCGGGTCCAGGCCGAATACGTCACCGAGCCCGACGATTCCGACCTGATCGAAAACGCCATCAACGGGATGCTGACGTCTCTGGACCCGCATTCCTCCTATATGTCGCCGGACGATTTCCGAGACATGCAGGTCTCCACCCGCGGCGAATATGGCGGGCTGGGCCTGGAAGTGACGATGGATCCCGAGCTGGGCGTGGTGGAGGTCGTGGCGCCGTTCGACGACACGCCGGCCAGCCGCGCCGGGCTGGAGACCGGCGACTACATCACCGCCATCGACGGCGACTCCATCGTCGGCCTGTCGATCGACGAGGCGGTGGACAAGATGCGCGGCCCGGTCGGGGCGGCGATCACGCTGACCATCGTGCGCGCCGAGGAAGAACCCTTCGACGTGGATCTGGTGCGCGAGACGATCACGCTGAACCCGGTCACCGCCGAGGCCAAGGACGGGATCGCCTATATCCGCATCTCCACCTTCGCCAACGAGCACACGCACGAAGCGCTGGCCGAGGCCCTGGAAGAGCTGAAGACCGAGCTGGGCGCTCCGCTGCCGGGCATCGTTCTGGACCTGCGGTCCAATCCGGGCGGCCTGCTGGACGAGGCGATCTCCGTCTCCGACGCCTTCCTCGACTCCGGCGAGGTGGTCTCCACCCGCGGCCGCGATCCGCGCGACACCCAGCGCTATAACGCCAAGCGCGGCGACGACACCGCCGGCGCCCCGATCGTGGTTCTGGTCAATGGCGGCTCCGCCAGCGCGGCGGAAATCGTCGCCGGCGCGCTGCAGGACCGGGAGCGGGCGACCGTTCTGGGCACCACGACCTTCGGCAAGGGCTCGGTTCAGACCGTGATCCCGCTGCGCGGGGGCCGCGACGGCGCGCTGCGCCTGACGACCCAGCGCTATTACACGCCCTCGGGCCGCTCCATCCAGGCGACCGGCATCGTGCCGGACGTCGAGGTGTCGGCCGACCGCATCGACCCGGAGGCGCGCAAGCGCGCCCGCGAGGCCGACCTGCCGAACGCCCTTCTGGCCGAACTGGCCGAGGACATCGAGGACGCGGACGAGCATGCGGTGGAGGAGCCCCCGGCCGACTGGCCGGAGGACTGGACCTTCGCCGATCCGGCCGAGGACTATCAGCTGAAACGCGCCATCGAGGTGCTGAAGACCATGACGATGGCGGCGATCACGCCCAATAGCGGCGGCTGATCCGTCCATCATCTGAAACGTGCGCCGCCCGCCGGACCCGTCCGGCGGGCGGTTTGCTGTCTGGCCCCCAGTCCGGCCCTCAGCGCGCGGCGAGGCCGGGCGCGGCCGGAGACGCGCCGGCGTCCGCATGGCTGTGGCCGAGCTGGCCGACCAGGCCGATGACCAGCGCGGCGGCGAGCGCCGCGGCGGCCTTGGCCGGCACCGGCGGGCGGCGCAGCGTCATCAGGCAGGCGATCCCCGAATAGATCAGCAGGCCGCTGGCCAGGCCCGTGAGGCCGCCCAGCGCGCTCTGCGGCAGGCCGCCGGCCAGCGGCGCGGCG
>CAJXKJ010000095.1 GCA_913055605.1 uncultured Euryhalocaulis sp. | reverse complement strand
CTGCGCGGGATGGATCAGCGTCTTGCCGTCGAATCCCAGATCGCGGCCCTGCCGCGCTTCGGCCTCGAACCCCGCCGCGTCGGTCGTGTCGTTATAGACGCCGTCCAGGATGCCCAGCTTCCAGGCGCGCGCCGCGGCGACCATCATCGCCAGATGCGGCGCCATGCCCGAGCGCGCCCGCGCCGGCGGCAGGCGCAGCGCCGCGGCCAGGTCGTTCGGCCCGATGATCAGCGCGTTCAGCCCGGTGTCCTTGGCCACGCCGCAGATATTGCGCAGGCCCATCAGCGCCATCGGCGTTTCGATCATCGCCCACATCAGATTATGGCCCCCGGCGCGCAGCACCGCGGTGCGCGCGGTGCGCACGTCCTCGGCCGTCTCGATCTTCGGCAGCACGATCGTGCAGTCGCCGAGCGACGCCGCCGCGCGCACGTCGTCGGCGTACCAGGGCGAGCCGGCGCCGTTGATGCGGATCGTCTTGACCATGTGGTCGAACGCCCCGCCCTTCAGCGCGGCGCAGGCGGCCTCCCGCGCGCGGACCTTGTCCTGCGGCGGGACGCTGTCTTCGAGATCGATAATGACCGCATCGCAGGCCAGCGTCGGCGCCTTGGCCATGGCGCGGGCGTTGGATGCCGGGACGAACAGGACGGAGCGGGGGGCGTTCATGCCGCGAGCATAATCGCGGCGTCGGCGTTGTCACCGGCCTTCCGGCGATGGCCGGTCGCGCGCCGCCCGCCGCGGCGCTAGACTCGCCGCTTCCCCCACTGGAGCCGCCAATGCCTGTCAACGCACCCGTTTCCGACGCCTGTCTCGAACAGACCTTCCGCAGCGCCCGCACGCGCAATGGCTGGATCGAGCGCGACGTGCCGGAAACGCTGGTCCGCGCGTCCTACGACCTGCTGCGCCTTGGCCCGACCAGCGCCAATTGCTGCCCGGCGCGCTTCGTCTTCCTGCACACCGAGGCCGCGAAGAACCGCCTCGCCCCCTTCCTGACCGAGGGCAACCGCGCCAAGACGCTGGCCTCGCCCTGGGTCGCTATCGTCGCCTGGGACTGGAATTTCCACGAAAAGATTCCGGAGCTGTTTCCCCACAATCCGGGCGCCAAGGACTGGTTCGAGGCCGAGCCCGCGCGGCAGGAGCACGGCTTCCGCAACGGCAGCCTCCAAGGCGCCTATCTGATCGTCGCCGCGCGCATGATGGGGCTGGATTGCGGCCCGATGTCCGGCTTCGACAAGGCGGGTGTCGAAGAGGAATTCTTCCAGGGCGACGACCGGATGAAGGACTGGAAGGTCAATTTCCTCTGCAATATCGGCTATGGCGACGACACGAAGCTGAAGCCGCGCAATCCCCGCCTGTCCTTTCAGGACGCCTGCGCCATCCTCTGACCCGCGCGCCCCTGCTGGGTCGCCAAGGCTTGGGCGTAAGGCCGCGCCGCACTAGAACGCGCCCGTGCTGACACTGGCCATCGACACCTCCGGCGCCGACTGCGCCGTCCATCTGGCGCGCGACGGCGCGGCGCTGACGCAATTGCGCGAGACGCTGGGCCGCGGCCACGCCGAACGGCTGGCGCCGATGACGCAGGAGGCGCTGGCGCAGGCCGGCGTGAAAGCCCCGGACATCGCGCGCATCGGCGTGGTCACCGGGCCGGGCAGTTTCGCCGGAATCCGCGTCGGCGTCGCCTTCGCCCGCGGCCTCGCCCTTGCCCTGAAGGCCCCGGCGCTCGGCGTCTCCCTGTTCGATCTCTGGGCGCGGGAATACGCGGCCGAACCCGTTCTGGCCGCCGTCCACGATTCCGGGCGCGGCGAGGCGGCGTTCCGCCTGTACCGGAAGGGCGATCCCGCCGGGGCGGTGATGCGCCTGCCCTATGAGGCCGCCGCCGCCGCGGTGCGGGAGGAAAGCGCCGCCCCGATGCTGGCCGGATCGGCCGCGCAGAGGATCGCCGAATTCCTGCCCGGCGCCCGGCTCGCCCCGGACGCGCCTGCAGATCTGGCCCTGCTCGCCCGGATCGCGGCTGACGCGGACCCGGCCGCCTTCCCGCCCGCCCCGCTCTATGTCCGCCCGCCCGACGCCAAGCTGCCCGGGGGCAAGACGCCCGGAGTCGGCGGATGATCCCGTTCTGGCCCCGGCCCGTCCGCCATGGCGCGGCGGGTCCGGCGGACGCCCCCGCCATGGCCGGCCTGCACCGCACCGCCTTCCCCCGCGGCTGGAGCGCGGAGGAGCTCGCCCTGCTGCTCTCCGAACCCGGCGCGGCGGCCTGCGCCGTGCGGCGCGGCGATGCGCTGCTGGGCTTTGCGCTGGGCCGGACGGCGGCGGACGAGGCGGAAATCCTGTCTCTGGTCGTGGAGACCCGCGCCCGGCGGCGCGGCCTCGGCGCGGCGCTGCTGGCGGCGCTGGAAACGGCCTGCTTCGAGGCCGGCGCGCGCGCCATCTTTCTGGAGGTGTCGGAGGCCAACGAAGCCGCCCAGGCGCTCTACGCCGCCGCCGGCTACCGCGAAGTGGGCCGCAGGCCCCGCTATTACGAGGACGGCGCCGGCGCGCTGACCATGCGCAAGCCGCTCTGACTGGGGCGGGTGGGGGCTCCCGCCCCCTCCGCAAATGCTTCTCAATCACCCGGTGGACCGGACAGGGCGCCGGGCATAGATTGCGCCTCATGCCCAACCGCATCGAAAATCTCTGCGTCGAGAAGGGTCTGCGCATGACCGAGCAGCGCCGCGTCATCGCGCGCGCGCTGTCGATGTCCGAGGACCATCCCGACGCCGAAGAACTGTATGAACGGGCGAGCAAGATCGACCCGAACATCTCGCTGGCCACCGTCTACCGCACCGTCCGCCTGTTCGAGGAAGCCGGCATTATCGAGCGCCACGACTTCCGCGACGGCCGCGCCCGCTACGAGGAAGCGACCGAGGAACACCACGACCACCTGATCGACGTGAAGTCGGGCGAGGTGATCGAGTTCGTCGACGAGGAGATCGAGCAGCTCCAGCTCAAGATCGCCCAGAAGCTCGGCTACAAGCTGGTCGACCACCGGCTCGAACTCTATGGCGTGAAGATCAAGTGAGCCCCGCCCCGGGGTCGGCGGACGATTCCACCGGGACCTTTTTCTGGCTGTCGTCTTCGGGCCGCGCCACCGCGGACCCTGCCGACGGGTTCTGGAGCGATTTCGCCAGACTGGACGATATGGCGGCCGCCAATCCCTGGCTGGTCGGGACCTATGATTTCGCCGAGGACTTTCCCCACTGGGAGATGCATCCCGAGGGCGACGAGATTTTCATCGCCCAGTCCGGCGATTTCGTGCTGACGCTGGAGCGGGACGGGACGCGCAGCGACCATTCGCTAAAGGGCGGTCAGAGCTTCGTGATCCCGCGCGGCGCCTGGCACGTCCTGCGCGTGATCGCGCCCGGGCGGATCGTCGTGCTGACCGCCGGCAAGGGCACGCAGCACCGCCCGCTCTAGCCTGCCCCATCCCGGCGCCGGATTTGACTCCGGGGGAAACGCTGGGCCTGCTGACGGAAATCGACAAGTCCGGGGCGCTCTTACGGGCGGATCCGGACGATTTCGCCTGGGGAGGCCATTTTCGCCATGAGACTGTTCACATCCGCTTTGCGCGCCGCTCCGGCCGCATCCGCCGCCGCGCTCGCCGTCGCGCTGTCTGCATCCGCCGCGCTGGCCCAGCAGGACGTACCGCGCGCGCCGTCCGGCACGCCGATCGCGCCGACAGGCCTGGAGGGCCAGCCTCTGGGCGACGGTCCCTGGACCTACAAGACCGGCGAGGGGATGGATATCCGCGGCGTCGTGGTGACAAAGGCGCTGGATTTCCCGACCGCGCTCGCCTTCCTGCCGGACGGCGACATGCTGGTCACCACGCGGCCGGGCGAGATCCGGATCCTGCGCGACGGCGCGCTGGACCCGGCGCCGGTCGCCGGCGGGCCGGACTCCTATTGGGCGGGCGTCTCGGGCGCGGGCGGCGCGGTGCACGGCTATATGGACATCGCCCTGCATCCGGACTTCACCGACAATGGGCTGGTCTATCTGAGCTACACCAAACCCATGGACGATGACGCGACCACCATCGCGGTCGGCCGCGGCCGCTGGACGGGCAGCGCGCTGGAGGGGTTCGAGGACATCTTCGTCGCGCCGGCGGGCACCCGCGGCATCTCGCGCATCGCGTTCGGGCCGGACGGGACGCTCTATGTCTCGACCGCCGGCGGCGGCGACCCGCAGGGGCTGGATAATATCGGCGGCAAGATTCTCCGCTTCACCGACGAGGGCGGCATCCCCGCCGGCAACCCGTTCCTGGGC
>CAJXKJ010000094.1 GCA_913055605.1 uncultured Euryhalocaulis sp. | reverse complement strand
CGCCGCGCGCCGGCAGCCGGGCGGCGCGTTCGGCCAGAGACGGGGCGTCCTGGGCGGACGCCGGCGCCCCGGAGGCGAGCGCGGCCAGCGCCGCCGCCCCGCCCATGAGAAATTCCCGCCGGCCGGACTTTGCCCCCGCCTGGTCCGTGTTCATCGCAATCCCCCCGTTTTCCCGGCGCAGACCCTAGTCATCCGGCCGGGATGCGGCCAGCGTGGGAGGGGCCGAAACGGGGCGAATTTTATCTGCAATTAAATTTGACAATCATTCGCAAGTGGGGAATCCTCACCCCCATGATCATCTGTATCTGCAACCGCATTGCCGAGAGCGAGGTGCACAGCGCCATCGCCAAGGGCGCGCGCCGCGCGGAAGAGGTTCACGCCTGTTGCGGCGCGGACGTCGACTGCGGCAGCTGCCTGAAGATGATCGACGACATCATGGACCAGGCCTGCATGGCCTCCACGCCGCAGCTTCAGGCCGCGGGCTAACCCACACGTTTCCTGAAAAGCGATGTCCGGCGGTCAGGCCGGCGTGTTCGCCGTGCGCCGTTTTCCCGGGCGCGGCGGCCGCGCGTCATGCCGGGGATGAGGAAGGCGTCGGTGATCAGCCAGACCAGCAGGATCATCAGGCCGAGCGCGCTGCCCATGGTCTGTAGCAGCAAGGGAAGCTTCACGCCCGTCGTGGTGTCGGCCGCCGCGGCGTAGTGCGCCGTGGGGAGGCAGACCGCGCCCAGCAGGCATTGCGCCGCGCCGGTCGCATAGCGCGACAGGAAGATGCGGTGCGCGCCGAACAGGCCGAGCACGAGCCACAGCGCATAGGCCACCGCGCCGCGCTCGCGCGGCTGGGTCCAGAAGGGCTGTGCGCCAATGTCCGCCATGGCGTCCTCGAAAGCTCGCCCCCGGAAAACGGAGTCCGGAGCGGGACGGAATGTCGGGGGGACGCGTAAAGACTTGCTGAAGAGAACTGTTTGAAAATGCGAATACGTTTCGGGCGCAAACACTTGTGTTGCGGCGCACGCCGGAGCGCGGCTAGGGTCGCCGCATGCAAGGCGACTCCAAGATCATCGAATATCTCAACGCGGCCCTCACCAACGAGCTGACCGCGATCAACCAGTACTTCCTGCACTCGCGGATGCTTGCCGACTGGGGCGTCAGCGAGCTGGCGAAGAAGGAGTACGACGAATCCATCGAGGAGATGAAGCATGCGGACTGGCTGATCGCCCGCATCCTGTTCCTCAGCGGCCTGCCGAACCTGCAGAAGCTGAACAAGCTGAAGATCGGCGAGTCGATCAAGGAAATCCTCGACGCCGACCTCGCCACTGAGATGGAGGCGATTCCGCTCCTGAAAGAAGCGATCGCCTATGCCGAGACGGTTCAGGACTATGTCAGCCGCGAGCTGTTCGTGAAGATTCTGGCGTCCGAGGAAGAGCACGTCGACTGGCTGGAGACGCAGGTCGACCTGTTCAACCGCCTGGGCGAGGCGCAGTTCGTGCTGCTGCAGGCCGAGCCGAACAAGCAGGTCGGTCCGGACGCCACGGGCGACTAAGCCGCTGCAATCCTGCGGTAAACCCTATTGGCGCCGTAATCCGGTAAGGATCGGTTAACCATAGTCGCGCGAGCATCGGCGCACCCGGGGGGAATGGGCGGCACATACCCGGAGAAACCGATGACGAACGACAATTACCCCGAAGCTTCGATCCAGGTTCGCGCCTATCTCAAGCGAATGGCCGCCTCCTATGGCGATGCGCCAATGGAGGCCCATAGCGAGGAGATCGACGCGCTGCTGGACGCCCTGCGCTCGCGCGACGACTGGAACGCGCCGGCCGGCCTGATGGCGATGGCCGAACGCTATGCCGCCGCGCCGGACCGCGTCAGCGCCGACGAGATCGAGGCCCTGCTGGAGGCGCTGAGCGCCTATGGCCCGGCCGGCGGACCGGCCGTCGCGGCCTAGGCCGTCACCGTTAAATGTCAGTCTAGGCCGGCGGCGCCATCTGGCTGGGCGCGGCGACGCGGTTCACGACGTCGCGCACGCTCCGGATCGCGGTGTCGAGTTTGAGCACCGCCATGTCGAGCTCCACCAGGTCCACCGGGACCATGCGGTCGCAGTCCGGACAGCAATAGCCGCCGGTGTGATGCAGCCAGACATAATAGAATTTATAGCCCGCCCCGCACGCCGGACAGCGTGTCGGTATCTGTAGGTCGCCGAACTTCTCAACGATCTTTGGAATGGGCATCGTCTGCCCCCACCCGCTAGTTTGTGTTTAGTCCACCCCTGTAGCCGCGACGTTGCACTCGGCGGTTTGCGCACGTCTTAATCAATTGGTTCGGATTTTAGCGATCCGGGCCATCAAGCGTTCAAGCTTGGGGATAGCGACTCTTTAAGAAAATGCCGCCGATTCCCCACAGCGCTTGGGGATAGGGTGGGCGCCTATTCCGTCCCGTCGTGCGGCGCGGAGTTATCCCCAGCCACCGCGACGGTCTTCCGATTAACGAATTCGAGGATGCCGTCGCGGGCTAACTCACGGCCGTAGCCCGATTTTTTTACGCCTCCGAAAGGTAGGCGCGGATCGGAGGCCACCATGGCGTTGACGAAGGTGCAGCCGGCCTCCAGCCCGTCGGCCGCGGCCTCGATCTCCGCCGCGTCATTGGTCCAGATGGCCGAGCCGAGGCCGTAGCGGTGGTCGTTGGCGATCTCGATGGCGCGGCGAAATGTCGCGGCCCGGAAGAAGATCGCGACCGGCCCGAACAGCTCGTCCTTGTAGGCCGGGGCGGACACCGGAATGTTTTCCAGAATGCCCGGCTGGTAATAGGCGCCCGGCCCCTCGATCGGCTCTGCGCCAAAACTGCGCACCGCGCCGTCCTCCACCGAATCCCAGACCTGGGCGTGCAGATCCTCGCGCGCCCTGGCGCTGACCAGCGGGCCGATGTCGGTGTCCTCCGCCATCGGGTCGCCGACCTTCAGCGCCTTCAGCCGTTCCACATAGCGGTCGCGGTATTCGTCATAGATGTCGTCATGGATGATGAAGCGCTTGGCGGCGATGCAGGACTGGCCGTTATTGATCATCCGCGCGGTGACGCCGGTTTCCACAGCCTTGTCCAGATCGGCGCTGGGCATAACCACAAAGGCGTCCGAGCCGCCCAGCTCCAGAACCGTCTTCTTGATGGACGAGCCCGCGGCCTCCGCCACTTTCGAGCCGGCGCCTTCGGAGCCGGTGATGGTCACGGCCTTCACACGCGAATCGCGGATCACGCCCTCCACGCGCTTGGAGCCGATCTTCAGCGTCTGGAAGCCGTCCTCGAAGCCGGCGCGGCGGAACAAATCCTCCAGCGCCAGGGCCGAGCCGGTGACGTTGGAGGCGTGTTTCAGCAGCCCGACATTGCCCGCCATCAGCGCCGGGGCGGCGAAGCGCACAACCTGCCAGAACGGGAAATTCCACGGCATGACGGCCAGCACCGGACCCATCGGCAGATTGCGTACGAACGCTCGGGCGTGGTCGGATGTCATCGCCTCGTCGGCCAGGAAGGCTTCTGCATTGTCGGCGTAATAGCGGCAGGCGGTGGCGCATTTCTTCGCCTCCGCCCGGGCGCTGGCGATGGTCTTGCCCATTTCGGACGTCATCAGGGCGGCGAAGCTGTCGGCCTCCGCATCCAGGATGTCGGCGGCGGCGCGCATCTTTTCGGCGCGGCCGGCGAAGTCGCGGATGGAGACGGCGGCGAAGGCGGCCTCGGCCCGCGCCAGCGCGGCGTCGATCTCCGTGTCCGAGTGCTCTTCGTATTCGGCGATGGTCTCGCCGGTGGCCGGGTTCACCGATTTCAGCGTCATGCGTTTTCTTCCCCTCGCGGCGTCTTTTTCATGTGCGCCAGTTTGAACGGCGCGGACCCTAGCCCGGTTTCGCCGTTATGGCAGCGCGGCTATTGATCCGCCATGGCGACCATTCCGCGGCTATTCGTGACAGAGGCGCTGACGGCGGGGGCGGGGTTCGCCCTGCCGCCGGACCAGGGGCGCTATCTGTCCACGGTCATGCGGCGGGGCGCGGGCGACGCGGTGCGCCTGTTCAACGGCGCGGACGGCGAGTGGATGGCGGAGATCGCGGAGGCGGGAAAGAAATCCGTCCGCCTGCGCGTGACCGAACAGACGCGCCCGCAGCGCGGCGTGCCCGACCTGCATCTGCTGTTCGCGCCGGTGAAGAAGGCGCGCACCGATTTCATCGTGGAGAAGGCGACCGAGCTGGGCGCCGCGGCGATCCGCCCGGTGTTCACCGAGCGCAGCATCGCGGAGCGCGTGCGCACCGACCGGCTGGCCCTGCTGGCGCGGGAGGCGGCAGAGCAGACCGAGCGGCTGGACCTGCCGGGGATTTTCGAGCCGGAAAA
>CAJXKJ010000093.1 GCA_913055605.1 uncultured Euryhalocaulis sp. | reverse complement strand
CCGCGGCCCCCAGGCGCGGCACGCCGCCGGCGGCCACGTCGTCCATGTTGAACTCGCGGCCGACATGCACATTGGTGATGAAATTGCGCGCCACGCCGGTCGTGAACTGGACCATGTCGGGGGTGGCGATCACGTAAAGCTGCGCCACCGAATAGGGATAGAAGCGGCGCATGAAGCCTTCCGGCCAGCACAGATTGGAGGGCCACAGCGCGTTTCCGCGCACCTGGTGATAGGCCTCCTGGACCATCCATTCCTGATATTGCGGCGTCAGCAGGGACAGGATGGTCGAGATCTGGTTGTGCTGGTGCCAGTACCAGGTGAGCTGGTTCTGGGCCATCGTCGGGCGCTGGTAGACGCCGTTCCATTCGGCGACCGGGAACGTCTCGAACGTGTAATCGTCCGGGCCGCCGCGTTCCGTCGTCTCGGCCAGCAACGCCTCGTAATGGTCCTGCGCGGTTTCGAAGCCATAGGGGCTGACGATCGCTTCGCGCGGATAGTCCCGGTCGCAATAGCCCCACGGCCCGTCGGCCGTTTCTTCGGCGAGGCCCGGCGGGAACAGCACGCCCTGCTGCAGCTCGGTCGCGTACGGGCTGTTGCAGCGGAAATAGCGCGGGTCGCTCCAGAGCTCCCGGTCGGCGTAGAAATCCTCCGAGTTGAACATGTCGACCGGCAGCGGTTCGACGCCCTCCGGCAGTTCTCCCGGCCGGAAGCCGACCAGGGCGCGGTCGCCCGGCCCCGGCGGACCGGCGAAGGCCGGCCCCACGATCTCCACATCATGAATGTCGGCGGCCAGCGGCGCGCCGCGTCCGACACTGTCGAATCCGATGTCGGGCATGTCCTGGGCGGCGGCGGGCGTAGCCAGCAGGGCCGCCGCGGCGAGGCCGCGGATCGAGCGTTTCATCATGTCCTCCCCACTGGCGGCCGCCATTCATTCGTGGCGAGGGCGATAGATCGCGATTGTCCGCCAGTTTCCTTTGTTCTTGTAAGGAAATTGACCGGTCTTGGCCGGTTTGGCCAGTGCCGGGCGCAATCCTTCCCAGAATTTAACCTCCGCCCGGGCGCCGCCGGCGGGAACTTTTGCTGCGCTGCGTCCTTACATAATCAAGAAAAAACGTTTGGAGCGGCTAACCGATGACACATCTGAAAACGATCCTCCCGCACGTCCGCAACCAGTTGCGGAAACCGGCCGTGGTCATGGCGATGGCCGGCGCCGTGCTGGCCCCCGCGCTGGGCGCCGCCGTGGTGACCAACGCCACCGCCTCCGACAGGTCCGATATCGCCGCGCTGACCGACGCATCGCCCGTCACAGGCGCCTCGGCCGCCCGGCTGATGGGCGCGGACGTGGCCGGCATGGGCGAGGGCGCCTGGGTTCACAGCGTCGATGTGGACCGTTTCGGTCGCCCGGTCGCCGTCACGATCGAGCAGCACGGAATGCTGGGCCTGCGCGCCTCCCGCACTACGGTGGACGCCGAGGACATGAGCTTCAGCCCCGCGCGCAAGCTGGTCGTGATGAACGAGCGCCTGGGCTAAAGGCGGTCCTGCCCGCGCGACGGGCAGTAAATCCGATTTTTGTGAAGTGGCTCCCCGGGCCGGACTCGAACCAGCGACCGATCGGTTAACAGCCGATTGCTCTACCAACTGAGCTACCGGGGAACAGGCCTGCGCCGGCAAAGCCCGGCGAGGCGGTGGCCTATATCAGGCAGGTTCGGCGCAGTTCAAGCGCCCAAAGGCGCCCAGCGGCGCGAAACCCCGTATGCGGATAGAAAAATCGGGGGCTCATTGCTGAGCCCCCGGAAAGGCGTTGGGTGAATGGTGGGGTGTCTTCAGGGAAGACCCGATCATTTAGGCGAATCATGCTTAACAAGCGGTTAATCTTAACCGGCGTGTGAAAAAGTCTTTTCAGAACAATTAGCAAGACCCGAACGGCGGGCGCAGTCCATGCGCAGCCGCGGCAAGCTTTTCGTAAAATTTTGCGCGAATTCCGCGACCCGCGAATCAGGCGCGCCGCCGCGCCGGAGGGATGATGGAGGCCCCGCCCAGAATCGAACTGGGGTACAAGGATTTGCAGTCCTCTGCGTAACCACTCCGCCACGGGGCCCCGCGCGGAAGGCGGGTGCTATAACGCCCCGCCTGTCTGCAAGCAATGAGCGCCGTGGACGCATATCAGCGCGGACCGCGCGTTGCCCGGGGACGCCGGGGCGGTATAGAGATTGGCGGACGCCGCGATGCGGCGGAGACATGTCGGGAAACAGGATCGATGGGCGATTTCGCAAGCATGCGCCGGGCGATGGTCGAGGGCCAGGTGCGCACCAATGACGTGACGGACCGCCGCGTGGTCGCCGCGATGCGCGAACTGCCGCGCGAGCGCTTCACGCCGCGGACCAAATGCGCCAGCGCCTATGCCGACATGCATGTGGAGATCGCGCCGGGCCGGGTGCTGCTGCGCCCGCGGGACTTCGCCAAGCTGGTGCAGGCGCTGGACATCGCGCCGGACGAGCTGGCGCTGGATCTGGCCTGCGGCCGCGGATATTCGAGCGCCGTGCTGGCCCGCCTGGCCGAGACCGTCGTGGCGGTGGAGGAAGAGGACGAGCTGGTGGAGCGCGCCACCGCGCTGGTCGCCGAGATCGGCGCCGACAATGCGGTGGTGATCCAGGGCGCGCTGAAGGCCGGGCGGCCGGACCAGGGCCCGTTCGACGTGATCTTCGTCAATGGCTGCGTCGCGGCGCCGCCCCAGGCCTGGCTGGACCAGCTGGCCGACGGCGGCCGTCTGGGCGTGTTCGAGCGCCCGCGCGGGGCCGGCAAGGCCGTGCTGTACCGCCGCGACGGCGGGGCGGTGGGCCGGCGCGAGCTGTTCGACGCCGACGTTCCGATGCTGCCCGGGTTCGCGCCGGAGCCGGCGTTCGTTTTCTAAAGCGCGCCCCGCTTGCGGCGCGGGCCGCCCCGCATTAGCAAGGCGGGACCAGAGGGGATTTTCGGATGATCCGATTTTCGGTGTATTTGACGGCTGCGACGGCGGCCGCCGCGGCCGTTTGCGGGCCTGCGCAGTCCCAGACCCTGATGGACGCGCTGGCCGCGGCCTATGACACCAATCCGACGCTGGAGGCGCAGCGCGCCCAGCTGCGCGCCACCGACGAGCAGCTGGCTCAGGTGCGCGCGCTGATCCTGCCGAACATCACCGGCAACGCCTCGATCGGGCGGTCCCACACCGAGGGGCTGAGCATCTTCGAATTCGGGACGGGCGAGCCGGTGGAGACGCCGATCCCCGGCCGGACCAGCGAGCCCAAGACCTATAGCCTGACTGTCAGCCAGCCGCTGTTCGACGGCGGGGCGTTCGGCGCCGGGCGCCGGCAGGTGCAGGCCAATATCGGCCAGCAGGAAGAGGTGCTGCGCGCGACCGAGCAGAGCGTGCTGCTGGACGCGGTGTCGGCCTATATGGACGTGCTGCGCGCCGGGCGGGTCGTGGAAATCCGCATCAGCAATGTCGACGTGCTGATCGACGAGCAGCGCGCGGCGGGCAACCGGTTCGATCTGGGCGAGGTGACGCGCACCGACGTCGCCCAGGCCGATTCCCGCCTGGCGCTGGCGCGCGCCGAACTGATCACCGCCCAGTCGACGCTGCAGCAGCAGCGCGCCGCGTTCGCGCGCATCGTCGGCTTCCCCCCGGGTACGCTGGCCCCGCCGCCGGACCTGCCGGCGATGCCCGACACGCTGGACACCGCCATCAACACGGCGCTGGGCCTGAACCCGCAGCTGATCGCCGCCAGCTTCGCCGAGGAAGCGGCGCAGCGGAGCGTCGGCGTCGCCAAATCCGATCTGTGGCCGGACGTAACGCTGGACGGCAGCCTGAACCGGCGGGAGGATACGTCCTTCACCGGCGACTATACCGACTCCTATTCCGTCACCGCGACGCTGCGCGTGCCGCTGTTCACCGGCGGACGGGAGCGGTCGGAGGTGCGGGAGGCGAAACAGCTCGCGACCCGGGCCCGGCACCAGCTGGACCAGACGCGGCGCGAAACCGTGGAGCAGGTGACGGCCGCCTGGTCGTCCTGGGTGGCGGCGCGGGAGGTCGTGGTGTCCGCCCAGTCCGCCGTTGAGGCGACGGACCTGGCCGCCGAGGGCGTGGGCCGGGAGGCCGAGGTCGGCCTGCGCACCACGCTGGACGCCCTGAACGCGGAGCAGGAGGCGCTGACCGCGCGCGTCACGCTGGCCGGGGCGGAGCGGGACTCCTATGTCGCCGCGCACCAGCTGCTGGCGGCGATGGGCATGCTGAACGTCGAATATCTGGACATTCCGGTCGCGCGCTACGATCCGCGCGCCTATCTGGACGACGTGGTGAACGACTGGCCGGAAAACCTGATCTCCACGTCGACGGAGCAGGATGACGATTGAGGCGCCGGAAACCTTTTCGGAACCTCCATCATCTAGACACACGGTCATGCGAGTGGAATTCCGCCCGTTCGCTGGACATTGCAGGGACAGGGCCGCAGAATCTTATGACTGCGCCGTAAGCTGAGTCGGAGACCGGCAGATGACAGAAAGCGCCGAAAAAGAACCGACGATGGAGGAGATCCTCTCCTCGATCCGCCGGATCATTTCCGAGGAAGACGAGGATACGTCTCCCGAAGAGGCGCAGGCGGACGATTCCGAGCCGGAAGAGGCGG
>CAJXKJ010000092.1 GCA_913055605.1 uncultured Euryhalocaulis sp. | reverse complement strand
GAAGACCAGCGTCACGCCGAGCGCGCCCAGCGCGGTGAAGCCGGCGGCGACGAGCATCGCGCCCGCCGCGGCCACGCCATTGCCGAGGCCCGCCCGGCGCAGCAGCACCAGCGCGAACAGCGCCTTGGGCGCATCGTGCAGGACCAGGCCGACCGCGCTGCCGAGGCCGAAGACCGGGTCGGCGGACAGGGCGATGGCGAAGGCCGCGCCGTCGAGCAAAGAATGCAGGCCGAGTCCGCCGATCAGGGACAGCGCCCCCACCTGCGCGCCGAACAGGGCGTCGGCGCCCTTGTGCAGGATCGGCCCCAGGATGAGGCCCGCCAGAACCAGAACCCAGGCGCCGCCGTGCAGATGCAGGGCCTCGGGCGCCAGATAGGCCGCGCCCATGACCAAGAGGGCGCCGCCGGCCGCGGCCTCCAGCACGCCGGAGGCGCGGCTGGCCGCCTGCGGCCACAGGGCCAGCGCGGCGACCCCCGCCCCGGCGGAGACCGTGGCGGCGAAACAGAACAGGAAAAGGGCGGCGGACATGGATGCGTCAGACGGGTGCGGCGGGAAGAGTGTTATATAGTAACATTTCGCCGCCGCGTATAGCGCCCGCCCCGCCCGGACTCCGCCGCCGGGGCCGGAAGGAGCCGGCGGCCTTTATTCGCCGGCCGCCGCGTCGGGGTCCGGCACGCCGACGATGTGGAAGCCCGCATCCACGTGCAGCACCTCCCCGGTGCAGCTGTGGCCGAGATCGGACAGCAGATAGAGCGCGGAGCCGGCCACGCCCTCCATCCGCGTGTCTTCCTTCAGCAGCGACCAGTCGCGCCCGGTGGACATCAGCGACTTGCCGCCGGAAATGCCGGCCATGGCCAAAGTGCGCATCGGGCCGGCGGAGATCGCGTTGACGCGGATGCCCTGACGGCCGAGATCGCGCGCCATATAGCGGGTCGAGGCCTCCAGCGCCGCCTTGGCGACGCCCATGACGTTATAGGACGGCACAACGCGTTCGGCGCCCAGATAGGTCAGCGTGACCATCGCCCCGCCATTCTTCATCAGCGGCGCGGCGCGGCGGCCGGCGTCCACGAAACTGTAGGCGCTGATCTCCATCGTGCGCTTGAAGTTCTCGCGCGTCGTATTCTCGGTGAAGCTGCCTTTCAGCTCCTCCTTGTCGGAAAACGCGATGGCGTGGACGAGGAAATCCATCGAGCCCCAGCGGGATTCGATCTCCGAAAAACATTTCGCCATGTCGTCGTCGGAGGTGACGTCGGCGGAGACGAGGAAATCGCTGCCCACGCTTTCGGCCAGCGGGCGGACGCGCTTTTCCAGTTCGCCCTGATAGGAAAAGGCCAGCTCCGCGCCCTGGGCGGCCAGCTGCTGGGCGATGCCCCATGCGATGGAGTTCTTGTTGGCGACGCCCATGACCAGGCCCCGCCGGCCCTTCATCAGCTCGCCCTTCGGCATGGGATTGTCGGATTCGTCCGCCACTGGCGCCTCCCGTGTTTCGTGGGATGCAGGGCTAAGAGGGGGGCTGGGGCAGGTCAAGCGCGGCGCGCCCTGGAACGCCCGCGAAATTGCCGCCGCGGCGCGGGGGCGGCCGCTGGAAAATTTCGCTTGCCCGGAAAACGCGTCGGGCGCATGGGAGCGCGCCGCCCGCGATGCGCGCAGGCGGCCTGCGGACCCCTTCGCCATGGCGCGCCATTCAGGCCTGATCGCCGCACTGCTGTTCGTCGCCGCATGGGGCGGCGCCTTCCTGTTCTGGACCGGCGCGGGACAGGATCCGTCGGACGTGCTGGCCGTCGCGGTGGCGCTGGGCGTGCTGGCCCCTGCGCTCGCCTTCCTGCTGACCCTGCGCGCCGCGCCGCCGCCGCCCGCCGCGCCCACCGCTCCGCGCGAAATTCTGTTCCTGGCCCTCTGGGTTCTGGTCATCGCGGCTTGGCTGGGCGCGCTGGGACCGAGCGGGATCAGCCAGGCCGCGTTCGGCCTCACGCCGGACACGCGGGCCGAAGCGATCGCCAAGGTGATAGAGAAGCTGGCGATGTTCGTCGTCGTCCCGGGCGCGGTTTTCCTGCTGGTCTTCCGGCGCGGCCTGCGAACCTTCGGGATCCGGCGCGGCATGCTGAACCGCCGCGCAGCGCTCACTTTCCTCGGAATGGCCGCGTTCTACACAGTGCTGCAGTTCGCCCTCGGCACGGGCGGCGACGCCCTGGTCGACGGCACGTATGGTCCGCTTGTCCTCGCTGCCGGACTGCCGCTCGCCTTCGTCTGGCTGGCGGTCGAGGCCGGGCTGGTCGAGGAGTTCTTCTTCCGCGCCCTGATGCAGGAGCGTCTGGGCAAGGCGCTGCGCAGCCCGGTCGCCGGCTTGTTCCTGGCCGCGATCGTCTTCGCCATGGCGCATGTGCCGGGTCTCGCCCTGCGCGGAGAGCTGGCGGACGCCGGATGGGCGCTGTCGGCGGCCTACGCGATGCTGGTGCTGGCTCCCGCAGCGCTGGCCCTGGGCGTGCTTTGGCTGCGCACGCGCAACCTGCTGCTGGTTGTCTCGGTGCACGCATTCGTCGACCTGATCCCGAATTTCGGGAAGACGGCGGGCTGGCTCGGCCTGACACCCGTCAGCTAGTCGCGCCGCTCTAGTCCGGCTTGGTGAAGACGACCGAGCCGTTGGTGCCGCCGAAGCCGAAACTGTTGGACATGACGGCGTTCAGCTTTGCCTCTGTCGTCTCGGTGACGACCGGCAGGCCGGTGGCGGCGATTTCCGGGTCCATTTCCTCGACATTGATGGAGGGGGCGACGAAGCCGCGGTCCATCATGATCAGGGCGTAGATCGCCTCCTGCACCCCGGCGGCGCCAAGAGAGTGGCCGGTCATCGACTTGGTGCCGGAGACCATCGGCGCGTCCTTGCCGAACACCTCCATGATGCCTTCGGCCTCACGAATGTCGCCGACGGGCGTGGAGGTGGCGTGCGGGTTCAGATAGTCGATCTTGCGCCCCGCCAGCGTTTCCATCGCCAGCTTCATGGCGCGGGCGCCGCCCTCGCCGGACGGGGCGACCATGTCGAACCCGTCGGACGTGGCGCCGTAGCCGGAGACCTCGGCATAGATATTGGCCCCGCGCGCCACGGCGCGGTCCCATTCCTCCAGCACCAGCATGCCGGCGCCGCCGGCGATGACGAAGCCGTCGCGGTCCTTGTCGAAGGCGCGGGAGGCTTTTTCCGGCGTGTCGTTGAAGTGGGACGACATCGCGCCCATCGCGTCGAACAGGACGGACAGTGTCCAGTCCAGTTCCTCCCCGCCGCCGGCGAAGACGATGTCCTGCTTGCCCCACTGGATCTGCTCGGCGGCGGCGCCGATGCAGTGCAGCGACGTCGTGCAGGCGGAGCTGATCGAATAGGACACGCCCTTGATCTTGAAATTGGTCGCCAGAATGGCGGAGGCGGTGGAGCTCATCGCCTTGGGCACGGCGAACGGGCCGACACGCTTGGGCCCCTTCTCCCGCGTGATATCCGCCGCGGCGACGATGGCGCGCGTGGACGGGCCGCCGGTGCCGGCGATCAGGCCGGTGCGCTCATGGCTGATTTCGTCCTCGGCGAGGCCCGCGTCCGCGATGGCCTGCTGCATCGCCATCTGCGACCAGGCCGCGCCGTCGCCCATGAAGCGCATCTCGCGCTTTTCGATGTGCTCGGACGGATCGATTCCCGGGTCGCCATGGACCTGGCAGCGGAAGCCGAGCTCCGCATATTTCGGGGCGGCGACGATGCCGGATTTGCCCGCGCGCAGGCTTTCGGCCACCGCATCGACACTCGATCCGATCGAGGACACGATCCCCATTCCGGTTACGGCTACGCGACGCATCGTCAGATGTCCGTTTGCTTCAGGTCTGAAGGCTGGAACAGACCGACACGGAGATCAGAGGCTTTGTAGATCGACTGTCCGTCGGCGAACATTTCCCCGTCGCCTATGCCCAGAACCAGCTTCCGCATGATAACGCGCTTGAAGTCGATGACATAGCGCAGGGCCGACACGGTCGGCGGCACCTGGCCGGTGAATTTGACCTCGCCCACGCCCAGGGCGCGGCCCTTTCCGGGCCCGCCGGACCAGCCGAGGAAGAAGCCCACCAGCTGCCACATCGCGTCCAGGCCGAGACAGCCCGGCATCACCGGGTCGCCCTCGAAATGGCAGGCGAAGAACCAGTGATCCTTCTGGATCGCCAGTTCGGCCACGACCTGGCCCTTTCCGTGCGCGCCGCCCTCGCCCGAGATATGGGAGATGCGGTCGAACATCAGCATCGGCGGCAGCGGCAGCTGGGCGTTGCCGGGGCCGAACAGCTCGCCATGGCCGCAGGCGATCAGCTCGTCATACTCGTAGGAATTCTTCGGTGTGAACATCAGGTCCGTGTTGCGGGCGGTCCCCGCCGGACCGGCTTCCTGCGTTATCACGCCCTTTGCTCCGGGCTCAAGGCGCAGGCTCAAGGCAGACGGCGGCGGGCGCTAGCGCCCGATCAGGGCCTGGAGGGCCTGGGGCTCCTCGCCATCGTCGCCGCAAGCCGGGCCCCACAGGGCGCTGGCGCGCACCCAGCCCTGATAATCGCCGGCGCTGACGCGGCGCCAGCCCTCGCGGCAGGCGCGGATTTGCACGACCACGCCGGCCTCCGCCACCGCCTCGGCGGGCGTCCCGGCGATCGTCGCTTCGCTGGCAAA
>CAJXKJ010000091.1 GCA_913055605.1 uncultured Euryhalocaulis sp. | reverse complement strand
TGGGCCTGTGTCGGGGTCTTCGCGCTGACCGTGCGGGCGGGCGTGGCGGCGGGCGACCAGACCGAGGGGCACCGCATCCACGGCCCGGGCCCGTTCACGGTGAGCGATTTCGCATCTTACAAGGCGGCGCTGGAAGGCGCGGGCCATGTGCGGGTGGAGCGCACCGAACGCCGGGCGCTGATCGCGCGGCAGGCGGCAAGGTTGTGCGCGGACGCCGGGCTGGAGCTGGTGGATGACGAGGGCCTGCTGGACGAAGTCAGCGGCCTGGCCGAATGGCCGGTCTGCCTGCTGGGCGAGTTCGACCCGGATTTCCTGGCCCTGCCGCCGGAGGTCATCCAGCTGACCATGGCGAAGAACCAGAAATATTTCGCGGTGCGCGACCCCAAATCTGGCGGCCTGGCCCCGCGCTTCGTCGCGGTGGCGGATCTGGAGCCGACGGACGGCGGGGCGGCGAGCGCCAAAGGCTATGCGCGGGTGCTGAGCGCGCGGCTGTCCGACGCGCAATTCTTCTGGGACGAGGACCGGGCGCGGTCGCTGGAGTCGCGGGTCGACGACCTGTCCAGCGTGGTGTTCCACCGCAAGCTGGGCAGTGTGAAGGACAAGGCGGAGCGGGTCTCCGCGCTGGCGCGCGAGCTGGCGCCGCTGTGCGGGGCGGACCCGGAGCAGGCGGCGCGCGCGGGCCTGCTGGCCAAGGCGGACCTGACCACCGGCATGGTGCAGGAGTTCACCGACCTGCAGGGCGTGATGGGCGCCTATTACGCGCGCGAGGACGGCGAGCCGAAGGCGGTCGCGAACGCGATCCGCGATCACTACAAGCCGCTGGGGCCGTCAGATGAAGTGCCGACCGAGCCGGTGAGCGCAGCGGTCGCGCTGGCCGACAAGCTGGATACGCTGGTCGGGTTCTGGGCGATCGATGAGAAGCCGACGGGGTCGAAAGACCCGTATGCGCTGCGGCGCGCGGCGCTGGGGGTGATCCGGATCGTTCTGGAGAACGGTGTGCGGGTTGGCCTGAAGATCAAAGCGCTTCCGGTCACCAATCAAATTTTTGCTCAGAATTCGGCAAACAGAAATGCGGTCGCGAGCGGAATGTCCGCCTTTGATACGGCTGATGAGGGTGACCTCCTCGCGTTCTTCGCTGACCGGCTGAAAGTCGTGCTGCGCGACGAGGGCGTCCGCCACGATCTGATCGACGCCGTGTTTGCGCTGGGCGAGGATGATCTGGTGGCCATCGTGGCGCGGGTTCGGGCGTTGCAGAGCTTCCTGTCTACTCCTGAGGGCGAGAACCTGCTGGCCGGGGCGAAGCGGGCGATGAATATCGTCGCCGCCGAGGAGAAGAAGTCCGGCGCGGCCGAGGGCGCGTTCGATCCGGCGCTGCTGATGGAAGCCGACGAGACGGCGCTGGCGGCGGCGCTGGACGAGGCGGGGCCGAAGGCGAAGGCGGCGGTGCAGGACGAGGATTACGAAGCGGCGATGGCGGCGATTGCGCCGCTGCGCCCGGCCATCGACGCGTTTTTCGACAGCGTCACGGTGAACGCCGACGACCCGAAACTGCGCACGAACCGGCTGCTGCTGCTGGGCCGGATCGGCGATGCGCTTGGGTCTGTCGCAGACTTCGGCAAAATTTCCGCGTAACGATTTTCTCCAGACGAGACCCGACACAACATGGCGAAGCGTCCCGCGAAGACCAGCTCTTCGAAAAAGCCCGTGAAGACGGCGGTCAAGAAGACCGCCAAAAAGACGGCGAAGAAAAAGACGGCGAAGAAGGCGGCGAAGAAATCCGCCAAGGCCGCCGCGAAGGCGCCGGCGAAGAAAGCCGCGAAAAAGACGGCCAAGAAAGCGGCGCCCAAGAAGGCGACGAAAAAGGCTGCGCCGAAAAAGCCGGCCAAGACGACCGCCAAGAAGACGACGAAGAAAACCGCTGCGAAAAAGCCTGCGAAGACGGCGGCGAAGAAGTCCGCCGCGTCGAAATCGGGGCGGGCGCGGAAGGCGCAGACCCAGCGCGCGCGGCGCATCGCCGGGACGGCGGCGCGGGTGGCGGCGCGGGCCGGGTCGGTCGCGGGCAAGTCGGCCAAGGCGGCGGTGAAATCCGCCGGGGCGGCGCGCAAATCGCTGACGCCGAAAAAGCCGAAACACATCTATGCCTTCGGCGGCGGGGCGGCCGACGGCAAGGCGGCGATGAAGGCGCTGCTGGGCGGCAAGGGCGCGAACCTGGCCGAGATGGCGTCGCTGGGCCTCCCCGTTCCGCCGGGCTTCACGATCACGACCGAGGTCTGCACCCACTACACCGCCACCAAGGGCGAATGGCCGAAGGGGCTGGAGGCGGGCGTGGACGCCGCGCTGGCCGGGCTGGAGAAAAAGACCGGCAAAACATTCGGCGACGCGGCGAACCCGCTTCTGGTCTCGGTCCGCTCCGGCGCGCGGGCGTCGATGCCGGGCATGATGGATACGGTGTTGAATCTGGGCCTGAACGCGGAGACGGCCGAGGGGCTGGCCGCGGCGACCGGCGATGCGCGCTTCGCCTATGACAGTTTCCGCCGCTTCATCCAGATGTATGGCGACGTGGTGCTGGGCGTGCCGCACGAGGTGTTCGAGGACGTCCTGGAGGTGTTCAAGGACGAGCGCGACTACGCGCTGGACACCGAGATGCGCGCCGAAGACTGGCGCGAAATCGTGGGCCTGTACCTTGCGGCCGTCGAGCGCGAGACGGGCGCGGCTTTCCCGGCCGATCCGCGCGCACAGCTGCGCGGGGCAATCAATGCGGTGTTCGACAGCTGGATGAACGAGCGGGCGCGCACCTATCGCCGCCTGCACGACATTCCGGCGAGCTGGGGCACGGCGGTGAACGTGCAGGCCATGGTGTTCGGCAACATGGGCGACACGTCCGCGACCGGGGTGGCGTTCACGCGCAACCCGTCGACGGGCGAGCGCGCGATCTATGGCGAGTTCCTGGTCAATGCGCAGGGCGAGGACGTGGTGGCGGGCATCCGCACGCCGCAATCCCTCACCAAGGCCGCGCGCGAGGAGACCGGCGAGACCCTGCCCAGCATGGAAGAGGCGATGCCGGCGAGCTTCGCCGAGCTGGCCAAGGTGTTCGATACGCTGGAGCGGCACTATCGCGACATGCAGGACATCGAGTTCACGGTCGAGGACGGCCGGCTCTGGATGCTGCAGACCCGTAACGGCAAGCGCACCGCGAAGGCGGCGCTGCGCGTCGCCGTGGAGATGGCGCGCGAGGGCCTGATCACGCGCGAGGAAGCGGTCGGGCGCGTGGAGCCCGCGGCGCTGGACCAGCTGCTGCACCCGGCGATCGATCCGGATTTCCGCCGCGACGTGGTGGCGAGCGGCCTGCCGGCCAGCCCGGGCGCGGCCTCCGGCGCCGTGGTGTTTAGCGCCGACGAGGCGGCGGACCGCGCGGCGGCGGGGGAGAAGGTGATCCTGATCCGCGCCGAGACCAGCCCGGAAGACATTCACGGCATGCACGCGGCCCAGGCCATCGTGACGGCGCGCGGCGGCATGACGAGCCACGCCGCGGTGGTGGCGCGCGGCATGGGCACGCCCTGTGTCTGCGGCGCCGGGACGATCCGCATCGACGAGGCGGCCGGCCAGTTCACCAGCGGCGGACGCGTGGTGAAGCACGGCGAGGTGATCACGGTGGACGGCGCGGCGGGCCAGGTTCTGGCCGGCGAGGCGAAGATGATCCAGCCGGAACTGTCCGGCGATTTCGCCACGCTGATGGGCTGGGCCGACCGGGTGCGCACGCTGAAGGTGCGGGCCAACGCCGAAACGCCGGAGGACGTGCAGGCGGCCAGCGATTTCGGCGCCGAGGGGATCGGCCTGTGCCGGACCGAGCACATGTTCTTCGAGGCGGCGCGGATCGCCCATGTGCGGGAGATGATCCTGGCGCGCGACGAGGCGGGGCGGCGCGCGGCGCTGGACAAGCTGCTGCCCGAACAGCGCAGCGATTTCCGCGCGATCTTTTCCATCATGGGCGTGCGGCCGGTGACGATCCGCCTGCTGGACCCGCCGCTGCACGAATTCCTGCCCCATACGGAAGAAGACGTGGCGGCGGTGGCCGAGGCGACCGGGGTTTCGCCGCGCGAGCTGATGAGCCGGGCGTCGGAGCTGCACGAGAGCAATCCGATGCTGGGCCATCGCGGCTGCCGGCTGGGCGTCACCTATCCGGAAATCTACGAGATGCAGGCGCGCGCCATCTTCGAGGCGCAGGCGGAGATCGCGAAGGAGACCGGCAAGACGCCGGCGCCGGAGATCATGATCCCGCTGGTGTCGATCAAGGCGGAGCTGGATTTCCTGAAGGACCGCATCGCGGCGGTGGCGGCGCTGGTGCGCGAGGAATCGAGGCGCGACCTGCCCTATACGATCGGCACGATGATCGAGCTGCCGCGCGCGGCGCTGATGGCCGGGTCGATCGCGGAGACGGCGGAGTTCTTCAGCTTCGGCACCAACGATCTGACCCAGACCACGTTCGGCCTGTCGCGCGACGACGCGGGCCGGGTGCTGAAACACTATATCGAGACCGGGATTCTGGAGCGCGACCCGTTCGTCAGCCTGGACCATGACGGGGTCGGCGATCTGGTGCGCATCGCGGCCGAGCGCGGGCGCGCGGCGCGGTCCGGGATCAAGCTGGGCATTTGCGGCGAGCACGGGGGCGACCCGGCCTCGATCCGCTTCTGCGCCGGGCTGGGGCTCGATTACGTGTCCTGCAGCCCGTACCGGGTGCCGATCGCGCGGCTGGCC
>CAJXKJ010000090.1 GCA_913055605.1 uncultured Euryhalocaulis sp. | reverse complement strand
GGGCCACCGGCTCACGCGCGCGGCGCTGGAGCAGGCGCTGGCCGCGCTGGAAGGCGCGGCGGGCGGCATCGTGACGGCGAGCGGCATGACGGCCATCGACCTGGTGCTGAACCTGCTGACGCCGGACGATGTGATGGTGGCGCCGCACGACTGCTATGGCGGCACGTACCGCCTGCTCGCCAGACTGGGCGAGCGGGGGCGGTTCAGGATCGTGTTCGTCGACCAGACCGACGAGGCGGCCTATGCAAAAGCCATCGCGCAGGGGCCGAAACTGGTCCTGATCGAGACGCCCTCGAACCCGCTGATGCGGATCACGGACGTGGAAAAATGCGCGAAACTGGCCAAGGAGGCCGGCGCGCTGGTGATGGCCGACAACACCTTCCTGACGCCGCTGCGGCAGAAGCCGCTGGAGCAGGGGTGCGACATCGTCATGCACTCCACGACCAAATTCCTGAACGGGCATTCGGACGTGGTGGGCGGCGCGGTCTTGGTGAAGGACCCGGAGCTGCTGACCGAGCTGAAATGGTGGGCGAACGCCTGCGGCTCCACCGGGGCGCCGTTCGATTCCTATATGACGCTGCGCGGGATGCGCACGCTGCCGGCGCGGCTGGACGCGCAGGAGCGCGCGGCCGGACGGGTGGTGGAGGCGCTGGGCCAGAGCGACCTGGTCGAGCGGGTCTATTATCCGGGGCTGGAAAGCCATCCGGGCCATGACATCGCCAAGCGCCAGCAGAGCGGGTTCGGCGCGGTGCTGGCCTTCGACCTGAAGGGCGGGGTGCCGACGGCGAACGCCTTCCTGCGCGCGCTGGACATTTTCAATGTCGGCGCGTCGCTGGGCGGGTTCGAGAGCCTGGCCACATGCCCGGCCAGCATGACGCACGCCGGCATGGCGCGCGAGGCGCGGCTGGCCGCGGGCCTGGGCGACGGGCTGATCCGCATGTCGATCGGGCTGGAGGCGGTCGAGGATCTGCTGGACGATCTGAAGGCCGGGCTGGCGGCGGCGCGGAGCGCCGAGGCGCCCTAGGACCGCTTGCGCTTTCTGGATGCTTCGAGACGCGCCCTTCGGGCGCCCTCGGCATGAGGGGGGAGGGTGCGATGGACCGGCCCATCTATGACACGATCGGCCGGTCCTATGGATCGACCCGCAGCGCCGACCCGCGGATCACGGCGGAGCTGGTCCGCCTGACCGGATGTGCGCCGGGCGCGACGGTGTGCGATATCGGCGCGGGGTCGGGGAACTACACCAACGCTCTGGCGGATGCGGGCTTCACGCTGCTGGCGGTGGAGCCGTCCGAGGCGATGCGCGCACAGGCGCGGCCGCATGATGGCGTGACCTGGTTCGCGGGAAGCGCGGAGGCCATTCCGCTGGAGGGCGGGGCGGCGGAGGCCGTGGTCTGCACGCTGGCCGCGCATCATTTCCGCGATCTGAGGGCGGGGCTGCGCGAGATGGAGCGGGTGTGTCCGGAGGGGCCGCACGTCTTCTTCACCTTCGATCCCTATGCGGGAAAGGACCACTGGTTCGCGGAGTATTTTCCGGAGATTCTGGAAAACGACTTTGCGCTGTTTCCGTCCATGGAGGCGTTCGCGGAGCTGGCCATGGAGGCGACCGGACGCGCATTCGAGCGGGTGCGCTTCCCTCTGCCCTGCGATCTGGCCGACCAGTTCATGTATGCGCCATGGGCAAAGCCGGAGACCTATCTGGACCCGTCATTCCGGGCGAACATGTCCGGGTTCCGGATGGTGGACCCCGACGTCGTCTCGCGAGGGGTGGGGCGGCTGTCGGACGATCTGGCCAGCGGCGCATGGGACGCCCGGTTTGGCGATCTGCGGACCAGGGCGGAGCACGATGCGGGGTTCGTGTTCGTCACGCTGCGGCGGTGAGGGCGGCTTGATTCCTGCTGGGCGCGGGCAGCTTGCAGCCTATGATGCCGGCCCATGACCCTGATCAGCGACTTCATTGCGGGGCGGACGCCGCCGCAGCTCTATGAGACCTATCTGACGCCGGGGATGTTCTCCCCCTGGGCGGACGATCTGATCGCCTCCATTGACGCCTCGGGCGCGTGCCTGGATCTTGCCTGCGGGACGGGGATCGTGTCGCGCAAGCTGGCGGCGGCCGGGACGGCGGCGCGCATCTGTGCGCTGGACGTGGTGGAGCCGATGGTCGCGGTGGCGCGCGCCCAGGCCGAAGCGGAGGGCTTGGCCGGCCGGATCGAATTCGAGATCGGCAGCGCGCTGGCCCAGCCCTATCCGGACGGCATGTTCGATGCGGGGTTCTGTCAGCAGGGCCTGCAGTTCTTCCCCGACAAGGTGCAGGGCGTGAAAGAGGCGCGGCGCGTGCTGAAGGATGGCGGGCGCCTGGCGGCGTCGGTCTGGACCAAGGCGGGCGACGGCAATCCGGTGTTCGGCGCGTTCGAGGAGATCGTCGCGCGGACGTTCGGCGACGACCTGGTCCCGTTCGGGCCGTTTGCGTTCGGGGACCCGGATGCGCTGGCCGCCGTGGTGGAGGAGGCGGGGCTGTCGGTACGGTCGCTGGAGCGGAAGGAAAAGATGGTGACGCTTCCGGACGCCCGGACCTTCGTCCTGTTCGACATCATGTTCGTCGGCCGGCCGGGCGCGGACGGCGCGCTGCAGCCGCTGATCGATCCGGCCGATCCGGCGGGGGACGGGGTCATTTCCAGCTTGATCGAGGAGATGAAGGCGGCGCTGGCCGATTACATCCAGCCCGACGGAACCCTGCAGGCGCCGCTGACGGCGAATGTGGTTATCGCGGAGGCGTAAGAGCTTCGTGCGCCTTACGGAATCGACTCACGGTCGAAAGTAGATTGACAAACACAGCCTAGAGTTGATCATCATTCCTCTCATAAGGGGAGGGATGAATGTCAAAGATTTGGTTGATCGCACTGGGAGCGCTGGCAGGCTGTGCGAGCCTTACAGGCGTTACCGACTGGCGCGAACGAACCTTGGTGAGCCAGTTATCCCGAGACCAAACTTTCACGGCCGCCACAATCGCGGTGGGGCAGGTCGGGAGAGTGACATTCTCAGATCCTGTCTCCGGAACGGTTACAGGCGAGTGCGCTCAACAGGTAGATGCGTCGATCCTTGTGGCGGAAACTCAAGGACAGACAGTCGTGACCCTGAAATCCAAAATCAATGTGGACGCAAATATGGTCGTGATTGAAACAAACGACCGAGAGAACTGCCTGAACCAACTGGAAACTGCCCTGCGCAATCAGGGAGCATAGCTGACGGCAGGCGAGCTTATCATTTCGCCCCGTGCCGCTCCCGTAGCACCCCCATCACGTCATCCCAGCCTAGCCCCGTCTGTTCCATCAACACGATGAGGTGGAAGAGGAGGTCGGCGGCTTCCTGTTTCATTTCTTCGGCGTCGCCGGCGGCGCCGGCCAGCGCCGTTTCGACGCCTTCTTCGCCGACCTTCTGGGCGATCTTGCGGGCGCCCTTGGAGAAGAGTCTGGCGGTGTAGGAGGAGGCGGGGTCGGCGTCCTTGCGGGCGGCGACGATCTGGGCGAGGCGCGCGAGCCAGCCGAGACCGGGGGCGTCGTCCTCGCTGAAGCAGCTGGTCGTATTGAGGTGACAGGCCGGGCCGGTGGGGTCGGCCAGGACCAGCAGCGTGTCGGAGTCGCAATCGGTGTGGGCGGAGACCAGCATCAGATTGTTGCCGGAGGTCTCCCCCTTCACCCACAGCTTGCCGCGCGAGCGGGAATAGAAGGTGACGAGGCCACAGGACAGGGTCTGCTGCAGCGCCTCAGGGTTCATCCAGGCGAGGACGAGCACCTGCAGCGTGCGGGCGTCCTGCACGATGGCGGGGATCAGGCCGTCGGCCTTTGCCCAGTCGAGGCTGTCGATATCGGCCGCGGTCAGCGGCGCACTTCGATTCCGCATTGGTCCAGATACTCTTTCAGGGCCGGGATCGGGATCGTCCCGGCGTGGAAAACGGTGGCGGCCAGCGCGCCGCTGGCGTCGCACTGCTGGAAGACGTCGCGGAAATGCTCCGGCGCGCCGGCGCCGCCGCTGGCGATGACGGGGATGGAGACCGCCGCGCGCACCGCGCCGACATGCTCCAGATTATAGCCGTTGCGGACGCCGTCCTGGTCCATGCAGTTCAGCACGATTTCGCCGGCGCCGCGCTCCTGCGCCTCGATCACCCAGTCCATGGTCGCCCGGCCGGCGTCGATCATCTTGTCGGGGTCGCCGGTGTATTGCTTCACGTAATACGCGCCGTCCGGCGTCTTGATGGAGTCGACGCCGACGACGACGCATTGCGCGCCCACGCGCTCGGCGATTTCCGAGATCAGTTCGGGGCGCTCCAGTGCGGGCGAGTTGATGGAGATCTTGTCCGCGCCGTTGTCGAGACAGGCCACCGCGGCGTCCACGCTGCGCAGGCCGCCGGCCACGGCGAAGGGCACGTCGATCTGCATCGCGACGCGGCGCACCCAGTCCAGGTCCAGCGAGCGCTGCTCCGCGCTGGCGGTGATGTCGTAGAAGACCAGCTCGTCCGCGCCCTCGTCGCGGTAGCGGGCGGCGTGCTCCACGATGTCGCCCATGTCGCGGTGATTGCGGAACTGCACGCCCTTCACGACGCGGCCGTTTTTCACATCGAGGCAGGGGATGATCCTACGCGCCGGCATCGACCGCCTCCTTCACCGACAGCGTGCCTTCCCACAGCGCCTTGCCGACGATGGCGCCGGCGGCGCCCTGGGTCTTCAGCACGCGGATGTCGTCGGCGTTGCGCACGCCGCCCGACGCGATCAGGTCCAGCGAGGGCAGGCGCAATATGGCGTCCTGCATCAGCTCCATATTCGGGCCCTGCATCATGCCGTCCTTGCCGATATCGGTGATCAGCATGTGCTTCAGCCCCCTGTCGGCGAAGGCCGCGCCGATGTCCCAGAGCGACTTTCCGGAATCCTCCGTCCAGCCGCGCGTGGCGATAGAGGGGCCGTCGGCGGTCATGCGGATGTCGAGGGCGAGCGCGATGGATTCGGGGCCGAAGGACTCGATCCAGCCATAGACGAGATCCGGGTTTTCCACCGCGAGCGAGCCGATGACGACGCGCGCGACCCCGGCGTCCAGAAGGGCGCGGACGTGACCCTCCGTGCGCACGCCGCCGGCGGCCTGGACCTTTAGCGGGGCGGCGCCGGCGAGGGAGCCGATCAGATCGTGTTGCTGCGGCGCGCCGGCCTTGGCGCCGTCCAGGTCCACGACATGGGCCCATTTTGCGCCGGCCTGCGCATAGGCGGCCAGGGCGTGGGCGGGCGTCGCCTCATAGGCGGTGACGCGGTCGAACTCCCCCTGGGAGAGGCGGACGCATTTGCCGCCGATCAGGTCGACTGCCGGATAGATGATCATGTCTGGCAGGTCCTTACAGGGTCAGGAAATTGGCGAGGAGGCGGGCGCCGACCTTGGCCGACCGCTCCGGGTGAAACTGGCAGCCCATGACATTGCCCTTGCGGACGACGGCGGGGATGGGGCCGCCATAATCGGCGGCGGCGAGCGTCGCCTCGCCATCGTCCACGGCATAGGAATGGGCGAAATAGACATAGTCGCCGTCGACGATGCCGTCGGTGAGCGGATCGTCGCGGCGTTTGGTCAGTTTCGACCAGCCCATATGCGGCACCGGGCGGTCGGGCGCGCCCTGGATCTTGCGCA
>CAJXKJ010000089.1 GCA_913055605.1 uncultured Euryhalocaulis sp. | reverse complement strand
ATCACGGCCGCGCTGGACGTCGCGAGAACGCACGACTTAAGGCTCTTACGATAGGACATCGAGTTTTACCTCCCTCAGGTGAACAACAGGGCGCGCTTCAGGGGGCGCCTCTATTGCGGCGGAAGCTCTTCCGCATCCCGAAGGAAGGCAAGTTCAAAGGCCTGAAAGATGACAGTTTATCTATCTGTGTTGCTAAAAAACCCCACACAAATACAATATAGCGTTATCCAATGAGTGTAAACACATATCCAAGAGCCTAATATCATATATAATAGTCAAATATAGTAATTGTGTCATAGACATTCGTATGCCCATCGGCGTCCTGCGGGTTATCCGCTGTCACAAGGGATTGCGGGCTCTGAGCCAGCGCATAAGCGCCATGCGTAAAGCGGGGTGAACATCACCGGAATTTAATTTGTATACCAGGAATGCGTCGCATAGTCGTGGGCACGACGGCGAAGACCGGCCCCTGGATCAGGAACAACAATGAACGTGGAATCCCGCGATCTGTCAGCCATCCGCATTGCCGACATCATTCGCGGCGAAATCTCCCGGGGCCTTCTGGGTCCGGGCCTGCGGCTCAGCCCGACGGACCTGCGGGACAAGTATCACGTCAGCCCGCTGCCCATCCGCGAGGCGCTGTCCCTGCTGCTCGCGGACGGAACCGTGGAGCATGAGACCAAGCGCGGCTTCTTCGTGGCCAAGGTCTCGCGCAGCGAAGCCGAACAGCTCTATCGCCTGTTCGAACTGCTGGAGACCGATCTTATCGACGCGCTGGACTGGCCGGACGAGGCCCAGCTGGCCACGTTCGACGGCCTGTTCCAAAAGATGCAGGAGCAGGCGGAGGCCACCGACTGGACGGGGTTCTGGGAGACCTATCAGGACTTCCACACGCGCATCATGCGGCTGTCCCAGCGCGAAACTCTGCTGACCGAGATGCGCCGCGTCTGGCGGATGCTGACCCGCTATAGCGCCTATGTGACGCTGCCGCGCCGCCATACCGGCGCCTGGGGCCTGGAAGACGCCGAAAAGATGCTCGCCGCCCTGCGCGCGCAGGACCGTGAGGCGCTGCGCGAGACCTGTCTCGGCCGCCTGAACGAATACGCCCAGCTGACCCAGGAAGCGATGGAAGAGCGCGGCCTCTAGGCCGCCCTGCCCCGTTCCTTCCCGTTATTCCGCCGGAGTCACCTTCAGGATCGAGGCCGCGTCGGTGAGCACATAGAGCTCGCCCTCCGGCCCGACGGTGAAGTCGCGAATCCGCTCCTCCAGCTCGTCCAGCAGGCTTTCCTCCGCGACGATCCGCTCGCCGTCCAGCTCCAGCCTGACCAGATGCGTCAGCGGCATGGAGCCGACCAGCAGATCCCCCCGCCAGTCCGGGAACATCGCCCCGTCATAGAAGACCAGGCTGGAAGGCCCGATGGACGGCGTCCAGGTATAGATCGGCGGCTCATAGCCCTCGCCCGCCGATTCCCCGTCCGCGACCGGGTCGCCGCTATATTGCAGGCCGTAGGACACGTTCGGCCAGCCATAGTCATTGCCCGCGCGGATGACGTTCAGCTCGTCGCCGCCCATCGGCCCGTGCTCCACCAGCCAGAGCTCGCCGGTCTCGGGATGGATGGCGATCCCCTCCGGATCGCGATGGCCGAAACTGAACGTCTCGTCGCCGAACGGATTGCCGGCCGCCGGCGCGCCGTCGCGGGTTACGTGCAGGACGCGCCCGGAATATTGCCGCCGCGTCTCCAGCGGCAGCGGACCCGGCCCGCCGTCCACGTCCCAGTCGCCCTCGGTGAAGCGGTAGCGCTCCGCCCCCGAGACATAGATCGTGCCGTCCGGGGCGAAGGCGATGCGCCGGTCCGCGCCCGCAACGACATCTCTCACGTCGGTGAGGGACAGGCCGTCCGCGCTGAGCCGGCCGACGGCCAGCATCTCGGTCCCCAGCGGATGCTCGTTGCGCCATTCCAGCGGCTGGGCGTTCCACTCGCCGA
Organism: uncultured Euryhalocaulis sp.; assembly: GCA_913055605.1. Lineage (GTDB taxonomy): Bacteria > Pseudomonadota > Alphaproteobacteria > Caulobacterales > Maricaulaceae > Euryhalocaulis. Next base: position 4,062 of record CAJXKJ010000089.1, on the reverse strand, counting down.
TCAGACCGCGCGGCCAGATGCCCGGCGTCTCCCCCTCCGGCGGTTTGAAATAGGTCAGCCAGACAAGGCGGTTGGCCTCGAAGTCCGGGTCCAGCACGACGTCGTGCAGGCCGGAGGCGGAGCCGAACTTCACGCCGGGCGTACCCGCCACCGGCATGGAGACCCAGCCGTCCGGCCGCACCAGGCGCAACGTGCCGGTGCGCTCGGTCACCAGGAAATTGCCGTCCGGCAACAGGGCGAAGGCGAACGGCGTGGCCAGCCCGCTGGCGATCGTCTCCACCTGATAGGCTGTCGGGCTCTCCGACGGCGGCGCATCGGTCGGCGCGTCCTGCGCGAACGCCGCGCCGCCAATCGCCAATCCCGCCGCAGCGCCCAGCAATGCCTGTTTCATCCGTCCCTCCCCTGATGTGTTCGGCCCAGTATGAGCGCATGGGCGCGGGCGCCAAGGGCGCGCTATAAGCGGCGCATGAGCGGGCTGCCCCCCCATGTCGCCGAGGCGCTGAAAGCCGCCGCCGAGCCGAAAGGCTGGACGGAGGACGAAGATACGCTGGCGCCCTATCTCACCGAATGGCGCGGCCGCTGGACCGGGACGACGCCGCTGATGCTGTCCCCCGCGACCACGGCGGAAGCCGCGAAGATTGTCGCGATCTGCGCCGAACACGGCGTCGCCATCACGCCGCAGGGCGGCAATACCGGCCTGGTCGGCGGGTCCACGCCGCAGGGCGAGGTTCTGGTCAGCCTGCGCCGCATGAAATCGGTGCGCGCGGTCGATCCGCTGAACGACGCCATGACGGTGGAAGCCGGCGTGACGCTGGCCGCCGCGCAGGAGGCGGCGGCGGAGGCGGACCGCCTGTTCCCGCTCAGCCTCGCCGCCGAGGGATCGGCCACGGTGGGCGGGGCGGTCAGCACGAACGCCGGCGGCGTTGCGGTGCTGCGCTATGGCATGATGCGCGACCTGGTTCTGGGGATCGAGGCGGTGCTGCCCGACGGGCGCATCTATGAGGGCCTGCGCACCCTGCGGAAGGACAATACGGGATACGACCTGAAACAGGCCTTTATCGGCGCGGAGGGCACGCTGGGCCTGGTCACGGCCGCCACGCTGAAGCTGTTCCCGCGCCCGGCCGCGCGGGCGGTCGCCTTCGCGGCGCTGGACGATGTGGACGCCGCGGTGAAGCTGCTGGCGCTGGCCAAGACCGAATCGGGCGGCGCGGTGACGGGGTTCGAAATTCTGCCCCGCCCGGTGCTGGAGCTGGTGCTGGCCCATTTCGACACGGCGCGCGATCCGCTGTCCGCGCCGCATCCCTGGTACGTCCTGATCGAGATGTCGTTCGGGCGGGAGGACGGCGCGCGCGAGACGATGGAGGCGGCGCTGGCCGCCGGCGTGGAGGCGGGTCTGGTGCGCGACGCCGCCATCGCGCGCAGCGAGGCGGACGCCGAGGCGTTCTGGCGCCTGCGCGAACTGGCGCCGGAGGCCGAAAAGGCCGATGGCAAGGCGATCAAACACGACGTGTCGGTTCCCGTCGCCGCGATGCCGGCGCTGTACGAGACCGGCTGCGCGGCGGTGGCCGCCATCGCGCCCACGGCGCGCGTCCTGTGCTTCGGCCATGTCGGCGACGGCAATTTCCATTTCAACATCGCCCCGCCGAAACCGGACGCCGGCGATTTCTGGGACCGGCAGGAAGCGATCACGCAGGCGGTGCATGACGCGGCCGCTTCGCTCGGCGGCTCCATTTCCGCCGAGCATGGCGTCGGCGTGATGAAGAAGGACGAGATCGCCAGGCGAAAGAGCGCGGTGGAGATGGACATGATGCGCGCCATCAAGCGCGCGCTGGACCCCGCCAACATCATGAACCCGCGCGTGATGCTGTGACCGCGCCCGGCGGACCGCTCCTGTCCGTACGCGATCTGCGCAAGACCTATGACACGCCGCAGGGCGCGCTGAGCGTTCTGGACGGCGTGTCGCTGGATCTGGACGCCGGGCGCACGCTGGCCCTGACCGGCGAATCCGGCAGCGGCAAGTCCACCCTGCTGCATTTGATCGCCGGGCTGGACAGCGCCGACGGCGGACAGATTCTGCTGGACGGGCGCGATGTCGCCGCGATGGGGGACAGCGCGCGCGCCGATCTACGCCGCCGCACAATCGGTCTGGTGTTCCAGCAATTCAATCTGGTGCCCAGCCTGACGGTCGCGGCCAATCTCGCCTTCCAGGCGCGGCTCGCCGGCCGGCTGGACCCGGACTGGCAGGCGGCGCTGACCGACCGGCTGGGCCTGACCGATCTTCTGGACCGCTATCCCGAACAGCTGAGCGGCGGGCAGCAGCAGCGCGTGGCCATCGGCCGGGCGCTGGCCATCCGGCCGCGCCTGCTGTTGGCCGACGAGCCGACCGGGAATCTGGACGAGGCGACGGCGGACGCGGTGCTGGACCTGACCATGGATTTGGTCGCCGAGACCGGCTGCGCCCTGCTGGTGGTCACGCACAGCGCCCGGCTGGCCGAACGGATGGACCGCAGCGTGCTGCTGCGCGCCGGCCAGATTGCGAGTCAGATCGCGGGCGGAACGTGAGGGCCGTCCTCTGGTCGCTCGGCGCGCTGGCCGCGCACTGGCGCCGGCGGCCAGTTCAGCTTCTGGCCATGCTCGCCGGCCTCGCCGCCGCCACTGCCCTCTGGAGCGGCGTTCAGGCCCTGAATGCCGAAGCGCGCGCCGCCTATGCCGGCGCCACCGAGACGCTAATGGCGCAGAGCGCCGCGCTGGTCCCCGCGTCCGGCGGGACGGTGGATCAGGATGTCTGGCTGGCGCTGCGCCGCGCCGGCTGGCCGGTCTCCCCGGTCGTGGAGGGGCGCGTCCTGATCGGCGGAATTCCGCTGGCGGTGACGGGCGTGGAGCCGCTGACCCTTCCCGGACTGAACCTGGCCGGCCCCGGGCCAGAGGAAGCTGACAGCGAAAGAGATGACGCGGGCGATTTTCTGACCCCGCCCGGCCAGACATGGATGGCGCCAGCGACCATGCGGCGGCTCGGGCTCCGGCCCGGCGACGCGATCCGGACCGATGACGGCGCGGCGCTGCCCCCGGTCCGGCCGCGCGAAGGCGTGGCGGACGGGACGGCGATGCTGGATATCGGCGCGGCGCAGGCGCTGCTGGGCATGGAGGGCGCGATCAGCCGGATGCTGATCGCCGGCGAGCCGTCCTTGACGGCCCCGCCGCTGACCGAGATCGCGCCGGAGCTGCGCCGGATCGGCGCCGACGACGAGGACGATCTGGAACGGCTGACGGCGAGCTTCCACCTGAACCTCACCGCGTTCGGCCTGCTCGCCTTCGTCGTCGGCCTGTTCATCGTCTATGCGGCCGCGGGCCTCGCCTTCGAACAGCGGCTGGGGACGATCCGCACCATGCGCGCGGTCGGCCTGTCGCGCCGGGCGCTGGCCGCCGCCCTGCTGGCGGAGATCGCGGTGCTGGCCCTGATCGCCGGGCTGATCGGCATCGCCATCGGATATGTCATCGCCTCGGCCCTGCTGCCCGGGGTGGGCGTGACGCTGCGCGGCCTGTACGGGGCGCCGGCGCCGGGCGCGCTGACGCTGCGCCCCGAATGGTGGGCGTCGGGTCTGGCGATGAGCCTGCTGGGCGCGCTGGCGGCGCTGGGCGCGTCTCTGGCGCGGGCATGGCGCCTGCCGGTTCTGGCCCCGGCCCAGCCGGTGGCCTGGATGACCGCCCAGCGGATCTGGATGCGCAGACAGACGGCGGCCAGCGCGATCCTGCTGGCGGCGGCGGTTCTGATCCTGACGCTCGGCGGCGGGCTCGGCGCCGGGTTCGCGGCGATGGCCGCGCTTCTGCTGGGGGCGGCGCTGGCCCTGCCGCCGGCGCTGTCGCTGCTGTTGCGGCTGGGCCAGCGCGGGGCGCGCGCGGCGATGGGCGAATGGTTCTGGGCCGATGCGCGGCGGGAGATGAGCGGAATATCGCTGGCTTTGATGGCCCTGCTGCTGGCGCTGGGGGCCAATATCGGGGTCGGGTCCATGGTCGGCGGCTTCCGCGCCGTGTTCACCGGCTGGCTGGACCAGCGGCTGGGCG
>CAJXKJ010000088.1 GCA_913055605.1 uncultured Euryhalocaulis sp. | reverse complement strand
CCAGCATGGCGGGCGGCGGGCCCGCCGGCTCGGCCGGGGCGGCGTCTTCCGGCTCGACCGCCGCGACCTCTTCCTCGACCACGACCTCTTCGGTCATGGTCTCGTCGGCGGCCTCGGCCGTCATTTCGGCGTCTCCGGACTGGTCGCACGCGGCCAGACCCGCGGCGCCCACGCACAGGACCGCGCTCGCGGCCAGCAGGCTCAATCTCATGGTTCCCTCCTGAATAAGAACTCGTCGCCGGAAGGCTCCGGCGTACGGCGCGCATCATCGCACGCCATAAGCGCAGGTCCAGCGCGTCCCGGTCCCGCGCGCAAAGAAAACGGCCCGGCGGCGAGCGCCGGGCCGTCTCCACAAGCCTGTGCAGCCGCTATTGCGCGTCGGCCGGCGGGCTGTACGGGGCGACAGTCATGCCCGACCCGATGACGTGCCCGTCCATCGCTTCCAGCAGGCCGTCATAGGTGACGCCCTGGTCGACATCCAGCGTGGTGTCGAGCGCGAAGACCTGGAACGTGTAGTTGTGCGCGGGCTGGCCGGCCGGCGGGCGCGGGCCCGCATAGCCCATGGTCTGGGCGATATTGTTGGCCTGCATCGCGCCCGGAACGGCCGGAATTTCGGCGCCCGGCTCGATCCCTTCGGGCAGCGCGGTGACATCGCCCGGGATGTTGTAGACGACCCAGTGCAGGACGATGAAGTTCATCGCCTCGATCGGGTCCTGCATGATCATCGCATAGGATTCCGCGCCGTCGACGGAGGTCCAGGTGATCTCCGGCGACACGCCGTCGCCATAGGCCGAATAGCGCTCGGCGATCTCGCCGTCCGCGTCGTCGAGGATATCCGGCAGCATCACCTCGATGGATTCGCCGCCGCCGATGGAATCATAGGCGATTTCGGACGGGCCCTGGGGCATGCCGCCCGGAGGGCCGGCCGGGGCGGGCTCGCTGTCCGCCATGGCCATGTCGTCTTCGCCGGCCAGATCGTTCTCGTCGGCCATCTCGGCGATGTCGTCCTCGACGGCGAGATCCTCGGCGACGTCCATTTCCTCTTCGGCGTCCATGCCGAGGCCGTCTTCCTCCTCGACAACGATATCGGTGTCGGCGCCGTCGTCGCACGCCGCCAGCGTGAACGCGGCGACGCCGAAGGCCGCGGTCGCGGCCAGCAGACTCAGTCTCATGCTCGTGTCTCCTCGCCCTTGCGGGCCTGTCTGGTCGCCCCGTGGGGCGCGCATACCAATTCCGCCCGCATTGGCGGGCGGCTGGAGACTCAAACCGGCCAGGTCGGCTTCTGTTCCTCCATCACGGCGCGGAACGGCTTGGGCTTGTGGCCGGTCAGGCGCTCGACATGGTCGGTGACCGGGGCAAAAATTCCGGCCCCGATCGCCTCCCCGAAAGTCAGCATGTCGTCGCTGGACCATTTATAGGGGCCTTCGGGAACGACGTCGGAGGCGTGGCGGGGGGCGCCCATGGCGTCGAAAATGCCGAGCATGGTCTCGCTGTCGACGATCTCGGACTCCAGCTTGCGGCCGGACATTTCGGAGGCCATGGCCGTCACGTCCTCGAAGCTGAGCGCCTCGGCCCCGGTCAGCTCATAGGCTTTGTTCTCATGGCCCGGCGTGGTCATCACAGCGACGGCGCTGTCCACGCAATCCTCGCGCGCGACCAGCGAGACCTTGCCGCCGCCGTTGTTGTTGACCTGTTTGCCGAGGGCGAAGGCGGCCTGCATCACGTTGCCGGCCACGGCCTCCGCGTACTGGCTGTCGCGCAAATGGGTCCAGGCGAGGCCGGATTCCTCCATCGCGATCTCTGTGGCGCGGTGGTCCTTCTTCACTAGCGCAGGATTGTCCTCCCGCTCCGCGCCCAGGACCGAGGTATAGGCGATGTGCTTCACGCCGGCCTTTTTGGCGGCGGCGATGGCGTTCTTGTGCTGCTGGACCCGCGTGCCGACGCGGGCGGTGGAGATCAGCATCATCCGGTCGCCGCCCCGGAACGCTTCGGCCAGCGTTTCGGGCTTGTCGAAATCGGCATGGCGGACCTGCGCGCCGCGGGCGGCGAGGTCTGCCAGCTTTTCGGGCGTGCGGGTGGTCAGGATGATCTGTTCGGGCGGCAGGATGTCCAGAAGCTTTTCGGCCATCTCGCGGCCGAAACCGCCCGATGCGCCCGTGACGATCACGGTCATGCGTTTCCTCCCCGGATATTCGTTGTTGCGCCGGAATGTGGCTGACGGACCTCATGGAATCCAGCGCTTTACGGCGCGGCCGGGCGGGGGTGCGACGGGGTGCGGCGCCAGAGCCGCTTGACGGAAACCGGCTTTCGGCGCGGTGATAGGGATGCTGCGCTGCATCATGACAGCGCCGCGCCGCACAATCGCCGGCGCGCAGAATGAAAGGACAGACCAATGGTGACCTGGGTTGAATATGCCGAGCTGATCGGGGTTCTGGCGGTGGCCGCTATCGCCTGCGCGGTGATGGCCAAGCTGGTCCAGAACTAGGAAAAGCCCGGGAGCGGGCTCTCAGAGCCCGCTTTCGAGCAGAAGCGCCTCGCACGCCGCGCCCGCCCTGGCGGGCCCGGCGTCCGGGGCCAGCCGCAACAGGCAGTTCGCCGCCGCGAACGGGGTCAGCAAAGAGCTGTCCTGACGCGGAAACGGCGTGACGCGCAGCGTCCCGTCCTCGCCCGCCTCGGCGCGGGCGCGCAGGAAGGTCTCGCGCGGCCCGTTGCCGGAAATATCCTGCGCCAGACGCGCGGGCAGGCGCCGCATCGCGGTCTCCATCGGCCGGCCGGTGGCCGACCAGAGCAGCGGCTTCACGAACAGATGCGCGCAGACCAGCGCGCTGGCCGGGTTGCCCGGCAGGCCCAGCACGCGCGCATCGCCGCCCGTGTTGGTGGAGCCTTGGCCGAACCATGTCGGCTTGCCCGGGCGCACGGCGATCTTTTCGAAGAACAGGTTGAAGCCGCGGGCGGAGAAGGCCTCCCGCATCACGTCGCGGTCGCCGACCGAGGCGCCGCCCAGCGGCACGATCAGGTCGGCGTCCGGCGCCATATCCAGCCGCTCATGCACCGAAGCGACCGTGTCGCCCGCGGTGCCCAGCATGCGGGCGCGCCCGCCCCAGGCGACGATCAGCGCGGCCAGGCCATAGCCGGTGGAGCTGACGATCTGTCCCGGTCCGGGCTCGGTCCCCGGCTCCACCAGTTCGTCGCCGCTGGTGATGATCGCCACGACCGGGGCGCGCGCGACCTCCAGCTCCGCGACGTTCGCGGCGGCGGCCAGCGCCAGGCGCGCGCCGATCAGCTCCGTCCCTGCCTCCAGCACCACGTCGCCCTCGGAAAAATCGATGCCGGCGGTGCGGATATTGGCGGGGGCGTCCTGTTTGGCCGTGACCTCGATATCGCCGCCGTCGCGGGCGACGTCTTCCTGGATGATGACGTGATCGGCGCCGGGGGGCACGACGCCGCCGGTGAAGATGCGCACCGCCTCGCCCGGGCCCACCCGTCCGTCGAACGCCGCGCCGGCCGGGGATTCCCCGATCACGGTCAGGCGCGCGCCGGGCGCCATGTCGGCGAAGCGCACCGCATAGCCGTCCATGGCGGAGGCGGCGAAGGGCGGCTGGGTCACGCGGGCGCGCAGATCCTCCGCCAGGATGCGGCCGGCGGATTCCACCAGCGACACGCGCTCCGTCCGCATCGGCGGCGCGTTGGCGGCGAGGCGCGCCCAGGCCTCCGCGACGGAAATGAGGTCAGCCATGGCCGCTCAGTCGTCCCGGCGCCAGTCGCCGGACTTGCCGCCGGATTTTTCCACCAGCTCCACGCCCGTGATGGTCATGGATTTATCGACCGCCTTCAGCATGTCGTAGACGGTGAGGCAGGCGGCGGAGACGGCGGTCAGCGCCTCCATCTCCACGCCCGTCTTGCCGGTAGTCTTCACCGTGGCGCTGATGTCCGCCCCGGCGCCGGCGAAGCTGACCGAGACGTCGATCTTGCTGAGCGCCAGCGGGTGGCACATCGGGATCAGGTCGGCGGTCTTCTTCGCCGCCATGACGCCGGCCAGCTCCGCCGTCGCGCGGACATCGCCCTTGGGCGCGTCGCCGGACTGGGCCAGCGCGGCGGCCTCCGCCGACATGACGACGCGGCCGCGCGCGGTGGCGATGCGGGTGGTGTCGGCCTTGCCCGACACGTCGACCATGCGGGCGCGGCCCTCGCCGTCGATATGGGTCAGCTTGCCGGAAGTCTGGCGCTCGCCCACCGCCTATTTCTCCATGAAGCGAGGCATCAGCTCCACCAGATTGCAGGGCATGTGGCGGGAATCGAGCTGGAATTTGATGATGTTGTCCCAGCCGTCGCGGACCGCGCCGGTGGAGCCGGGCAGGCAGAAAATGATCGTGCCCTTGGCGAGGCCCGCCAGCGCCCGCGACTGGATCGTCGAGGTGCCGACGCTCTGATAGCTGACCTGGTGGAAGATCACCGAGAAGCCCTCGATCCGCTTTTCGAACAGGGGTTCGATCGCCTCCGGCGTGATGTCGCGGCCGGTCAGGCCGGTGCCGCCGCTGGAGATCACGACGTCGATTTCCGGATCGTCGATCCAGGCCTGCACGGTGCTCTGCACCAGCGCCTTGTCGTCCGTCACGATCTTGCGGTCGGCGACGGTGTGGCCGACCTCTTCCAGCCGCTGCTGCAGCGTGGCGCCGGACGTGTCGGTGTCCATGGTGCGGGTGTCGCTGACCGTCAGGACGGCGACGCGCACGGGAAGGAAGGGAAGGGATTCGTTGACGCCAACGGCCACGGGAACGCTCCTCCGGTCTGGTTTTGTCTATCCTAGCGCGACGCGCGCCAGCGCGCGCGGTCGGCGTGGTCCTGGTCGCGCGGTTCGATCCAGCGCTCGCCGTCCGCGCCGCTTTCCTTTTTCCAGAAGGGCGCGTCGGTCTTCAGCGCGTCCATCATGAAGTCGGCGGCCTGGAAGGCGTCGCGGCGATGGGCGCTGGCGGCGGCGCACAGGACGATGGTCTCGCCCGGCGCCATCCTGCCGTAGCGGTGCACGATCAGGACGTCGATCAGGTCGAACCGCTTGCGCGCCTCGTCCTCCACGCCCGCGATCATCTTTTCGGTGAAACCCGGATAGTGATCGAGCTCCAGCGTGCTGACATGGGCGCCGCCGGAGGCGTCGCGGACGAGGCCGGTGAAGCAGACCACGGCGCCAATGTCCGTGCGGCCGGACTGGAAACCGTCCAGCATGGCGCCGGCGTCGATGGGGTCGCTCTGGACGCGGATCATGCGCGGACCCTCCCGCGCTAGCCGCCGCTCATCGGCGGCATGAAGGCGATTTCGCCCGCGCCGGCCAGCGGCGCGTCGGGGCCGGCGGCGATCTCCTGATCGATGGCCACGCGCACGGAGGGCTGGGACAAGGCGTCGGCGAGGTCCGGCCGGTCGGCGCCGATCCAGGCGATGAGCTGGCCCACCGTGGCGATGTCCGAAGGCGGGGCGGCGTCCTGGCTGGCGCGGCCGGCGGCGTCGCGCAGCTTTCCGAAATACAGGATCCGGGTCATCAGCCGCCCGTCACGGACATGTGGCGCGCGGCGCTGGCGCCGGCGGCGGCCTGGGCGACGAAATCGTGGCCCTTGGGCTTGCGGGTGATCGCCTCGTCGATCGCGTCCTCCAGCAGCAGGTCGCCCTCGCTGGCGCGCAGCGGCGTGCGCAGATCGGCCATGTCCTCCTGCCCCAGGCACATATAGAGCTGGCCGGTGCAGGTGACGCGGACGCGGTTGCAGCCCTCGCAGAAATTGCCGGTGAGCGGGGTGATGAAGCCGAGCTTGCCGCCGGTTTCCTCCACCCGGACATAGCGGGCGGGGCCGCCGGTGCGGTCCGGGATATCGGTCAGGGTCCAGCGTTTGGCGAAATCGTCGCGCAGGGCGAGGAGGGAGGCGAACTGGTCGCCCCGGTCGGGCCCGATCTCGCCCATCGGCATGATCTCGATCAGCGTGGCGTCCATCGATTTGGAATGGGCCCATTCGATCAGGTCGGGCAGGTCGGCGACATTGTCGTCCTTCAGCGCGACGGCGTTGATCTTCAGCTTCAGCCCGGCACCCAGTGCGGCGTCCACGCCCTCCAGCACCTTGGCGAGGTCGCCGCCGCGCGTGATGCGGCGGAAGGCCTCCGGGTCCAGCGTGTCCATGGAGATGTTCAGCCGCTTCACGCCGGCCCTGGCGAGATCGTCGGCGTAGCGGGACAGCTGGGTGGCGTTGGTGGTCAGCGTCAGCTCGTCCAGCGCGCCGGAGTCCAGATGGCGGGACAGGCCGTTGATCAGGTCCATGATGCCGCGGCGGACCAGCGGCTCCCCGCCCGTCAGGCGGATCTTGCGCACGCCCTTGCGCACGAAGGCCGAACACAGGCGGTCCAGCTCCTCGATCGTCAAGAGCTCCTTTTTCGGCAGGAAGACCATGTCCTCCGCCATGCAATAGGCGCAGCGGAGGTCGCAGCGGTCGGTCACCGACACGCGCAGATAGGTCACGGCCCGGCCGAACGGGTCCACTAGTGGAGAGGGCGCTAGCATCGGCCGAATATAGCGGTTCCGGGCCCGCAAGCCATGGTTTTGGCGCATGAAGAGTCAGTCATGGCGCATGGCCGGGCGCCCCGTCCCCCTTGGCGGGAACGGGATGCGAAGGGTGAGGGAGCGGAGGGCCTGGCTCTGATCCGTGTTTTGAGGCCTTGGGTTTTGAGGACCAGGGCCGGACGCTCCGCGCGTGGATTTCCCGAA
>CAJXKJ010000087.1 GCA_913055605.1 uncultured Euryhalocaulis sp. | reverse complement strand
TTTCTTGCCGTCCTGTTCGGTCCACACCGCCAGCTGCACGGCGCGGGCCTGGTCGGCGTCCCCGCCGCCATCGGCGTCGGACAGTTTCTCGAAAACGAACAGTCCCTGTTCGGCGACGTAGAATGTGTGTTCGCCGAAATGCGATTCCAGATCGCCCTGGGACGGCGCGTCCGCCGGCAGCGGATCCAGACCCGTCTCTTCCTTGATGGCGACGGCTTCCTGTTCGGTGAGTTTCATGATGCCTCCGTTTGCGAAGGCTTCCCACCATACAGACCTGAAGTTCGATTCCGACCCCGCCGGGCCCGATTTAATGAAGACGTCTCAGTGCCGGAAATGCCGCATCCCGGTGAACGCCATGGCCAGGCCCGCCTCGTCCGCCGCCGCGATCACCTCGGCGTCGCGCATTGACCCGCCAGGCTGGATCACCGCGGTGGCGCCGGCGTCGGCGGCCTGCAGCAGACCGTCCGCGAACGGGAAGAAGGCGTCCGACGCGCAGGCCGACCCGTGCGTCAGCGGCTCGGCCCAGCCGGCGGCCTCGGCCGCCTCGCGCGCCTTCTGCGCGGCGATGCGCGCCGAATCCACGCGGCTCATCTGGCCCGCGCCGATGCCCGCAGTCTGGCCGTCATTGACGTAGACGATGGCGTTGGACTTCACGTGCTTCGCCACGCGCCAGGCGAACAGCATGTCGGACAATTCCTGTTCGGTGGGCGCGCGCCGCGTCACGACCTTCAGGTCGCCCGCCGCCAGATGGCCGTTGTCGCGCCCCTGGACCAGCAGGCCGCCGGCCACCGTCTTCACCGTCGTCCCGGCCTCGCGCGGATCGGGCAGCGCCCCGGTCAGCAGCAGGCGCAGATTCTTCTTCGCCGCGAACACCGCCAGCGCCGCCTCGTCGGCGTCCGGCGCGATCACGACCTCCGCGAAAATCTGGGTGATCGCCTCGGCCGCCGGTCCGTCCAGCGCCGTGTTCGCCGCCACGATGCCGCCAAAGGCGGAGACGGGGTCGCAGGCCAGCGCCCGTCCATAGGCCGCAGCCAGATCCTTGCCGACCGCCACGCCGCACGGATTGGCGTGCTTCACGATCACGATGGCCGGCTGCACGGGATCGAACTCGGCGGCCAGCTCGAACGCCGCGTCGGCGTCCGCGATATTGTTGTAGGACAGCTCCTTGCCCTGCACTTGATGGGCGGTCGCAGCCCCCGGGCGCGACGGCCCGCCTTCATAGAAGGCCGCCGACTGGTGCGGGTTCTCGCCATAGCGCAGCGGCAAAGCCAGCCGCCCGCCGAAGGCGCGGAAATCCGGCGCGGAATCCTTCGCCTCGCGCGCCATCCAGGAACTGATCGCCGCGTCATAGGCGGCGGTGCGGGCATAGGCCTTGGCCGCCAGCTTCAGCCGCGTCGCGGCGCTGACCCCGCCCGCGGACTCCAGCTCGCCCAGAGCCGCGTCCACATCCGCGCCCTCGACGCAGACGGTGACGAAATCGTGGTTCTTCGCCGCGGCGCGGATCATCGCCGGCCCGCCGATATCGATATTCTCGACGCAGTCCTCGAAATCCGCCCCGCGCGCCAGCGTCTGCTCGAACGGATAGAGATTGACCCACAGCAGGTCGATCTCCGCGATATCGTGTTCGTCCATCGCACGGCGGTGCTCCGCGTTGTCGCGGAGCGCAAGAAGCCCGCCATGCACGCCCGGGTGCAGCGTCTTCACCCGCCCGTCCATCATCTCGGGAAACCCGGTCAGGTCGGACACGTCGCGCACCTCAAGCCCCGCGTCCGCCAGCGCCTTCCTCGTGCCGCCGGTGGAGACCAGCTCCACGCCCAGCGCCGCCAGGCGCCGCGCCCGGTCGATCAGGCCGGTCTTGTCGGAAACGGAAATCAGCGCGCGCCGCACAGGGGTCTGCGCCGGGGCGGGGGAGTCGGTCATGGATACGGGTCCTGCGGTCTCGGGTCGTGCGGGAAGAGCGGTTTAGGCCCCAAAGCGCGCCGCGCTTCAAGCTACTCCGCCCGCTGCAGCGCCCAGCGGATGCGGTTGGCCTCGTCGTCCGGCCCGGCGCCGGCCTTCGCCGCGCCATAGATGACCAGCTGTTCGGACCGGCGCGGCGGCGCGCCGGCGGCCAGATAGGCGCTGCGCTCCAGCCGCAGCGGCCCGCGATCGGTGCGCAGCCGCCAGCCGGGTCCGTGCGGCGGCGCGATCAGGGCGCTGGTCTCGTCGCGCGACACAGAGACGCGCAGGCCGGGATAGAGGTGGAAGCGCAGGGCGAAGCTGACCCCGCCCTCGGGCTGCGGGTCCTTGCTGCCCGAGGGGCGGAACAGCAAATCCTCCCCGCGCAGATCCTGCCCGTCCGAGGCCAGATACAGCCGCCGCCGGTGCACCAGGCCGAACGCCCTGCGGTAGCCGTCATGCGCGGCCTCCATCCAGCGGCCCTGGTCCTCCGCCCGCAGACGCGATTCCAGCGATTGCGCGCCCGAGGCGAACCGCCCGCCCAGCAGGCGCCGCGCCAGCCGCCCGCGCGGCAGGCGGGCGGACGAGGTCTCCTCGACGATCAGGGTGGAATGCGCGGCGGTCGCCCGCACCGGGGCGCGCCAGCCGGCCGGCTGGTTCGCCGACCAGCCGCAATTGACGATCAGCCGCTGCGGCCCGACCGAGAATTCGAAGGACAGCGCCCCGGCGTGCGCCTCCGGCGTGTGCTCGCCGGGCGGACAGCCGCCGCCATCGAAGATCAGCAGGGATTGCCCCGCCTCGGCGCGCAGGAAGACGCTGGCCGGCGCGGCGCTGAAGACGCGGCTCTGCGCCTCGTCGCGCGCCAGCGCCGCCTCGATCGTCGCCGGGTCGCCCTCGCCGCCGCCATTGAACGCCGCGAGGCCCCCGTCGCCGTGCTGGAAGAAGCGGATCGCCGGGACCAGCCGCGCGATCACCTTGGCCAGTTGTTGGGGCGGCTCCTCGCCGCGCTGGGCCAGCGCATCCTCCACGATGGACAGGTCCAGCAGCGTGTCCAGCGCCGCCTCCGGGCTGCGGCTGACATGGCCGCCGTCGGACAGGATCTGCTGGTCGGCCTCGCGCCCCAGCGCGGCAAGCAGGCGCTGGGTCCGCGCCGCCGGCCAGTCCAGACACACCGCGGCCAGCGCCGCCGCCGCCCGGGCGCGCAGGCGCGGCCGCCCGGAATCCGCCTCCCCGGCGGAGCGGGCCACATGCTCGGCCTGTCCGGCCAGCACGGCCAGCCGGGCCGAGCGCACGACCGGATCGGAATCCTCGAAGATCAGCGGCGCGGCGGCCAGCCAGTTGATCAGGCGCGGCCCGGCGGTCTCCGGCGCCCAGGAAAAGATATTGCCGTCGCCGAACGTCTCGACCCAGCCGTCCCAGAGCAGCCGCGCCGTATAGGCCGCCTCCGGCGTCCCGACGGCTGCCAGATGCCGCAGCCAGACGAATTGATGCAGGCGCCGCGCGAACCGGCGGGAGGGGGAGGGCCGGCCCCAGGGCGTCTCGTCCGGCTCCAGCTCCAGCGTCTGCGCCGCCAGCCGGATCGTCCCGTCCAGGATTTCCTGTCCCCGCGCGGCGTCGCCCTGGCGCAGCGCGCGCGGCTGCACGGCCAGAGTCGCCGGCGTCTGGGTGCGCAGCATTTTGCGGTACAGGGCGCTGGCGCGCCATTCTTCAAGCGCGGTCCGGCCCACGCGCTCCACCGCCGCGCCAACAAGCTGGAAGGGCGCGGGCGCGGCGCTCATCCGCCGCGCAGCGCCGCGATATTCGCGGCGTATCTGTCGGGCCCGCCGCCGAACACGGCCGTCCCGGCGACCAGCGCCGTGGCCCCGGCGGCCAGCACGCGGCCGGCGTTCTGCGGCGTGATCCCGCCATCGACCTCCAGCGCGATGTCGCGGCCCGATGCGTCGATCATGCCGCGCACCGCCTCGATCTTCGGCAGCTGGCTTTCGATGAAGCTCTGCCCGCCAAAGCCCGGATTGACGCTCATCACCAGGACGAGGTCCAGCAGGTCGATCACCGGCGCGATCACGTCGGCCGGCGTGGCGGGGTTCAGCGCCACGCCCGCTTTCTTGCCGAGCCCGTGGATGGTCTGCAGGCTGCGGTGCAGATGCGGCCCGGCCTCCGGGTGGATGGTGATGATGTCCGCCCCGGCCTCCGCGAACGCGCCCAGATAGGGATCGACCGGCGCGATCATCAGATGCACGTCGAACGGCTTGTCGGAATGGGGGCGCAGCGCCTTCACCACGCCCGGACCGATGGTCAGATTGGGCACGAAATGCCCGTCCATCACGTCGACATGGATCCAGTCGGCGCCGGCCTGGTCGACGGCGCGGATTTCCTCGCCCAGCCGCGCGAAATCGGCGGACAGAATCGACGGTGAAATCAGGGCGCTAGCCGGCATGTGCAAAGCGGATAACAACCCGCCGCACCCCGCGCAAGCAAGGGCTGTAGACCGCCCGGTTGCTATCGGGGCGGCCTACAGCCCTGCGGTTCGTGCGCGGCGAACCGCGCGGCGCTAGTAGCGGTAGCCGGCGCCGCCGGTCTGCGGATAGACGCGGGCGTTGGCGCCCATTTCCACGAACACCCGTGCGCCCACCGGGATCGGCTGGGACCCGCCCTGCGCCACGGTGACCAGCTGGCCGTTGTCCAGCTCCACCGTGTAGGCGATCCCCTGGCCGGTATAGGCCGCGCGCTGCACCTCGCGCCCGATCAGGGCGCCGGCGACCGCGCCGACCGCGCCGCCCAGGATGCGGCCCTCGGTGTCGCCGCCCAGCGCAACCCCGCCCGCGCCGCCAAGAATGGCGCCGGCGGCCGTGCCGCCCTGCAGATTGCCTTCATTGAAGGTCACGGGGCGGGAGCCGACGACCGTGCCGGGCTCGGTGCGGGCCAGCTGGCCCTGTTCATAGGTGCCGTAATTGGTCGGGCCGTACGGCGTGGCGCAGGCGGCCAGCGACAGGGCCGACAGGCCGGCCAGCGCCGCGGCGGCGGTTTTGGAAGCGGAATAAGGCATCGTGTTCCCTCCGAAGGGTCCGCGCACCGGCGCGGATGGAAAGTGTCATTCCGGGCTTTAAGCCGTCCCGTTTGAACCGGACCTGAACGGCGCCCGTTCCAGCCGGGCTGCGAAAAACCCGTCCAGACCGCCGCGGTCCGGCCAGAAGGACGGCAGGATGCGCACCGTCCCGTCCTTCCGGATCGCGGCCTCCAGACCCGGAAGCTCTGCGTCCTGAACGGGCAGGATGCGGAAATCCGTCTGCCGGTCCAGAAATTTTGCGATTTGCGCCTCGCCCTCTTCGGGCTGCAGCGAACAGACGCAATAGACCATCCGCCCGCCGGGCCGCACCCAGCCCGCCGCCCGGTCCAGCATCCGCGCCTGCAGCGCCGCCAGCTTCGCCACATCCCCCGCCCGGCGCAGCCAGGCCGCATCCGGGCTGCGGCGCAGCGTGCCGGTGGCCGTGCAGGGCGCGTCCAGCAGAACCGCGTCCGCCGGCTCCCCCGGCGCCCATTTCAGCAGGTCCGCCTCCACCGTCTCGGCGGAGAGCCCGGTGCGCGCCAGATTCTCCCGCACCCGTTTCAGGCGCGCCTCGCTGGCGTCCACGGCGGTCACGCTGGCCCCGGCGGCGGCCAGCTGCATCGCCTTGCCGCCCGGCGCGGCGCACAGATCCAGCACCCGTTCCCCGGGCGCGGCGTTCAGCAGACGCGCCGGAACCGCGCTGGCGGCGTCCTGCACCCACCAGCTCCCGTCGGCAAAGCCCGGCAGGGCGTCCACCCGCCCGCCGCCGGGCAGGCGCACCGTCCCGGTGGGCAGCACGACGCCCCCGGTCTGCGCCGCCACCGCCTGCGGATCGGTCTTTGCGGTCAGGTCCAGATTGGGCTCGGCCTGTCCGGCCGCGGCGATGGCGCGCGCGGTCTCCGCCCCATAGGCGCGGATCCAGGCCTCGCGCAGCCAGCCGGGCAGATTGGATTCGGGCGGCAGCCCGTTCGCCGTCTCCGCCCCGCGCTCGGCCACCCGGCGCAGCACGGCGTTGACCAGGCCCTTCATCTTGGCGGTGCGCCGGTCGGCCCCCGCCACAGAGACATTGCTGGCCACCGCGGCGTGCGGCGGCGCGCCGATAAAGATCAGCTCCGCCGCGCCGCAGCGCAGGATCGCCATCACCGGGGCGGGCGGTTCGCGGTTCAGGAACGTGTTCAGCGCCGCGTCGATCTGGCCCAGGCGGCGCAGCGCCGTGGCCGCGATCAGCCGGGCGAAGGCGCGGTCGCGCGCCTCCATGGCGGCGAAGCCGGGCGCGCTTTCCAGCCCGTCCTCCAGCCGCCGCCGCTCCGACAATACGCCGTCCAGCGCCCGCGCCGCCGCGCGCCGCGCCGCGACGCCCTGGGCTTCCTGCGCCCCGGCCTTGTGTGAGCTGTCCGCCATGGCCGGGGGCTAGCACGGGCGCCGCACTGCTGTCGCGCGTCTTGACCGGGCCGCCGCAGGGGCCTTCCCTGCTGTCATGACCGAAGACTCCCGCAAGGACCTGCCCCCCGCCGCGCAGCGCGCGCTGGCGGAGGCTGAGGCCCGCCGCAAACAGGCGGCGATGGAGAAAGACCCGGCGGAGCAGGGCGGCCCCAAGGGCCCCGAGCCCACCCGGTACGGGGACTGGGAGCGAAAGGGCGTCTGCGTCGACTTCTGACTCTTCCCCTGTTGCGCGAAACCCGGTTCGCGCGCGGGGTGCAAAGGCTTGGAATCGGCCCCGGACTTGCTACGCAAGATATTAATTTTGCAGCAGGTTTTGGTTAATGCGCGCACTGGCCGTCATCGCGACTCTCTCCTTCGGCGCCGCCGTTCCCGGGGCGCAGGCTCAGGAGGCCTGCCTGTATGGCGGGCCGGACCCGGCGGCG
>CAJXKJ010000086.1 GCA_913055605.1 uncultured Euryhalocaulis sp. | reverse complement strand
AAAGAGATGGGGGAGCCGTGGCTGCAGCCATAGGTGCCGGTGCAGGCGGCGACGCCGCCCCCGGCCTCGGTCGCCAGCTCGATCGAGGGAAGCGGCGTGTCCTGCCCGATATGCCGGGCGGCCATCTGGTCGATCGTGGTGCCGGACATCGGAGCCGGGGTCTTGCGCGGCGCCACGCAGCCCAGCCAGGTGCCGGGCGTGATGGCGTGCGTGGCGGAGCTGACCGCCGCGTCATTGTCCAGATTGCTGACCACCGTCAGCTGGCTCTTGAACGGCGCCAGCGGCGCCAGAATGCGCTTCAGCTCGAAATCCGCGCCGACCGCGTCCGGCGTCCAGTGATCCATGATCTGGCCGTGCGGCAGATAGAAGAAACCGAGCAGCGGCTTGGGCGCCGCGGCGGTCTGCGCCATGGCGGTCCCGGCCGGGATCATCGCCTCAAGAAGCGGCAGGGCGATTGTCGCGCCGGCCCCGCGAAGCAGGGTGCGCCGCGAGAGATGCTTTTTTCTTATGACCATGCCAGCCTGCTCTTTCTGTGTCTGTGTCTTCTGTCGTCTGTGCCGGCTCGCCGCGCCGGGGCGCGGACCGCCGGCGTCCTCACTCGTGAACGGCGGCCTCCTGCACGGCGTGCGCATCGGGCGCGACCGCGGTGTTGGCGCGGAACGGCTCGCTCAGCACGATCGCCGTCACGATGGAGGAAAATGTGTAGTCGTCCTTCGCCGCCTCGCGCACGACCGCGCGGACGGTGGGCATGTCGTGATATTCGACGGTGCGGCCCAGCGCATAGATCATCAGCTTTTCGGCCAGGGTCTGGACGAACTGCTCCGACTGCGCCGTCAGCGCCGCGCGCAGATCGTCGACGCCGCTGACCGGCGATCCGTCCACCAGCTGTCCCGACGCGTCGATCTGTTCGCCGGCATAGCGGTCGATGTCCCGCCATTCGCCGATCGCGTTGAAATTCTCCAGCGCCAGGCCCAGCGGGTCGATCACGCCGTGGCAGGAATTGCAGGACGGGATGGCGCGGTGCGAGACCAGCCGTTCGCGCACGGTCAGCGCCGCCTCGCCCTCGACCGTCTCCGGGAAGGCGTCGACGTCCGGCGGCGGGGCCGCCGGCGGGGCGCCGATGACATTGTCCATGATCCAGGCCCCGCGCAGCACCGGCGAGGTGCGGTCCGGATAGGAGGAGGCCATCAGGACCGCGCCCTTGCCGAGTAGCCCCCGCCGGTGCGTGCCGTCCAGCGTGACCTCGCGGAATTGCGGCCCGCGCACGTCGCTGATCCCGTAATGCAGGGCCAGCCGCTCGTTCAGATAGGTGTGATCGGCGGTCAGCAGGTCCACCACGCTGCGGTCGGAGCGCAGGATGCTGTCGATGAACAGCTCCAGCTCGGTGCGGAACGCGCCCTTCAGGCTGACGTCGAAATTCGGAAAGATGCGGGCGTCGGGCTGGATCGAATCCATGACGCCGATCTTCAGCCACTGCATCGCGAAATTGGTCGACAGGGACTTGGCGCGCGGATCGGCCAGCATGCGCTCGACCTGCGCTTTCAGGACCCTCGGATTGTCCAGCCGGCCTTCCGCCGCCAGGTCGATCAGCTCACGGTCCGGCCCCTCCGCCCACAGGAAGAAGGACAGGCGCGAGGCCAGCTGCAGCGGGCCGAGCGGATAGGCGTCGCCGCCCTCCGCGCCCTCGGGCGGCGTTTCGGCGCGATAGAGGAATTTCGGGCTGGCCAGCATGGCCATGACGGCCTGCTGGATCCCGGCCTCGAACCCGTCTTCGCGGGCCGCGCTTTCGTAGAACCCCATCAGGACGTCCGCCTCGTCCGCGCGCACCGGGCGGCGGAAGGCGCTTTCGGCCAGCCGCGTCACGATGTCCCGCGCGCAGGCCGCCTCCTCGTCGCCCTCAGAAGGATGGCAGGTAAAGATGCGGCTCCGGCTCGGCGTGGCGCCCCGCCCGTCCGCCGCATAGGGCCCGGCGAAGGCGAAACCCTTGACCTGCGGGATCGACTCCACGCCGACGCCCGGCTTCAGGATTTCCAGATCGACGTCGGATTCCGCGAGGCTCTTGGCGATCCATGTCACGCCGATCAGATGCGGCCCGGCCGACACCTCGATCGGAATGTCCTCGAAGCGGGACAGGATCGAGGTGACGGCGGGGCTTAGCACCCGGTCCACCGCCGCGCGGTCGTCGTCGCCGCCGACATCGACCTGGAACATGCGCACGCCGTCGACCGTGACGATCAGCGTGTTCTCGTATTCCAGCCAGTGCGAGCGCAGGTGATAGCCGTCGGGCGAGGCGACATCGATATTGAACCGGTACACCCCGTCCGCCGGGAAATTATGGGTCACCGCCATGCCGCCGCGCGTGCCCAGCGGCAGGCCCTCGACATGGGCGGTATGGTTCACCCCCTCCGGCGCGGTGAAGACCTCCGCGCCCGGCCGGGGCGCGCCCGCGCCAACGGCCGCCAGGCTGACCTTGCGCGCCGCGGCGATATATTGCTCGAAGAAGCTGGGGGAGACCTGCAGCACCTCCGCGATATTGCTGAAGCCTTCGATCTGGGCGTCCTGCGGCAGCAGCTCCGCGGCGTCGATGTCCAGATCCAGAATCCGCCGAATCTCGTTTTCGTATTCGGTCCGGTTCAGCCGGTGCAGCGACACATGGCCGGGATCGGCGTGCGCGGCGGCGCTGTGGTCCAGATAGGCCTCCATCGAGGAGACGAAGGCGTCGATCTCCGCATGCGCGGGCCGCGGTTCGCCGGCGGGCGGCATCAGGCCGCCGCGCAGCTTGCGCACCGCCAGCTCCCAGATCTCGGCGTCGTCCGGCACGCCGTCCGGCGCCATGGTGTCGAACGCCAGGCCGCCGGCCCAGTCGGTGAAGTTGTGACACTCCACGCAATAGGCGTTCAGAAGCTCCCAGTTCTCCTCGACCGCCTGCTGCTGCGCCGGCGCGTCCTGCGCATGGGCGGCGGCGCCCAGCGCACAGGTCAGCGCGGCGGTCGTACAAAAAAGGCGGGAAATGCGCATGCCGACGGACCCGATCATGGCTAGGACACGCCCAGATCGCGGAAATGGCCCCACAGGCCGCGATAGGCGTCGATAATGAAGGTTGTGGGATCGCCCCATTCGGCGTCGAATTCGGCGGACACGCCGTCGTCCAGCATGTCCCGGGCGCTCTTGCCCTCGCGCATCCCGGCGATCATCCGGTCGCGCAGCGTGGACGCCATGTCGTACTGGCGCTGCACATGCGCGCGCCGCAGCACGGGGCCGGCGCCCGGCACGAACAGCGTGCGGTCGTCCGAGATTTCCAGCAGGGTTTCGCTGGCGGCGGCCAGTCCGCCCAGCCAGCCGCCGGTGGAATAGTCCATCACCGGATAGCGCCCGGCCCACAGCGCGTCGCCGGCCGCCACGACATTGGCCTTCCGGAACTGCACATAGATGTCGCCGTCGGTATGCGCCTCGGCCAGATGGCCATAGGCGACCGTCTCGTCGCCCAGCCGCATGTCATCCTTGGTATAGAAGGTCCGGTCCGGCTGGGCCGCGGCGGGGCGGGGCGGGTAGGTGCGGTCCTCCCACTGCACGTAGAATTCGGTGCCCATCCACAGCCTGGTGTTTTCGTGCGCGACGATCTGCGCGCCCTTCGCGGCGAACAGGTCGTTGCCGCCGGTGTGGTCGGGACGCCAGCTGGTGTTGAACAAGATGTCCGGGGCGGCCGCGCCGGTCTGCGCCTGCACGGCGTGCGAAAGATCCTCTGCCCGCTCGGCCAGGCCGCTATCGACCATGACCGTTCCGGCGTCGCCGCCGGCCAGCACGACATTGCATCCGGCGCCCTGAAACAGGGTCAGCGACGGGCCCAGGCTCTGCGATGCGATCGGGCCCGTGGCGGCGCGCGCCGCAAAACGCGGGCTCGCGCCGGCAGCCAGAATCCCTGCGCCGGCAAGGGCGCCGGCCATCACGCGCCGTCGATTTATGCTATCCGCCATCGGTCTTTCCGCCGTTTCCTCCCGGGACGCCGGAATTGTATACCATATATCGTTTCGGATTTGCAGCGCATATCGCACGCCCGCCGGTCAACAAACCGTGGGGTGCGCGCGCCGCCGGCCGCTAAGCGGCCGCGCCGTGGCGGATCTGGTGCAGGGAAAGGCCGGCCGGGCGCGGCCGGCGCCGGCTCAGCCCTGGTTGGCCAGCAGCCACTCGCGCACGGACTCGAATTTCCGGCCCAGATGCGTCTTCAGCAGGTTCTGCAGACGGACGCCGTCGCGCTGGCGCAGCGCCTCCAGAATCTCTTCGTGCTCGGCCATCGCGCGGGTCCAGCGCGCCGGCGAGAAATTGGCCACATAGCGGACGCAGCGGATGCGCTGGGCCAGCCGGCTGTGGATCGCGGTCAGCTCCGCATTCTGGGCGCAATTCACGATCGCCTGGTGGATTCGCTGGTTCAGGGCGAAATATTCATCCAGCTCGCCGCGCTCGTAATGGCGCCGCATGTCGGCGTGCAGGGCCTCGATTTCCGCGATATCCGCCTCGGTGGCCTTCTGGCAGGCCAGATCCCCGGCCAGCCCCTCCAGCGCTGACAGCACCTGGAACAGGCCCTCGGCCTCGTCCAGCGTCACGCGGCTGACCACCGCGCCGCGATAGGGCAGGATTTCCACCAGCCCTTCGGCCGACAGCAGTTTCAGCGCATCGCGCAGCGGCGTGCGGGAAATGCTGAACCGCTCGGCCAGCAGGCGCTCGTTCAGACGCTCCCCGGGCGGGATCTCGCCATGGATAATCAGACGGCGCAGCCGCTCGGCGACCTCGCCGTGCAGGGGGCGGGGGCTGATCGCCTCGGTCTCGGTCGTGCGGACATTCATGGCGTGAGAAAACCCCGTTCGCGTTAGGCTTGCAAGGGCGTCACACTACCATGGTCGATATTTGACAAAGCCCCGGGCATCGTTGCGTATTGTATACCGATGGGAGGCGGCGGAAATTTTCCCGCCCACAATAAGAATTAACCGGGGGGCATATGAGCAATCCGAGCGGCCGGCATTTCCTTCAAATTCCAGGCCCCACCAACGTTCCAGACCCAGTACTCCACGCCATCGCCCGCCCGACAATCGACCATCGCGGCCCGGAGTTCGGCAAGCTCGGCCGCGCGATTCTGGGGCGAATCGGCGCGGTTTTTCAGACCGAACATCCGGTCGTGATCTATCCGGCGTCCGGCACCGGGGCGTGGGAAGCGGCGCTGGTGAATACACTTTCGCCAGGCGATTCGGTCCTGATGTACGAAACCGGCCATTTCGCCACGCTGTGGCGCCAGCTGGCCGAGCGGATCGGCCTGGTCCCGGAAATGATTGCGTCCGACTGGCGCCATGGCGCCGACGCCGCGGCGATCGAGGCGCGCCTGGCCGAGGATACCGAACACCGCATCAAGGCCGTCTGCGTGGTGCATAACGAGACCTCCACCGGGGCGGTCACCCATGTGGGTAAGGTCCGCAAGGCGATCGACGCCGCAGGGCACCCGGCGCTGCTGATGGCCGACACGATTTCCTCGCTCGCCTCCATCGATTTCCGCATGGACGAATGGGGGGTCGACGTGACGGTGGCCGGCTCCCAGAAGGGGCTGATGCTGCCGCCGGGCCTGTCCTTCAACGCGGTCTCGCCCAAGGCGGTGGCGGCGTCCAAGACAGCCGGCCTGGTCAAATCCTATTGGGCCTGGGACGACATCCTGGCCGCCAATCAGCGCGGCTATTTCCCCTATACGCCCGCCACCAATCTTCTTTACGGGCTGGATGTCGCGATCGGCATGCTGCTGGACGAAGGGCTGCAAAACGTCTTCGCCCGGCACGACCGCCACGCCGAGGCGACGCGCCGCGCGGTGCGCGGTTGGGGTCTGGAAATTTTGTGCGCGGACCCGGAGGATTACAGCAGTTCGCTGACCGCGGTGATGATGCCGGACGGCGCGGACGCCGACGCCTTGCGCAACCTGATCCTAGAGCGGTTCGACATGTCGCTGGGCGCGGGCCTGGGGAAACTGGCCGGCCGGGTCTTCCGCATCGGCCATCTGGGCAGCTTCAACGATCTGATGCTGGCCGGCACGCTCTGCGGCGTGGAGATGGGGCTGGATCTGGCCGGCGTGCCGCGCGCCGGGGGCGGCGTGGCGGCGGCCACCTCCTATCTCGCCGAACCGGCGGCTTAGCCGCACCATGGGCCCTTCGGAACGCATCACGCCATGACCGGCCGGACGCCTCGCGATGGATCCTGAGACAGCCGTAACGACCAGTTCGGCGCTGGCGCTCGTCGGCTTTCTCGGCGTCGTCGCGCTGCTGCTGTTTCTGATCGCGCGCTGGCGCTGGCACGTCTTCCTGGCCCTGCTGGTGCCGCTGCTTCTGTTCGGCCTGCTGCCGGGCGTGCAGGCGAACAATTTCATCGACGCGTTCGAGGCCGGCTTCGGCGACACGCTCGGCTCGATCGGCGTGGTGATCGTGCTCGGCGCAATCCTGGCCGAGGCGCTGCGCCATACCGGGGCGATCCAGACGATCACGCGCAGCGTCGTGGCGGTGGTCGGCAAGCAGCGCATGCCGCTGGCGCTGACCCTCACCGGCTTCGTCCTGGGCGTGGCGATCTTTTCGGACGTCGCCTTCGTCATCCTCAACCCGCTGGTCCACTCCGCCGCCGCCGCCATGGGCGTGCGGGTCGGCGTGGTGTCGATCGGCCTGGTCGGCTCGCTTCAGCTCACCCACGCCATCGTTCCGCCGACGCCCGGGCCTCTGGCGGCCGCGGCGGTGATCGGCGCCGATATCGGCAAGACGATCCTGTGCGGTTCGCTGGCCTGCCTTGTCGGCTCGCTCGCCAGCTGGGTCTGGGGCCAGTTCATCGCCGGCCCCCGCATCGACGTCGCCCCGTCGGAGGAGTTTGCGGGCGCGCCGGACCCGGTCCCGGCGGACGGGCGCAGCCCGCCCGGCGTTTTCATGTCCTACGCGCCGATCGTCGCGCCGGTCCTGCTGATTTCGGCCCAGAGCGTGGCGCAGATTTTCCTGCCCGACGGCCACCCGGTGCGCACGTTCCTCGTCTTTGTCGGGTGGCCGGTCGTGGCGCTCGGGCTCGGCCTGTTGCTCGCCTTCGCGAATATTCGCGGCAAGGAGCAGCGCCAGGCCGCCACCGGCGCCTGGGTGGAGGAAGCGCTGCGCATCTCCGCCATGATCCTGGTCGTCACGGGTCTGGGCGGGGCGCTCAGCGAGATCCTGAAGGGCACGCCGGCGGTCGACACGATCAGCGTCTTCTTCGCCACGCACCAGCTGCCGGCGATCCTGCTGCCCTTCGTCATCGGAATCGTCGGCAACATGATCACCGGCTCCACCACCGTGGGGGTGATCACCGCCGCCGCCCTGGTCGCGCCGGCGCTCGGCGGCCTGAACCTGTCGGCCGAGGCCGCCATGCTGTCCGGCGCCAGCGGCTCGGTGATCGTGAAATACGTGAACTCTTCCTATTTCTGGGTCTGCACGTCGCTTACCGGGATGCGCGCCGGTCAGGGGATGATCGCCTATGGCGGCGCCACGCTCGTTGGCGGGCTCTTCTCCTTCCTGACCGTGTGGCTGCTGTGGCTTGCGGGCGTGATCTGAAAGACGAGGGCAGGTTTTTTTCGGCAATGGAGAAATAACAGCATGGCGATCAAACACCGTTTCCGGGCCGCCGCCGCCGCGGCGCTGCTGGCGGCGTCCGCCGCCCCGGCCATGGCCCACCACTCCGCCGCCCAGTTCGACTTCCAGAACACCGTTCTGGTCGAGGGCGAGGTCGTG
>CAJXKJ010000085.1 GCA_913055605.1 uncultured Euryhalocaulis sp. | reverse complement strand
CGGCTGCGGGCGGCGTCCATCCCCGCCCCCAGGCGACATACAGCACGCCCGCCGCGCCGATGGCCGCCGGCGCGACCATCGCGGCGAATCCGCCTGCGCCGAAATGGGCGTACAGCCAGCCGGAGGCGGCCGTGAGCACCGCGCTCAGCGCTCCGCCGGACAGGGCGGAGCCCAGCGCGAACGCACTGCCCGAATGCTCCTCGCCCGCCTCGGCCTCCGCGAAATGGATGAAGCCCAGAAAGCTCGCCCCGAAGCTCAGCGCGTGCAGCGGCTGCATCAGGATCACCACCGCGAAGGGCGGCGAAAACGCCAGCACCGCCCAGCGCACGCACGCCCCCGCGCCGCCGATGGCGATCAGGATCAGCGGATTGATCCGCTCCGCGAACCGGCCCGAAACGCCCAGGAACACGACCTCCGCGGCGACCGCCAGGCCCCACAGCGCCCCGACCCAGACCGTCTCCATCCCCTGCGCCCGCCAGGCCAGGGCGGAGAACGCGTAATAGAAGGAATGGCTCGCCGCCACGGCCGCCGCAGCCAGCGTCACCAGCAGGAAGGAGCGTTTTTTCAGCAACAGGCCGAAGCCGCGCAGCCGGTCCCGCGCCGGCTGGGCCGGCGTCCGGCGTGGCCGCCCGGGCAGCAGCAGCGCCGCAACTCCCATCAGCAGCGCCGCCCCGATCATCCAGCCCAGCATCGCCTCCCCGCCCAGCCAGCCGATCAGCGCCCCGCTGGCCAGATTGGAGACGATAAAGGCCGCCGACCCCGCCGCCCGCACCGGGCCGAACGCGAACCCGCCCAGCCGCGCCTCGCGCATCGCATTGGAGTCGCTCAGCGGGATGATCGGGTACAGCGCCGATCCGGTCAGAAAGGCGAGCCCGACCAGCATCCAGGGCTCCTTCACCGGCGAATGCGCGATCCAGAAGGCCAGCGTCAGCCAGGACAGCGCGATCAGCGGGTCTTTGGGGCGCCGCACCCCGTCGCTCCAGAACGCCGCGATCGGGGAGATCAGCATCCGCGCCATCAGGCCGACGCCCCCGGCCACGCCAATCATCTCCGGCGACAGGCCGCGCTCGGCGTACCAGACCGGCCAATAGGGCAGCACGCAGCCCCACCCCAGGAAGAAGGCGATATAGAAAAGGGAAACGCGCAGGGCCGGAGACATAAGTGTTCTGATTATTCCGGGTTCGGTTCAGCGCGCTTGGAACGGTCCGCGCGCACGGCTAGCTTCGGCACTCCTCTATCGCGGACGCCATGCTTCAGCGAGTCGAACAACACACCGGCGCCGGGCCGCATCCCGGCTCCCGCCCCCTGCGCGTCCTGGTCGCGTCCTACCGCTCGCACCCCCATGTGGGCGGACAGGGCGTCTATGTGCGCGAGCTGACGCGCGCTCTGGCCGATCAGGGCCACGCCGTCACCGTCGCCTCCGGCCCGCCCTATCCCGAACTGGATCCGCGCGTGGCGCTGGTGCGCCTGCCCTCGCTGGACCTGTTTTCAGAAAAGAACGCGCTGAAGGCGCTGCGCATGCATCATTTGCGCAGCTGGGCGGACGTCTCCGAATATCTCGCCCACAATACCGGCGCGTTCGGGGAGATCGCGTCCTTCGGCCGCCGTCTGCGCCGCTATCTGCGCGCCAATCCCGGCCGCTACGATCTGGTCCACGATAATCAGTCGCTCGCCTCCGCCCTGCCCCGCATCGCCCGCGACGGCGTGCCCGTCGTCGCCACGCTGCACCATCCGATCACGCGCGACCTCGCCGTCACTTTGGCGCGCACCCCCTCCCGGCTCGGCCGGTTCGGCCTGCGCCGCTGGCACAATTTCCTGGCCATGCAGGCGCGCACCGCCCGCCGCCTGCCGCACATTCTCTGCGTCAGCCGCGCCGCGGCCGACGCGGCGGCGGCCGATTTCCATCTGGACCCAGCCCGCCTGTCGGTCGCCCATAACGGTATCGACCCGGAGACGTTCTTTGCCGACCCGTCCGTCGCCCGCGACCCCGGCCTCATCGTCACCGCCGCCAGCGCCGACGTGCCGCTGAAGGGGCTGGACGTTCTGGTCGCCGCATTCGCACGCCTCGCCGCCCGCGCCCCGCACGCGCGCCTCACCGTGATCGGCCGCCTGCGCGACGGTCCCGCCAAACGCCTGATCGCCGAACACGGCCTCTCCGGGCGCATCGATTTCGTCTCCGGCCTGGAGTCCGGTGAGGTCGCGGACCTGTACCGCCGCGCCGAAATCTTCGTCAGCCCGTCTCTGTTCGAAGGGTTCGGCTTCCCGGCCGCCGAGGCGATGGCCTGCGGCGCCCCGGTCGTCGCCACCGACGGCGGCGCCCTGCCGGAAGTCGTCGGGGACGCCGGCCTCGTCGTCCCGGCCGCGGACGAACAGGCGCTGGCGGACGCCATCCTGCGCCTTCTCTCCGACCCGGAGGCGCGCGCGCGCCTGTCCGCCGCCGGGATCGTCCGCGCCCAGACCTTCTCCTGGTCCGCCCACGCCCAGGCTTGCACTGAACTGTACGAACAGGCCTTAGCTGAATGCTGACCGTCGATCCGGACCGTCTGGCGCTGGCCCCCGGCATGCGCGTTCTGGACGCCGGTTGCGGCCGCGGCCGCCATACGCATGCGCTGTCTTTGTCGCCCGGCGTCCTGTCGGTCGGCGTCGACCTGTCGCTGGACGACGTGCGCACCGCCCGCGAGTCCTGGGCGCAAATCGCGCCGCAGGCGCCCTGCGCTGTGGCCGCCGCCGATACGACGCGCCTGCCCTTCGCCGACGGCGCCTTCGACCGCGTCGTGTGCAGCGAGGTGCTGGAGCATCTGCCGGACTGGAATGGGGCCCTGACGGAGCTGGACCGCGTGCTCTCCCCCGGCGGCCTGATCGCGCTCAGCGTCCCGCGCTTCTGGCCGGAGGCGCTGTGCTGGCGCCTCGCCCCCGGCTACGCCCAGACGCCGGGCGGCCATGTCCGCATCTTCCGCAAGCGCCAGCTCACCGGCGCGCTCGCCGCGCACGGCTTCCGCCTATTCCGCTCCGGCCACGCCCACGCGCTGCACGCCCCATACTGGTGGCTGCAATGCGCGCTGTGGCGGCGGCGGGAGGACAGCCGGCTGGTCGCCGCGTATCGCCGCTTCTTGGAATGGGACCTGATACACCGCCCGCTGCTGACCCGCGCGCTGGAGGCCGCGCTCAATCCGCTGATGGGCAAGAGCCTCGTCCTCTACGCCCGCAAACCCGCATGAGCCTTCCCTTCGACATCGCCGCCGCCGCCGACTGGATCGAGGCGCTGCAGCGCCCCGACGGGTCCATCCCCTGGATCGAATCCGGCCTGTGGGACCCGTGGTGCCAGACCGAGTCCGCCATGGGCCTGATCGCGGCCGGCCGCATCGGCGCCGCCACGCACGCCTTCGAGCATCTTGCGGCAACACAGGAAGACGATGGCGGCTGGACGCACGATCTGGGCGCCGCCGCCCCGCTGGACGTAGACAATCGCCGCCTCCTGCCCGACGCGCCGCGCCTGAAGGAAACCAATTTCGCCGCCTGGACCGCCGTCGGCGTCTGGGCGCTCGCGAAAGCCGCCGGCGGCGACGCCCTGCGCCGCTTCGGCCCCATGGCTCTTCGCGCCTGCGACTTCGCTCTGTCCCTCCAGACCCCGGACGGCGACATCGTCTGGACCGCGCCCGCTCCGGGGGAGGACGTCTCCGCCGTCGACTCCCTGTTCGCCGCCAATTGCGCGATCTTCAAATCGCTGACCTGCGCCATCCGCATCGCCGCCGCGCTGGGCCGGGACTGCAACGCCTATTCCCGCGCCCGCACCGCTTTGCACGGCGCGCTGCTGAACTGTCCCGAACGCTTCGACCGCACCTGGGCGCCGAAAACCGCGCACGCGATGGACTGGTACTATCCCGTGCTCACGGGCGTCTTCACCGGCCGCGTGGCGCAGATGCAATTGCGCACCCGCTGGGACGAGTTCGTGGAGCCGGGACAGGGCTGCCGCTGCATCGGCACCGAGCCCTGGGCCACCGCCGCCGAAACCGCGGAGCTCGCGCTGGCCTGCGCCGCCATCGGCTGGGACGACGAGGCGCGCCATCTGCTCGCCTGCGCCGGCAAAATGCAGGACGAAACCGGCGGCCTCTGGATGGGCCGCCAGTTCGCCCTCAATGAGCCCTGGCCGCTGGAGCGCCCGAGCTGGACCGCCGGCGCCGCCCTCATGGCCGCCGACGCCCTCTACGGTCTCAGCGCCGCCGGCGGCCTCTTCGCGCCTCAGAGCCGCTCCAGCAGCATCAGCGATCCGGTGCGCTCCGCCGGCGCGAACAGGCCGGAGGCCTTGGCGCGCAGATAGATTTCGTGCGGCGGCCGCCCGCCGTCTTCGGGGTTGGGCAGCACGTCATGGATGGCCAGCATCCCGCCCGGCGCGACATGCCCGGCCCAGCCGCGCCAGTCGGCCAGCGCCGCCCGCATCGTATGCCCGCCATCGATGAAGACGAGGCCCAGCGGCGTGCGCCAGTCGCGCGCAATCTCCGCCGACCGCCCCACCATGGCGACCACGCAGTTCTCAAGCCCGAAGCGGCGGATCGTGCGCCGGAACTCGGGCAGCGTGTCCAGCGCCCCGGCCTCGTCGTCCCACAATTCCGCGTCGTGATACGCCCAGCCCTGCTGGTGCTCTTCGGAGCCGCGATGATGATCGATGGAATACAGCCGCGTCCCGGCCGCCTTCGCCGCCCGCCCCAGATAGACGGTGGACCGGCCGCAATAGGCGCCGATCTCCAGCAGCGGGCCCAGACGGCCGCACGCCGTCCCGGCGCGCTCCAGCGCCGCGCCTTCGGCCTCGCTCAGAAATCCTTTTGGAAGTTCGGGCTCCACGCCCGCTGTTCTACAGACGCTGCGCCCGGCGCCTAGCTGGCGGCCGCGAACGCCGCCCGGCGGCGCTCGGCGAAAGCGTCGGCGTGCCCGGCCAGCGTCTTGGCCAGCGCGTCCAGATCCGCCTGCCGCGCGGTCAGCTGTTCGATCTGCACCGGCTGCAGCTCCGGCTCCAGCCGGTCGATCACCTTGGCGAAGAAGCGCGCCCCGCGCAGCGCGGTCTGCGCCGCGCTTTCGGTCGCCGCCAGATCGGCGTCGGCGCTCAGCGCATCCGGCGCCTGCGCCCGGGCGCTCGCCGCCGCGGCGTTCGCCGCCAGCACCAGCGCCTGCGCGGTGTCCAGATCGGTCGCGGCCTGCGCCGCGCGCGCCGCCGGCGCCTCGGGCAGCGCGGCGACATAAATGTCCACCGGGGTCTGTTCGGGTTCGTCGCTGATCCCGCGCATCAGCATCGCGGTAAAGCGCCGGGCCATCCCCGGCTCTTCGTCGCGCAGGCCCCAGCCCTCTTCGGCGAATTCGGTTTTCACCGCCTGGCTGGCGTCGTACAGCGCCGATTGTTCTGGACGGGCGGCCTGGCGACCGTCGAAACTCACCGTCGCGCAGCCCGGTCCGATGATCGCAAGCGCGAGCACCACAGGCGCGAATCGCAGGTTTCGCATCGATACGAGGCCCAAAAGACTGTCTCCCACCAGCGGGCGCGAGGCCCACCGTCTATAATCCCATGAAAACCAAACAGTTCCAGTCTTGTTTAAGCAACCCTGCCGTGCGCGTATTCGCCTGATGCACGAACAGCCCCGCCTTAGCTTCTATCCGCCCATTGAGACAGATTTGTCCGGCTGGCTTCCTGTCGGCGCGGGCCACGAAATCTACTGGGAACAGGTCGGCGCGGCCGACGGCGTCCCCGCCGTGGTCCTGCACGGCGGCCCGGGCGGCGGCGCAAACCCCTGGATGCGCCGCTATTTCGACCCGGCGCGCTGGCGCGTCACCCTGTTCGACCAGCGCGGCTGCGGGCGCAGCCGCCCCTTCTCTTCGCTGGATCAGAACACCACCTGGGACCTCGTCGCGGATATCGAGCGCCTGCGCGAAATGGCGGGCGTGGAGAAATGGGCCGTCTTCGGCGGCTCCTGGGGCTCCACCCTGGCGCTCGCCTATGCGGAGAAACATCCCGAGCGGGTGTCGGCTCTCATCCTGCGCGGCGTCTTCCTGCTGACGAAGGAAGAGATGGACTGGCTCTATCAGGACGGCGCCAGCCGCCTCTTCCCCGACGCCTATGAGCGCCTCGTCGCGCCCATCCCGGAGGACGAGCGCGGCGACCTCATCGCCGCCTTCCACAAACGCCTCACCGGCGACGATCCGGTCGTGCGCAGCCAGGCCGCGCGCGCCTGGTCTCAATATGAGGGCGACCTCCTCTCCATCGGCGGCCCCGCGGCGCGCCCGCCCGCCTTCAACGACGACGCCTATGTCGACGCCTTCGCCCGGATCGAGGCGCACTATTTCATCAATAACGGCTTCCTGGAGCGCGACGGCCAGCTGCTGGAGGACGCGCACCGCCTGACCGGAATCCCGTGCTGGATCGTCAACGGCCGCTACGACGTCCTGACCCCGCCGCGCGCGGCCTGGCGCCTGCACGCCGCCTTGCCCGGCTCGAAACTGGTGATCGCGGAGGATTCCGGCCACGCCGCCTCGGACCCCGGCATCGTCGACGGCCTGATCCGCGCAACGGACGAGGCCGCCGCTCAGCTCGGGAAGATCGCGCCGTAGAGCGACGGCGCCCATTGCTGCAGGGCGCCCAGGATCAGGATCGCGGACACCCCGAGCGGGGCCAGGAAGCGGATCAGGAACAGCAGCGTGTGGCGAACCGCCGCCGGCGCGCCGGCCAGCTCGGTCTCGCGCAGCACCCGGTCCATCCGCCAGCCGACGAACAGCGCCCCCAGCAGGCCCGACAGCGGCATCAGGATTTTCCCGCTGCCCGCGTCCAGCCAGCCGAACAGAGTGTCGGACGCCGCGCAGCCCGCGCCCAGGACCCAGATCGCGGCGCAGATCGCGATCACCACGCGCGGCCGGCTCCACCCGGTCTTGTCCACCGCCCAGGCCGTCGTGACCTCCAGCAGCGAGATGGCGGAGGTCAGCGCCGCGAAGAAGGCCAGGATAAAGAAGCCCGCGCCGATCAGATTGCCGCCCGGCGCCCCGGTCAGCGCCACCGGCAGGGTCTGGAAGAACAGGCCCGCCCCGCCATTGGGCTCCAGCCCGTGCGCGAACACGATGGGGAAGATCGCCATCCCGGCCACCACCGCCACCGTCGTGTCGCTCAGCGCCACGATCGCCGCGGACTCCGGCATGTTCGTCTCGCGCGTGATGTAGGACCCGTAGGTGATCATGATCGCGCTGCCGATGCCGATGGAGAAGAACGCCTGCCCCAGCGCGCTCACCGCCACCTCGGCGTTCAGCTCGCTAAAATCGGGCCGGTACATCCAGGCCAGCGCCTCGCCCGCCGCCCCGGTCGCCAGCGAATAGGCGCACAGCAGGACCAGCAGCAGGAAGAACAGCGGCATCAGGATTTTCGCCGCCCACTCGATCCCCTCGTTCACCCCGCGCGACACGAACCAGGCGGTGATGGCGATGAAGATCGTGAAATAGATCAGCTCCTGCCCGACGCTGGCGTTCAGCTCGCCGAACTGCGCCGCGATGGCCTCGGGCGGCTGGTTGTTGAACGCGCCCAGCAGGAATTTCGGGATATAGGCCAGAACCCAGCCGGCCACGACGCTGTAGAAGCAGACGATCATGAAGCCGGCCGCCATGCCCAGCCAGGCGAGCAGGCTCCAGTTCGGGCTGACGCCGCTGCGCCGCGCCACGTCGGTCACGCTCTGCACCGCGCTCGCCCGCTCGCTCGACCGGCCGATGGCGTATTCGCAGATCAGCACCGGCGCCCCGATCAGCAGGACGCAGGCCAGATAGACCAGGATGAAGGCCCCGCCCCCGTGCGCCCCGGCCTCCGACGAGAACCGCCACAGATTGCCGAGCCCGACCGAAGACCCGATGGCCGCCATCAGGAACGCAAAGCGGGAGGACCAGTGCTCGTGCCCCGATGTCTTGACCGCCATGCCTGCTCCCCTTGTCCGTGCGCTCGAAGCTGGCCCGGAGCCTTCGGCCGGTCAACCGGCCGCTAACTGTCTGGAAACCCGGCAGGCCTCATAGTCCCTCGCCACAAAAGTGGCGGGACGCGTCCGCCGCGAAATCAGGGGATTCTCATGGCGCAGGAAGACGCCTGGGAAATGGT
>CAJXKJ010000084.1 GCA_913055605.1 uncultured Euryhalocaulis sp. | reverse complement strand
CCCGCTGGACGACTTCCCCCCCACCCGCCTGAACGCCGCCGCCGAAATGGCGGGCGTCGACACGCGGCTCTAGGCGCCCCCTCTCCCCTCGTGGGAGAGGGGCTTCGGCCTGACCGGCGCAGCCGGGCGAAACGCGCAGTGTTTCGAGGCCGAAGGGGTGAGGGGGCGTTTCCAGCAAGGCGCAGACATCACCGCCCCCTCATCCCATCGGCTCGAACGGCATGCTTTGCATGCCGGAGCCGATTGCCCTTCCCCCACGGAGGGGGGGGAAGGGAAGCCGGTCACGCAGCCGGGCTCTCCCGGAACTGCAGCGCCGCCAGCTGGGCGTACAGCCCCTTGCGCGCGGTCAGC
The DNA here is from genome assembly GCA_913055605.1 of uncultured Euryhalocaulis sp. GTDB lineage: Bacteria > Pseudomonadota > Alphaproteobacteria > Caulobacterales > Maricaulaceae > Euryhalocaulis. The sequence continues at coordinate 7,829 of CAJXKJ010000084.1, read as the reverse complement.
TCTGCATGCCGCCCCGTCTCCACCACACGGCCCTGATCGAACACATAGATGCGGTCGGCGCGCGCCACGGTGGACAGGCGGTGCGCGATCACGATGGTCGTGCGCCCGGCGGAGAGCTTCTCCAGCGCCGCCTGCACCTGCCGCTCGCTCTCGGAATCCAGCGCGCTGGTCGCCTCGTCCAGCAGCAGGATCGGCGCGTCCTTCAAAAAGGCGCGGGCCAGCGCGATGCGCTGGCGCTGCCCGCCGCTCAGCCGGTTGCCGCGCGGGCCCAGCTTCGCGTCATAGCCGCCGGGCAGCGCGGCGATGAAATCGTGCGCCGCCGCGGCCTGCGCCGCCGCCTCGATCTCCGCCCGGCTCGCGCCCGGCTTGCCGAAGCCGATATTCTCCGCCGCCGTCGCGTCGAAGATCGTCACGTCCTGGCTGACCAGCGCCATCGCGGCGCGCAGGCTCTCCATCGTCACGCCGCGCACATCCTGTCCGTCCACGCAGACCTGCCCGCTTTGCACGTCGTAAAAGCGCGGGATCAGGTTCAGCACGGTGGACTTGCCGGCCCCGCTCGGCCCGACCAGCGCCACCGTCTCCCCCGGCTCGGCCTCCAGCGACACGTCCTCCAGCGCCGGCGCGCTGTCCCCATAGCCAAACGTCACGCCGGACAGCGTCACCCGCCCCCGCACCCCGGCCAGCGGCCTCGCGTCCGGCGCGTCCTGAATCGCGGGGCTTTCATCGATCACCGCGAACACGCGCTCCAGCGCCGCGAAGCCTTCCTGCATCACCGCGTTCAGCGTGCCGATGGCGCGCACGCGCGGCGCCATCACCACGATGGCTATCAGGAAGCTGGCGAGGTCGGCAAAGCTTGTCGCCCCGGTCGTCGCGCGCCAGCCGCCAAAGGCCAGCACGCCGGCCACCGCGACCCCGCCCGCGACCTCCAGGATCGGATCGACGCCCGCGCGGCTGCGCGCCAGCGACAGGCCAAGGTCCAGCCGCTGGTCGAACGCCGCGCGCGCGCGGCCGCGCTCCTGCGCCTCCAGCCCATAGGCCTTCACCATGCGCGCGCCCGACAGGCTCTCTTCCAGAAAGCCGCTGACCTCGCCCATCTGGGCCTGCGCGTCGGCCGACACCCGGCGCAGTTTCTTGCCCAGATTGATCACCGGCACGGCGGCCAGCGGATAGGCGAACAGGACCAGGATCGCCAGCATCCAGTCCGACCAGAACAGCGCGAACACCGCCCCGATCACGGTCAGCGTGTCGCGCACCAGATTATTCGCCGTGCGCAGCAGCGCCTCGCGCACCACATTGATGTCGTTGACGAAGCGGGAGACGAGGCTGCCCGCCGCCTCCCCCGCCAGGCGCGAAATGTCCGCCCCCTGCAGACTGTCGAACATGTCGGCCTGCAGATCGCGCGCGCTCTCCAGCGCCAGCCGGTTGGTCTGCACGACCTGCAGGTACAGCGCCACGCCGGAAATCGTCGCCGCCGCCACCATGACCAGCGGCGCCAGCCAGATCACCCGGTCGTCGCCTGCTGCGAACAGGGACACCGCCCAGTGCACCAGGAAGGGATAGGAGGTGATCGCCGCCGCCGTCACCGCCATCAGCGCCATGGAGACGGCCAGCAACCGCCAGCGCGGCGCCAGATAGAATCGCCACATCCGCCGCGACAGGGCCGCGCGCGGGCGTTCGGTCTCTTTGGGGGCGGGGGCGGAATCGGTCATGCGCGAACGGTCCGGTCCTTCATCCGGTCCGGCGCAAGAATGGAGCCTCGCGCGCCCGAAAGCAAAGCGCCGCAATCGCGGACATATCGGCGCGATTGCGAGCCTGCGGCGGCGCGCATAGAACCGGAGCCATGACGCTGCGACCGTCCGTCGCCTCCGCCGCCGCCTTCGCCTGCCTGACCGCCGCCGCGGCGCCCGCCGCCGCGTCCGGCCTGTGCGCGGCGTGGTCGGCGCCGCAGCGGATCGGCCTGCTGGACACAAGCCAGGTGTCGGAGGCCAGCGGCATGGAATGGACGCCCGCCCATCCGGACCGGCTCTATCACGTCAACGATTCCGGCGACCTCGGGAATCTCTATGTCACCACGTCCGAAGGGACAGACGCGCACGCCATGCGCATCTCCGGCCTGCTCGCCTTCGATACGGAGGATCTGTCCGCCGGCCCGTGCGGCGAATCCCGATGCCTCTTCATCGCCGACATCGGCGACAATGTCGGCTTCCGCCCCTATGTCCGCATCGCGGTGGTGGAGGAGCCGGCGGCCCTGACCGACAGCGTCCCCCTCCACGCCTCGGTGACCGCGACCTATCCCGACGGCGCCCATAATGCGGAGGCCGCGGCCGTTCACCCGCGCACCGGCGACCTCTTCGTCCTGACCAAGGGGGAGGACGGCCAGTCCCGCCTCTACCGTCTGGACGCCAGACAGATCGCGGCCGGCGGCGATCAGGAATTCGCGCTCATGGGAACGCTCGATCTGGAGGCGGTGATGACGGGCGGCAGCTGGCGCCGCCTGCTCGCCACCGGAATGGACATCGCGCCGGACGGGTCCCGCTTCGTCGTGCTCACCTATGCCGGCGCGGCGGAATTCGCCCTCGACCTCGCCGCGCCGGACGCCGCGTCGCGCCTCGCCGATCAGACGCAATGGCGGCGCGGCGCGGATTTCCAGCAGATCGCGACACTGCGCATGCCCCAGGCCGAGGCCGTCGCCTATGGCCCGGACGGCGCGGCGATCCTCTACGAGACCGAAGCCTCGCGCGGCGAGGCCGCGCTCGCCCGCCAGACCTGTCTCGACTGAGAGAGAAAAAGAGAGAGCCTAGACGCCCTCGCGCCGCCAGGCCGCGCCCAGCAGGGCCAGCACGATGGCGGCCAGCAGCAGCGCCGGCGCCGCCGGCGTCGTGATCCGCTCCCGCGTCACCGACCGCTCGTTGCGGATCAGCCCGGCCCAGTCGCGTCCCGCGGTCTCGTTGCCCGCGCGCACGCGGCGGATCTGCGGCAGGCCGGTGTCGCGCGCGATGAACACCCCGCCGCCGCTCGCCTCCACGGCCGGGCGCACGATGTCGCCGGTGGCGCGCAGATCGCTGAACTCTTTCGGGTTCAGCGGGCCGGACGCGGCGATGGCGGTCAGGTCGCCCGCGGTGAACTGGTACAGGCCGGTCTCGTCGGCCTCGGTCTCGGCCTCGAACATGCCGGGTCCGGTGGGCCGGAAAGTCAGCGGCGTCTCGACCCCGGCCGGGCTGCGCATCACCCCGCCCGGCGGCGTGTCCGCCATCGTGGTCAGGCGCGCGATCACGTTGCCGGCGGTGATGTCGGCGGTCAGCCGCTCCTCCTCCAGCTCCGGCTCCTTCATCAGCCAGTGCGACAGGCGGCGGAACAGCTCCACATGCGGCCCGCCGCCCTCATAGCCGCGCGCCCACAGCCAGGCCTGATCGGACAGCAGCAGCGCCACCCGCCCCTCATTGACCCGGTCCAGCAGCAGCAGCGGCTCTTCCTGCGGGCCCTCCAGCAGCGCCTGTCCGGACAGCGGCTCGGCCTCCACCACGCGGAACCACGGCCCCCATTGCGGCTCGCCCTCGCCGGGCGACAGGCCGCGCGTGACGGGATGTTTCTGGCCGACCTCGCTGACCTCCGGCCGGAAGCCCTGCTCATAGACCTCGCCGGTCGGCCGCGCCGGCAGCACGCTGGCCAGCAGCGTGCGCGACAGCGAATTGTCCCCGGCAAACGGCGGGCCGACATTGATCAGCAGCGCCCCGCCCGCCTCCACATAGCGCGAGACATTGTCCAGATACGCGCTCGGCAGGACCTGCTCGTCCTGCTCGTAGCGGTCGAAGATCACCAGATCGAATTCGCTCAGCTTGTCGACGAACAGTTGGCGCGTCGGGAATTCGATCAGCGCCAGCTCGTTGGTCGGCGTCGCGAACTGCTTGGTCAGCGGCCGCAGGATGGTGAAATGGACCAGGTCCACCGTCGGGTCGGATTTCAGCAGATTGCGCCAGTCGCGCGCGCCCTGGTGCGGCTGGCCGGTGACCAGCAGCACGCGCAGCCGGTCGCGCACGCCTGTGACCGACAGCGCCGCGCGGTTATTGGCCAGCGTCAGCTCGTCATCACCCGGCTCGGCGATGATCTCCACTACGTTCGGCCCGCGGTGCGGGATTTCGAATTCGACGCGGCTTTCCTCGCCGATGCGCACGCTGGCCGCGAACGGCTCGCCGCCGTCCAGCGACAGCGTCACCCGCGCCATGGAGCCCTGCGGCGCGCGCGGATCGTCGACCCGGATGGCGAAGCGCGTGCGCTCGCCCACGATGCCGTATTCACTGGCCTCCACGATCTCCAGCCGCCGGTCGGCGGCGTCCGGATCGCCGATGACGACCGTGTGCAGCGGCGCGCCCAGCGCCATCGCCTCGGGATTTTCCGGCGCGTCGTGCGCCTGTCCGTCGGTGACCGCGAACACCCCGGCCAGCCGGTCGCGCGGCGCCTCGCCGAGGGCGCGCGACAGCGCCTCGAACAGGCGCGTGCCGTCCTCGCCGCGCGGAATCTCCGCCTCGACCAGCTCCAGCGTCGGATCGGCTTCGATCTGGCTGCGGATGCGCTCGGCCGTGCGCTCGGCCTCCGCCTCGCGTCCCTCCACGCCCAGGCTCTCGGTCCGGTCGACCAGCAGCACCGCAACGTCGGGCAGCGGCTCGCGCTCTTCCCGCACGATGATCGGATTGGCGATCACGACCGCCAGCGCGATCACCGCCAGCGCGCGCAGGATCGTCCCGCGCACCCGCGCGAAGAAGGCGATCACCGTGAACAGCATGGCCAGCGCCGCGGCGCCGCCCAGCATCCACAGCGGCACGAAGGGTTCGAAGGCGAGGCCGACCGACATCTATTGCCCCAGCCGTTCGAGCAGCGCCGGCACGTGCACCTGGTCGGACTTATAGTTCCCGGTCAGCACGTACATGACGAGGTTGATGCCGAACCGGTAGGCGAACTCGCGCTGGCGCGGCTCGGCGCCGGGCAGCGCCGCGACGGGCCGGCCCTGTGCGTCCACCGCCCAGGCCGCGGCCCAGTCGTTTCCGCCGACGACCCAGCCCGACACGCCGTCGCGGGCGTTGGAGTCCGGATCGGCCTCGACCCAGACATTGCCCTCCGACCAGCGCCCCGGAAACGTGTCTAGCAGGAAGAAGCTCTTGGTCAGCACGTGATCCTTCGGCACCGGCTGCAGCGGCGGCACGTCCACACCGGCCAGCGCCCGGCGCATCGCCTCGCTGGCGCCGCCCTGCATGATCCGGCTGCCGGCGTCCTGCGTGTCGATCAGAACCGTGCCGCCCGCGCGCACATATTCGTCCAGCTTCGCCGCCGCCTCGGGCGACAGCGGCTGCGCGTCTGCGGTGATCGGCCAGTAGATCAGCGGATAGAAGATCAGCTCGTCGCGCTCCAGATTCACGCCCACCGGATCGGCCGGCTCCACCGCCGTGCGCTGGATCAGCTCGAAGGACAGGCCGATCAGCCCAGCCTGGCTCATCTCGTCGACGCGCGAATCCCCGGTCATCACATAGGCCAGGCGCACGTCGAACGCCCCGTCCGGCGGCGGCGCGTCCACCGCCTGCGCCCGCGCCATGTCGGGCAGGATCAGCAAGGCCAGCGCCAGACCCGCGATAGCTCCCGCCGGCGCGGGCCGCAGCCGGCGCAGCAGCGCCCGCGCCCGGCCCGACAGGACCAGCGCCGCGATCGCATCGGCGACCAGCAGCAGCATCGCCAGGATCAGGAACGGCCCGGCCATCGCCCGCGGCGCCCGCGCGCCGTAATCGTCCACCGCAACGCCCGCCGCGCGCGGGAACCGCTCCATTGTGAATTCCGCATTGGCGACGTTCATCCCCTCCAGCGCCGCGCCGCGCCGGTACAGGCCCGGCGGATGGCGCGCGTCCGGAACCGCGGTCTCCCAGTCCGCGGCGGGGATCGCCTCGGCCTCCGGCGGCGGCGCCGTCAGGCGGCCGTCGGCGGTCAGCACCCGGTCGGGCTGCCACGCCGCGCCGGTCTCGGTCGCCGGCCCCGCGCCGCCCTCGGCGAAGGCCGTCACCCGCTCCAGCATTTCCGGGAACAGGCCCGACAGCGGCAGCGTCGACCAGTCCGGCCCCGCGGTGACGTGGAACAGGACCAGCCAGCCGCGCCCCTCGCGCTCGGCGGTGACCAGCGGCGTGCCGTCCTGCAGCCGCGCCCAGGTCTTCTGCGCCAGATCGGCCTCCGGCTCGGCCAGCACCTGGCGGGACACCGTGACCTCGTCCTGAATCGCCAGGCCCGCGAACGGGCTGGTCTCGCCAAACGGCGCCAGATGCTGCGGCTCGCCCCAGGCCAGCGCCCCGCCGAAATCGCGCCCGCCCTCGCGCAGCAGCACCGGCAGCAGGTCGTCCCGCCCGGCCGACAGCAGCGGCCCGGCGAAGCGGATCAGCACCCCGCCGTCGCGGACATAGGACATCAGCGCGCCGGAATTGGCGCTGCCCGCCCCGTCGACCAGCGCGATCACGCCGGGCGGGCGGTCCAGGAAATCCTCCATCCGGCCGCGCCGCGCATCCGCGAACGGGCCCAGCGCCTTCTCCAGATAATACAGGTCGGACAGCAGGGGCTGGGCGTCGTCCGCGCCCTCGTCCACCACGCCCACGCTCGGCCGCCGCCAGGCGTCGCCGATCGCCGCCGACGCGCCGGAGCTGGGGGAGGTCGTGACCCGCACCAAAGCGGCGCGTCTGCGCAGCTCGGCCGGCAGCGCGGCCTCCACCTCGGCCACCGGCGTGCCCGCGCGCACCACGAGGGTCAGCGCGCCGGGCTCGTAGGTCTCGATCCCGGTCATCGCGGCAGTCGAGAGCCGCGCGCCATTGGATGCGCCGCCGATGGGGCGCGTGCCGCCGCCCTCGACGCGCAGCGGGCCCTCGGCCTGCTTGATGATCCCGGCGAGGTCCGCCTCTGTTTCAGGTGTCATTGCTGCTTCTTCTGGCTGGAAATATCCCGGGGGTCCGGGGGCAGCGCCCCCGGGGCAAGGCTTCAGGCGGCGCGGCGGGTGCCCGACACGTCGAGCGGGAACACCTTGGCGGGGTTCAGGAGCCATTTCGGATCGAACACGTCCTTGACGTCCATCTGCGCGGCGAGGTCCGCCTCGCCATATTGATGCGCCATCAGGTCGCGTTTCTCGATGCCCACGCCGTGCTCGCCGGTGAGGCAGCCACCCACCTCGACGCAGAGCTTGAGGATCTCCGCGCCGAACGCCTCGCAGGTCTCCAGGTCGCCGGGCTTGTTGGCGTCGAACAGGATGAGCGGGTGCATGTTGCCGTCGCCCGCGTGAAACACGTTGGCCACGTCGAGGCCGAACTCGCGGCTCATCTCGCCGATCCGACCCAGCACATGCGGCAGCGCACTCACCGGGATGGTGCCGTCGAGACACATGTAATCGCCCAGTTGCCCCATCGCGCCGAAGGCGGATTTGCGGCCCTTCCAGATCGCCGCGCTTTCCTCGGCCGAGCGGCTCTGGCGCAATTCCACCGGCTCGTGGCGGCGGGCGATCTCCTCGATCAGGGCAAGCTGCGCGTCGATCTCGGCCTCCGATCCCTCGACCTCGACGATGAGCAGCGCCTCGCAATCGGGATAGCCCGCCCCGGCGAAATCCTCGGTCGCGCGGATGCAGGGCCGGTCCATGAACTCGATCGCCACCGGCAGAACGCCCGCCTTGATGATGTCGGACACGCAGGCGCCCGCCACCTCGCTGCTGTCGAAGCCGATCAGCACCGGGCGCGCGCCCTCGGGCTTGCGCAGGATGCGCAGCGTCGCCTCGGTCACCACGCCCAGTTGCCCCTCGGAGCCGCAGACGAGGCCCAGCA
>CAJXKJ010000083.1 GCA_913055605.1 uncultured Euryhalocaulis sp. | reverse complement strand
CGGCGATTTCCGCCAGCCGGTCCTCGATCCGGTCCAGCCGGTCCTGGGTCCGCGCGGCGTTCGGCGCGCCGCCCTCCAGCGCCGCGATCCGCCGCTCCAGCTCCGGGTCGGGCCCGCCCGCCCCTTCGGCCGGCGGCGTACTGCGCAAATCCGCGATCTGTTCGCGCAGCGCCGCCAGATCGGCCTCGGTCACTTCGGGCTCTGCGGGCTCCGGCGCCGCGGGCGCAGGCGCGTTTTCCAGCGCGTCCAGCCGCGCCGTGATGGCGGACAGGTCCGGACCCGGCGCGCGCGTGTCCGCAGCCGGCGCTGGCGCGGTGTCCTGCTCGGCAATAACAGCGTCCGCCTCGTCCGATCCGTCCGTCAGCCAGGACCCGACGAATCCCGCCGCGATCAGCAGCACCACGGCGGCCACGCCGGCGATCATCCAGATTGGGGATTTGCGGCGCGGTTCGGGCTCGGGCTCGGGCGGCGCTTCCTCGAACTCCGCGTCGATGGGCGCGTCGTCGTCGGCCGGCGGCGCGGCGGGCGCGTCAGCGTCCTTGGGATCGGTGGGCGAATCGGGATCGGTCATGGGCGCGTCGGCATCCCTTGTAGGGCGCCCCGTCCGCCCGCCTCAAGCGCGCCCGGCTCCCGCGGCCCGCTCCAGCGCAGCCAGCAGCGCGTCCTCGTCCGGCGCGGCGGCGATTTCCACGTGTCCCCAGTCCAGCGCCCCGGCGGCTTCCGCCACCCGCGCGCTGATGCACACCGCCGCCAGGTCCGCCGCCGCATGCGCCAGTCCGGCGTCCGTGGCCAGCTCTGCGAAGGTCCGCGCCGCGCGGGCGGAATGGAACAGCACCGCCGCGATCCGCCGGTCGGCAATCGCCTCCCGCGCCGCCGGCGGCAGGCAGTCGGCGCAATCGGCGCGATAGACCGCGGCGCGACGCACCGCGAATCCCCCCTCCGACAGCAGCGCGCCCAGATCGGTCGACACATGCGCCCCGCTCGCCCACAGCACCGTCCCGCCCGCCGGGTCCAGGGTCAGGCGCGCCAGCGCCGCCAGATCGCCGCCGTCCCCACCGGCCGACCGCACATCGTCGAACCCGGCCTCGCGCGCCGCCCGCGCCGTCGCTTCCCCCACGCACAACGCGGGCAGATTGGTGCGTTCGGTCAGGTCGGCGAAGGCGCGCGCCCCGTTCGGGCTGGAAAACAGCACCGCCTGCACGCCGTCCAGCTTCGCCTCGGCGTCCGAAACCGTCGCGATTTCCAGCAGCGGCGCGATGACGGGCGAATAGCCGAGGTCGATCAGGCGCTGCGCGGTCTGCGACGCCCCCGGCTCGGCGCGCGTGACCAGCACCCCGGTCATTCGTGCAGCCAGTCCAGCGCGCCGCCGGCCTCGTCCCGGATCTCGCGCCCGAACCGCTCGCCCAGCGCCTGCGCCGTCTGGCGCGGTTCGCCGCCCAGATCGATCGTCTCGTCCCGCCGCCAGGCCCGCTTGCCGTCCGGCGTGATCGCCTCGGCGCGCAGGCGCATCCGCCCGCCGTCCTGCAGTTCGGCCAGCGCCGCGACCGGCGTGCGGCACGACCCGTCCAGCGTATCCAGAAAGCCGCGCTCCGCCGCCCCGGCGATGGCGCTCGCCTCGTGATCGATCAAGGCCAGCGCCTCCGCCACGCGGGAATCGCCCTGCCGGGTCTCGATCCCGACAATCCCCTGCGCCGCGGCGGGCAGCATCTCGTCGGTCGGCAGTGGGTCTTCGGCCAGATGCATCATGTTCAGCCGGCGCAGGCCGGCGGCGGCGAGGAACGTCGCATCCGCCTCCCCCGCCTTGATCTTGCGCAGGCGCGTATCGACGTTGCCGCGCAGGGGAACGACCGTCAGGTCCGGCCGCCGCGCCAGCGCCTGCGCCGCCCGGCGCAGGGAGGCGGTGCCCAGAACCGCGCCCTCTTTCAGCTCGGCCAGCCGCGTCGCCCCGCCGGCGATCAGCACGTCGCGCGGGTCCTCCCGCTCCAGCACCGCGGCCAGGTGCAGCCCGTCCGGCAGGCGCGTCGGCAGATCCTTCAGCGAATGCACCGCCAGGTCCGCGTCCCCGCGCAGCAGCGCCTCCTCCAGCTCCTTGGTGAAGGCGCCCTTGCCGCCCACATCGGCGTCGGCCAGCAGCCGGTCCTGGATCCGGTCGCCGGTCGTCTTCATCACGCGCAGGGGAAAGCGCGTCTCGCGCTCGGATTCGTCCGCGCCGAGGGCGTGCATCAGCAGGGTCTGCGTCATGCGCGCCTGGGCGAGCGCCAGAGGCGAGCCGCGCGTGGCGATGGCGAAGGAGGTTTGCATCCGGTTCCGGCGGGCCGTAAGCGAGGCGGGAGATGACGCCTATCGCAGACACAGCACCGCAAAGGCAAGACGCCGGCGCCGCCGGCGCCGCGTCCCTCACCGTGCTGGGGCTGGAGACCAGCTGCGATGAAACCGCCGCCGCCGTGGTGCGCCTGTCGCCGGACGGCGCGGCCGAAATCCTGTCCGACGTCGTGCGTGCGCAAATTGAGGACCACGCTCCCTATGGCGGCGTCGTGCCTGAAATCGCCGCCCGCGCCCATGCGGAGGTGCTGGATACGGTCACCCGCACGGCCATGGAGCGCGCCGGGCTGGACTATGACGCGCTGGACGGCGTGGCGGCCACCGCCGGCCCGGGCCTCGTCGGCGGGGTCATGGTCGGCCTGATGACCGGAAAGGCCATCGCGCTCGCCGCCGGCAAGCCGTTCGTGGCGGTGAACCATCTGGAGGGCCACGCGCTCAGCCCCCGGCTGGAGGCGCCCTGCCCCTTCCCCTATCTCCTCCTGCTGGTCTCCGGCGGCCATACGCAGTTCCTGGCGGTGGAAGATGTGGGCAAGGCGCGCCGCCTCGGCTCCACGATCGATGACGCCGCGGGCGAGGCGTTCGACAAGACCGCCAAGATCATGGGCCTCGGCTTCCCCGGCGGCCCGGCCGTGGAGCGCGCGGCGCAGGACGGCGATCCCGCCCGCTTCCGCCTGCCCGCCCCCTTCGCCGGCGCGGACCATTGCGATTTCTCTTTTTCGGGCCTGAAGACCGCCATCCTCCGCGCCTGGGAGGAAATCGACGCCCCGACGGACCGGGACCGGGCGGACCTCGCCGCCGCGGCGCAGCAGACCATCGCGATAATCCTGATGGACCGCGCCGAGGCCGCGATGGGGATGTTCGCCGAGCTGTTCCCCGACCTGGAGGAAGACGCGCGCCGCCTCGTCGTCGCCGGCGGCGTCGCCGCCAATTCGAAAGTGCGGGCGAAGCTGGACCTCGCCGCGCATGTGAACGGCTTCACGCTGATCGCCCCGCCGCTGAAATGGTGCACCGACAACGCCGCGATGATCGCGCTGGCGGGGGCTGAGCGCCTGCGCCGCGGCATGGCGGACGATCTGTCCGCCCTGGCGCGCCCGCGCTGGCCGCTGGACGCCGAACGCGCCGCCAGCGACCCCGCCATGGGCGGCGGGCGAAAGGGCCCGAAAGCATGAGCGGCTTGCAGAATTTCGGCGTCATCGGCGCCGGCGCCTGGGGCACCGCCCTGGCCCAGGTCCTGGCCCGCGCCGGACGCAACGTGACCCTGTGGGCGCACGAGCCCGCGGTCGCCGAGGCGATCGCGGCCTCGCGCGAAAACATCGTCTATTTGCCCGGCGTGGCGCTGGAGGACGGGATTACCGCCACCGGCGACCTGTCCGCCCTCGCCGCATGCGACGCGGTCCTGATGGTCGCCCCGGCCCAGCATGCCCGCGCGGTGCTGGCGCAATTCGCGGCCCACGCCGCGGACGGCCTGCCCATCGTCCTGTGCGCCAAGGGCATCGAACAGAAATCGCTGAAACTGATGGCCGACGTGCTGGCCGACGAGATCCCGCACGCCCGCGCCGCCGTCCTGTCCGGTCCCAGCTTCGCCGCCGACGTCTCGCGCGGCCTGCCCACCGCCGTGACGCTGGCCTGCGCGGATGCCGACCTCGGCGCCGCGCTGGCGGACGCCATCGCCATCCCCTCCTTCCGCCTCTACCGCTCGCGCGATCTTGTGGGCGCGGAGATCGGGGGCGCGGTGAAGAACGTGCTGGCCATCGCCGCGGGCATCACCGAGGGGCGGCAGCTCGGCAAGAGCGCCCACGCCGCTCTGGTGACGCGCGGCTTCGCGGAGATGGCGCGCCTCGGCGTCGCCATGGGCGCCTCGCTGGAGACGCTGTCCGGCCTGTGCGGGCTGGGCGATCTGATGCTGACCTGCTCCAGCCCCCAGTCGCGAAACATGAGCGCCGGGATCGCCCTGGGTCAGGGTCAGACGCTGGACCAGATCATGGGATCGCGCCGCGCGGTGACAGAGGGCGTGGCCACCGCGCCGGCGCTCGCGGCGCTCGCCCTGCGCGAAGGCGTGGACATGCCGATCTGCGGCGCCGTGGATGCGGTTCTGGACGGACGGCTGAGCGTGGACGCCGCCATCGACGCGCTCTTGGCCCGTCCCCTGAAAAGCGAAGGAGAGTGACCGTGACCGATCTCGTGGCGATCTATTGCCGGGACAGGAAAGACGCCGGCGATCTGCGCATGCAGACGCGCCCCGCGCATCTGGAATGGATCAAGTCGGCGCCCTGGCCCATCGCCGCGGCCGGCCCGCTTCTGGCCGATGACGGCCAGACCATGATCGGCAGTCTGTTCGTCGTGAAATGCGACGACGACGCCGGCGTCCGCGCCTGGGCGGAAAACGACCCCTACGCCAGAGCCGGCCTGTTCGAGTCCGTAGAGGTCACAGGCTTCCGGCACCTGATCGGTTCGGGAATGGGCCGCGGCGCGGCGGAGACCAGCCTGGCCTGAGCCTGGCCTGAGCCTGGCCTGGGCCGGCCCGCAAATCCTAACCACACCTTTACCGCCGGCCCGCACTTCGCCGCGCCTGCTTAACGGCGCGTTGGCGAGCATGGGCTAATAGTCTGGTTCCCAACGGCAAAATCGGCCGACAGAGCCGGGAACGATATGGCGGAGCCTCGTCTCAACTTCGATAATGTGTCCGCTCTCGTCGTCGACAGGGATCAGTATTCGCTGACCCTGACCCGTCAGATGCTGCGCGGCTTCGGCCTGCGCACCCAGTATCAGGCGCGCTCCGGCGACGAGGCCCAGAAATTCCTGCGCAAGACCCCGGTCGATCTGTGCATCGTCGAGGCGCGCCTGACCGACATGTCCGGCTATGACCTCGTGCACTGGATCCGCCGCCGGCCGGAGGAAATCCTCCGCTTCATGCCGGTGATGCTGCTGTCCGGCTATACCCAGATGCGCAACGTCGCGACCAGCCGCGATTGCGGCGCGAACTGCATCGTGCGCAAGCCGTTTTCGCCCAAAGTTCTGTACGACCACATCGTCTGGTCCGCCGCGTCTAAGCGGCCCCATCTCGAAAGCTCGGTCTATATCGGCCCGGACCGCCGCTTCCACGATCTGGAAGACACCGCTCCGGCCCGCCGCGTGACCGACGAAGACGCGCCGGCGCCGGACCCCGACGCGGCCCCCGACATCGCTGACGATCAATTGCGGAGAACACGCGCATGAGCGCCGTGAAATACCATTGGCCGGAGCCGCGGCTGCGCACCCTGCTGACCGAACCCGGCGGCAAGACCCGGTCCGAGGCGCTCGCCGGCGCCGCCGAGGCGCTGGAGGAATGCCGCGACGTGGCCATGGAAGGCGTCCGCGAGTCGCTGGGGGAGATCGAGGCCATCGTGGAGGCCGCAGGCGCCCGCGACCTGACGCGGGACGAGGTGTTCTGCGTGCTGGAGCACGCCGAGCGGCTGGCCGGCGTCGCCACGCCGTTCCAGTGGCCGGTCCTGCTTCAGGTCACCGCCAGCCTCGGCCTGCTGGGCGACGCGCTGCTGGACGCCGCGCACCGCCCCGCCCACCCGCTCGCGGTGCATGCGCGCGCGGTGCGCTGGGCGCTGGATCACGCCGAATCCGCCGAAGCGGAAGCGGGCCCGATGCTCGCCGGTCTGGAAAAAGTCGCCGCCCGCTATGGCGCGGCGGGGGCGCAGGCCGCCGGTCCCGCGGCCTGACCGCGCCTCAGGGCAACTGCGCGTCCGACGCCTTCGTGTCCTGGCTGAACACGTTCGCCCAGCCCCCGTCCCGGCGCCGCCAGACGGAGGCGACATACATGCTCTCCTCCGCCGTTCCGCCCGGCCGCTGATAGTCCGCGCGATAGGCGATCAGGCCGTACTCCTCGCCCAGCGCCATCGCGCGCGCCTCCTCCAGCCGGTATCGCGAAACGGCCGGCCCCGCCGTCAGCGCCGCGGCGTGCTCGGCCGGTCCGGAAAAGCCCGCGGGCGACACGCCCAGGAAATCGTCCGCCAGCGCCGCACGGTCCGCCGCCGCGTCGCTTGTGCGCAGCGCCTCCCACACCGTGGTCTCCGCCGCCAGCAATTGCTCCAGCAGCGCGTCCATCAATTCAGCGGATAGACCGCCTCCTCCACATAATCGTTCGGCCCCTTCTTTCCGGACCAGGAGGAGAACAGCGAAAAACTCGTCACCCGGAACGCCGGCGTCTCGTACAGCGCCGTGCGCTGGACGAACCGGGCCAGCCGGTCCCGGTCGGGGTCCCTCAGATAGGCCAGCGTGACATGGGGCGCATAGGCGCGCTTTTCGGTCTCCACCCCCGCGCGCCGCGCCGCCTTCAGGCACGCCTTGTTCAGCTGCAGCAGTTCCGGCGGCCGCGTCGCGCCCATCCACAGCGCGTGCGGATCGGCCCCGCCGAACACGCCCGTGCCCTTCAGCGCGATCTCGAACGGCTGGGCGCGCACCTCTTCCAGTTCGGCGTCCAGCTCCCGCGCGACCGCCTCGTTGATGTCGCCGAAGAACGCGAGCGTCAGGTGCAAATTCTCCTGCGGCCGCCATTTGGCGCCCGGCACGCCCTGCATCAGCTGGGTCAGCCGCTCCGCCAGATCCTCGGGCAGGGTGACGGCCGCGAACAGGCGCACGCTCACCGGATCAGGACCAGGCCAGCTTGCCGCTCGCCCCGCTGGCGGGCGGGCCGCCGGTATGGCTGTGCGGCGGCACGCGCATCGCGCCCGGATGCGCCTCGTCCCCGAACAGGCTGGCCAGCTGGTCGATGATCGCCCCGCCCAGCTGCTCCACGTCCACGATGGTGGCGGATTTCTTGTACCAGCGCGTGACGTCGTGCCCGATGCCGATCGCCGCCAGCTCCACCTCCGACTTGGTCTCGATCCAGTCGATCACTTCGCGCAGATGCTTTTCCAGATAGGCGCCCGAATTCACGCTCAGCGTGGAATCGTCCACCGGCGCCCCGTCGGAAATCACCATCAGGATGCGCCGCGCCTCCGGCCGGCCCATCAGCCGCCGGTGCGCCCACAGCAGCGCCTCGCCGTCGATATTCTCCTTCAGCAGGCCCTCGCGCATCATCAGGCCCAGATTGGCCCGCGCGCGCCGCCACGGCGCGTCCGCCCGCTTGTAGATGATGTGGCGCAGATCGTTCAGCCGCCCGGGATTGGCCGGCCGGTCGGCGGCCAGCCAGTCGGTCCGGCTCTCCCCGCCCTTCCAGGCCCGCGTGGTGAAGCCCAGGATCTCCACCTTCACCCCGCACCGCTCCAGCGTGCGCGCCAGAATGTCGGCGCACACCGCCGCGACCATGATCGGCCGCCCGCGCATCGACCCGGAATTATCGAGCAGCAGCGTCACCACCGTGTCGCGGAATTCGGTCTCGGTCTCCTGCTTGAAGCTCAGCGGCTGCATCGGGTCGGTCAGCACGCGCGTCAGCCGCGCGGTGTCCAGCAGCCCCTCCTCCAGGTCGAACACCCAGCCGCGCCGCTGCTGCGCCAGCAGCCGCCGCTGCAGCCGGTTGGCCAGCCGCGCCACGACATGGCTTAGCGGCCGCAAATGCTGGTCCAGATAGGAGCGCAGGCGCAGCAGCTCCTCCGGCGCGCACAGATCCTCCGCCTCCGCGGTCTCGTCGTGCGCGGTGGTGAAAACCGAATAATCCTCGGCGGGCGGTCCGTCGGCGAAGCGCGGCCGGCGCGACTGGGGCTGATCGCCTTCATCGGCAATCTCCTCCATCTGCATGACCGATTCTTCCATGGAGCCTTCCTGCTCCTGTTCCTCGCCCTGCTGCTGCTCCTGTTCCTGGTCGCCCTCGTTGTCGTCGGGGGACTCGCCGCTCTCGTCGTCCTGGTCGGGGCTGTCGCCCTCGTTCTCGTCGGAATCGTCGGGGGCGGACTCCTCGTCCTCCTCCTCGTCTTCCTCCGCGCCCAGCTCCTCGCCCAGATCCAGATCGGCGATCAGCTCGCGCGCCGCGCGGGAAAACGCGCCCTGGTCGGAGGCCAGATCCGCCAGCCGGTCCAGCGCCCC
>CAJXKJ010000082.1 GCA_913055605.1 uncultured Euryhalocaulis sp. | reverse complement strand
CGGCGGTCCGGATAACATCTTCGTCGCCTGGGACAACCAGGCCACGATCGAGACCTCGGGCGTCGACGTCGCTCTGAACTGGACCAGCCAGTTCGAGGATGTGGGCCTCGGCCTGCCGGGCGGCCTCGGCCTGAACCTGCAGGCGTCCGTCCTGGACTACTACCGGACCAAGCAGTCCCCGCTTGATCTCGACGTCGAGATCGACTGGGCCGGCTCGCTCGGCCCGACGCTGGCCGGCACCAACCCGGGCGCGTACGACTACCGTCTGTTCGGCACGTTCAGCTACTTCCTCGACAACAAGTCTGTCAGCCTGCGCTGGCGGCACCTGCCGAGCGTGGTTGGCACCGATATCGCGCAGCAAAACGCGATCATCGAGAACAACGAACGTGTCGCCGCGGGCGGGGCCGGACGTATCCTGTCCTACACGCCGAGCACCTCGCTCGAAGTGGAGAGCTACGACATCTTCGACCTGTCCTTTAACTGGGATCTGAACGAAACGTGGTCTCTGCGCGGCGGCGTCAACAACCTGTTCGGCACCGATCCGGCGATCACCGCGGCCTCCGCGGGCCGTCCGTACGGCACCGACCTGTCGGCGGTGTGCGACACCGCGGCCGAGGCCCTGGGTTGTATCGACCCGACCGGTTACAGCCTGCCCTCTTCGGGCCAGGGTGCGACCAGCGGCGGGTTCTACGACACGCTGGGCCGCCGCTACTTCCTGGGCGTCAAAGCCCGGTTCTAGAAGCGGTCACACGCAAGACGTACCGGAACGGCGGGCCTCGGCCCGCCGTTCTTTTTTGTGCTGACAATCTTGTGCGGTCCCGCCGGCTTGGTCCCGGCGCCGGCCCCCGCATAGACTGCCGGAAACGCCGCCGGCCGCCCCGCCGGCGAGACACGCCGGGAGGATCGTCATGCAGGCTCGCATCGCCGCCGCCATACTCGCCGCCGCCGCGCTGCCGCTTGGCCCCGCGCTGGCGCAGGACGCGCCCGAAATGGAGATCCTGGCGGATTTGCCGGTCGGGCCGGGCAATCTGACCGTGACCGAAGACGGCGCTGTCGTGATCAGCGCCCATCCGTCCTACGAATCCGACTCCATCGGCGTCATCGTCAGCCCGGACGGCGCGGTCGCGCCCTTCCCGCCGGCGGAGACCGGGGCGGACATGCAGCGCGTGCTCAGCGTGCGCGCCGACGGCAACGGCCAGGTCTGGATGCTGTCCGGCATGCCCGGCCCCGGCGGAAAGGCCTTCTATATCGTCGACGCGAAGACCGGCGCCCTCGTGCGCACGATCGAAGTGGAAGCGCCGGGCAGTTTCCTGAACGACATGGCGCTCGCCCTCGGCAAGGGCGCGGTCATCATTTCCAATCCGGGCGCAGGCGCCTCGCTGGACGTCCTCGACGTCGAAAGCGGAACGCTGCGCCGGGTGCTGATCGGCCATCCGTCGGTTTCGCCCGAGGACATCGACGCGCCGATCGACGGCATTCCGCTCGCCC
Source organism: uncultured Euryhalocaulis sp. (assembly GCA_913055605.1). Classification (GTDB taxonomy): domain Bacteria; phylum Pseudomonadota; class Alphaproteobacteria; order Caulobacterales; family Maricaulaceae; genus Euryhalocaulis. The sequence continues at coordinate 6,992 of CAJXKJ010000082.1, read as the reverse complement.
AGGGGCGCGACGAGAACGGCGAACTCGTTCCGATGCGCAGCGGCGTCAATCCGATCACGATCGATGCGGACGAGGAGTGGGTCTATTACGGCGCGATGACCGGCGCGACGCTGTGGCGCGTGCGCGTCGACGATCTTCTGGACGAAACGCTCAGCGAGGATGCGCTCGCCGCTCGGGTCGAACCCTATGGCGACAAGGCGCCCAGCGCCGGCATCACGATCGACGACGCCGGCAATGTCTATGTCGCCGATGTCGGCGCGCGCGGGATCGGCGTGACGACCCCGGACGGGGCCTATCGCGTGCTGGTGCAGGACGATGCGCTGATCGACTGGCCCGACGGGCTGACGGTGGGCGGCGACGGCTATGTCTATTTCGCCGCAAACGGCCTGTATCGCGGCTGGGCCAGCCACGCCCACATGCCGCCGGCCGGGCCGCCGTTCAAGCTGGTCCGCTTCAAGGCGCTGGCGCCCACCACGGCGGGCCGCTGAACCGCGCAGCCCTGCACTCTTGGCGCCGGGACGGCGGCGGCTAGACTCCCCGGCGGAAACGCCAGGGACAGACCATAATGACCGACCGCATCATCGCGCCGCCCGCGGCCGCCGCCGCGCGCGCCCATGTCAACGCCGCCCGCTATGGCGAGCTGGCGGAGCGCGCGCGCAAGGACCCGGACGGCTTCTGGGCCGACCAGGCGCAGCGGCTGGACTGGTTCGCCCCGCCCACCCAGGTCTCCGACGTCTCCTGGGACCTGAAGGATCTGCATATCAGCTGGTACGCCGATGGCGTGCTGAACGCCTGCCATAATTGCGTCGACCGGCATCTGGAAACGCGCGGCGATCAGGTCGCGATCATCTGGGAGCCGGACGACCCGGACGGCGAGGCGCGGACCTTCACCTACAAACAGCTGCACGAAGAGGTCAGCCGTTTCGCCAATATCATGAAGGCGCGCGACGTGAAGCGTGGCGACCGGGTGACGATCTATCTGCCGATGATCCCGGAGGCGGCCTTCGCGATCCTCGCCTGCGCGCGGATCGGCGCGGTGCATTCGGTCGTGTTCGCCGGCTTCTCGCCGGAGAGCCTGGCGGGGCGCATCCTCGACTGCGACTCCCGCTTCCTGATCACCGCGGACGAGGGTGTGCGCGGCGGCCGGACCGTCCCGCTGAAGGCCAACGCCGATCAGGCGTTGGAAAAATGCCCCGACGTGCGCACCGTTCTGGTCGTGGAGCGCACCGGCGCCGACGTGCCGATGCTCGGCGGGCGCGACATCTCCTACGCCGAGGGTTGCGGCGAGACGCCGGCCGATTGCGCGTGCGAGGAGATGGGCGCCGAGGACCCGCTCTTCATCCTCTACACCTCCGGATCGACCGGAAAGCCGAAAGGCGTGCTGCACACGACCGGCGGCTATCTCACCTGGGCCAGCCTGACGCATGAGCTGGTGTTCGATTATCACGAGGGCGACATCTATTGGTGCGCCGCCGATGTCGGCTGGATCACCGGCCACACCTATATTCTGTACGGCCCGCTCGCGAACGGCGCGACGACGCTGATGTTCGAGGGCGTGCCGACCTGGCCGGACGCCTCGCGCTTCTGGAAGATCGTCGACAAATACGACGTGAACATCTTCTACACCGCGCCGACGGCCATCCGCGCTTTGATGGCCAAGGGCGAAGGCCCGGTGAAGGAGGCCAGCCGCAAATCGCTGCGCACGCTCGGCAGTGTCGGCGAACCGATCAATCCCGAGGCCTGGCTGTGGTACTGGCGCGTGGTCGGCGACGAGCGCTGCCCCGTCATGGACACATGGTGGCAGACCGAAACCGGCGGGATCATGATCTCGCCCCTGCCGGGCGCCACGGCGCTGAAGCCCGGCTCCGCCACGCGGCCGCTGCCGGGCGTGGAGCCGGCCATCGTGGACGGCGAAGGCAAGGTTCTGGACGGTCCCGCCGAGGGCAATCTGGTCATTACCCGCTCCTGGCCCGGCCAGATGCGCACCGTCTATGGCGATCACGAACGCTTCGCCCAGACCTATTTCAGCACGTTCAAGGGGCGCTATTTCACCGGCGACGGCGCGCGGCGGGACGAGGACGGCTATTACTGGATCACCGGCCGCGTCGACGACGTGCTGAACGTCTCCGGCCACCGCATGGGCACGGCGGAGATTGAGTCCGCGCTGGTGTCGCACGAGAACGTGGCGGAGGCGGCCGTGGTTGGCTTCCCGCACGACATCAAGGGTCAGGCCATCTACGCCTATGTGACCCTGATGGCCGGCGCGGTGGAAAGCCCGGCCCTGCGGGCCGAGCTGATCAAGCATGTGCGCAGCGAGATCGGGCCCATCGCGACGCCGGACGTGATCCATTTCACGCCCGACCTGCCGAAGACGCGCTCGGGCAAGATCATGCGCCGCATCCTGCGCAAGATCGCGGCGAACGAATTCACCACTCTGGGCGACACGTCCACGCTGGCCGCGCCGGAAATCGTCGACGCCCTGATCGAGACGCGAAAGACGCACGACACGTGACCTTTCCCGTAACGCTGGCCGCCTTCGTCTTTTCGCTGGCCTTCGCCGCCCTGTGCCTGTGGCGCGGCCTGGGCGAGCCGAAGCTGGGGCGCGTGCGCATGATCCCCTGGACCCCGCTGGGCCTGCTCGGCGTGGTGACCGCGCTGATGCTGCTGACCCATATGGTCAATCTGGTCGGGATCGAGACCGGCGGACGCTTCCGCTAAAACATGCTGGTTTTCAGTGCGTTAGGGAATGGAGCGGGTGAAGGGAATCGAACCCTCGTCTTAAGCTTGGGAAGCTTCTGCTCTACCATTGAGCTACACCCGCTCGGGCGTCCGCGCGCCGAGAACCGGCACGGGACCGGCGCGAAGCGGGCGGAGTATAGGAACGGCGCGCGCGCCGTCCAGCACTCGCTGCAACCACACGCTGGACGCGAATCCTCTGAAGGGCCAAGGTGCGTGATGGATGCGCGAACCGACCCACGCCCGCTTCTGAACCCGGCAAAATTCCGCGACCCCGCCGTGACCGCCAAGGGCGAGACGCGCGCCAGCGTCGGCTTCGGCAATCTCCAGACGCTGTGGCTGAACACCGGCACGCTGTGCAACATCACCTGCGCGGGCTGCTATATCGAATCCAGCCCCGCGAACGACCGCCTCTCTTATCTGACGGCGGCGGACGCCACGCCGTTTCTGGACGAGGTCGAGGCGCTGGGCTTCGCGCCCTGCGAGATCGGCTTCACCGGCGGCGAGCCGTTCATGAATCCGGACATTCTGGAGATGCTGGGCGATGTGCTGTCGCGCGGCCATCGCGCGCTGGTCCTGACCAATGCGATGGCGCCGATGATGCGGCCGCGCGTCCGCGCGGGGCTGGCGAAGCTGCGGGTCGCCCATGGCGATGCGCTCACCATCCGCGTCAGCCTGGATCATTATTCCGCGCGTGTGCACGACCTGGAGCGCGGCGCCGGCGCCTTCGCCAGGACGTGCGACGGGATCGACTGGCTGGCCCGCAACGAATTCCGCGTCGCCGTCGCCGGGCGGAATCTGTCGGGCGAAGGCGCGCCGGCCGCGCGCGCCGGCTACGCCGCGCTGATCGCGCAACATGGCTGGCCGGTGGATGCGTTCGATCCGGCCTCCCTCGTCCTGTTCCCCGAAATGGACGAGCGGCTGGACGTGCCGGAGATCACGACCGAATGCTGGGGGATTCTCGGCGTCGATCCCGCGTCCATCATGTGCGCCAGCTCCCGCATGGTGGTGAAGCGGCGGGGCGAGGCGCGGGCGCGCGTCGTCGCCTGCACGCTGACGCCCTATGAGCCGGCGTTCGACATGGGGGTGACGCTGGCGGACTCGCTGCGCCCCGTGGCGCTGAACCATCCCCATTGCGCGCGGTTCTGCGTTCTGGGCGGCGCCAGCTGTTCGGCCTGAGCCGGTAGCTTGAGCCAGGGCACCTAGCGCTCGTGATGCGGCCACAGATGCGGCTGCCAGGCGTCGAAATGCTTGCCTAGTTTCAGACCCTGCGACTGATAGTGCGATCCCGCCTCGCCATAGAGCGTCTCCGGCCGTGCGGCCATCGGCTCATAGACCAGTTTCGCCACCGGCTGGCCGTGCTCCAGAACGAACGGCACGTCGCGGCCGCGCACCTCCAGCACCGCGCGCGCCGCGGTGTCGACGCCGAAGCCCGGATCGAAGAAGCCGGCGTAATGGGCGCGGAACTCGCCGATCTCCGGCGCGATGGGCGCCATCTCGGCGGCCTCCTCGGCGCCGATCGTCACCGCCTCGCTGGAGGCCAGAATGTAGAATTCGTCCGGGTCCAGGACCAGCCGGCCGCGCCGCGCATAAAGCGGCTCCCAGTAATCGGCTGGCGCATGGCCGCCGACGTCCGACAGGTCGATCAGCCCGGCGTGCCGCCGCGCGCGAAAGCCAACCACCCGCGACTCCGCCGCCGACAGATCCACGCCCAGCGTGATCTCGCGTGAGGGAACATGGCCGCCCTCGCGCAGGCGCAGCTGGGCCAGCCGGTCGCCCGGCCGGACCAGGATGGAGAAGGTGCGGGGCGAAATCTCCAGATAGAGCGGCCCTTGGTATCCCTCGGGCGCGGCGTCGAAGCGGCGCGCCCCGTCGCAGATCACGCGGGTGAACACGTCCAGCCGCCCGGTGGAGCTCTTCGGATTGGCGACGCCGGTCATCCCGGCGGGCAGGCGCAGGCTTTCGGACAGCGGGACCAGATAGACGCATCCGGTCTCCAGCACCGCGCCGCCGTCCAGCGGGATGCGGTGCATCACCAGATCGCTGTCCTCCAGCCGCCGGGCCACGGGCGCGTGCTCGCCGGGCAGGAAGCTGGCGCGCAGGCGATAGGCGTGCGCGCCCAGCCGCAGGTCCAGGCTGGCGGGCTGAACCTGGCCGGGCGCGATCGGCGCATCGGCCGCAATCGCGCCGTCCGCGATCAGGCGCGCGATGCTCTGGCCCGGCAAAATCCCCACGAATCCCCCAAGAATCCTGCTAGCTTGGCCGGATTGGCCGACCCGCGCCGACGCGTGCGGGGGACAGGCTTACCGCGTCGGCGCGCGGGGGCAAAGCGCCGGGAAGGAACGGGATTCAGCCAGGCCATGCTGCAGGATTTGCGCGCGGTCCTTCTGGTGCTGGGCGTCCTGTTGTCGGTTCTCGGCGGCGCCATGCTGGCGCCGATGACCGTGGACCTGGCGACCGGCAACCGGGACTGGCGGGCCTTCGCGGAGGGCGCGGCCATCACGCTGTTCTTCGGCGGGGCGCTCACCATCGCGAACTGGGGGCAGGTCGACTCCCTGTCGGTGCGCGGGGCGTTCCTGCTGACCACGGGCGCCTGGCTGGTGCTGGGGGCGTTCGCCGCCGCGCCGCTCTATTACGCCGGGCTGGGCCTGTCGGCGGCCGAGGCCTTCTTCGAGGCGGTCTCCGGCCTGACGACGACCGGCGCCACCGTGCTGACCGGGCTGGACGGCCTGCCGGCGGGGGTCCTGTTATGGCGCGCGATCCTGCAATGGATCGGCGGCATCGGCATCATCGTGATGGCGCTGGCGGTCCTGCCGATGCTGCGCGTCGGTGGGATGCAGCTGTTCCGGCTGGAATCCTCCGACACCTCCGAAAAGCTGCTGCCCCGGGCGCGGGAGATCGCGGGCTCCATCGCCGCCATCTATCTGGGGCTCAGCGTCGCCTGCGCCATCGCCTATGTCGCCGCCGGCATGGGGCCGTTCGACGCCATCACCCACGCCATGACGACGGTCTCCATCGGCGGCTTTTCCACCTCCGACCGCTCGATGGGCGCGTTCACGCAATACGGCGCCGATCTGGTGTGCGTGGTCTTCATGCTGCTCGCCGCCCTGCCGTTCGGCCTCTATGTGCTGGCGGTGCGCGGCCACACCGCGCGGCTGCTGCGCGACGACCAGGTGCGCCTGTTCCTGTCCATGGCCGCGATGCTGGTGATGGCGATCATCGTCTATCTGTGGGCGGTGGACATTCACGAGCCGGCGGAGGGGCTGCGCCTGGCGCTGTTCAATGTCGTCTCGATCATGACCACGACCGGCTACGCCACCGGCGACTACACGCTGTGGGGCGGGGCGGCGGCCTGTTTCTTTTTCATGATTGCGTTTCTGGGCGGCTGCGCCGGATCGACGGCGGGCGGCATCAAGACGTTCCGCATCCATATCGGCGTGCTGGCCCTGCGCTCCTATGTCCTGTCCATGGCGCGGCCGCATATTACCCACCGCCCTTACTATAACGGCCGGCCGGTGACGGACGCGGAGGTCTTCTCCGTCCTGTCCTTCCTGTTCATCTTTCTCGGCTGTTTCACCGTGCTGGCTATCTATCTGTCCATGCTGGGGCTGGACATGCAGACCGCCCTGTCCGGCGCGGTGGCGGCGATGAGCAATGTCGGCCCGGGCGTGGGGCCTGTCATCGGCCCTGCGGGCACGTATCAGCCCTTGCCGGACGCGGCGAAATGGGTGCTGGCGCTGGCCATGATCGTCGGCCGGCTGGAAGTGGTGACGGCGCTGGTCCTGCTGACGCCGAGCTTTTGGCGTGGGTGAGGCGCGTTCCGCGTAGCGGACGAATTGCACCGGAATTCGAGCGCCGAACGCCCGAGCGGATTCCGCGAGGGCCGGACAGGCAGGCGCCTCAGCCGGCGGCGCAGCCCGTATCGACCAGAAGATAGGGGGCGATGGCCTCCCCGCCCGGCATCGCCTGGACCTGACGGCGGCCATATTCGGCCGCCTCCATGTCCGTATAGGCGAAGCAGTACCAGGGATATTCCTCGTTGCCCGTATTGCTGACCGGGTGGTCCAGCGACAGGGCCGGCAGGATGGTCTGCTGGAAGGCCTGTGCGCTGGCCGGGTCTTCCAGCGCGTCGAACGGCACCATCAGATAGGCGCCATAGGCTGGCGGGACGGCCGCGCCGTCTTCGGGCGCGCCGTCCTCATAGATGGTGATGCAGGCGGCGAGGCCGAGCACCGCGGCGAAGGCCGCGGCCGCCC
>CAJXKJ010000081.1 GCA_913055605.1 uncultured Euryhalocaulis sp. | reverse complement strand
TCCGCGATGGCGGCCAGCGCCCCGGCCGCCTTGTCCTCCAGCTCCTCGCGCCAGACCTTCATCAGGCCGCTGGCCGCCTCGGGGGAGGCCTCGCCGCTCATCCGCTCGCGCATCAGCATGCCGACCGCCTCGGCCATCGGCGCGGTCTTCTCGTCGCTGGCGACGTCGAACCCCTTTCGCTCGCACCGCTCGGTCAGCGCCGCGCGCAGATTGCCGCGCAGGCCCGGCAGCGCCGCCGCCCCGATGCTCTCCACGCGCGCCTGCTCCACCGCCTCATAGATGGCGCGGGCGCGCGCGCCTTCGGGCCGGCGGCCCGAATGCACGTCCGGATCGTGATGGGCGATGCGCAGGGCCAGCGCGTCCGCCTTGCCGCGGATGCGCGCGGTGTTCTGCTCGTCCAGCTTGCCCGTCAGCGCGGGCAGCGACACGCGCCCCTGCACGATGGCGGCCGTGTCCCCGCCAAAGCGCACCTCCAGCTCCGGCTCGCCGGAGATGGAGCGCACCGCATGGGTGATCGCCCGCTTGAACAGTTCCTGTGGGGAGTCGTCCTTGTCGGCCATGGGCCTACAGATAGCGCGCCCGGCCCCGATGGCGAAGGGCGCAGGCTGACTTCGCCCCGCTCATCTCCGCCCCCCGCTTGTTTTCGCTGCCGGACCGCGTCAAATCGGCGCCGGAAGGCGGGGGAGCATGCAGGGCGGATTTTTGACCGAGGCGATCGGCACGCTGGCGGCGATCTGCACCACCATCGCCTTCATTCCACAGGCCTTGCTGGTGCTGAAGCGGCGGGAGACGCGCGACATCTCGCTCGCCATGTACATCGTCTTCAATACCGGCCTGGCCCTCTGGCTCGCCTACGGCGTCGCCATCGCCTCCTGGCCCATCATCATCGCCAACATCATCACGCTGTGTCTGGCGCTCGCGATCCTCGGCGCGAAGCTGAGATACGGCTAGGCCACCTGCACCCGCGTCGCCGCTTCGGGCAGGTCGTCGCCGAAGGCGCGCTGATAGAATTCGGCGATGGACGGGCGCTCCAGCTCGTCGCACTTGTTCAGGAAGGTCAGGCGGAAGGCCAGGCCGATATCCCCGCCGAAGATCTCGGCGTTCTGGGCCCAGGTGATCACCGTCCGCGGGCTCATGACGGTGGAGATGTCGCCGTTCATGAAGGCGTTCCGCGTCATGTCCGCGACCGCGACCATGCGCGACAGGGTCTTGCGGCCCTCGTCGCTGTCATAGACCGGGTTCTTGGCTAGAACGATCTCGGCCTCTTCGTCCCGGTCCAGATAGTTCAGCGTGGTGACGATGGACCAGCGGTCCATCTGGCCTTGGTTCATCTGCTGGGTGCCGTGATACAGGCCCGTCGTGTCGCCCAGGCCCACCGTGTTGGTGGTCGCGAACAGGCGGAACCAGGGATGCGGGCGGATCACCCGGTTCTGGTCCAGCAGGGTCAGGCGCCCCTGCGCCTCCAGCACGCGCTGGATCACGAACATCACGTCCGGCCGCCCGGCGTCGTATTCGTCGAACACCAGCGCCACCGGCCGCTGGATCGCCCAGGGCAGCAGCCCCTCGCGGAACTCGGTGATCTGCTTGCCGTCCTTCAGGACGATGGCGTCCTTGCCGACCAGATCGATCCGGCTGACATGGCTGTCCAGATTGATCCGGATCAGCGGCCAGTTCAGGCGCGCGGCGACCTGCTCGATATGGGTCGACTTGCCGGTGCCGTGATAGCCCTGAACCATCACCCGCCGGTCGTGCTGGAACCCGGCCAGGATGGCGCGGGTAGTCTGCGGGTCGAAGCGATAGGCCTCGTCCAGCTCCGGCACATAGGAATTGGCTTCGGAAAACGCCTGAACCTTGCGGTCGGACTCGAACCCGAAAGTCTGCGCGACGTCCAGTTCGATGTCGGGCGCGTTCAGCGGAAAGGCCGGATCGGCTTCCATGGTCTGCATGTCGGTCATGGGGGCGAACATAGGCGCCTGAACGCCTGCGCGCTACCCGGCCCGCGCACGCACCGCGAGGGTCAGTTCGCGGCCGGTTTCAGGCCCAGAATCCGCTCCGCCTCGCCGGCGTCGGCGGGCATGCCGATGGCGTGGCCCTGCACCGCGTCGAAGCCCAGCTGGCACAGCCGCCGGGCCGCCGCCTCGCTCTCCACGCCCTCGGCCACCGTCTCCAGGCCCAGCTCCTTGGCCAGGCCCGCCACCGCGCGCAGCACGGCCTCGCCCGCCCCGGGGCGCGGCAGGCCGGCGGTGAAGGCCGCGTCGGTCTTCACCGCGTCGAACGGAAACTCCGCGATCCGCGCCAGGGAGGAATGCCCGGTTCCGAAATCGTCCAGCGCCAGCGACGCGCCGGCCTCCTTGGCCGCGTTCAGCGCGTCCAGCGCCGCCTCGGGGTCGCGCATCGCCTCGGTCTCGGTCACCTCCAGGCGCAGCGCCCCCTTGGGCAGTGCGAACCGCCCGCGCGCCTTCTCGACAGCCTCCGCGATCACGCGGCCCGACAGGTCGCCGCTGGAGACATTGACCCCGACATAAAGATGCTCCGGCGCGCCGCGGGCGCGCCATTGGGCCAGTTGCGCCGCCGCGCCCTCGATCATCCGGTCGGCCAGCGCGGCGGCCAGCCCCCCGCGCTCGGCCACGCGCAAAAAGCTTCCCGCCGCCAGCAGGCCGCGCGCCGGGTGCGACCAGCGCGCCAGCGCCTCGAACCCCAGCACGGCCCCGCCGCCCGCCGCGCAGGCGCGGATCGGCTGGTAATGCGGCGTCAGCAGGCCGCTGCCGACCGCCTCGGCCAGGTCGGCCTCCAGCGCGCTCTCATGCGCCCGGCCCGCATCGGGCTCGCGCATGGAGTCCTCGCGCAGGATGGCGAACAGCAAATGGTCGCGCCACGCCCCGTCGATCTTCAGATAGTTGCGCGCATAGCCTTCCAGCCGGAATCCCAGGCTCTCCAGCAGGCGGCGCGACGGTTCGTTGGTCGGGATACAGGCCGCCTCGATCCGGTGCAGGCCCAGCCGTTCGAACGCGAACGCCGCCGCGGCGCGCACCGCCGCGCGGGTATAGCCGCGCCGGGCGTGCCGCCGGCCGATCCAGTAGCCGAGCGACGCGCTCTGCAGCACGCCCCGGCGGATGGAGGACAGATTGCAGGCGCCGACCATCAGCCCGTCTTCCTGCCGGAACACGAACAGCGGCAGCGCGATCTCGTCGCGGATGTCCTGGTGATAGCGGCGCAGCCGGCGCTTGAACGCGGCGCGCGTCAGGTCGTCGGCCGGCCAGGTCGGCTCCCACGGCGTCAGGAAAGCGCGGCTTTCGGCGCGCAGACGCGCCCAGTCTTCATAGTCCGACATCTGGGGCGGACGCAGGAAGACTCCGTCCCCGGCGATGGGCCCGATCTGTTCGGCTTCGTCACGCATCAGCGCCATGGACGGGCGGCCTCGCCTTCTCGTTATTCATACTGCCGCCGTTCTGTCGGCGAGTTCAAGGCTAACGCCCTGAATGCTAACGGACTTGCAAAGGCGGCGCCGTTAACTGCGTTGGCCGAAGCGAAGGCGTCCGAGCCGGGCGTGCAGCGCCAGCCACACGCCGACCAGCGCCGCGGCCAGGCCGAACCAGGTCGCGGCGTAGCCGATATGGGTCGCCGGCGCGATGCTGGTTCGCTCCAGAGGCGAACGTGTCTCCCATCGGGCCCACCAGGGGACCAGCGCCGCTTCCGGCGCGTCCAGCGCGGCGGCCAGCTCCGCCGCGTCGAACCGGTAATAGAGCCCGGCTTCCGTATCGTTTTCCGGCGTGAAGGCCCCGATCTCCGGCCAGCGCTCCAGCAGCAGCGGGCCGCCCGCCGCCCGCCGCTCGCCGCTCAACGGCTCGAACGCGGTCTCGGCCAGCGCCACGCGCTCGCCCTCCGCGCAGCTTCCGCGCACCGGGACCAGGATCAGCCAGCCCGGCGTGCCGTCCGGCCCTGCGCCGTACATGCGCAGCTCCGCGCTCGCCTCCGCGCCGTCCAGCGTCACCGGCCCGCCCCGCTCCGGCTCGCACACCGCCTCGGACAGCGGGACCGGGGGCGCGGCCTCGCGCGCCTCCCATTCGGCGACCAGGTCGGCCTTCCAGCCCGCGCGCTGGACCTGCCAGACGCCCAGCGCCAGCAGCAGGATCAGAACCGGGATACAGGCCAGCGTCAGGCCGGGCAGCGGCCGCAGGCGCATCAGCGGTCTTCGAGCCGGCCTTCCTCGGCCTTGTTGCGGTATTGCAGGGCGAACATCACGCCCTTGAACGGCGGCATCAGCGCCAGGCACAGGATCACGACCAGCGGCAGCCAGACGATCATGTGCAGCCAGATCGGCCAGCCATAGGCGACCTCGACCAGCAAAGCCGGGATCACCACGGCGAACCCGACGATCAGGACGATGAACGCCACCGGCCCGTCGCCGACGTCCTCAGCCGCGTAGTCGAGGCCGCAGGCCTCGCACGCGGAATCGAACTTAAGAAAGCCGCGGAACAGATGGCCCTCGCCGCAGCGCGGGCATCGCCGGCGCAGACCGGCGGAGACGGGATTGGGGGCGGAGTCCATGCGGTCTACGCCCCCGAGCCGTCAGCCATAAACGACGTACAGGAAGGTGAACAGGAACAGCCAGACGACGTCGACGAAGTGCCAGTACCAGGCCGCCGCCTCAAAGCCGAAATGCTTCTCCGGCGTGAACTGGCCGGCCTGCAGCCGGATGAAGCACACGATCAGGAACAGCGTCCCGATGATGACGTGCGCGCCGTGGAAGCCGGTCGCCATGAAGAAGGACGCGCCGTACAGATTGCCCTTGTAGTGGATCGTGCTCTCCACGACCGCCTCGTGATACTCGACCACCTGCAGGGCGGTGAAGCACAGGCCCAGCACGATCGTGCCCAGCAGCGCCCATTTGGCCAGCTTGCGGTCGCCGGTCTGGATGCCGTGGTGCGCGGCCGTCACCGTGGTGCCCGACAGCAGCAGGATCAGCGTGTTCAGCAGCGGAATGTGGAACGGATCGAAGGTTTCGACGCCGGGGGGCGGCCAGTTCTGCCAGCCTTCCAGCAGGCGATGGTCATGGAACAGCGCCATTTCGAAGAAGATCCAGAACCACGCCACGAAGAACATGACTTCGGACGCGATGAACAGGATCATGCCGTAGCGCAGATGGATCTGGACCACCGGCGTGTGGTCGCCCGCGCGGCTTTCCTTCACCACGTCGGTCCACCAGCCGAGCATGGTGTACAGCACGCCCAGGAAGCCGACCGCCATGATCCAGGGATGGCCCTGGCCGAAGAAGAAATAGAGCGGCGAGGCTTCGTCCCGCACGAACCCCTTCATGAAGGTCACCGCGCCGATCGCCAGCACCAGCGCAAAGCAGGAGCCGACCAGCGGCCACGGGCTGGGCTTCAGGATGTGATAGTCGTGGTGAACGGCGTGATCGGCCATTTACGTCCCCGTGATTTCCCGTCCGCCCCGAATGGGGCCGTCCGGTTGTGCTATACCATGCCCGCCGCGGGCTTGAAGCGCGCAGGCGCGCCTCACCCCCCGGCGCTTTCCCCTTCATCGCGCGCGGCCACCGTCCCGGCCTTGCCGCCGGCCTTCTCGAAGAAGGTGTAGGACAGGGTGATCTCGCGCACGTCGTCCAGACGCCGCTCCGAATCCATCTCCGGATCGACGAAGAACAGCACCGCCAGCTCGCGCGATTCGTGCGGCGCGAATTGCTGTTCGGTGAAACAGAAGCATTGCAGCTTCGAAAAATACGGCCCGGTCTTGAACGGCGAGACGTTATAGCTCGCCACCGCGTTCACCGTCCGGTCCGACATATTGGTGACCGTGTAATAGGCCAGCGCCCGCTCGCCCAGCCGCACGTCGATCGTGCGCTGCTCGGGCGTGAATTTCAGCGGCGCGTCGGCCACCGATCCGTCGAACCGCACTGTCACCGTACGATCCAGGATCTGGGTCGGGCCGGTTGTCGCGACCTGCGTCGTGCCGCCGAAACCGGTGACGCGGCAGAACATGTTGTACAGCGGCACCGCGGCGTAGGCCGCGCCGACCATGGCGAACACCGCCGCCAGACAGGCGATCAGGACGCCGCGTTTGCGCGCCTCGGGGCTCATCCGGCGGCTCCCGCGCCGATATTGGTCTGCAGGCGCGCCATCGACACGATGAAGACCAGAACCACGAACGCGGCCAGCGCCAGGCCGGTCGCCAGGATCCGCCGCTTGCGCGCGCGCTGCTCGTCTTCGGTCAGCGCGTGATGGCTGACCACCTCATAGGTCTGCGGGTCGTGCGGCGCGTCGGGGCGCACCGGCTCGCCGTCGGCCATATCGTCGGGGCGCATCTCGCTCACGCGCCTGCTCCCATTATCGGCGCGTACAGGCCAAGCCCGTGCTCGGCGATCAGCGCGCCGAACAGCGCGAACAGATACAGGATGGAGACCGCGAACAGGTCGCGCGCGTGCTTTTCGGTCCCGGCGCGCCAGACGCGGAACGCCGCGACCAGGAACAGCGCCCCGCCCGCCGCCGCGGCCGCCGCATACAGCCAGCCGCCGACGCCCACGAACGCCGGCGCGAACCCGGCCGCGGCCGTGGCGACCGCGTACCACCAGATCTGCCGGCGCGTGGACTTCACGCCATAGACGTTCGGCGCCATCGGGATGCGGGCGCGCGCATAGTCGTCGGACTTGTAGAGCGCCAGCGCCCAGAAATGCGGCGGGGTCCACAGGAAGATCAGTAGGAACAGCGTCCAGGCCGCCATCGGCCCGCCGCCGCCCAGGCCACCACCGGCGGCAGGGCGCCGGAGGCGCCGCCGATCACGATGTTCTGCGCCGTATGGGGCTTCAGCCACAGCGTATAGACGACCGAATAGAAGAAGATGGTGAAGGCCAGCAGGCCCGCCGCCAGACCGCCCGCGGACATCCACAGGCCCAGCACCGAAAACGCCGCGACGAACCCGCCAAAGGCCAGCGCGTCGTTCGGCGCGATGCGGCCCGTAACCGTCGGGCGCATGCGCGTGCGGTGCATCAGCGCGTCGGTGCGGGTCTCCAGCGCCATGTTCATGGCGCCCGAGGCCCCCGCGCCCAGCGCGATGAACAGGATCGAGGCCGCGCCCAGAATCGGGTCCGCCGCGCCCGGCGCGGCCAGCAGGCCGGCCAGCGCCGTGAACACGACCAGGGACATGACGCGCGGCTTCATCAGCGCGACGAAGTCGCGCGGATGCGCCGCATGCGCCGCGCCCATCCCGGTGGTGGTGACGCTCGCTTCGCTCATCGTTCCCTTCGACTAGCGGATGCGGGGCGGCGCAGGCCGCCCCGCATTTGGGTTAGTGGCCGCCCGGAGTGCTCCGGATGACCGGCAGTTCCTCATACTGGTGGAACGGCGGCGGGGAGGAGAGCGTCCACTCCAGCGTGGTCGCGGACTCGCCCCACGGATTGGCGCCCGCCGGACGCTTCCGCATGAAGGCGTCCACCAGCACGATCAGGAAGACCGCCACGCCCGCCATCGACAGATAGTTCCCGTAGGAGCTGACCATGTTCCAGAAATGGAACGGCTCCGGGTAGTCGATATAGCGGCGCGGCATCCCGGACAGGCCCAGGAAGTGCTGCGGGAAGAAGATCAGGTTCACCCCGATGAAGGTCAGGAAGAAGTGCAGCTTCGCCAGGAACGAGTTGTACAGATAGCCCGACATTTTCGGGAACCAGTAGTAGAAGCCCGCGAAGATCGCGAACACCGCGCCCAGCGATAGCACATAGTGGAAGTGCGCCACGACGTAATAGGTGTCGTGCATCGCCTGGTCGACGCCGGCGTTGGCCAGGACCACGCCCGTCACCCCGCCGATCGTGAACAGCGCGATGAAGCCGATCGCCCACAGCATGGGCGTGCGCAGCATGATGGAGCCGCCCCACATCGTCGCGATCCAGCTGAAGATCTTGATGCCCGTGGGCACCGCGATGACCATCGTGGCCGCCACGAAATAGGCCTTCAGGTTCACGTTCATGCCGACCGTGTACATGTGGTGCGCCCACACGATGAAGCCGATCAGGCCGATCGCGACCATGGCGTAGGCCATGCCCAGATAGCCGAAGATCGGCTTGCGGCTGAAGGTCGACACGATGTGGCTGATGATGCCGAAGCCCGGCAGGATCAGGATGTACACCTCGGGGTGGCCGAAGAACCAGAACAGGTGCTGGAACATCACCGGGTCGCCGCCGCCGGCCGGGTCGAAGAAGGTCGTCCCGAAATTCCGGTCGGTCAGCAGCATGGTGATGGCGCCGGCCAGAACCGGCAGCGACAGCAGCAGCAGGAACGCGGTCACCAGCACGGACCAGACGAACAGCGGCATCTTGTGCAGCGTCATGCCCGGGGCGCGCATGTTGAAGATCGTGGTGATGAAATTGATCGCGCCGAGGATGGAGCTCGCGCCCGCGATGTGCAGCGACAGGATCAGCAAATCCATCGCCGGCCCGTTATGGCCTGTCGTCGACAATGGCGGGTACAGCACCCAGCCCCCGCCGAAGCCGTTATAGACGCCGCTCCCGGGA
>CAJXKJ010000080.1 GCA_913055605.1 uncultured Euryhalocaulis sp. | reverse complement strand
CAGCCACAGGGTCAGCGCCGGCACGTAGGTGATCAGCAGCAGCACCACGATCAGCGGGATCAGCAGCTTGGAGACGACGCGAAGAACCAGGTGCGGGCTCATTTGCTGTCCTCCTTTTTCTTGCGGCCATTGAGGCCAAGGAGCAGCATCACGCCCAGCCCGGCCGCGAAAATCACGACCGTTTCGCCGAAGGTATCAAAGCCCCGATAGCTGGCCAGCACGGCGGTCACCACATTGGGAATGTGCGTGTCGGTGCCGGTCCGCTCCAGATATTCCAGCCCGACATAGGAATTGGCCGGGGTGTCCGCCGCGCCATAGGGCGGCAGGTCGGGCAGGGCGTAGAACAGCGCCGCCCCCGCCGCGATCGAGACGGCCAGCGGGCCGAGCCGCCGGCTGGCCGAAACAGGCTTTGCCTCGCGCGCTGTCAGCAGCATGGCGCCCAGCATCAGGACGGTGGAAACGCCGGCGCCCACGGCCGCCTCGGTGAAGGAGACGTCGACGGCGTCCAGAACCAGCAGCCAGACGGCGGAGACCAGGCTGTACACGCCGGTCAGCATCACCACCGCGAACAGATTGTTGAGGCGCACGATGGCGAAGGCGATTACCAGCAGCATCGCCAGAAACGCCACGTCCAGAATTTGAAGCGGATCCAGCGTCATCAGGACGGCTCCGCTTCCGACGGGTGTTTCGGGTTGAAGCGCGCCAGCAAAGGCTTCAGGCCTGCCTCATAGGCCGCGTGAGCGATGGTGTGGGTCGCCGCCGGACTGGTCAGGAACAGGAAGAAACCGACCAGCAGCAGCTTGGCGGCCAGCAGGGTGAAGCCCGCCTGCACCGCGAGGCCGAGCAGGACCAGTTCGGCGCCCAGCGTGTCGGTCACGCCGGCCGCATGCAGGCGCGTATAAAAGTCGGGCAGGCGCAGCACGCCGATCGCCCCGGCCAGAACGAAAACCAGGCCGGCCACGATCAGGAGGACGGACACGGCGAAGCACGCGGCGTCCCAGATCTCCATCGCTTCCGCCCCCGTCATTGGCGCTCCCCGTTCAGGGGTTCGGTCCCCATGCGGGCCAGCGCGATGTCCAGCGCGCGGTAGCGGAAGAATTTCAGGATCGCGATCGTCGCCACGAAATTGATCAGCGCATAGAGGAGGGCGATGTCGACGCCGTCCGACCGATCGATCACGAAGCCGAACATGCAGAGGAACAGCACCGTCTTGGTGCCGAAACTGTTCACCGCCAGCGTCCGGTCATAGAGCGTCGGCCCGGACAGCAGCCGCGCCAGCATCAGCGCCATGGACAGCAACAGGCCGAGCGAGGCCGCCAGATAGAACCAGTATTCGGTCATGCGCTGACCGCCGGATCGAACGCGCGGGCGCTGCGCTCGCCGATATCCTCGAACCCCTCGGCGCCGGACAGCGAGGAATCGAGCGCATGGACCAGAATGTCGGTCTCGTTCACGTCCACCGACACCGTGCCGGGGGTGAGCGTGATGGAATTCGCATAGACGACGAGACCCAGGCCGCTGGTCTGGGCGATCGGGGCGCGCACCAGGCGCGGCGTGATGTCCAGATCCGGGCGCAGGGCCAGTTTCACGACGGCGATATTGGCCTTGGCGATCTCTCCGCCCAGCCAGAACCAGTAGGGGACCCGGCGGTGCAGATCGGCGTAAGGCGCGCCTTCGCGATCAAGCACATGCATGCGCCAGGCAAAGCCCACTGCGATCACAACCGTGAGGACGCCGAAGAACAGGATCAGGGGTTCGGTATGGCCTGACAGCACCCACCACATGAGGGCGAGCGCCACTGCCAGTCCTATGCCGTGCGCCATTCACCCCTCCCGTCGCGCCCGCCGGTTTCTAACCCTGCGGCGCGCCCCCCGCAAGAAAAGCCGGATCAGCCTTGCGTGACCATCCCGTAATGCAGCGCGAGACGGTGCAGGCCGAGCTTCAGTCCGAGGCGTCCGCTGCGCCGCGGCCAGCCCTGCGCGCGCTCCACTGCCTCCAGCGGAAGTTCGCGCCAGAGAAAATCGAGCAGGGCGCCGGAGAGCGGCGGGGCGACATAGTCGAGCGCGGCGTTCACGCGCGCCCGCGCGGCCAGCGCCGCGTCGGGCGCGCCGGCCGGATCACGCCCGCCGGCGCGCGCCGCGCCCTTGCCGGCGGGCGGCGCGCTCCAGTCCATCGTCACGCGCGCATTATATGTGGAGCGAGCCAGGTCCTCGCGCAGACGCTCGCCGGCGGCGAGCTCCGCCGGCGCCAGCAAGGGATCGGCGCCCGGCCGGGCGAGGCGTCCGAGGGGGGACTCCGCCAGATTGACCGGCGGCGCGGACGCTGCGTCGTCGCGTAACGCTGAAGGTGGCGCGATGTGACGGTGCTGGTCCGCGAAGGCCCCGTCGCCGGCGCGCAGGCGCGCCAGACGCGCGCGGCCCTCGGGCGTAAGGGCGCGGGCTGCGCCCGAGGTCACCGCGCCGGAAGACAGGAGTGTGCGCATGTCCGCATTGCTGCATCGGGCCAAGGCCCGGCGGCGACGGTCGCCGGCCGGGAAAGCCGCCCAGCCGTCCGGCCCGTCCTGCATCATCACGACGCCGGGGGCGCCAAGCCGGCGCAGAAGCCGCAGTTCCGCCGCCGGGGTCATGGGCGCGCCGGGGCGGGAGAGGGCGCGCTGCGCAGCGCTTCCTCCAGCGCTTCGACGCGGGAGTCGAAATCCGGATCGTCCCGCGCATCCTCCACCCGGTGGCAGGCATAGGCCGCCGTGGAGCGGTCGCGGCCGAAGGCGTGGGCGACGCGCGCGAGGCTCATGCCGAAACCGACATGAAGCAGATACATGGCGACCTGCCTGATGAAGGACATCCGGCGCGGGTGGCGGCCGCCGTCCAGCGACGCGTTTTCCGCCCCGTAGGCGTAGGCCACCAGCGCGCAGGCGAGCCGGGCGCGCGCCATGTCCGCCTTCAAGATTTCCTCCTGCGAGGGCATGTCCGCCTCCTCCATTCCCAGGCCGGCGGCCAGACTAGGCCGCAGATCGCAGAAAGAGGAATATATTCCCATTATCCGCGCAGAATGAAGGTCAAGTCGCTGAAATTCCTTTCAGCTAATGTCCAGATTTCCTCGGGAAAAGCGGAAGAAACGCCTAGCCGGCCCAGGCGATCGCAGGCGCGCGGAGGGCGCCCTCGAGCGGCCGGAAGCTTTCATGACCCATGATGAGGGTGGGGTAGTTCGCCGCGCCGGCGAAGGGCAGGCGGATCCAGAAGCGCGCGGTGGGCCGCGCCTCCTTCCACCACAGGCGCTGGGCGCCACAGACCGGCCCGCGCGTCTCGCACGCGAAGTCCAGCGCGCGGCGCCATGTGCGCAGGCCGTCGCCCAGCGGCAGTTCGCCCAGGGGGCGGCCGCTGATCTCCTCGCCCAACGCGTCGAACACCGCGCCCCCGGCCAGCCGCACGCGCCAGTCTTCGCCGCACCGCTCGAACAGGGTGATATTGGGCAGGAAACGGGCGATCCGGGCCGGATCCAGTTCGCTGCGCTGGGGCGCGCCGCCCTCCGGGCTCAACCCGCGCCACCAGTCGTAGAGGCGTAATTGATCCTCGATCAGGATTTGAGCGCGAAATAGTCCACCGTACGCGGACATGTCGTCCTCGCCCCCCGGAACAGCTTTATCTATAGTTAACGTGCGAATCACTATTCGATGATTTGCGGACTCTTGGCAAGAGTCCCCGGACCGCTTTCCGTACATGGGATTCATCGGCGCCGCCGGAAGCACAAAAAAGGGGGCCGCGAGGGCCCCCTTTGGTTAACGCCGGTCTTGAGGTCGGGGTCTAGCGACCGCCGGCCTTGCGCCCCAGGCCCATCTTCTTGGCCAGTTCGGACCGCTGTTTGGCGTAGTTCGGCGCGACCATCGGATAGTCGGCCGGCAGGCCCCATTTGTCGCGATATTGCTGGGGCGACATGTCGTACTTGGTGCGCAAATGGCGCTTCAGCGACTTGAACTTCTTGCCGTCTTCGAGGCAGATGAGGAAATCGTTGCTGATGGATTTTTTGACCGGCACCGCGGGCTCCAGCGCCTCGGGTTCTTCCGCGCCAGTCTCGACCTGCTGCAGCGCGCCGTGCACGCCACGGATCAGTTCAGGGAGATCGGCCGCAGGAACGACGTTATTGCTGACATAGGCGGCGACGACATCCGCAGTCATTTCAATGAGTTGTGTATTGTTTTCCATGTTTTTCAAGCCATTTTCAGAAAGGTTCTGCCAGCCGTTGGAATAGGCTCGCGAGGGCTAAGTAGAGAGGAAGAGCTGGTGGCGCAACCATTTTATTCCGGAAGAAACGGGTTTGATTAATGTTGCGTGAAATCGCGTGCAGTGACGTGTTTATAGGGTTATTTGGGCTGATATTTTCCGGGCTGTCATGACTTCCTCGCCTTCCGCCGTGCAGACCGCAGCGACGTCCCTGAGCCATGAGGCCGGGCGCCGGCGCGCCTTTGCGATCATTTCCCACCCGGACGCCGGCAAGACCACGCTGACCGAGAACCTGCTGCTGGCCGCAGGCGCGATCCGGCTGGCCGGGGCGGTCCGCGCGCGCGGCGAACAGCGGCGCACCCAGTCCGACTGGATGGCGATCGAGCGGGAGCGCGGGATCTCGGTGTCCGCCAGCGTGATGACGTTCGACCACAAGGCGCTGGTCTTCAATCTTCTGGATACGCCGGGCCACGAGGACTTTTCCGAGGACACCTACCGGACCCTGACCGCGGCGGACAGCGCGGTCATGGTGCTGGACGCGGCCAAGGGCATCGAGCCGCAGACGCTGAAACTGTTCGAGGTCTGCCGCCTGCGCGACATTCCGATCACGACCTTCATCAACAAGATGGATCGCGAGGCGGAGGACCCGTTCGCGCTGCTGGACCAGATCCAGGAGAAGCTGGCGCTGGATGCAGCCCCAATGCAGTGGCCGGTGGGATCGGGGTCGCGCTTCCGTGGCGTGATCGATCTGCAGGATGACTGTTTCCTGCCCTATGAGCGGCCGGACCCGGACAATCCCGCGCCGGCGGCCCGGCGGCTGCCGGAGGCCGAAGCCGTGGCGGCCATCGGCGCCGAGGAGTTCGAAGCCGCGAAGGACGAGGCGGAGCTGGCGCGCGGCGGTTACGCGCAGTTCGACCTGCAATCCTTCCGCGAGGGGCATTTGACGCCGGTCTATTTCGGGTCGGCGCTGCGCGGCTTTGGCGTGCGGGAGCTGCTGGACGGGCTGGCCCAGATCGCGCCGGCGCCGGCGGCGCGCGCGGCGGTGACGCCGCAGGGCGAGACGGCGCTGGAGCCGGACAATGCGGAAGTCACCGGCTTCGTCTTCAAGGTTCAGGCGAACATGGACCCGAACCACCGGGACCGGGTGGCGTTCGTGAAGCTGGCCTCCGGCCGTTTCCAGCGCGGCATGCGGCTGAAGACCGCCACGGGCAAAACCGTGCCGGTCCACACGCCGGTCGCCTTCTTCGCGCAGTCGCGCGAGACCGCGGACGAGGCCTATGCGGGCGACGTGATCGGGGCGCCCAATCACGGCCTGTTGCGGGTCGGGGACTCGCTGTCGGAGTCCGGGAAATACGAATTCGCCGGCCTGCCGAATTTCGCGCCGGAAATGCTGCGACGGGTGCGCGTGGCCGATCCGCTGAAACAGAAACATCTGAAAAAGGCGCTGGAGAGCCTGGCCGAGGAAGGCGTGACCCAGCTGTTCCGCCCGCGTATCGGTGGCGATTTTATCGTCGGCGCGGTCGGGCAGCTGCAGTTCGAGGTGATGTCGGACCGGATGACGGCCGAATACGGGCTGGAAGTGATCTTTGAGGCCAGCCCCTACGCCACCGCGCGCTGGATCGCGGGGGACGACGCGGCGATGGACAGGCTGGAGACGGCGTATCGCAGCCAAATCGCCGAGGACATCGACGGCGCGCCGGTCTTGCTGGCCAAGACGGAGTGGGAGGCCAATTACGCCGCCGAGAAGAACCCGGACATCCGGTTCATGAAAACGCGCGAGCGGTCGTGAGGGGCGCGGCGGCGCTCGCGTCTGCTTGTCTCGCGCTGGCGGCGCCGACCGCCGATGCGGCGACTCCGTTCCGGCCATTGCCTGCCCCGGCGGAGCTGAGCTGCCCCAATGCGCTGGCCGGGTTCACGCTGGACCGGCGGGCGGGCGGCGCCTGCGCGTATCGCTCCGGCGATCAGGCGACGGCGACGCTGACGGCTGGACTGTCCGAAGCGAATGATCGCGAGGGCGCGGTCGTGGCGCGGATGGATGATTTGCCGGGATGGAGCGGGACGGCGCTGCATCTGGGCGAGGCGGACGACCGCGACGGGCGCCGGGAAATCTGGACGACGCAGCCGGAGGACGTCTCGCTTTCTGTCGACCTGCGCTATGCGATCCCCGGCTTTTCGCCGCAAGCGGCGCGCGCCTTTGTCGCCGCGGCGGGCGCGGCGAACGGGGTCGAGGCGGAGGCGGTTGCCAAAGACGCGGGCGAGCCGTGCGCGCCGTCGCTGGCGGGCTTCATGCTGGAGCGCGAGGTGTCCAGCGTCCAGGGCGGGGCGGGGCTGCAGTCGGCCTGCATCTATCTGCTGGGGCAGATCAGCGCGACGCTGTACCGGGCGCCCGATGCGGAGACGGCGCTGGAGGATTTTGACGCAAGCCTGGGCGCGGTCGAACCCGCTGAAGGGCCGTCGGCCGGAGCGCGTCAGCGCGTCGTGCTGGCTGACGATCTGTATCGCGGGTTGTGGCTGGCCGGGAGCTCGGAAGATGAGCCGGTGGTTGTGGTCGAGGCCGACTGGCTGGGGCCCGATGATATCGAGGCCGTGCAGGCGTTTCTGGACGCGGCGTTCTGAAGCTCGGACGGCGGTAATCAGGCCGCGTGGATTTCCGCGTTTTCCGCCACCGCCTTGCGCAGCCGCCAGAACCGCATCGCGCGCTCAGCCTCGGCCAGCGGCGTGCGGTTGAACAGCTGGGCCAGTTCGCGGGCGGCGCGGACGTTCCGCGCCCGCTCGCCATTGCGCAGGATGGCGATGGTGACGAAGAGCGAGCGCTCCAGCCGGCAGGCCTTGCAGACCATGGCCAGCGCCTCGTTGCTGGGGTCGTCGAAGACGCCGCGGGCGGCGTCGTAGTCGATATCGGTCAGAACGGCGAAGCAGGCGAACAGGCGGGGCCGGTCGCCCTCGCGCATCAGGCGGGCGAGCAGGCCGGCGTCCAGCTCCCGCTGCGCGCGGGCCTTGCGGGCGAAGCTTTCCGCCTCCGCGATCGTATCGGCGTCCTGCCCGGGGCCGGCGGGCGCGAGCGCGCGGCTGATCGCGGCTTCGGAGACCTCGCCGGCGCGATGCTCGATCTTTTCCCGCAGGCGCTGTTCGACGAAGGAATACATCTGGGCGAGCAGGTCGGGCGGCAGGGCGCCGCTCTGGATCAGCGTGTCCTGCAAATCGAGCGCGCCGGGGGCCTGATCGACGGCGCGCCGCAGCGTCCTGCGCGAGAGCGCGGCGCCGGAATTGCCGACAAGCGTCTTCATCGTGGCCGGGTCGGCGCGCTCGCCGACGGCGTTGGAGACGCGCTCGGACACTTCGGTCCGGCTGGCGATGGCCTGGAGATGGTCCTGTGTTTCCGAGCGGGCGACGGAAATCAGATCGTCGTCGTCCAGCGCCAGCGAGCGGCGCAGGATTTCGCCCGCGACGCTGATGTCGTCATGGGCCAGATGGCGCATGAGCTGCCGGGGCGCCTCGGGCGAGCCGGAAAAACGGCGGGCGAGCTCCTGCCGCACCTCCACGGTCATCTCGTCCGCCACGGCTGACAGGATGACGTCGAAATGGTCGGCTTCGGCCTGGCTGCGCTGCTCCGGCGGAGTTTCGAAAAACAGATCGGTGACTTCGCGCAGGAGCCGGCGGCGCTTTTCGCTGGACGGTTCGCGTGCGAGCGCGACGAGTTTTTGCAGCGTCGAAGCCGTCACGCGCTCTCCCCCTCGACCTTCGCCCGACAGAGGGGCGCGGTATCACGCGCCGCGTAAAGAAAAGATGGGCCGATACAATTAGCCAAAAGCAAACCGGGTCGCCCAGGCGAACGCGGAAACGGGCGGGGCCCGTCCGTCCCGCGCCGGGCGGGAATTCCGCGCGCCGGCAGGGCGCGGGAGGCAGGCTGCAGCGGAGAAAACGGGGGAGAGGGCGGCGGGGCCAGAATGGCGTCCGATGGGAGCGAAGAGACCAATGGACGACATGGCGGACTGGAGCGCGGCGCGCCGGGACATCGAAGGCGGGGCGGAGATCGAGGAGGTCGCCGCGCGGCGCGGCATCGCCGCGAAATCGCTGCGCGCACGGGCCGCGCGGCAGGACTGGGGCGGGGAGCAGACCCAGCGCCGCCGCCAGCGGATCGTCGACATGCTGCTGAAGGCGGCCGCGCGCGTGGTCGAGGCGGAAAACGCCGCCGAGGCCGAGCGGCGCGCCAAGGCGCTGGCGGCCGTCGCCTCCGTCGCCAAGGCGGTGCGGGAGTTCGATCCGAAACTGGCCGCGGCCTGCACCGGCGGGGACACCGATCCGGAAGACCTGGCGGCCCAGCGCAAGGCGTTCGACGAGGAGATCGAGCGCCTGATCGAGGCCCGGGTCAGCGAACGCGTCGACGCCGGACGTGAAAGCGCCTGAACCGGGGTCCGGACGGGCGGACGATCCGCGATGGTGCTGGCCGCTTCACCGGACC
>CAJXKJ010000079.1 GCA_913055605.1 uncultured Euryhalocaulis sp. | reverse complement strand
CGTCGAGTTCGGGCCCGAGGTCCTGACCACGCCGCCCAAGTCGGGGTTCGACCTGATCGCCTGGCTGGTGCCGGCGATCGCCGTCGCCCTCGGGCTGGCGGCGATCCCGTTGCTCACGCGGCTCTGGGCACGCCGCGGCGGGGGGCGCCGCGGGGGCGGCGGACGCCGAATCCAGCCGGGCCAGCCGCGCCCTCAGCGCGGCGAGCTTTACCGGTTTGGGGGCGTGCGCCAGCCTGCTCATCGTTCTCTTTTTGTTCTTCTCTCCGCGTCAGGAGTCAAGCGGAGTCATGAGTCCCCCGTGCCGGCAGCCGAAAAACCCGCTAGAGAGCGCGGCATGAGCGCACCCCCCGAATCCGCATTGCTGAAAGCCCTGTCCTCGGTCCCCTCGCCGGAGGGGCGGGACATCGTCTCCACCGGCCGGGTGGAAAGCCTGTCCTGCAACGCCGAGGGGCGGGCGCGGCTGGTCCTGGCCATCGACCCCGCCGGCGCGCGCGAATGGGACGCGGCGGGCGCGAAGGCCAAGGCGGCGCTGGAGACGGTGGAGGGCGTGCGCGACGCGCAGGTGATCCTGACCGCCGAGCGGCAGGCCGGCGCACCGGCGCCCGCGCCGGCAGCTCCCGCGAAACCCGCCGACGGCTCCGAAAAGGTGCGCCACATCGTGGCGGTGGCCAGCGGCAAGGGCGGGGTGGGCAAATCCACCGTTACGGCGAACCTCGCGGTCAGTCTGGCGCGGCTTGGTTTTACCACGGGGATTCTGGACGCGGATATTTACGGGCCGTCCCAGCCGAAACTGCTGGGCCTGACCGGCAAGCCGGACACCGATCCGGAGGCCAAGCGCATCACGCCGATGGAGGCGCACGGGGTGAAGGCGCTGTCGCTGGGCATGATGGTGCCGCCGGAACAGGCGGTGGCATGGCGCGGGCCGATGACCCAGAAGGCGATCGAGCAGATGCTGCACGAGGGCGACTGGGGGGAGCTGGACTTCCTGCTGATCGACATGCCGCCGGGCACCGGCGACGCGGCGCTGGGCCTGGCCAAGTCGCAGCGCCTGTCGGGCGCCATCGTGGTGTGCACGCCGCAGGACCTGGCGCTGATGGACGCGCGGCGGGCGATCGCGATGTTCGAACAGACGCAGATCCCGGTTCTGGGGATCGTGGAGAACATGTCGATGTTCCTCTGCCCGCATTGCGGCGAGGCGACCGAGCTGTTCGGCCATGGCGGGGCGCGGGACGAGGCCGAAAAGCGCGACATCCCGTTCCTGGGCGAGATCCCGCTGGCGCTGAGCGTGCGCGAGGCCTCCGACGCGGGCGCGCCCATCGCGGCCAGCGCGCCGGGCTCGGCCGAAGGCGTGGTCTATGAGGAGATCGCGCGGGGCCTGGCCATGCTGATCGAGGAGCTGAAGCTCTAGATCACGCCAGCGATCAGGGGGTTTCGCCCTTCAGCAGCGCGGGCTGGGTTCCTGTCGCGCCGCCGGCGTGGCGGGCGAAGAAGCGGCGGGCCGGGCCGACCGCGCCGGTCAGCGCCATGCCGATCCCGCGCACCGGGCGCAGCAGCCGGTCGTCATTGGAGAACAGCCGGTTGAAGATGTCGGTCCCGAGGGCGAGCGAGACATTGTCCGCCTTGCGCCAGGTCTCGTAGGGCAGGAGCGCGACCTCCGACCCGATATCGAGGCCGGCGGCCCGTCCCTCCGACAATACGTCGGCCAGCGCCGCGGCGTCGCGCAGGCCCAGATTGAAGCCCTGCCCGGCGATGGGGTGGATGGCGTGGGCGGCGTCGCCGACCAGGACCAGACGCGGGCGGACATAGTCTTCCGCGATCTGAAGGCCGAGCGGATAGGACCAGCGCGGGCCGCCCGGGCGCACCGCGCCCATGAAGTCGCCGAAGCGGCGGGACAGTTCCTCCGCGAAATCCTCGTCCGGCAATTGCATCAGCGCCTGTGCGGCGCGCGGCGTCTCGGTCCAAACCAGGCTGGAGCGGTCGCCCGTCAGCGGCAGGATCGCGAACGGGCCGGCGGGCAGGAAATATTCGTGCGCCACGCCATTATGCGGCTGCTCGTGATGGGCGGTCGCGACGATGGCGGTCTGCTTGTAGCGCCAGGCGGTGGTGCGGATTCCGGCGGCCTGACGGGCCGGGCTGAACCGGCCGTCGGCGGCGACGATGAGTTTGGCGCGGATGACCCGACCGTCCTGCAGCGTGACGGCGGCCAGCGGATCGGAGAAGTCGAAGCCGGCGGCCTTGGCCGGGGCGATGGCGGTGATGCCCCGGTCGTGAAGCGTTTCGATCAGGGCCAGGCGGGTGTGGCGGTTCTCCGCCATCATGCCGAGCGGCAGGCCGGTCTGAAGCTCCGCCGAGTCGAAATGCAGAAAGAAGGGGCCGGGTCCGCCGGGGCGCAGGCCGTCCGGCGCGCGGCCGTCGGAGACCAGGATTTCGGTCAGCGGCTGGGCGTGCTGCCGCAGGCGGCCGGCGACGCCCAGCGCCTCGAACATGCGCCAGCTGGCGTAGGCGAGGGCGGAGGCGCGGCCGTCGAATTCCTCCGCCAGCGTCGCCTCGATCGGCAAAGCGTCGATGACCGCGACGTCGAGCCCGGCGGCGTCCAGCGACAGGGCCGTGGCCAGGCCGACCAGCCCGCCGCCGACGATCAGGGCGTCATGGATTTTATCGCTGTGCGGGGCGCTCATGCGGCGGACACTAGCCCGCCGGGGCGGCGCCTAATAGGCCTCCGCGTCGTCGGAGGCGTCGACGACGCCGTCGCCGGTCGTATCCAGCGTCTTGAACATCCAGGCGCCGGAATCGGCGAACTCGGCGGCGGACATGGCGCCGTCTTCGTCCTCGTCCAGATTGTCGAAGCGCACATCGGTCTGGCGCATCTGGCGGAGGCGCTCCTCCTCCGACACGCCGGTCAGGCGGGCGGCGAACTCCTCGGCGTATTCGGCGCGGGAGATGACGCCGTCGCCGTCGGCGTCGCGGACCGCGAAGCCCTCCAGCCGCACGGCGTCGAACTCGGCGCGGGTCACCGCGCCGTCGGCGTCGGAATCATAGGTCGCCATGAAGGCGGGCTTGCCGTGGCCGGGCCCGGCGGCGGCCTCTTCCTCTTCCGCGAAGGCCGCGCCGGCGCACAGGGCGCCGACAGAAACGAGAGCAAGGGCGAAACGGCTCATGGCAGCACCTCGAAGGTCAGGGATGTGGTGTAGGAGCGCACGTCGCTCTCGGCGCCGGCCGGCGCCTCGGCGCGGTGGCGCGTCATCAGCAGATAGACGCCCGGCCGGTCGAAGCTGATCCGGCCATGGCCCTGCGCGTCGGTGACGATGTTGCGGGCGAAGGCGGGCTCTTCGTAATGGCCGCCTTCGCGGTAGAGGGTCATCGCGTGGTTCGCGACGGGATCCTCGCCCAGGGTCAGCTCGAATTCGAAGCCCTCGCCGAGGAAGATGTCATTCGGGTGGGTGACGGGGCGGATGGCGAACTGCCCGACGCCGGCGTCCACCGCGGTGCGGGTGAGGGGGCCCTTGCTGACATAGGCGTCGGCGACGGTGGCGGTCTGGATCGAATAGACGCCGGTCGCGCCGTCGGGCGCCGCCTCGCCGTCCTCCAGCACGATCCACTCGCCGTCCGGCATCAGCGCCTCCCGCGAGAAGCGGCCGAGCCGCTCCCCGGTGGTGAGGCGGTAGGTGCCGTCGGCGTCCAGCCCGGCCTCCAGCACGACGATCTGGCGCAGCGGCGTGACCGTCTCGAACTCCGCGCGCGACCCGTCGGGGGCGAGGACGTGAAAATCCTCCGCGTCCACGGCGATCTGGGGCGCGAAGAAATCCTCGGTGAAGGAGGACTCCACGGTGACCAGCGGCATGTCGGTCGCGTCGAAGGTGGAGGGCAGCATGTAGGAGGTGTGCGCCAGCGCCGGACAGGCGGCGAGCGCGAGAACGGCGAACGGGGCGGCCAGAAGCGGGCGCATCGCGAAATCCCTCTGCGGAGCGGGCGGTCGCGATGCAGTATATGCTTTTGCGAATTATTCGCAATCATTTACGGATCCGGGGACGCCCCCACACAGGACGCCCCCGGCCGAATGACCCAGCTGGGCGACCGGAAAGGACCGTGATTCCGGGCGGGACGGTCCCCCGCACGTCCGTCCCCATGCGGACGCGCGGCCGGTCAGCGCTGGGGCAAATCCTCGCCGCGCAGATAGGTGTCGAGCCGGGCGCGGAACAGCGCCTCCAGATCGTCATTGCTGAGCCGGTCGTCGTCGCCGAGACGCCGGATGAAATCGCGCACGCGCGCGGCCAGTCGCGACAGCATCGCCGTCCTCCCCCATACGTGCGCCCGCCCGGCGCACGGCGACAGGAAAGCGGACGGGGAGAATTTGTCACCACGGCCGTGGCGGACATCCGTCCCGGATTTTTGACGATGCGTTTCAGGATGCGTTTCGGGGAGAATTTCCCCGGGTCACGCGATGGCCGTGATCCAGTCCTCATAGCGGCGGTCGAGCCCGCCGGGACCGGCGCGCCGTGCGGCCAGCGCCGCGGCGCCGCGGGCGCGCGCCTCCCGCGGGCTGACGCCGTAATGGTCGCGGAACAGCCGTGTGAAATGGGCGGGATCGGAAAAGCCGCTGCGCCAGGCGATCTCCGAGATCTGCAGGCCGCGCAGGCGCGGCGAGACCAGATCGGCGAAGGCGCGGCGCAGGCGCATGCCGCGCACCATGGCCTGGACGCCGCCGGTCCCGGCGAAGGCGCGATACAGCCGGGCGCGCGACACGCCGAGCGCGGCGGCGATCAGGTCCGGCGTCAGCGACGGGTCGGCCAGATTGGCGGCGGCGAAGCGGCGGGCCTTCAGCGTCAGGGCCTGGTCGGCCCAGTCCGGCGGGTCGCGCTCCGGCGCCGCGGCGCCGTTCATGGCCGCGGCGATCAGGCGCAGCAGCATGTCGGCGGCCACCGCGGCCTCGGCCGGGGTGAACGTGTCCGCCATGGCGTGGACGGAGCGATAGGCGTCCGCCAGCAGGCGCCCGGCGCCGGTTTCCCCGCCCACGACCTGTCCATGGATGCTGTCCGGCCGGTTCAGCATGGGGGCCAGGCGCCGGCGCGGGATGAAGATGGTCAGGAGGTCGAAATCCGAATTCAGGCTGTCCAGCACGTCGGCCATGTCGAAGCCGACGATGGCGCCCGCGCCGGCGGTGACCGCGCCGCGGCCCCGGCGCATCTCCACGCCGCCCTTCAGGAAGAGCTGGACCATGTAGTGGTCGATGCCGTCGC
Source organism: uncultured Euryhalocaulis sp. (assembly GCA_913055605.1). GTDB lineage: Bacteria > Pseudomonadota > Alphaproteobacteria > Caulobacterales > Maricaulaceae > Euryhalocaulis. The sequence continues at coordinate 3,571 of CAJXKJ010000079.1, read as the reverse complement.
CGGCCATCTTGTCCAGCGAGCGGGAAAAGGCCTGGGAGGGCGCGGCGCAGCGGCTGAACACCAGCCCGTCCAGCATCCAGGTGTCGACGCGGACGTCGAACGCCTCCGGCGCGCGAGCGCGGGATTCGTCCACGTCCAGCACCACGCCGATACTGTCCCGCCACGCATCGAAGCGCAGCGGCGCGGGCAGCAGCCCGGTATCGAAGATTGTGCGTTCGACCATCGCCCTCGCCCTGGCGAGCCGGCCTCCCCCGGACCGGCGCAATCATCCTAACCCGATGGAATCGCGAGGGAACCCCAAACGCGTCCGAGGGGAATCGGGCATGCGTCATCGGCCGCTCCTGTGAGACGGGATGCAGGGGAAGCAAGGGAGCGGAGCGTCGGCTTCGAACCCGGACTTTTAAGGCGCCGTTGGGATATGTGGGCTCCCGCCGACGCTCCGCGCGTGGATTTCCCGAAGGCTCTCGCCCCGCGTTTCCAATCCGGGGATTTGGCGCGGTCTGGCGTTTAGTGCCGCCCGCCTCCCCGAAGGCCGCGCCGGAGCCCACAGCCCTCACAGCCGCGGACCCGGACGCGCCACGCACGTTTCGCGGAAACGGTGAGTGGCCATCTTCCCTCATCCGCGAAGCCAAGGCGGAGTATGGGGGCGAATTGAGGGTGTGGGATGACGGGGCGGGTTTCCCCGTTTTTCCCACGATCGGACGCGAAGCGGCGAGGCCGCCAGCCGCGACAAAACGCGCCATCCGGGCCGGCCATTCTGGTCTGCCGTGCACGACTGCCATAGGGTGACTCGCCGTCGTCACATGGCTACAGGGCGGGCAGTTTCCCGAAGGGACGTTGCGCCGGAGGGCGGTCAGGACATGCAAGCGACTCAGACGGATACGGGCGCGCCGTCACAACCGCTCCTGAACAGGGTCCTGGAGGTTTTCCAGGGCATGGTCTTTCTGGCGGTCATCGCCGGGGTCGTCTTCTATCTGCTCTGGATCCGGTTCAATCCGGGCTTCGGCACCTATCCCTTTGTCGTCTTTTTCGCGGCGGCGGCGGTCTGCCTGCTGCTGGTGGCCCTATTCAGACGTCCGTTCCAGGCGGTCTATAAAGCCATCGCCAATTTCGCCAGTCGGCGCGGGGCGTTCCAGTCCGACCCGGTCGCCGAAGCGCCGAAATTCGCGCTGATCCGCGTGCTGTTCGGCGCGTTCCTGATCGAGCGCGCGATCTGGATCCTGATCTATTTCTACCCGACCGACTGGTCCAACCCGATCCTGGTCTTCACGGCCTATGCGAACCTCGTCGCGTCGATCCTCATTTGCGCCGGCTTGTTCACCCAGGCGGCGCTGGTGTTCCAGATCCTGTTCATGTGGCAGTTCGGGGACGCCGCGATGGCCACCAACACGCTGGGCAACGACGTCGCGGCCCTGCTTGCGCTGCTGCTGATCCTGACGAACGCCGGCGCCCATTATTCGGCAGACGGCGCGCTGATGCGGCGCGGGGGAATCCTGGAGGCCGTGTTCGGACGGTTCTATTTCCGCAACGGAATCCCCGACGTGTTCACGTACCAGAACGCCAAGGTTCTGGTGATTTTCGGGTATTGGTGCATCTGCGTCTATTCGCTGATGTCGCATGTGGCCGAGCATTCCTGGATGTCGGGAAACGCCGGGCCGCACCTGCTTTCCAGCAATTTCATGAGCCGGTACGCGGACGGGTTCGAGACCCTATTCGCGAGCGGCACGGCCTTCGTGCTTATCGGCCGTATCGCGCTGTGGCTGATGCTGCCCTGGTACCTTCTGCTGTTTCCCTGCCTGTTTCTGGGGCGGGTCCTGCGGGGCTATGCGATTATATGGGGGCTGCTGTTCTTTGCGCTGAGCGGGTTCGTGCTGCAGCTCGGATGGCTGGCCAATTTCGAGTTCCTGATGTTCGCCGGGCTGTTCTGGCAGAAGCGGTTCATCCAGGCGCCGCACAGCCTGCAGGTCGGATACGACGACACCTGCAATCTGTGCGACCGCACGGTCACGGTGATCAAATGGGTGGACGTGTTCCGGAGGGTCGAGCTGAAGCCGCTGAGCCAGAACGCGGCGTGGCTCGAGGCCAACGGCCTGACCCGCGCGGAGGCGATGCAGGATTTGTACGCCGTGGAGACCCTGCGGGGCGGCAAAAAGACGTCCGGCTACGAATTCTATGTCACGCTCACCCGAAACGTCTTCTTCCTGATCCCGTTCTATCCGGTCCTGCTGCTGGGCCGGGTCACGGGGATCGGTCCCGCCGTCTATCGCCGCGTGGCGGACCGGCGGGTCGAAATGTTCGGCGTGTGCAGCGTGCCGACGCACAAGCCGAGCCACGAGCCGCCTGTCGCGACAGCGCCGCGCGATCCCGGCGTGATCGCGCCGGCGATATTCTTCCATGTGGGATTTCTGGGACTGGCGTATCTGCTGATGATGCCGGCGCCGCTTGTCGGCTGGCGCGGCGCGCCGTTTCCCGAACCGGTGCACCGCGTGATGTCGGCGGCCGCAACGGGGGCGCATTTCTACGGAATCACCCCGATCAATGTGTTCAATCAGAGCGACCTGCGCTTGGCGGAAAACTGGTTCACCCTGTCGGCGATCGGCGAAGACGGGGAAGAGCGCCTTCTGCCGGTTCTCGACGAACGGGGGCACCGGCTGGAAATGCACCGGTCCGACCGGATGTATTTCGGCAATACCGGCGTGGTGCGCCGCTCCATGATCGGCTCCGAGGGCTGCCAGATCGAGCGCTACAGCTTCTATCTGTCCCTGCTGGAGGATTATTTCCGGGCGCGCGAGGTGGGCGACGCGCCCATCGTGATCCACCAGTACAAACGCCTGCTGGCGGACGAGGAGACGCTGATCGGCGGGCGCTATGTGCCCAACACGGTGGAGCTGGTGTGCACCGAGGAGCGGGCGCCAGCGTCCTAGGCTCGCGTGTCATGCGGCGCATCGCGGCGGCTGCCGCTCGCTAACCCCCTCTTAACCATCCGCCAACGGAATCCGGGCGATGATCGGGTGAACGATCAGCGCCAGACAGAGTAAGGATTCCATGGCCGCGATTGACGCCAGGCACGGAGCCGACGAGAGCGGGCGGACGCTGCGCGCGGCGCTGCATCTTCTGTTCACGCAGGCGGTGGGGCTGACCCTGCTGGCGGCGGGCGGGTTCCTGTTCGCCGCTTCGCTGTTCCATGACCCCCTGGACCCGAGCTGGAACGCCGCGACGGGCGGGGCGCTGAACCATCCGCTCGGCGTGTGGGGGGCGCGGACCTCCGACCTTTTGCTGCAGCTGTTCGGCTGGGCCGGGCCGGCGGGGGCGCTGGTGATGGCGGCGGGCGGGCTGGCCATGGTGGTCCGGCCGCTGGCGCCGCGCGGGCGGATGATGGCCGGGCTGCGCGCGCTGGCCGGGCTGTTCTTCATGCTGAGCTTCGCGGCGGCGGCGAGCGCGCTGCCGGTGCCGCAGACCTGGCCGTTCGCCACCGGGCTGGGCGGGGTGATGGGCGATGCGGCCTTCTTCGCCGCGCGCGCGCCGCTGGGCATGCTGGGCGAGGGGCTGGCCGGGACGATTGTGGCGGGGG
>CAJXKJ010000078.1 GCA_913055605.1 uncultured Euryhalocaulis sp. | reverse complement strand
AATTGAAGCGCGGGGCGCATTACCATGTGGGCGTCTCCATACTCGTGCCCCTTCCCCAGACGTCATATTTGGGCCCTGTGGGCCGCGCGTCAATCGCCGGGCGGCGATTGGTCCAGGCCGCGCTGGGACAGGATCTCCTGATAGGCGGCGTTGATCGCGGCCATTTTTTCCTCCGCCAGGCGGCGCAGCTCCGGCGGCGCGCCGCGCGCGACCAGCGCGTCGGGGTGGTTCTGGGCGGCCATGCGGCGCCAGGCGCGGCGCAGATCGGCGTCGGAGATGTCCGGATCGACGCCCAGGATCAGATAGGGGTCAGCGGCGTCCAGCGCGCCGTGGCTGGCGCGGATGCGGCGGAACTCCCGCTCCGAAAACCCGAAAATCTCAGCCACGGTCTGCAGATAGGCGCATTCCTCCTCGGTGATCGCGCCGTCGGCGCGGGCGATGTGGAACAGGCCGTCCAGCACGTCCTCCAGCAGCGCCGGGTTGGCGCGCCAGCGCCGCGCGACGCGCCGCGCATACGCCTCGTAGCCGCGCGTGGTGCGGCGGGCGAGGTCGAACAGGCGCCCCGCATGGCGCGAGGCGGCGCCGGGGGCGCGGAAAATTTCGCGGAAGGCGGTAACCTCCTCCCGCGTCACGACGCCGTCGGCCTTGGCCATCTTGGCGGACAGGGCGATCAGGGCGGCGGCCATCTGACCCCGCACATGGCGGACCGAATCGTCCGCCGGCGCGCCGCCGCCATCCCCACGCGCCGCCTCCGGCCGCCGGAACTGGCGGGCGATGGCCTGCAACGGGGCGCGCAATCGCTCCATGACGCCCTTGATCGCGCCGCCCGGCGGCGGGATCAAGGGATATGACCGACGCACCCCCCGCCGCATCCGCATGGGAGTTCTGGATCGACCGGGGCGGCACGTTCACCGACATCGTCGGCCGGGCGCCGGACGGGGCGCTGCGCTCGCTGAAGCTGCTGTCCGAAAGCGACCGGTATGGCGACGCCGCGTCCGAGGGCGTGCGGCGGCTGCGCGGGGAGTCCGGCGCGCCCGTGGCGGTGGTGAAGATGGGATCGACCGTGGCCACCAACGCGCTGCTGGAGCGCAAGGGCGCGCGGGTCGTGCTGGTGACCAATTCCGGGTTCGGCGACGCGCTGAAGATCGGGGACCAGGCGCGGCCGGACATCTTCGCCCTGAAGATCGACAAGCCCGCGCCGCTGAACGCCGACGTGATCGAGCTGGACTGCCGCCGCGACAAAGACGGGGCGGAGATCGCGGCGCTGGACGAGGACGCGGCGCTGGCGGCGCTGAAGGCCGCGCGGGCGGACGGGGCGGAGGCCTGCGCGATCTGCCTGATGCACGGATACGGCCCGGCGGCGGCGGACGAGGCGCGGCTGGGCGAGCTGGCGCGGCAGGCCGGGTTCGAGACCGTATCGGTCAGCCATGAGGCGGACCCGTTGGTGAAATTCGTGCCGCGCGCCGGCACGGCCGTGGCGGACGCCTATCTGACGCCGGTGCTGCGAGACTATGTGCGCCGGGTCGCGGAGCGCATGGCGGCGTTCCAGGACGGCGGGGTTCCGCTGTATTTCATGACGTCGTCGGGCGGGCTGGCGGAGGCGGAGTCGTTCACCGGACGCACCGCGGTCCTGTCCGGCCCGGCGGGCGGGGTGGTCGGCATGGCGAAGACCGCGACCGAGGCCGGCTATCCCAAGGTGATCGGCTTCGACATGGGCGGCACGTCCACAGACGTCTGCCGCTATGACGGAGAGACATACGAGCGCGTGTTCAGCGCGGAGATCGCGGGAGCGAAGCTGCGCGCGCCGATGATGGCGGTGCACACCGTGGCGGCGGGCGGGGGCAGCGTGCTGACCGTCGCGCGCGGGCGGGCGCTGGCCGGGCCGGACAGCGCCGGCGCCGATCCGGGCCCGGCCTGTTACGGCAAGGGCGGACCGGCGGCGGTGACCGACGCCAATCTGGCGCTGGGGCGGATCGACCCGTCGCGCTTCCCCTCCGTGTTCGGCCCTGCTGGCGATGCGCCACTGGACGTGGAGGCCTCGCGCGCGGCGATCGCGGACCTGGCAGGCCAGATGGGCGCGCCCAGCCCCGAGGCGGCGGCCGAGGGTTTCGTCGCGGTGGCGGTCGAGAACATGGCCCAAGCAGTGAAGAAGATCAGCCTGGCCCAGGGGGCGGACCCGGCGAACTATGCGCTGGCCAGTTTCGGCGGCGCGGGCGGGCAGCTGGCCTGCCGCGTCGCAGACGCGCTGAACATGAAAACGGTGCTGGTGCATCCGTTCGCCAGCGTGCTGTCGGCGTTCGGCATTGGCCTCGCCAGCGTGGAGGCGATGCGCGAGCGCGCCTTCCGCGCCGAGCTGAGCGACGAGGCGATGGCGCAGGCCGACGGGATCGCGGCGGAGCTGGCGGCCGAGGCGCGCTTCAGCCTGTCCGAACAGAACGCGGATGACGCCAGCGCGCGCCTGCGGCGGGAGCTGCGCCTGCGCATGGCAGGGAGCGACACCATCCTGCCCATCGCGTTCACGCCGGGCGAGGATTGCGCGGCGGTGCGCGCGCGCTTCAACGCCGCGCACCAGACGCTGTTCGGATTTTCCGAGGACGGGCGGGCGATCGAAATCGACTCGGTCGCCGTGACCGCCGAGGCGGATCCGCCGGGCGCCGGCGCCGCGCGGCCACCCGCCGCGCCGGACGGCGCGCCGCAGCCGGACGGCGAGACGCAATTGTGGACCGGCGGGGAATGGCGCCCCTGCCCCACCTATGCGCTGGCGGAGTTCGGGACCGGCGGCGCGGCGGAGGGGCCGGCGCTGATCTGGTCGGAGCAGACGCAGATCCTGGTCGATCCCGGCTGGCGCGCGCGGCGGCTGGCGGACGGGCATCTGGTGATCGAGCGGATCGCGGACGCGGCGAGCGACGCGCCGCGCAGCACCGAGGCCGACGCGGTGCGGCTGGAGCTGTTCAATATGCGCTTCATGGCCGTAGCCGAGCAGATGGGCACGGTTCTGGAACGCACGGCCAGCAGCGTGAACATCAAGGAGCGGCTGGATTTCTCCTGCGCCGTGTTCGACGCCGGGTGCGGCCTGATCTCCAACGCCCCGCACATGCCGGTGCATCTGGGCAGTATGAGCGCAAGCGTGCAGGCGGCGGCCGAGGCGTTTCCGGGTCTCGGCCCCGGCGACGCGGTCGCGCTGAACGCGCCCTATCAGGGCGGCACGCATCTGCCCGACATCACGGTGATCGCGCCGGTCTATGACGAGGCGGGCGAGACGCTGCTCTTCTACACCGCCGCGCGCGGGCACCATGCGGACGTGGGCGGGATCGCGCCGGGGTCGATGCCGCCCTTCTCGAAATCCATCGAGGAGGAAGGCGTGGTGATCGCGCCGATGCTGATCCGGCGGGACGGCGCCTTCCTGGACGAAGAGGTGCGCGGCGTGCTGACCGGCGCGCGCTATCCGGCGCGCGATCCGGACCGGAATATCGCCGACCTGAAGGCGCAGCTGGCCGCGTGCGCGCGCGGGGCGCAGGAGCTGCGCCGGATGATCGCCGAACAGGGGCTGGACGTGGTGCAGGCCTATGTCCGCCACGTTCAGGACAATGCGGAGGAAGCGGTGCGCGAGGCGATCGGGGCGCTGGGCGACGGGGCGTGCGAAGTGCGGCTGGATTCCGGGGCGGCGATCCGGGTCGCCATTCGCGTCGACGCGGCCAGCCGCACGGCCGATGTCGATTTCACCGGCACATCAGAGCAGCTGACCAGCAATTTCAACGCGCCGTCATCGGTGGCGCGGGCGGCGGTGCTGTACGTGTTCCGCTGTCTGGCCGGGGGCGGCATCCCGATGAACGAGGGCTGCCTGAAGCCGCTGCGCCTGACCATTCCGCCCGGCTGCATGATCGCGCCGGAAAGCCCAGCGCCGGTGGTGGCGGGCAATGTGGAGACAAGCCAGCTGCTGGTCGATGCGCTGTTCGGCGCGACGGGACGGCTGGCCGCCGGGCCGGGCACGATGAACAACCTGACCTTCGGCGACGCGAAGCGGCAATATTACGAGACGATCAGCGGCGGCGCGGGCGCGGGGCCGGATTTCGACGGCGCCGACGCGGTGCAGGTCCATATGACCAATTCGCGCCTGACCGATCCGGAGGTGCTGGAGTTGCGCTTCCCCGTGATCGTGGAGAGCCACGCGTTGCGCACCGGGTCCGGCGGCGGCGGGGCGCATCATGGCGGCGACGGCGCGGTGCGCCGGTTGCGCTTTACCGAGCCGATGACGGTCTCCCTCATTGCCTCCCGCCGCGTGGAGGCGCCGTTCGGGCTGGAGGGCGGCGAGAGCGGCGCGCGTGGCGCGCAGAGCCTCACGCGCGCTGACGGGACGGTGGAGGACCTGCCCGGCTGCTTCAGCGTGGAGGCCGCGCCCGGCGATGTGCTGGAAATCCGCACGCCGGGCGGCGGGGGATACGGCAAGGCGTAACCCGCCCTGCCCGTCTTGCCTGAGGCATGCCGATGGCGAAGAGTGGAGCGCATGCGGTCCCTGCTCATCTTTCTGATGATGACGGCCGGCGCACTGGGAGGCGTGATCCTGCTGGTGCTGGCGGTGGATTTGTTCGTGAAAGAGAAGACGGGACTGGCGCTGCTGGCCCTGACGGCGCTGATGGCCGGCGGCAGCCTGGCCCTGAACGTCACGCTGGAAACGCGGGACGCCGGGCGCAGGCGGCGCTAGGCGCCGCCGCCCGCCGCGCCTGTCTTCTTATAAAGCGAATAGCTGAGCCGTTTCTGCAGGAAGCTTTCGCCCGGATCGACCAGAGCATGGCCGGCCATGGCGGCGCGGCCGAGCAGCATGCGGAAGCGCATCGTGTCGCGGTTGGTCAAAGTGAACTCCGCGTCCCAGTCGGTCCTGCCGATGCGCAGCGGCGTCTTGATGACGCAGCGCATCTCCGCATGGCCGTTGGAGCTGATGACGCTGCGCTTGTCGTGCAGGGGCGCCTCGCAGGCCACGCCGATCCGGGGCCGGCGGGTGACCGGGCGGGTGACGAAGCGGACCCAGGGGGCGCCGTCCTTTTCGAACTCCTCGATATCGTCGGCGTGCAGGCAGGAGGTGCGGGCGCCGGAATCCACCTTGGCGCGGATCGCCGGCACGCCCAGCAGCGGCAGGGCCGCCCATTCCAGCCAGCCAAAGACGAGAGGCGAATTGGTCATCGCGGAAGGATAGCCGCCGCGGGGCCGCGCCCAAACAGCGGCGCTAGCGCGCGTCCGGGAAATGCCGACGGGACAGGAGCACCGCCGCCACGCCGATTGGCCCGGAGGCCGCGGCGGCCATGACGACAGGCGAGACCGTCACGCCCATCAGCTGGGCCGCGACGGACGCCACGGCGGCCGCGAGGCCGCCGGCCACGCCGACGATTACGGCAGTACTCGCGATGCGCAGGATCATGGCCGTCCCCCTCCCCGGAAGCGTCAGGGTAGCGGCCCGGGGCGGCGGATCAACCGTGAGGCGATCTGTACGCTATCCGTGGGGCGATCCGGGCGCTGGCGGAGCGCCGTATTTCGGTCCCGTTTGACGCTATGATGACAGTCGACCCGGCGGGATTCGCGCCTTCGCGCCGCCGCGGATCGGGACGCCGATGAGACCAGACCGAGCCCTGTCCCTTTTGCTGTGCGCGGCCGCGCCGCTGGCCATGGCGGCCTGCGCCACGCCGTCCGCCGACGAACTGGCCGAGGGCGATCCGCTGGAAGGGATGAACCGGGGGATTCACGGCTTCAACGAGGCGGTCGCCGAACATGTGGTGATGCCGATGACGGATGCGGTGGAGTCCCGCACCTCCAACGGCGGAGGGAATACGGCGGGCGAAGTGCTGCACCGGGTCGGCAATGTTCTGGACAATCTGGGCGAGCCGAAGAACGCGGTGAACAGCGCCCTGCAGGCCGACCCCGGGGCGCTGGGCACCGCCGTGGCGCGGTTCGGGCTGAACAGCACGGTGGGCCTGCTGGGCATGTACGACGTCGCCGGCGGCATCGGGCTGGACGAGCAGAAAGAGGATTTCGGCCAGACGCTGGGCGCGTGGGGCGCGCCGTCCGGCCCCTATATGGTCGCGCCGATCGCCGGGCCGTCCAACGCCCGCGATGTGACGGGGATCGTGGTGGACACGCTGCTGAACCCGGTGTCGCTGATCCCGATCCCGGGCGAGGCGCTGACCGCCGCCTCCACCGGCGTGGCCGCCGCCGAAGCCGCCGACAATGCCGAGGCGACGGTGGCGGCGAGCGAGGCGGACGAGGACTCCTATTCCGCCGCCCGCAACCGCTATGAGACCGTGCGCGACGCCCAGATCGCTAATGCGCCCGTGCCGCCGATGCGCACCCGCGCGGCGGTGGAGCATCGCGGCGACAAGCCGGTGCTGGTCCAGGCCACGCAGACCGGAGCCGGCCAGGCAGGCGTCGTCCAGACCGGCGGCGCCCCGTCCGGAAACGCGCAGCCCGTCCTGACGCCGGTGGGCGCGGCGCCCGGCGCCGAGGCGCCGCTGGAGCTGGTTCCCCGGCGCGAACCGCTGGTGATCGACATCTATCCGCTGGACGAAGCGGCGCAGGACGAGGCGCAGGAGACCGCGCCCGTCGAGCCGGTCAGCGAGCCTGTCAGCGAGGCAGTGAGGCGGCCCCGGCGCATCGCGCCGGACGCCGCGCTGGCGGAATAGGCCCTAGCGGCTGAATTTCTGGAATTTGAGGCGTTTGGGGATATCCGCGTCGGGGCCGAGGCGCCGGCGCTTGTCTTCCTCATAGTCCGCGAAATTGCCCTCGAACCACTCGACATGGGAGTCGCCCTCGAAGGCGAGGATGTGGGTGGCGATCCGGTCGAGGAAGAAGCGGTCGTGGCTGATGACCACGGCGCAGCCGGCATATTCCTCCAGCGCGCTTTCCAGCGCGGACAGCGTTTCCACGTCCAGATCGTTGGTCGGTTCGTCGAGCAGGAGAAGGTTGGCGCCGGACTTCAGCGTCTTGGCCAGATGGACGCGGTTGCGCTCCCCGCCCGACAGCTTGCCGACGGGCTTCTGCTGGTCGCCGCCCTTGAAGTTGAACCAGGAGACATAGGCGCGGGACTGGACCTCGCGCTCGCCCAGCTCGATCACGTCCAGGCCGCCGGAAATCTCCTCCCAGACATTCTTGGCGGGGTCGAGCGCATCTCGCGACTGGTCGACATAGCCGAGCTCCACCGTCTCCCCCAGGCGCAGGGCGCCGTCGTCCGGCGTGTCCTGGCCGGTGATCATGCGGAACAGCGTCGTCTTGCCGGCGCCGTTCGGGCCGATCACGCCGACAATGCCGCCCGGCGGCAGCTTGAAGGACAGGTCGTCGATCAGCAGGCGCTCGCCGAAGCCTTTCTTGATGTGCTCGGCCTCGACCACCACGCCGCCCAGGCGCGGGCCGGACGGGATCTGGATCTGGGCGACGTCGAGCTGTTTCTTGTCGGCCTTGCTGCGCAGCTCCTCATAGGCGTTCAGGCGGGCCTTGGACTTGGCCTGCCGCGCCTTGGGGCTGGAGCGCACCCATTCCAGTTCGCGCGCCAGCTGGCGGGAGCGGGCCTCGTTCTCGCGCCCCTCCTGCACCATGCGCTTCTGCTTCTGCTCCATCCAGGAGGAGTAATTGCCCTCGTACGGGATGCCGCGGCCGCGATCGAGCTCCAGCGTCCAGCCGGTGATGTTGTCCAGGAAATAGCGGTCGTGGGTGACCAGGATGACGCTGCCGGCGTAGTCGCGCAGATAATGCTCCAGCCAGGCGACGGATTCCGCGTCCAGATGGTTGGTCGGTTCGTCCATCAGCAGCAGGTCGGGCTTGGACAGCAGCAGCTTGCAGATGGCGACCCGGCGGCGCTCCCCGCCCGACAGGCGGGTGACGTCGGCGTCCGGCGCCGGACAGCGCAGGGCCTCCATCGCCATCTCGATCTTGGAGTCGGCGTCCCAGGCGTCGCGGTTGTCGATCTCTTCCTGCAGGGCCGTCATCTTTTCCATCAGCTCGTCGGAATAATCCTCCGCGAGCTGCATGGAGATGGCGTTGAACTCCTCGACCAGTTTCTTGTCGGCGCTGCCCTCGACGATGTTGTCCCAGACGTTCTTGGAATCGTCGAGCTGGGGCTCCTGGGCCAGATAGCCGGCGGTCTTGCCGTCGGCCAGGCGCGCCTCGCCGCTGAATTCGGTGTCCATGCCGGCCATGATGCGCAGCAGGGTGGATTTACCCGCGCCGTTCGGCCCGACGACGCCGATCTTGGCGTCCGGGAAGAAGGACAGATTGATGCCGTCGAAGACCTTCTTGGCCCCATAGGCCTTGGTCAGGCCGTGCATCTGGAAAATGTACTGGTACGAGGCCATCGGGCGGTCCTGCGCGCATGAAATGTGGAAAGGCTGCGCGTTCTACGGCGCGGGCGCGTTCAACTCAATCGCCGCGTCAGTGTCTACGCGCGCCCTATTCCGCCCCGATCGGCTCTCCCGTCACGGGGTCCAGGCCGCCCTCCTCCAGCCGCCAGTCATACATGAAGGCGGCGTGGCAGGAATCGCAGCCGGCGCGCAGCTCCGCGGCCTTTTCGCGGAACTCGGACTCGCTGCGGATCGGGACCATGTCGAAGGCGATCTCGCTGACCTCTTCGGCTTTTTCCAGGAAGGCTTCGGGCTGTTCCCAGACCGAGGGCAGCGCGATCGTCGGCCAGTCATTATTGCGGGTGGACTCCAGGTCCGTGCCTTCCGGGAACATGTAGGGGAAGGCGAACAGGATTGCGCTGATCGCCTCCGCCCGGACGCGGCCGCTTTCGATGTCGAACGGCTCGCCCGCCGCGGCGCGGTCGATGGGCAGCATCAGCTGGTCCAGCTCGGTCATCAGGACCTGGCGGGCGCGCACAATATCCGGCTCCGGCCCCTCGTCCCCGTGATCCTCCACGGCGGCGGCGGGCGTCTCGGCGGCTGCATCCGGCG
>CAJXKJ010000077.1 GCA_913055605.1 uncultured Euryhalocaulis sp. | reverse complement strand
CTTCGACGCGGCGACGCACGCCATGACGACGCTGTCCACCGGAGGCTTTTCCACCTCAGACCGCTCGATGGGCGCGTTCGCCGAGGGCGGGGCGGACATCGTGGCGACCGTCTTCATGCTGATGGGCTCGCTGCCCTTTGGCCTTTATGTGCTGGCGGTGCGCGGCAGGGCGGGGCGGCTGTTCCAGGACAGCCAGGTGCGGCTGCTGCTGGCCATCCTCGCCTTCACGACGCTGGCGCTGACGCTCTATCTGTGGATCCGCGACGTCCATGAGCCGGTGGAGGGCGTGCGCCTGGCCGCGTTCAACGTCGTGTCGATCATCTCCACGACCGGCTATGCGACGGCGGACTATACGCTGTGGGGGCCGGCGGCTAGCGGGGTCTTCTTCGGCCTGCTGTTCCTGGGCGGCTGCGCGGGGTCGACCTCCGGCGGGCTGAAGACGTTCCGCCTGCATATCGGCGGTCTAGCCCTGCGCTCCTATGTGCTGTCCATCGCGCGGCCGCACGCCACCCACCGCCCGCACTATAACGGCCAGCCGGTGTCGGACGACGAGATGTCGGCGGTGCTGTCCTTCCTGTTTCTCTTCCTGGCCTGCTTCACCCTCGTGGCGGTCTATCTGTCCGCCATCGGTCTCGACGTGGTAACGGCGATCAGCGCCGCGGCGACCTGTATCGCCAATGTCGGTCCCGGCCTGGGCGCGATGATCGGCCCGGCCGGCACGTTCCAGCAGCTGCCCGACAGCGCCAAATGGGCGCTGGACATCGCCATGATCGCCGGACGGCTGGAGGTCGTGACCCTTCTGGTCGTCCTGACCCCCGGTTTCTGGCGCTGATCCGCCCCCGCGCCGCAGCGGATTTATCCCTTCGTTAACCATGTTTGCCCGAACATTAATCATGTTCGCGGACAGGGCTCCGAGGGGCCCGGAGGGCTGAGGGATGACATCGGCGGAGGTTCTGGATTTCGCGCGCGACGGCGTGTGGCTAATGCTGCAGATGGCCGGCCCGGTGATGATTATCGGCCTGGTCGTCGGCGTCGCCATCGCGCTGGTCCAGGCGCTGACCCAGATCCAGGAGATGACGCTGGTCTTCGTGCCGAAGATCATCGCCATCTTCGTGTCGCTGATCATTTTCCTGCCGCTGATGGGCGCGCTGATGAGCGCCTATATGGGGCGGGTGATGGAGCGCATCGCGCTGATGTAGCGGCGGGGAGCGGCGCTCATGTTGCCTGAAGCGGTCACCGCCGTCGTCTTCGCCGGAGCGCTGGTCTTCATGCGCACCGGCGCGATGGTGATGCTGCTGCCCGGTTTCGGGGAGTCCTTCATCCCGCCGCGCATCCGCCTGGCCTTCGCGGTCGCCGCCGCCGTCCTGCTGGCGCCGGTTCTGGCGCCCGCCCTGCCGCCCGTGCCGGACCAGCCCGCGGTGCTCGCCGCCGTGATCGGCAGCGAAATCCTGATCGGCATCGTGATCGGCGCGATCGCGCGCCTGTTCATGACCGCGCTGACCGTCGCCGGCCAGCTGATCGGCCTGCAGACGGGCCTCGCCTTTGCGCAGGCGGTCGACCCCGCGCTGGGCCAGCAGGGCGCCATCGCGGGCGCGTTCCTGAACGTCACCGCGCTCGCCCTGATCTTCGTGTCCGGCCTGCACCATCTGTTCCTGATGGGCGTGCGCGGATCCTATGAGGCGTTCCCCGCCGGCTTGCCGATCCCGGTCGGGGACGCGGCCGAATGGGCGCTGCAATCCTTCACCGCCTCCTTCGCGCTGGGGGTCCAGATGGCGGCGCCGCTGATGGTGTTCGGCCTGGTCTTCTATCTGGCGCTGGGCGTGCTTTCGCGCCTGATGCCGCAGGCGCAGATTTTCTTCATCGCCATGCCGTCCAACATCCTGATCGGCCTCTCGATTATGGCGCTGGTGCTGGGCGCGATGATGATGGCCTGGCTGGGCCAGCTGGAAGATTTCGCGAGCGAGCTTAGCTGATGGCCGGCGACGACCAGGACAAGGCAGATAAAACAGAGCAGCCGACTCCGCGAAAGCTGGAGGAGGCGCGCAAGAAAGGCGACGTTCCCAAAAGCCAGGAGATTTCCGGCTGGTTCGTTCTGGGCGCGGGCCTGTTCGTCATCGCCGCGGCGTCCGGCCCGGCCGCGCGTTCGACCGCCGAATGGCTGCGCCTGTTCTTTGAGCAGCCCGACGCTTTGCTGGCCGATCCGTCGGCCATGCCGCGCCTGTTGGGCGCGGTGGGGTGGCGCATCGTCGGGTCGCTGGGCCTGATCTTCGCGGTGCTGATCGCCGCGGCCATCGCCGGCCATCTGGTGCAGGCAAAGCCGGTGGTGGCGTTCGAAAAGCTGCAGCCGAAACTGTCCAAGATTTCGCCGGTCGAAGGGTTCAAGCGCGTGTTCGGCGCGCAGGCCTGGGTGAATTTCTTCAAGGGCATCGCCAAGCTGACCCTGGTCTCGGTCGCCTGTTTCATGGCGCTGTGGCCGCGGCGGGACGAATTGCTGCTGCTGCCCGACCTCGATCTGGCGGTGATGCCGGAGATCGCACGCGAGGCGTCCGTGGCGCTGATGATCGCCGCGCTCGCCGCCTACGCCCTTGTCGCGCTGCTGGACTATAGCTGGCAGCGCCACTCCTTCCTCGAGCGGATGAAAATGAGCCGGCGCGAGCTGAAGGAGGAAATGAAGAACACCGAAGGCGACCCGCATGTGCGGGCCAAGCTGCGCCAGGTGCGGATGGAGCGCGGCCGCCGCCGCATGCTGGCCGCCGTGCCGGACGCCACGGTCGTAATCACCAACCCGACGCACTATGCCGTCGCGCTGCGATATGAGCGGGGCGAGACCCCGGCGCCGGTCTGCGTCGCCAAGGGCGTGGACGAGGTGGCCGCCCGCATCCGGGAGATCGCGAAGGACGCCCGGGTGCCGCTGATGGAAGATCCGCCGCTGGCGCGGGCGCTGCACGCCAATGCGGAGATCGACCAGCCGATCCCCGAGGAGCACTATCAGGCCGTCGCCAAGATCATCGGCCAGATCATGGCCCTGTCGCAGCAGAAACAGGCGCGGCGGGCCGCGCGCGATTCCGGCCCGGGCGGGCTAGGCTAGACGCTCCGGCGAGGCTGATTCGCCGCCGCGCGCATCGATGGGGGTTTGCGTGACCGACGCTGTCCATTCCGGCGATCCGCTGCAGAAACCCTGGCTTCGCGCCGTCGCTTGGGCGTGCGCGGCCTCCACGCTGCTGGCCGTGGCGGTGGCGCTGTTCGCCGCGCCGGCCGCCGGCTGGCACGGCTTCATCCTGCTGGCCGGGATCGGCGCGGTGGCCTTCGCCCTGATGTTCGCGCTGATCGCGGGGGAGAGCGCGGGCCGCGCGCTCAGCCCGCCCGCCGCCGCGGCGCCGCGGCCGCTGCGCGGGGCGCACTACGCCGAGGCGGCGTTCGAGCATGCGCCGGACGCCATGCTGGTCACGGACTCCCGCGGCGCGCCGAAAATGGCGAACGCCGCCTATCGCGCGCTGGCCCGCACCGCCGGCAGCATGGGCGCCAGCGAACGCCCGCCCGGTCTGGACCGCCTGCTGGGCGGGGCGCCGGCGCTGGGCGCGGCGGTGTTCAAGCTGAAACGCGCCGCGCGCGCGGGCGAGGCGACGGCCGCGCATCTGCCCCCGGTCAATCTGGACGGGGAGGTGCGCCAGTTCGTTCTGGAGGGCCGGCCGCTGCCGCAGGGCGAAACGCTGTGGCGGCTGCATGACGGATCGGGCGGCGTCGCGCCCGGCCCGGCGCCGGAGCCTGCGCAGGAATATGCGGACGATGCGCCGGTGGGCCTGTTCTCCGCCACGCCGGACGGGACGATCCAGTGGACCAACCGGACGCTGCGCGACTGGCTGGGCGTGGAGGAGGGCGCGCGCCTGTCGGTGAAGGACTTCATCGTGCAGCCGGGCCTGCGCAGCCTGCTGCGACGCCGCGCGGGACCCTATCGCGTGGAGGCGACGCTGCGCGCGCGCGACGGGATCGAGACCCCGGCGGTTGTGGTCAGCCAGTGGCCGGGCGACGGCAAGCTGTCCCGCTCCGTCGTGTACGGCTTTACCGCGGCCGGCGCGCCGCAGGCGGTCAGTCAGGCCATCGGCGGGGAGAGCGAGGCCGGGCGCAGCTTCGATGACATGTTCGCCAGCGCGCCGTTCGGCGTGGCGCGGCTGGACCGGGAGGACCCGGACCAGGCGCTGATCGAGGACGCGAACCAGACCCTGGTGTCGCTGTCCGAGGGCAAGGCCCAGCCGGGCATCCGCTTCGCCGACCTGTTCCGCCGCGACGCCGGCGCGCCGGACCTGGCCGGTCAGGACGGCGAGCCGGCCGAGGCGCAGCTGGACGGCGACCCGGCGCGGGAGGTGCACGTCTATGTCTGGCGCGACCGGCGCGGCCGGGCGGTGGCCTATGTGGTGGACGTGTCGCGCTGGAAGGAGCTGGAGCGCCAGCTGGTCCAGTCGCAGAAAATGCAGGCGATCGGCCAGCTGGCCGGCGGCGTGGCGCACGATTTCAACAATCTGCTGACCGCCATTCGCGGCAATTGCGACCTGTTGCTGGAGCGGCATCCCGTGGGGGACCCGGCCTATCCGGAGCTGCAGCAGATCAATTCCACCGTGGCGCGCGCGGCGGGGCTGGTGCGCAAGCTGCTGGCGTTCTCCCGCAAGCAGACCTTCCGGGCGGAGCTGCTGGACGTCACGGACGTGATCTCCGACTTCTCCGTCCTGCTGCGGCAGGTGCTGGAGGAGACGGTCAAGGTAGAGATCGTGCACGGGCGGGGCCTGCCCACGATCCGCGCCGACAAGGGCCAGCTGGAAACCGCGCTGATGAACCTCGCCACCAATGCGCGGGACGCGATGCGCAATCAGGGCGGCGGGGTGCTGACCATCCGCACCGCCGCGGCGGGGCCGGAGGATTTCCCGGCGGACGACGCGCCGGACGTGGACGGCGATTTCCTGCTGATCGAGGTGTCGGACACCGGGGCGGGCATGCCGGCCGATGTGCGGGCGAAGGTGTTCGAGCCGTTCTTCACGACCAAGGAGCCGGGCAAGGGCACGGGGCTGGGGCTGGCCACCGTCTACGGCATCGTGAAGCAGTCCGGCGGCTATCTGTTCGTGGACTCCGAGCCGGGCAAGGGATCGGTGTTCCGGATCTATCTGCCGGCGGCCGAGGCGCAGGCGCAGGAGCGTCAGGCGCTGGAGGAGCAGGTGGCCCGCCGCGCCACGCCCAAGGCGCCGGCGAGCCTGTCCGGCCGGGGGCGGATCCTGCTGGTCGAGGACGAGGATGCGGTGCGGCAGATCGCGGCCAAGACGCTGAGCAAGCGCGGCTATGAAGTGCTGGAGGCGTCGGACGGCGAGGTGGCGCTGGAGATCGCGCAGGAATATTCCGGCCAGATCGATCTGATGATTTCCGACGTGGTGATGCCGGGGCTGGACGGGCCGGGCCTGCTGAAGGCTGCGCGCGAGCATCTGGGCGATGCGCGGGTGATCTTCATCTCCGGCTATGCGCAGGAAGAGTTTTCCGACGTGCTGGCCGAGCACAAGGAGGTCAGCTTCCTGCCCAAGCCGTTCACGCTGCCGCAACTGGCCGAGCGGGTGAAGGACGCGCTGGGCTAGGCCGGGGTCTAGGCCGCGACGGGGGCCGACAGCGTTTCGCGGATCGCGGCCAGGGCCGCATCGGCGCGAGCGCCGTCCGGGCCGCCGGCCTGGGCCATGTCGGGGCGGCCGCCGCCGCCCTTGCCGCCGACAGCCTCGGCGCCGGCGCGGACCAGATCGACCGCGGAGATGCGACCGGTGAGGTCGTCGGTGACGCCGACGGCCAGCGCCGCCTTGCCGTCCTGCACGCCGACGAATACCGCCACGCCCGAGCCCAGGCGCTGTTTCGCCTCGTCCACCAGGCCGCGCAGATCCTTGCCGCCGACGCCTTCGGCGACGCGGGCGATCAGCTTCACGCCGCCGATCTCCTCGATCTCCGGCCCCGCTGCGGCCGCGCCGGGGGCGCCGCCGCCCATGGCGAGCTGTTTCTTGGCCTCAGCCAGTTCGCGCTCCAGCCGCTTGCGCTCGGCGGACAGGGATTCGATGCGGGTCTTCAGGTCTGCGGGCGGGATTTTCAGCGCGTCGGCGGATTCGCGCAGCATGCGCGCCTGATCCAGCAGATAGAGGCGCGCGGCCTCGCCGGTCAGGGCCTCGACCCGGCGGACGCCGGCGCTGACGCCGCTCTCGCCGACGATCTTGAACAAGGCGATGTCGCCGGTGCGCGCGACATGGACGCCGCCGCACAGCTCCACAGAGTACGGCTTGCCGGCGGCGTCGAGGGCGCGGCCCATCTGGAGCACGCGCACACGGTCGCCGTATTTCTCGCCGAACAGGGCCAGGGCGCCGGCCTCGATCGCCTCGTTGGGGGCCATCTCGGCGGTCTGCGCCTCGTCATTCTGGCGGATGACGGCGTTCACCTGGGCCTCGATCGCCTCGATCTGCTCGGGCGTCAGCGGCGCGGAATGGGAGAAGTCGAAGCGCAGCCGGTCCGGCCCGACATAGGAGCCCTTCTGCGCCACGTGCGGGCCCAGCGTATCGCGCAGGGCGGCGTGGAGCAGGTGGGTGGCGGAGTGGTTGGCGCGGGTGGCGTTGCGCCGGGCCTCGTCGACATGAAGGCGCGCGGCCTCGCCCACCGCGACGCCGCCGGACAGGACGCGGCCGATATGGACGTGCAGGTCGCCGGCGCGCTTCACCGTGTCGGTGATCTGGACCGTGGCGCCGCTGGTGAACAGGGCGTCGCCGGCATCGCCGATCTGGCCGCCGGATTCGGCGTAGAAGGGCGTGGCGTCGAACACCATCGCGACTTCGTCGCCCTCATGGGCGGATTCGGCGCGGGCGCCGTCCTTGACCAGTCCGCGCAGCACGCCTTCGGCGGCGCAGCCCTCATAGCCCAGGAATTTGGTCGCGCCGGTGTTCTCCCGAATCTCGTACCAGACCGCGTCGGGTGCGGCGTCGCCGGAGCCCGACCAACTGGCGCGGGCCTGTTCCTTCTGGCGCGTCATCGCCGCCTCGAACCCCTCCAGATCGACGGTGAGGCCGCGCGGGCGCAGGGCGTCCTGGGTCAGGTCCAGCGGGAAGCCGTATGTGTCGTAGAGCTTGAAGGCGGTCTCGCCGGACAGCGCGTCGCCTTCGCCCAGGCCCTTGGTCGCGTCCTCGAGCAGCGACATGCCGCGGCCGAGCGTGCGCAGGAAGCGCTCTTCCTCCTGCTGCAGGGTGGTTTCGATCAGCGGGCGGGCGCGGCGCAGCTCCGGATAGGCCTCGCCCATCTGGTCCGCCAGCGCCTGCACCAGCGTCCAGATTAGCGGCTCCTCCGCGCCCAGATGGTGGGCGTGGCGCATGGCGCGGCGCATGATCCGGCGCAGGACATAGCCGCGCCCGTCATTGGACGGGGTGACGCCGTCGGCGATCAGGAAGGCGGTGGAGCGCAGATGGTCGGCGATGACGCGGTGGCTGGCGCGCGACTCGCCCTCCGCCTTCACGCCGAACGCGTCCTCGGAGGCGGCGATCAGCGCCTTGAACAGGTCGATATCGTAATTGTCGTGCACGCCCTGGAGCACGGCGGCGATCCGCTCCAGCCCCATGCCGGTGTCGATGGAGGGCTTGGGCAGGTTCTTGCGCGCGCCGCCGGCGGTCTGCTCGAACTGCATGAAGACGAGATTCCAGATCTCGATGAACCGGTCGCCGTCCTCGTCGGGGGAGCCCGGCGGGCCGCCCGGGATATGGTCGCCGTGGTCGTAGAAAATCTCCGAGCACGGGCCGCAGGGGCCGGTGTCGCCCATCGCCCAGAAATTGTCCGAGGTGGCGATCGGGATGATGCGCGAATCCGGCAGGCCGGCGATCTTCTTCCAGAGCTTGGGCGCCTCTTCGTCCTCGGCGTAGACGGTGACGGTCAGCTTGTCGGCCGGGATGCCGAAATCGCGCGTGACCAGCGTCCAGGCCAGCTCGATCGCGCGGTCCTTGAAATAGTCGCCGAAGGAGAAATTCCCCAGCATCTCGAAGAAGGTGTGGTGGCGCGCGGTGTAGCCGACATTGTCGAGGTCGTTGTGCTTGCCGCCGGCGCGCACGCATTTCTGGCTGGTCGCGGCGCGCGGGTAGGGCGGCTTTTCGGCCCCGGTGAAATAGGATTTGAACGGCACCATGCCGGCATTGGTGAACAGCAGAGTCGGATCGTCCGCCGGCACCAGAGGCGCGGAGTCCACGCGCTCGTGCCCGTTCCCGCCGAAATAGGCGAGGAATTGTTCGCGGATGTCGTTCAGGCTGGCCGTCATTATCGTTCGAATGGCTGCGTCCGGTCCCCCCGGAGATAGGCCCGAAGGGCTTATAGCGAAAGGGCGGGGCGGAAAAGGGCGGGCCGTGAAACGCGGGAAGCAGGCTCCGCGGGGGGCGGGCCTGCTTCCGTACGTTAGAGCGTGAGCCGCCGGGGGGACGGATACCGCTCTATTTGCCGAACCGGTTGGGGTTTTGGGGGGCTCACCCGGTTTCGGCTTCGGTCTCGTCGCTCTGCTCCTCCGGGGGAAGGAGCATGTCGTCGGCGATGAGTCCGGCGTTCTTGCGGATCGCGGCCTCGATACGGGCGGCGATGTCCGGATTGTCGAGCATGAACTGGCGGGCGTTTTCCCGGCCCTGGCCGATGCGTTCGGAGTCGAACGAGTACCAGGAGCCGGACTTCTCCACGACGTCGGCCTTGACGCCGAGATCGATCAGTTCGCCCATCTTGGAGACGCCCTCGCCATAGAGGATGTCGAATTCCACCTCCCGGAAGGGCGGGGCGACCTTGTTCTTGACCACTTTCACGCGGGTCTGGTTGCCGATCACCTCGTCGCGGTTCTTGATCTGGCCGATGCGGCGGATGTCCAGACGGACCGAGGCGTAGAATTTCAGGGCGTTGCCGCCGGTCGTGGTCTCCGGCGAGCCGAACATGACCCCGATCTTGTGGCGGATCTGGTTGATGAAGATGACCAGCGTGTTCGATTTGGCGATGGAGGCGGTCAGCTTGCGCAGGGCCTGGCTCATCAGCCGGGCGTGCAGGCCGGGCAGGGAGTCGCCCATTTCGCCTTCCAGCTCCGCCCGCGGGGTGAGGGCGGCGACCGAGTCGATGACCAGGATGTCCAGCGCGCCGGAGCGGACCAGCGTGTCGGCGATTTCCAGCGCCTGTTCGCCGGCGTCCGGCTGGGACACCAGAAGCTCGTTCACGTCGACGCCCAGCTTGGCGGCGTAGATCGGGTCCAGCGCGTGTTCGGCGTCGACGAAGGCGGCGATGCCGCCGGCCTTCTGCGCCTCAGCGATGCAGTGCAAAGCGAGGGTGGTCTTGCCCGAGGATTCCGGCCCGTAGATTTCCACGACCCGGCCGCGGGGCAGGCCGCCGATGCCGAGCGCGATGTCGAGCCCGATG
>CAJXKJ010000076.1 GCA_913055605.1 uncultured Euryhalocaulis sp. | reverse complement strand
GAAGGACGTCCCCGCGAACTGCATCGTCGCCGGCGTCCCGGCCCGCGTCGTCCGTGAACTGGACCCGGACGCCCCGCGCCGCACGCGCCTGGACCTGATGGCCGACCCGGCCGCGCTGAAAAAATGGACCTGGGCCGCTCACCGCGCCCGCCTGTCCGGCAACTCCACGCCCGGCTGGCTGCGCTCGATCCTGTTTCCGCGCCGGGGCGACTGACCGCCTATTCCCCGTTGCCCCCTGCGGCGCACGACAATACGGTCCGCCGCGACATCCCTCGCCTTCGGACCGGACCCCATGCATTTCGCCCAGAACGTCGTTCAGATGATCGGCAACACGCCGCTGATCCGCCTCCGCCGCGCGTCGGAGGAGACCGGCTGCACCATCCTCGGCAAGTGCGAATTCATGAATCCGGGCCAGTCGATCAAGGACCGCGCCGCCCTTGGAATCCTCTGGGACGCCAAGGAAAAGGGCACGCTGCGCCCCGGCGGCACGATTGTGGAGGGCACGGCCGGCAATACGGGCATTGGCCTCGCCGTCCTCGGCGCGGCGCTCGGCTACAAGGTCGTGATCGTCTTCCCGAACAATCAGAGCGAGGAAAAGAAGCAGGCGATTCGCATGCTGGGGGCCGAGCTGATCGAGGTCGATCCCGTCCCCTACGCCAATCCGGGCCATTACACCCACACCTCCCGCCGCGTGGCGGAGGAACGGGCCAAGTCCGACCCCAACGGCGCGATCTGGGCCAACCAGTTCGACAATGTGGCCAACCGCGAATCCCACCGCCTGACCACCGCCCCGGAAATCTGGGAGCAGACAGAGGGCGAGCTGGACGGCTTCATCTGCTCGGTCGGTTCCGGCGGCACGCTCGGCGGCGTCTCCCTGCATCTGAAGGAGCGCAATCGCGACGTGCGCATCGGCATCGCCGATCCGGGCGGCGCGTCGCTCTATAATTATTACAAATTCGGGGAGCTGAAGTCCGAGGGGACATCGATCACCGAGGGCATCGGCCAGAGCCGTATCACCGCCAATCTGGAAGACGTCACGATCGACGACGCCTGGCGGATCGAGGATTCCGAGGCGCTGGACATCCTGTTCAAGCTGACCATGGAGGAAGGCCTGTGCCTCGGCGGCTCCTCCGGCGTGAACATCGCCGGCGCGATGGCCATGGCGCGGGAGCTCGGGCCCGGCCACACCATCGTGACCGTGCTCTGCGATTACGGCATGCGCTACGCCTCCAAGCTCTACAATCCGGCCTTCCTGCGCGAAAAAGGCCTGCCCACCCCGCCCTGGATGGAGGGATAGGAATTGGCCGCCAGCGGCGATCCGAAACACCGGAAGGACGCGACCCGCATCGCCCACACGGGACGGCCCGCCGAGGACGGGCCGGTCAACCCGCCGATCGAGCGCGCGTCCACCTTCGTGTATGCGAACTCCGGTACGCTTTACGGCAAGGGCCGGCGCTATGGCCGCATGGGCGTCACCGTCCATGACGCCCTGGGCGAAACGCTCTCGGCGATCCAGGGTGCGGCGCGCACGCTGATCACCAGCTCCGGCCTGTCGGCCTGCGTCGCCCCGTTCCGCGCCTGCGCCCAGCCGGGCAGCCATGTTCTGGTGACGGATTCGATTTACGGCCCAACCCGCGATTTTGCCTCGCGTTTTCTGGGCAAGGAGCGGAATGTGGAGGTCGAGTTCTACGACCCCCGCATCGGCGCCGGAATCGCTGATCTGATCCGTGAGGAAACCGCCCTTATCGCATTGGAATCGCCCGGCTCCCTGACGTTCGAGGTTCAGGACGTCCCGGCGATCACGGCCGCCGCCCGCGCCCGCGGCGTAAAGACCATGATCGACGACACCTGGAGCGCCGGCCTGCTTTCCAAGCCGATCGATCTGGGCGTCGACATGGCCTGCCAGGCGCTGACCAAATATGTGTCCGGCGGGTCGGACGTATTCGGCGGGGCGATCTGCTGCGCGGACGAAAAGACCGCCGCGCAAATAGAAGGCGTCATTCGCATTTCTGGCGAATCCGTCTCCCCCGACTCTGCCGCTCTCGCCCTTCGCGGCCTGCGCAGCCTCGCCGCCCGCCTGAAATGGCATGGCGAGGCCGGGCTGAAGGTCGCGCAGTTTCTGGAGGGGCGGCCGGAGATCGTCCGCCTGATCCACCCGGCCCTGCCCTCCCACCCGGACCACGAAATCTGGAAGCGGGACTTCAACGGAACCGCCGGCCTGTTCGGCGCGATCCTGAAACCCGCCAGCGACGAGGCGGTGAACGCCTTCATCGATGCGCTGGAGCTGTTCGGCTGCGGCTTCTCCTGGGGCGGCTTCGAAAGCCTCGCCATCCATTGCGACCCCCAGATCCAGCGCACCGCCGTGCCCTGGACGGCCGAGGGGCCGCTGGTCCGCTTCCAGATCGGCCTGGAGGACCCGGACGACCTGATCACGGACCTCGAACAGGGAATTAGGAAGCTAAAATCTAGCTGAATATCAGGCTGGGTCCGTCGTAGCGTCCGGCAAGGGAGCGGGGAGCGAGCGAAAGAACTCTTGAAGCTCAGCGTTCGACACCGCGTTTGCAAACATCACCACAGCGATCATCAAACAGCCGAAGGCAGCAAAATGGAGAGAGTAAACATAAAATCTCAATATTTTTGAATACTTTGGACTATGAGGTCCAGACACATCAGAAAGCATTCCCAATACAGCAACCGCTACAGTTATGCCGGCAAAGAATCCAGGGTACAGAAGGTCCTGAAGGAGTCCTGGGTCTTCGGTTGCGCGCATTACCCCGATAAGGCCGGCTACCGCGGCTGCGCCGAGCGTGCCTAAGAACTTTCCCAGTTCCATTCGCAAAAGGCGGCTTTCGCTTTCCGCGCGAAGTATTTTTTCTCTATCACGTTGTAAGCTTTGCGACCGCCTGATCCGAGCACGTCGCCATGGCGTGTTTTCAATATCCATAGGAGAGTCTCCTCACCGCTGCGGCACCGCACACATCAATTTAGAGGCCAGCGAAACAGCACGTAATGCTGCGATGCCTGCTTGAACGTCTCTTGGCAGAGTGGACCCAAGCATAACTTTTCGCGAACTGACCTTCTCTTCCATGACGGCCGTTATCCCTGACGGGCGATTAAGCGCGGCCGCGCAATTGCCGCCCCCCGCTTAATCGCTGGCCAAAAGATTGCCCGCTAAACGGACGATTGAACGCGCGAGAATTACAACGCGCGATTGTCCTGGAGCGAGAGCGTGGAAATAGATTCTCTGGGCGGCGTCCCCTTGCGGATCAAACCCCTGTCCTTCACCCGGACCCTGCGCGGCCGGATCGTCCTTCTGGCCTGCGGCATGGCCATTCTGGCCTCCGCCGCCGTCGGCTGGCTGAATTACGTCCATACCGGCGAAATGGCGCGCGACCGCGCTGTGGAGCGCCTGTCCGGCGAGACCCGGCTGGTCAGCGCCAATCTGGACGCCGCCTTCCTGGACCTGCGCCACGATGCGGAGATCATCTCCGCCACCCCGCCGGTGTCCGCGCTGGCGCGGGCGATCCAGTTCGGCGGCGTGGACCCGGTGGACGGCTCGACCCAGGCGTCGCTGCAGGGACGGATGGAGTCCGTCTTCACGACGATATTGCGGGCCCGCCCGATCTATACCCAGATCCGCTTTATCGGCCTGGCGGACGGCGGCCGCGAACTGGTTCGGGTCGACCAGCAGGACGGCCGCATCGCGCCGGCCCCCATCGACGGGCTGAAGCGCTATGGCGGCGAGCCGTTCTTCCTCGCCGGCGCCGGCCTCTCCCGGGACGAAGTCTATTTCTCGGACGTCAGCTATTATCGGGAAAACGGGCTGGTCGCGGGCGACCCGACCGTGCGTGCGGTCATCCCGGTCTTCGACGCCGACGGCGAGCGGTTCGGCATGATCGTGATCAACGCCGATTACGAGCGCCTGCTCGCCCGCGCGCTCGGCAATATCGCGCCCCGGCACAGGACCATGGTGCTGAACGAACAGGGCGACTACCTGCTCTATGACGCCGGCGCGGCCGGGCGGCTCCAGTATCACGCCGCGCCGGATTACGCCGCCGGCCCGCTCTCGGCCCTGATCGACGCGCCAACCCGCACGCTGATCGATGTCGGCGATTTCGCCTATTACGGCGTTCCGGCCTCGGCCGCGTCTGCGGAGTCCAATCTCAACCTCACCGTTTTCAGCGGGCAGCAGCGGACGAGCCTGTTCGCGGACGCCGCCGGGGCCCGGCGGACCAGCCTGCTGGCCGCCCTCGCCCTCGTCGCGGCCGCGCTCGGCCTCACCGTCTTCGTCGCGCGGCGGCTGACCCGGCCCCTGAACGATATGACGCGGGAAGTCGGCCGCTTCTCCGAAACGCAGCAGGACATGAGCCTGCCCACCCGCTCCGGCGACGAAATCGGGGAGCTGGCGCGCGCCTTCCAGAACCTGACCGAGACCCTGATCGACAACCGCCAGGCCCTGCGCGCCATCGTGGACGGGGTGATCGACGGCCTGGTCCTGTACGGGCCGGACGGCCGCATCGCCCTGCACAATCCCGCCTTCGCCCGCATCTTCGGCTATTCCGACGCCGATATGGAGGCCGCCTGCGTCCAGATGCTGTCGGCCGGCGCGCCCGCGGGCTTGGGAGAGTTCGCCGATTGCGATGAGGAGCCGCGGGAGATCGCCGGCCTGCGCAAGGACGGCTCCGAATTCCCGCTGGAAATCGCGATCAGCCGCATCTCGGTCGGCGGCTCGGCCTCCTATTGCGCCATCCTGCGCGACATCACCTATCGCAAGCAGATGGACATCATGAAGGACGAGTTCGTCTCCACGGTGAACCATGAGCTGCGCACGCCGCTGACCTCGATCTACGGCTCGCTGCGCATCCTGCGCCACAAGGCCGCCCCGTCGCTGGACCAGAAATCCGGCCGCCTGCTGCAGGTCGCGGAGAATAATTGCGAGCGCCTGACCCATCTGGTGAACGACATTCTGGATCTGGAGAAGATCGCCTCCGGCAAGCTGGATTACCGGATGGAGGCGGTGGCGCTCTGCCCCCTCGTCGCCGACGTGGTGGACCGCTACGGCAGCATCGCCGACCAGCGCGGAGTCCGGTTCGAGACCGATCTGGGCGCCCCGGACGCCCATGTCCTGCTGGATTCCGCCCGCTTCAACCAGGCGCTGGTCAATCTGCTGTCGAACGCGGCCAAATTCTCCAGCCCCGGCGACGCGGTCCGCATCTCCGTCGCCGCCGCCGGGCCGGGCGCGGTGCGTGTCAGCGTCGCCGACAACGGCCCCGGCATCCCCGAATCCTTCCGCGACAAGGTGTTCGAACGCTTCGCCCAGGCCGACAGCTCCAGCACCCGCGCCGCCGAAGGCACCGGGCTCGGCCTCAACATCACCAAGACGCTGATCGAGGCGTTCGGCGGCCAGGTCTCGTTCGACACGGTCCTGGGCGCCGGCACCCAGTTCCACTTCGACCTGCCCCTCTGCGCCCCGGACGCAGACCAGAACCGTCCGGCGCAGGCCGCCAACGCCGCCTGACGGCGCTGCCCTTGGAAACCGGCGCCGCCCGGCCCACGTTTCATGGGCGGCAGCGCAGGAGAACGGAAATGGCCGGCGGATGGACGCGCGACGGCGCGGTTCAGGACCAGATCGACGATTCCATCGCGGATTCGGTCAGCCACGCCCGCGCGCGCCTGCCCAGGGGCGAAAGCGCGAAAGACTGCGCCGAGTGCGGGGAGCCGATCCCCGAGGGCCGGCGCAAGGCCCTGCCCGGCGTACGCATCTGCGTCGACTGCCAGTCGGAGCGGGACGACACCACGCCCCCGGCCGGCTTCAACCGCCGCGGCTCGAAGGACAGCCAGTTGCGCTAGGACTTGGCGACCCCGGCAGGACTCGAACCTGCAACCATCGGCTTAGAAGGCCGGCGCTCTATCCAGTTGAGCTACGGGGCCGGAGGTCTTCTCCCTACAGGCCCCATCCGGGATTCGGAAGCGATCCGCGCCCCCCGGGTGGAAGACGCGGCGGAAAACTCAGTGCGTCCAGGGCTGTTTGCGGCCGGCGGCGAAGTTCGCGGCATAGGATTTCGGCCGGCGGATCGGCTCGCGCGGCTCCACGACCCGGTGCGGGATCTTGTTGCGCACGCAATAGTCGATCGCCGCCTCGCGCGTATCGAACTCCATATGCACTTGGTGGTTCGTGTCGTCGCTGCGCGTCCAGCCCATCAGCGGGTCCTTGCTGCGGAACTTGGCGTCCGGCTCGAACTCCACCACCCATTCGCGGGTCTTGGCTCTGCCGGACTGCATGGCGTTGCGGGCGGGACGGTGGATTTTCGCAAACATCGGAACCCTCGGTTTTGGTCGGGGAGACTGGATTCGAACCAGCGACCCTCTGCTCCCAAAGCAGATGCGCTACCAGGCTGCGCCACTCCCCGCCGCGCTGGAGTGGGCCCGTTCTATGCGGTTTCGCCGCGCCTGGGCAACGTCCAATCGGCGAAGCTAACAGTCGCCGATGCGCTCCGCGGTGTCCTCGGCTTCCATGGTCAACGGCCCGTCCGGCGTGGGGATGCTCGTCACGGCGACGGCTGAGTAGCTCGTCGCGGTATAGGTCCCCTCACCGGTCATCGTCGCCTCGACCGACCGGCCGGGTTGCCGGCACGTCGCGCGGAAGCTCAGCGCACCGTCATCCATATCGAGTGCGCTGAACGCACAATGGCCGCTCGGGGTGAACAGCGCCTCCGGCCCCCTCGCCGCCAGGTCCTCGGCCGTCAGGCAAAGCGCGACGGGTGTCGAACTTCCAATCAGGGCGTCGGCCGGCCCCGCGGACCCGCCGTTGAGCTGGACTTTCGTCACCGTCGTGACCGATCGCCACTGACCCGGCTCAAATGTCTGCGCCAGGACCGGCGTGGACAGGAAAAACGGCAGCACGGCGAGATGACGGATGCGCATCATGGCGATCTCCAGGCGTGGCAACGCAATCGTGATCGTCGCGCTCTGCGCCTTTCCAACTGGTGAAAACCGTCCGGCGCCCAGCCCTGCAGCCATGGACAGGCCGCAGGCCGCGCCGCGCGCCTCCAACTTATCCTAGTTGTAATAATGCTATGACAAACGCGGCTTGCCATACCGATTGCGTATTATAGTTTGGCGGCAAAGCGGCGTCCGCGGGCCTGACGGGACAGGCCAAGCACGGGCGTACGTAAGGGGAGGCGCATGGCGTACTTTAAACGCGTTACGATTCTGGCTGCGTCCGCGCTGGCCGTTCCGGCCCTGGCGCTCGGCCAGACCGCCGACGAGCGGCGCGAACAGCTCAGCGGCATGATCCCCCAGCATGAGGGACAGCTGGGCGCCCTCGCGCCCGAAAATCTGAACAAGGAACGCCCCGCCGCGCCCTTCGACATGACCGGAACCTGGTTCGTGGACCTGTCCCCGTCCCAGGGCGGCTTCGGGGAATTCATGTTCGGCAGCCAGGGCTATCCGGAGTTCATCGGCCAGGCGAAAGAGGATTTCGAGGAAGGCCAGCGCGCGCGCGCCGCGGGCGAGCCCTATCGCGACGCCATCGGCCAGTGCTTCCCCCCCGGCGTCCCGATGATGATGACGCGCGTCTGGCCGATCGCGATGATCCAGCTGCCGACCGTCGTCTTCATGGTCTCCAACTTCAACAACAATTTCCGCCAGATCTTCCTGGACGGGCGCGACTGGTCCGATCCGGACACGATCATCTACACCTATAACGGGGAATCGATCGGCCACTGGGAGGGCGAGGAGCTGGTCGTGGAGACCCGCTATATCGAGACCTACAACCACTATATCGACACCGGCAT
Organism: uncultured Euryhalocaulis sp.; assembly: GCA_913055605.1. Classification (GTDB taxonomy): domain Bacteria; phylum Pseudomonadota; class Alphaproteobacteria; order Caulobacterales; family Maricaulaceae; genus Euryhalocaulis. Next base: position 1,663 of record CAJXKJ010000076.1, on the reverse strand, counting down.
CCCGATCTCGGAAGACTTCCGGGTGGAGGAGCGCTTCCGCCTGATCGAGGACGGCGAGGTGCTGGAGATCGAATATGTCATGACCGACCCGAACAACTGGGTCGGCGAATGGCGCAACACCAAGCAGTGGCTGCGCGTCGACAACACCGATATCGGCGAGGTCTCGTGCCTGCCGGACCTGAACGACAATCTGCCAAGCACCCAGGCCGGCCAGGAAGGCCTGGAGCGGTGAGCGAGGGACGCTCGGAGAAAGTGAGAACAAGAATGTCCAGACCAGTTTTTGCTGCGGCGCTGGCCGCGGGCGCTCTTTGCGCCGGCGCGGCGCTCGCCCACCACTCCTTCGCGATGTTCGACACCGAGCCCGCCAACGCGGTGATCGTCGAGGGCGAAGTGGCCGCCTTCCAGTGGACCAACCCGCACGCCTTCATCGTCGTCGACTCGGTCGATGAAAACGGCGACCCCGTCCAGTGGGCGTTCGAGATGAACAGCCCGAACAACCTCACCCGCCAGGGTTGGCGGCGCAGCACGCTGAAGGTCGGCGAACACGTCTCGGTCGAGGGCTCGCCCCTGCGCACCGGGGAGCCGGGCGCCCTGTTCCGCTGGGTGCTGAAGGAAGACGGTACTTTCATCGTCGCCGGCAGCGCGCGGGGCGTCACCCCGCCGCCGGGCGTCGAATGGTCCCCGTCGGAATAGGGAGGACACGATGAACGCGATCCGCAAGACCGCAATCCTGGGCGCCGCGCTCGCCGCCGGCGCCGTCCTTGGCGCCCCGGCCGTCGCCCACCACTCCACCGCCGCCTTCGATTCCGAACGCGTGGTGAAGATCGAGGGCGAGATCACCCAGTTCCGCTGGATCAACCCGCACGCCTCGATCAAGCTGGAAGGCGTCGCCGAGCTGACCTATGGCGAGGATGCCGAGGGCGATTCCGCGCCGGACGGCCTCTGGACGGTGGAAATGACCGCGCCGAACATCCTGATCCGCCAGGGCTGGAAGCGGAATTCCGTCCAGAAGGGCGACAAGGTCACGATGTTCGTGAACCCGCTGAACAACGCCATCACGCTGAACGACGGCAGCCAGGGCGGCCTCTATGTGGGCGTCATCCTGGCCGACGGCGAAACCCTCGGCCGCACCGACGGCGAGGGTCAGGGCAGCAGCGACTAGGGCGCCCGGAAACCGGGACAAGGGAGGACAAAGCCCGATGACTTCACGTTTTGCGTTGTGCGCCGCCACGGCCCTCGCGCTTACCGCCGGGCCCGCCCTGGCGCAGAACCCGTTCGCCTCCGCGCTGGAGGACGAAGGCCATGTCTGGCCGGCCAACGCCGAGGACGTGTCTTACGCGGAGCTGGACGAGCTGCCGGACTGGCGCGGCATCTGGCTGCCGGCCGGGCGCCCCGCGCCGGGCGCGAGTGCCGCGAGGTTGCCGACCTCGACCACCTGATCGCGGTGCACCGGCCCGACCTTGTCTGCAGCGCCTCGTCGGAGGTCGTGCCCGAGATCGGCGAGTATGAACGCTTTGTCACGACGGTCCTGAACGTCGCGGTGAAGCCCTTCGTTGACAAGTATCTGTCGGAATTCGAGGGCAAGCTGCGCGAGCGCGGCTATGGCGCGCAGCTCTTCATCATGACGAGCAGCGGCGGCGGCGTGCTGGCCGAGCAGGCCCGG
>CAJXKJ010000075.1 GCA_913055605.1 uncultured Euryhalocaulis sp. | reverse complement strand
GCCGGAGGAGCTTGAGGCGCTGGCGGCGTCCCTGAAAGGGTAAGGAGAATTCGATGTTCGATCTGACCGGCAAGACGGCGCTGGTGACCGGCGCCACGGGGGGCCTCGGCGGCGCGATCGCGCGGGCGCTGCACGCCCAGGGCGCGACCGTGACCCTGTCCGGCACCCGCGAGGAAAAGCTGAAAGAGGTGGCGGCCGAACTGGGCGAGCGCACCCATGTCGCGGCCTGCAATCTGTGCAACGCCGAGGCGGTCTCCGCGCTGCCCGGACAGGCGGTGGAGGCGATGGGCGGGCTGGACATTCTGGTGTCCAACGCCGGCATCACGCGCGACCAGCTGCTGATGCGGATGAAGGACGAGGACTGGGACACGGTCCTGAACGTCAATCTGTCGGCCTATTACCGCCTGGCCAAAGCGGCGATGCGCGGCATGATGAAGGCCCGCAGCGGGCGCATCATCGGCATCACCTCCATCGTCGGGGTCACCGGCAATCCGGGCCAGGCGAACTACGCAGCCTCCAAGGCCGGGATGATCGGGTTCTCCAAGGCGCTGGCGCAGGAAACGGCCAGCCGGGGCGTGACGGTGAACTGCGTCGCGCCGGGCTTCATCGCGTCGCCCATGACGGACGAGCTGAACGAGCAGCAGCGCGAGTCGATCCTGTCGCGAATCCCCGCCGCGCGGCTGGGCTCCGGCGACGATATTGCGGCCGCCTGCGTGTACCTGGCCAGCGACGAAGCCGCCTACGTCACGGGCCAGACATTGCATGTAAACGGCGGAATGGCGATGATTTAGCGGCGCTGCCCAGCCCACTCCCGGGCTTGCTGGCAAACCCCGCAAAGGCATGATAATGCTCGCCGCGTCCGTGACGGATCTACCCCCCTCGGCGGGTGCAACAGAGACCATCCGGCAATCCATTTTGGTCGGGCCGGCTGGCGAGAAAGAGGGCACGAAATGTCTGACGTTCAGGAACGGGTGAAGAAAATCGTCGTCGAGCACCTCGACGTCGAGGAAGAGAAGGTCACGATGGACGCGAGCTTCATCGACGACCTGGGCGCGGACTCGCTCGACAATGTCGAACTGGTCATGGCGTTCGAAGAGGAATTCGACATCGAAATTCCGGACGACGCCGCCGAGCACATCCAGACGGTCGGCGACGCAGTGAAATACATCGAAGAGAAGAAGTAAGCGCGCGCACGATATGACGCGTCGCGTTGTCGTAACCGGACTGGGACTGGTCACGCCCCTCGGCCAAGGCGTCGAGGATGTGTGGTCTCGCCTGCTTTCAGGCGAGTCCGGCGCAAACAAGATCGAAAACTTCGAGACGGAAGACCTGGCCTGCCGCATCGCATGCCAGGTTCCGCGCAAGGACGGCCGCGCCGGCGGCGGGGAAGACAAGCCCTGGGCTTTCGACCCCGACGCGTCGGTTTCGCCCAAGGACCAGCGGCGCATGGACGAGTTCATCGTCTATGCCGTTGCGGCCGCGGACGAGGCCATCCGGGACTCGGGCTGGGCGCCCGAGGACGATGAGGCGCGCAACCGCACCGGCGTGATGATCGGCTCCGGCATCGGCGGCCTGCAGACGATGTATGACGCGTCTGTGGAGCTGTACGAAAAGGGTCCGCGCCGGATCGGTCCGTTCGTCATCCCCTCCATGCTGATCAATCTGGCCTCCGGCCACGTGTCGATCCGCCATGGCTTCAAGGGGCCGAACCATTCGGTCGTGACGGCCTGCTCCACCGGGGCGCACGCCACCGGCGACGCGGCGCGGCTGATCCGCAGCGGCGACGCCGACGTGATGATCGCCGGCGGGGCGGAGGCGGCGATCTGCCGTCTGGGCATCGCCGGGTTCGTCGGCTGCCGCGCACTGTCCACCGGCTATAACGACACGCCCCAGATCGCCTCCCGCCCCTATGACGAGGGCCGCGACGGCTTCGTGATGGGGGAGGGCGCCGGCATCCTGGTGCTGGAAGAATACGAGCACGCCAAGGCGCGCGGCGCGAAAATCTATTGCGAGGTCTCCGGCTATGGCCTCAGCGGCGACGCGCACCACATCACCGCCCCGGCCGAAGACGGCGACGGCGGCTATCGCGCCATGCAGGCGGCGCTGAAGGCCGCGGACCTGTCGCCCGCCGACATCGACTATGTGAACGCGCACGGCACGTCCACGCCGCTGGGCGACGAGATCGAGCTGCGCGCCGTGGAGCGGCTGTGGGGCAATGCGGCGGCGGACCTTGTGATGTCCTCCACCAAATCGTCCATCGGCCATCTTCTGGGCGCGGCCGGCGCGGTCGAGGCCGCGTTTAGCGTGCTGGCGATCCGCGACGGGGTCTGCCCGCCGACGATCAATCTGGACAAGCCGTCCGTCGACACGCCGATCAATCTGGCGGCCAACAAGAAGGTCGAGAAGCCGATCAAGGCTGCGCTGTCCAACTCCTTCGGGTTCGGCGGCACCAACGCCTCGGTCGTCTTCACCGCGCTGTCGTGAGCAAAAAGGAAGGCGGACTCTCCGGCTTCCAGATTTTCCTGATCGTCGTCATGGCGGCGATCGGAACCGCCACGCTGGCCGCCGGCGCCGCCTTCGGCGCCTACGCCTATCTGACCTGGAAGATCGAGGAAGCCGGTCCGGAAACGCCGGACGGCGCGCCGCGCCTTGTCGTTCTGGAGCGCGGCTCCGGCCTGTCCGGTATCGCCGATACGCTGGAGAGCGAGGGCGTGATCGAGGATTCGCTCTGGCTGCAGATCAAGGCGCGCTACGAGGGCGGGGCCTCCCGCATGCAGGCGGGGGAATACGAATTCCCCTCCGGCGCTAGCGTCGCGGAGGTCTATGAGCAGATCGTCACCGGGCGCGTCGTCCAGCACGCCGTGACGGTGCCCGAGGGCGCGCCCAGCATCATCGTCGCGCAGATCGTGAACGAGGCGGACGTGCTGTCCGGCGATCCGGTGGAGCCGCCGGAGGAGGGCTCGCTGCTGCCGGAGACCTATCTGGTCCAGCGCGGCACCGACCGGGCCGAGCTGATTTCCCGCATGCAGGCGGCGCAGGACGCGCTGCTGGCGGAGCTGTGGCCGAGCCGGCGCACCGACCTGCCCTTCGAGACGCAGGACGAGGCGATCATCCTGGCCTCCGTCGTGGAGAAAGAGACGGGGATCGCCTCGGAGCGTCCGCGTATCGCCGCGGTGTTCGTGAACCGGCTGCGCCGGGGCATGCGGCTGGAGAGCGACCCCACCATCATCTATGGCGTGACGCGCGGTCTGCCGCTGGGCCGGGGCATCCGCCGGTCCGAAATCGACGCCGTCACCGACTGGAACACTTATCAGATGGACGGCCTGCCGCAGACGCCGATCGCCAATCCGGGGCGCGATGCGATCGCGGCGGTTCTGAACCCGCCCGACAGTGACGAGCTGTTCTTCGTCGCCGACGGCACCGGCGGCCACGCCTTCGCCCGCACCGGGGCCGAACACGCCCGCAATGTGGTGCGCTGGCGCGGCGTGGAGCGCGAGCGCCGGGCCGCTGAAGCGGCCGCCGAGGCCGCGACCGAAGCCGCCGAAGACGCGCAAACGCCCGACCTGCGCTAGGAGCAATCGCATGACCGTATCCAGCATGACCGGCTTCGGCCGCGCCGAGGGCGCGCATGGCGCGCTGCGCTGGATCTGGGAGGCGCGCAGCGTGAACGCGCGCGGGCTGGACCTGCGCATGCGCATGCCGCCGGGCTTCGACGGGCTGGAGCTGCCGGCGCGCAAGGCGGCGCAGGCGCGCTTCACGCGCGGTTCGCTGAACCTGACCCTGCAGACCCGCAAGGCCGAAGACGCCGCGTCGGAGGTGCGGATCAATCACGAGCTGCTGCGCACCTATCTGGACGCGATGGAGCCCTATAGCCTGGACGGGGTGGCCGACCGGCCGCGCCTGGACGCGCTGCTGGGCCTGCCGGGCGTCATGGCCTCCGCCAGCCAGGAGCAGGACGCGGAGGCCCGCGCGGCGCTGGAGAAGGAACTGCTGGCCGGTCTGGACGCGGCGCTGACGGCGCTGGCGCAAAGCCGGGCCGAGGAGGGCGCGTCGAACGCCGCGGCGCTGGCCGACATTATCGACCGGATCGCGGGGCTGGTGAACGCGGCGGGCGGCGTCGCGGCGACCCAGCCCGAACAGGTGCGCGCGCGGCTGGAGGAAACGCTGCGTGAGTTGCTGGGCGACGAGCGGTTCGACGAGGGCCGCTTCGCGCAGGAGGCGGCGCTGCTGGCCGGCAAGGCCGACGTGCGGGAGGAGCTGGACCGGCTGAACGCCCATGTCGACGCCGCGCGCGGCCTTCTGGCCGGGGGCTCGCCGTGCGGCCGGAAGCTGGATTTCCTTGCGCAGGAGTTCAACCGGGAGGCCAATACGCTGTGCTCCAAGTCCGCGGACATGGAGCTGACGCGGATCGGACTGGATTTGAAGGCGGCGATCGAACAGATGCGGGAGCAGATCCAGAATGTCGAGTAAGGCGACCCGGCGCGGCCTGATGCTGGTCATTTCCAGCCCGTCCGGGGCCGGAAAGTCGTCGCTGTCCCGCCGCCTGCTGGAATCGCATCCCGAACTGACGCTGTCGGTCTCCGCCACCACGCGCCAGCCGCGCGAGGGCGAGGTCGACGGGCGCGAATATCATTTCCTCACCCGCGAGGCGTTCGAGAAACGGCGCGACGAGGACTGGTTCTACGAATGGGCCGAGGTGCACGGGAATTTGTACGGCACGCCCAAGGGGCCGGTGCGCGAGACGTTCGAGAGCGGCCGCGACGTCCTGCTGGACATCGACTGGCAGGGCGCCCAGCAGCTGGTGCAGCAGGAAGACAGCGACGTGGTCAGCGTCTTCATCCTGCCCCCCTCGATGGAGGAGCTGGAGAACCGGCTGCGCAAGCGGGCGCAGGATTCCGACGACGTGATCCAGCAGCGCCTGGCCGGCGCGGTCGCCGAGATGACCCACTGGAGCGAGTACGATTACGTGCTGCTGAACCGGGATTTCGAGGAAACCGCCCTCGAACTGGACGCGATCCTGCGCGCCGAACGCCAGCGCCGCGAACGCCAGACCTGGCTGATCGAATTCACCAAGGGCCTGCTGAAGGATAGCTGAGCGGCCTCAGGCCGGGTTCGCCGCGCGCCAGGCGCGGGCCAGCGCCATGAACCCCTCCGGCGGCACGGTTTCCGGCCGGGCAGCCGGGTCGATCCCCGCAGCCTCCAGCAGCGCCGCGGCGTCTCCGGCAGACGACAGCCCGTTGCGGATGGTCTTGCGGCGCTGGGCGAAGGCGGCGCGGGTGACTGTCTCCAGCGCCTTCACGTCCATGAAGCGCTCGCCCTCGGGCAGCATGTCCAGCCGCACCACGGCGGAGTCGACCTTGGGCGGTGGCACGAAGGCGCGGGCGGGGACCTGCATCACGATCTGCGCGCGGGCGCGGGCGGCGGCCAGCACGGCGAGGCGCCCGTAATCCTTGCCGTCCGCCTTCTTCGTGGAGGGCGGGGCGACGATGCGCTGGGCGACTTCCTTCTGGAACATCAGCGTCAGCGCCCGGGCCGGCGGCGGCTCGGCGGTCAGCCAGTCCACCAGCAGCGGGGTGCCGACATTATAGGGGAGGTTGGAAACGATGGCGTCCAGCGCCAGCGTGCGCGCGTCCACGGTCAGGGCGTCCGCCTGCACGATCTCCAGCCGTCCGGGCGCCGCCTCGGCCAGCTCCTCCAGCACGGGCAGGAAGCGGGCGTCGGTCTCCACGGCGATGACATGCGCGCCCTCTTCCAGCAGAGCGCGGGTCAGGCCGCCGGGGCCGGGGCCGACCTCCATGACGCGCTGTCCGTCCAGCGGGCCGGCCAGCCGCGCGATCTTCCGCGTCACGTTCAGGTCGAACAGGAAATGCTGGCCCAGCGATTTGCGCGCCAGCAGGCCGTGCCGCTCTGCGATCTCCCGCACGGGCGGCAGCGACTCCAGATTCATGCGGCGGCCCGGCGCGCGGCCATGTTTCCGGCCATGGCCAGCGCGGCGATCAGGCTGTCGGGCCGGGCGAGGTTCTTTCCGGCGATGTCGAACCCGGTGCCGTGATCGGGCGAGGTGCGGATGATCGGCAGGCCCAGCGTGACGTTCACCCCGCCATGGAAATCCAGCGTCTTCACCGGGATCAGGCCCTGGTCGTGATACATGCAGATCGCCGCGTCATAGCCGGGCCGGGCGTCGGGGCGGAACATGGCGTCGGGCGGCTGGGCGTCGGTGATGTCGATCCCCTGAGCGCGCAATTTTTCCGCCGCCGGATTGATGATCTCGATCTCCTGCCGGCCGAGGGCCCCGTCTTCGCCGGCGTGCGGGTTCAGTCCGGCTATGGCGAGGCGCGGCGTCTCCAGCCCGAAATCCCGCTTCAGCGCCCTGTGCGTGATGCGCGCCACCTCCACGATCCGGTCGACGGAGAGGGAGGCGACGGCCTCGGCGATGGGCGTGTGGATGCTGACCAGCGCGCAGCGCAGCTCGTCGCAGGCCAGCATCATCACCGGCCCGCGCGGCGCGGGTTCGTCCAGATGCGCGGTCAACTCGCCCAGGAATTCGGTATGGCCCGGGAATTCGAACCCACCCTGATAGGCGACCGCTTTGGAGATCGGATTGGTCACCACCGCCGCGGCCTCGCCTGCGGAAGTCAGCTCGACGGCCCGGCGGATCGATTCCAGGACCGCCGCGCCGTTACGCGGTTCCGGTTTGCCCGCATGGGCTTCGACTGCCAGCGCAACGGGCAGGACGGGCAGGGCGTCCGGGAAGATCGCCGCCGCGTCGTCCGGCCCGGCGCAGGCGCGCGCGGCGAGGCCCAGCGTCTCCGCCATGCCGGTCATCAGGCCGGGATCGGCCAGCAGGAAGAAAGGCTGGCCGGAGTCGCGCAGATGCGCCCAGGCCTTCAGCGCGATCTCCGGGCCGATGCCGGCGGGATCGCCCATCGTCAGGGCGATCGGGGCGGTCACTGTTCGGGATACTTGATCGCCGCTTCGCGGTGCAGGTCGCGAAGATAGCGGCGCGACAGCATGGAGCGGCGCTGGTCTTCCATCCGGGCGGCGATTTCCTGCCGCGTCGGGATGCCCGGTCCGCCGATGGTCCGGTCGCACAGCATGAAGACCTGCGCGCCGAGCTGGGAAGAGATGGCGTCGGTCGCCTCGCCGGGCTGGAGCCCGGCCAGCGCCTGACGCACCTGCGGCTGGAGCGAGGCGGCGGACAGCTCGCCCAGGTCCGAGACGAACGCGCCTTCGACGCGCTCGGCCACCGCGTCCGCGGTGTCGCAGCCCGCGGCGCGCTCGGCCGCCCGCTGCAGGTCGGCGCGCGCGGTTTCGCGCTCATCGGCCGTCGCGTCCTCGGCGATGGGCAGCACGATGGCTTTCAGGGTCAGCTGCTCGGCGGAGGCGGCGTCGCGCTTGTCCACCAGCGCCACGACATAATAGCCGCCGGGGGCGCGGATCGGCACGCTGATCCGGTCCGGCTGCATCCGGGACAGGATGTCGGCCACGGCCGGCGGGAAGGCCGACAGCGGCTGATAAGGCAGGATGCCGCCGCGCTGGGCGCTTTCGGCGTCGGAGAATTGCTGGGCAACGGCGCTGAAACTGCCGCCCTGGGCCAGCTGCTCCAGCGCGCCCTGCGCGCGCGCCAGCGCCTCCTGCTCCTCGTTCACATTGTCGATGGCGAAGAACAGCTCGGCGACGCGGTATTGCGGTTCCTGCAGCGCCTGGACCATTTCCTCCATCGCCTCGTCCACGAGGTCGGAGCTGATCCGCACGCGGTCGCGGTACCGGCCCTGGATCAGGCGGTCCCAGGCGATCTGGGCGCGCAGCTGTTCGCGCAGCGTGGATTCGGGAACGCCGGCCTCGGCCAGGGCGGTCAGGTTCTCGTTCAGGTCGGCGCCGCTCTGTTCGGCGATGTTTTCCAGCGCCGCGTCGATCGTCTCCTCGTCGATGGTCAGCTCGTAGGAATTGGCTTCCTGCAGCTGCAGACGCTCGTCGATCAGGCTGCGCAGCGCCTGGTCCATGGCGGAGCGGATGACCTCCGGGGTGCGCTCGGCGTTCGAGAACGCCAGCAGCAGGGCGGCGCGCTGTTGCACGTCATAGGTGGAAATCAGTTCGTCATTGACGATCGCAGCGACGGACACGCCCGTCTGGGCGTGCGCCGCTCCGCCGGCGCTGGCCAGCGCCGCCAATAGAAATACCGTACGGAAAAACCGCATCCGCGCCTTGCGTTTCAATACGCCCCCCATATGCGCCGGAACATAGCCTCTCCGCGCGTCCACGCAACGCCCCGGGGCGCCGCGCACGGCGCCACGGGGACCGGCCCTATCCGTCCTCAAAATGCGCGATAACGGCCAGCGCCGCCAGCGTGGCCACCATCGGGGCGGCCGATGCCGCCAGAATCGGGGGCAACCGGCCCCCGAGGGCGAAGGCGTCCAGCATATTGCCGAGGAAGTACAGGCCGAATCCGGCCAGCCCGCCCAGAAGCCCCAGTTGCAGCGCGCCGCCCAGCCGCATCAGGCGCAGCGAGGCGGCGGACGCGATCAGCACCATCGCCACGAACAGCAGCGGCGTCATCAGGAGCCGCAGCCAGCGCAGGCGGTACGGGGTCGGCGACACGCCGACCTCCAGCGCCGCGCTCGCCGCCGAGGGCAGGCGCCAGAAGGAGATCGACTCGGCGTTGGCGTCCTGACTCAGGGCCGCCACGTCCAGATAGGCCGGCACGGTGAAGCTGGGCAGCGGTTGCGGCGTCTCTCCGGGCAGATATTCCACCGCCGCCTCCAGCCGCCAGCCGGTGCGGGTGTAGACCGCCGTCTCGGCGTCCACCCGCCGCTCGAACACCGGCTCCTGTCCCTCGACATCCGTGAAGAACAGGAAGGTCGCGTCGTAAAGGGTGAGTGCGGGCGGATCTACGGCGTCGGCCCGGATCAGGCGCAGCTCGCCGCCCCCGGCCTCCCGGTACCAGGCCGCGCCAGAGCGTTCGCGCGTGTCCATCCCGCCGGTGACCAGGCTGCGCGCGTCCTCGAACCGCTGGACCATGCTGGTGGCGAAGGGATTGAGCAGGACCGGCGACAGCACGCCGATGACCACCGCCAGGAACAGGGCCGGGGTGACGAAGCGCCAGGCCGAAACGCCGGAGGCGCGCATCACCACCAGCTCGCTGCGCCGGTTCAGCTGGAACATGGTCAGCATGACGCCGAACAGCACGATGAAGGGCAGGGTCGTCTCCACCAGCATCGGCGTCTTCAGCAGGGTCAGGCCGGCGTAATCGAGCAGGGTCACCCCCTCGATCCGCACGTCGACCGTGCGCGTCTGCTCCACGAAATCGACCAGCAGGATCAGAACCACGACCACCGCAAGCGCCACCGCGACGCCGCGCATGATCTGGCCGAGCAGATAGCGTCCGAGCAGGCCGAACATCAGGCGACGGCCGGCCGGTGGGCGACGCCGCGCCAGGCGGACCGGGCGGCGCGCCCCGCGCCGGTGAAATACAGCGCCATCACCAGAACGCAGGCGAAGAGCGGCAAAGCGTATTGCAGCGGGTTCAGCGCGGGCTCCTCCGCCGCCCCGGCCTGCGTCGCGAAGCCCCCGACGCGCAGCGCCAGCGCGGCGGTGGCCGCCGCGGCGATCCGGACGGCGTGGCCCGTTCGCGTATAGTCGCCGCCCAGCAGGGCGTAGGCCGCGATCAGGGCGAGCGCGAGGTCATAGAGGGGGGCGGCCAGGCGCGAATGCCCCTCCGCCATCATGGAGCCGGCGTTGTCCCGCTCCCAATAGTGGATGGGGTTCAGGAACAGCAGCTCGTACACATAGCGGTCGGACAGCTTGTACAGGAGCTGGCCCGGCGGCTCGATGAACTGGTCCAGCGCGAAGGGCACCGAATCGAATTCGAGGAAGGAATAGGAGCCGTCGTCCTCGATCGTCTGCATGCTGGCGTCTTCCAGCACGATGGCGGGCGCTGTCGCGCTTTCCACCACGCGGCCGTATTTGGCGAAATAATAAACCGGG
>CAJXKJ010000074.1 GCA_913055605.1 uncultured Euryhalocaulis sp. | reverse complement strand
GGCCGCCGGGTCGCCAGCCGCTTCAGCGCCGCGTCGCTGACCAGCGCGACCATCTTCTCGGCCACGTCCACCGGGATATGGCTGCGCGCGATGAAGCCGTCGGTCACCGCCGCGCTCTTGCCCCAGCGGCGCAGCGCGCTGGCGTAGGCCGAGCGGTCGAACTGCGCGCCGTCATTGGCGGCCACGGTCGCCACGGCCTTCTCGCTGCCGCGCTCGGTGATCGCGCGCACCACGCGGGTGGTCACCGATTGGCGCCTGGCGATGGAGACCTGTTTGGACTCCACGCCCCCCTCCACGATGCGGATCAGGTCGTCGTCCGTCAGGACCGGCGAGGATTCCAGCACCGGCACGGCGATGGACTCGACATCGTCGATCAGGCGCAGCGCCAAATCGTGCGGCAGCTGCGGCGAATTCTTCAGCGTCACGGCCAGGGCCCGGCGGACCGTCTCGGCCGCGTCGGCCATGATGTAGTCCAGGATTTCGCGCGCCGCCTCCCGGTCGGAATCGGTCAGCGAACCGGCGGCAATCCGGCGGCAGATCTTGTGCGCCGACGTCGCCCGGTCGTCCGGGTCGGTGGCGCGGACCAGCCGCTTGATGTCTTCTTCGTCCAGACGCCCACGCATGGTTGTCACGGCCATGTCTTGTCCTTTCTAGCCCTTGCGCCGCGAACGGCCGGGCGTGTCGAGCGCCGCCAGCGCCTCGATCACCAGCGGGCTCAGCACGCGCGCACTCGAACGCGGCGGGGCGAACGCCTCCATGCTGCGGGCCTCGACCGGCCCCACGGCGATGCGGATATAGGAATCCGGCGTCTCCGGCCGGTTGCCCGCATCCCCGCGCAGCGACGCCGGCGCCGCGGCGCCGTCATGGGCGCGCGACAGCTTGGCCAGCACCTGCGAAACGCTGGCGGGGTCCCCGCCCCGGTTATGGAAGATGGAGCGATTGGCCCGCGCCGCCTCGGGGAACAGCGTGTCGGCCCGTGCGCCCGGATTGTCCTGCGCCGCCTCGATCAGGCGCGCCGCGCCGGAGGCGCCCAGGAAATGCGCCGCATACAGTTCGGCGGAGGACGGCGCACGGCCGAGCCGCTGGCTCAGCATCTCGGCGCTCTCGGCGGCGTATTCGCCGGCCATCGCCGAGGCGGCGTTCGCGTCGTAGCGCAAATCCAGAATCTTGCGGCGCGCCTCGGGATCGGCGACGCGGAAGCGCCCGTCCGTCCCCTCGCGGATCTGCGCCGCCTCGCCGGCCAGGCCATGCGCGGCGCCATGGCGCTTCACCATGCCCAGCCAGGTCTGCTCCACGAACTGGAACAGGCCCGCCGCGCTGGACGTGCCGGCGCGCGCATCGGGGTCGAACCCGCTTTCGCGATAGGCGGTCGCGACCAGATACGAGAAATCGACGCCGGTGCGTTCGGCGGCGTTCTCGATCGCGGTTCTGACGCTTTGCGGCGCGGCCACGGGCGATACGGTCAAGGAGGCGCTCCGGGTTGATCTGTCCCAAAACGTGCCAAAAGCCGTTTAAGCCAGCGTTAACGCTGACAAAGTGTGAACAGCGGAATCGGCGCGCAAAACCGCCCCGAAAACCCCGTCACGCCTGAAAAATCAGCTGGGTTCGCCGAGCCGGCTGCGCGCCGCCTGCCACAGATCGCGGAACCGGTCCGCGCGGGAGGGGTGCTCGAAGATCACTTTCTTGACCAGACCGTCCTCGCCGTACTCGCTTTTGACGATCAGCAGGGCGCCGTCCGGATCGTCACCGGCCAGCAGCTGGGCGAACTGGTTCAGCGTTTCGCCGAACAGCAGGTCTTCCTCGCCCGACCCGACCGGGACGACGACTTCGACCTCCGGAAGGCGAGGGTCATGGTCCATGGGTGACAGAATTGTTTCGCAAGCGCGAAAAGTCCAGCGTTCTTTTTCGCAGGCGCAGCATGATGGCCGGAACGCTTTGACTATATTGGCATTGATGGCGCACACAGGCTGGGGATGAACCCGCCTGCCCCGCGGTTTCTCAAGGAAAGGCCCAAAATGACCGAGAATCGGCTGAGCCCCGAGCAGCGGATGCTGATCGAACATGAGTGCGAGAAGCTGGTGCGCCGTTACGCCCTCTATGTGGACGAAGGCGCCTACGACCTTCTGGCGGATCTGTTCGCGAAAGAGGCGGTGTTCGCCCGCCCGACCGCGCCCGACCAGCCGATCACCGGCCGGGACACGATCATGGCCGGCTTCCGCAAGCGCCCGGCGGACCGCACCTCCCGCCACCTCACCGTCAATTGCGTGGTGGAGGCCGACGACGAGACCGCCGCCCACGGCCAGTCCTACATGGTCCTGTATCAGGGCCCGCGCGGCGAGGACCGCATGGGCCCCTCCGGCCCCTCCGTCATCGACAAGCCGGTAATGATCGGCGCGTTCGAGGACCGCTTCGTGTTCGAGGACGGCGCGTGGCGATTCCTGGTCCGCCAGGGCAGCATCGCGCTCACGACAGGGTGAGCCGGGCGCGCCCTGCGCCCCCGGGCGCGGCGTGCTAGCGATAGGAAAAGCCGGCGCGCCGAAGACGCGCCGGACGGGAGGATACGATGACCATTGCCATTCGCGCCGCCGCGCTCTGCATGCTGGCGCTCGCCGCGCCCGCCGCCGCCCTGGCGCAGGACGCCGAATGCGACCGCGACTGCCTAGACGGCTTCGCGGCCGCCTATCTGGACTCGCTCGCCGCAAACGATGTCAGCGAGCTCGCGCTGGCCGAGGATGTCCGCGTCACCGAAGACGCGGTGGAGATCGCGCCCGGCGAGGGGTTCTGGACCCGCACCATCGGCCTGCAGACCCGCCGCCTCACCGCGCTCGACCCCGACTGGGGCGTCGCCGCGGGCCTGGCGGTGATGAACGCCGATGACGGCACGCAATCTCTCCTCGCCTACCGGCTGAAGATCAAGGACGGCGCGATCAGCGAGATCGAGCAATTCGTCGTCGACGACCGCGACGAGGACGAAGAGGGCGGCAATGTCTTCGGCGGCAACTACGCCGACCGCGAAATTCTGCAGGCCCCGCGCGACGAATTCCGCGGCGCGGTCGACCCCATGGTCCAGAACTCGCGCACAGAGCTGATCCAGCTGGTCCAGTATTATCCGGACGGGCTGAAGGCCGGCAGTTTCGAGGCTGTCGAGGCCCCCTTCGCCGAGGGCGCCGAGCGGATCGAGAACGGCACGATCACCGCCGGCCCGCGCTGCCGCTTCAACGATACGTGCCAGGACATGCTGACCCAGCCCTCGCCGACGCGCCCGACCCTGCGCGAGCGCATCCTGGCCGTCGACGAACATGACGGCATCGTCTTCATGTGGATGGACTGGGTCCAGCAGAGCGGCGGCCGCACGCTGGAAGTCTATGAGGCCTTCCGCATCCGCGCCGGAAAGATCGAGGCGGTCGACGCCTTCATCGAACACGGCGACCCGGACGTATATCCGGGCTGGCCCGTCACGCGCCTGCCCGAATAGCGCCGCGCCCTCAGGCGCTCAGCGCCGTCGCCCCTTCGGTCACCGTGCGGGCGGCGGGGAAGCGGATGAAGACTTCCAGGCCCTGACCCGGCTCGCTGCGCATGAAGAAGCTGCCGCCATGCGCCTTCACCAGCGCCTGCGCCAGCGTCAGGCCCAGCCCCATGCCGTCCGGCGGCGTCGCGCCCGGCTTCACCACCTGGGTGAACGGGGTCAGCACCGCTTTCAGGTCTTCCCGCGCCACGCCCTTGCCGCTGTCGCGGATGGTGACGTTGATCTGGTCGTCGGAGGTCAGATAGGCGCTGATATCGATTGCGCCGTCCTTCGGCGAATGCTGGATCGCGTTCGCCAGCAGGTTCAGCAGAACCTGGCGCACCGCGTCGCGGTCCCCCGCCAGCATCGGCAGATCGTCCTGCACCGACAGATTGTGCGTCAGGCTGCTGGCCGCGATCCGCTCGCCATAATAGTCGCAGGTCTCCTCGATCAGCGCGCCAAGATCGAACTCGGATTCGTTCAGCTCGTATTTGTCGGCTTCCAGCGAGGTGAATTTCAGGATCTGGTCGATCAGGCCCAGCAGATGCCCGCCCGAGGACTCGATATGGCGCAGGAATTCGACCTGCCGCTCGTCGCCGCCCGCGGTCTTGGCCTGCATCGTCAGCAGGCGCGAGAAATTCATGATCGCGTTCAGCGGCGTGCGGAATTCGTGGCTGATCGTCGACAGGAATTGCGACTTCGCCATGCTGGCCGCCTCGGCGCGCAGCTTCTCGTGCGAGACCGCCTCCATCGCCGCGGCCTTTTCCATCTCTTCGCGCCGCACGCGCGCCAGCACGCGATTATAGCCCGCCGCCACCGCGCCTGCCTCGGTAAACCGCTCCACCTTCACCGGCTTGGAGAAGTCGCCCGTATGGGCCTGCTCGGCCATCTCGGTCAGCAGCACGTCCATCGGCGACACTTCGTTGTGTTCGGAGGCGTTCAGGCCGCAGACTTCTTCGCGCGCGGTCACCCGCATCGGACGGATGCGGTGGATGACCGACAGCACCACGTAAGCCACGCCGAACGCATAGACGCCCGCCGCGCTCACCCCGGTCAGCTGCACGATGAACTGCTCGATGCGCGACCCGTTCACCATGGCGTCCAGATCGCCGAAGATGGCGACGGCCAGCGTGCCCCACACACCGGCGATCAAATGCACCGGAATGGCGCCGACCGCATCGTCGATGCGGAATTTCTCCAGCAGCAGCCGCCCGCCATAGCTGGCCCAGCCGCCGATTGCGCCGATGATGAACGCCTCGGTGATCGTGACGATGTGGCAATTGGCGGTGATCGCGACCAGCCCGGCCAGCACGCCGTTGACGATGTCCGGCACGGTGATGCCGCGCCAGCCCGACACGGTCAGCGCGATAATCGCCATGCCGCCGGCCGCCGGCGCCAGCAGCGTGTTCAGCAGCACCCCCGGCACGCTTTCGTCCAGCGCCAGGACGGAGCCGCCATTGAAACCGAACCAGCCGATCCACAGCAGGAAACAGCCCGAAATCGTCAGCGTCAGGTCGCTCGGCTTGATGGCGTTGCGGTGCCGGCCGAAACGGCCCAGCCGCGGCCCGATCACCAGGATCGCGGCCAGCGCGATCCAGCCGCCGACGCTGTGCACCACGGTGGAGCCGGCGAAATCGATAAAGCCGCGCAGCTCCAGCCAGCCGGACGCCTCGCCCGACAGCAGCCCGCCCCAGGCCCAGTGGCCGAACACCGGATAGACCACGCCCGCGCCCAGCGCGGCCGTCGCCAGATAGCCGAAAAACGTCATCCGCTCGGCCACCGCGCCGGACACGATGGTCACCGCCGTGCCGCAGAAGGCGAGCTGGAAGAAGAAGAAGACCTGCGCCCAGGGATCGGACGAGTTGAAGAAGTGCAGGCTGAAACCGAACAGGCCGCCCGAACTGGCGCCGAACATGATCCCGAACCCGACCGCCCAGAACAGCCCGGCGGAGACACAGAAATCCGCCATGTTCTTGATCGCGACATTGATCGCGTTCTTCCGGCGCACCATGCCGGCTTCCAGCCACAGGAAGCCCACCTGCATGATGCACACGAGGAATGTGCACAGCAGCACCCAGCTGACGGCAATCTGGTCCATAGGTTCGCCCTTGATCGCGCGCCAACCTTCCCGAGGGCGCCCGTTAAGGCAGGTACAGTGAAGGGGATTGGTGAATTTTGGGTTTGCACAGGTTGCAACCCCAAGAAACGCCCGCGCAGAGCTGCGTAATTCTACGTAGTCGGCGCGCCCGGCGCCGTTAACCCTTTACCCTATGGATGTATTCGCACCACTTCGCCCGGTATTCGCGCATGCTGCGCCGGGTCAGATACGCCCCGTCAGGCGCGGCCGGCGGCCCGCTCGGCGGCGGACACCGTATTGTCCAGCAGCATCGTCACCGTCATCGGTCCGACGCCCCCCGGCACCGGCGTGATCGCGGCGGCCTTTTCCTTCACGCCCTCGAAATCGACGTCTCCGACCAGGCTGCCGTCCGGCAGGCGGTTGATGCCGACATCGATCACCACCGTGCCGGAGCGGATCATCTGCGGCACGATCAGGTTCGGATGCCCCGCCGCCACGACCAGGATGTCCGCCAGGATCGTGTACAGGGTCAGGTCGCGCGTCTTGGCGTGACAGATGGCGACCGTCGCCTCTTTCTGCATCAGCATCAGCGCCATCGGCTTGCCGACGATATTGCTGGCGCCGACGACCGTGACGTTCTTGCCCGTGACGTCGATCCCCTCGTGCTCCAGGATTTTCTGCACGCCATAGGGCGTGCAGGGCGGGAACACCGTGTCGCCCAGCACCAGGCCGCCGACATTATACAGGTGGAACCCGTCGACATCCTTCTCGACGGAGATCGCCTCCAGAACGTGACGGACCGAGATATGCGGCGGCAGCGGCAGCTGCACCAGAATGCCGTGAATGGCCGGATCGTCGTTCAGCTTGCCGACCGCGGCGATCAGCTCTTCTTCCGACACGTCGCCCGGAAAGCTGATTGTCTGGGAATTGATGCCCGCGTCTTCGCAGGCCCGCACCTTGTTGCGCACATAGACTTTGGACGCCGGATTGTCCCCGGCGATGATCACCGCCAGGCCCGGCGTCACGCCGGTTTCCTTCTGCAGCTTCTGCGCACGGTCGCGAATGCCCGCGCGCACGGATTTTGCGATAGCGACGCCGTCGATGATTTTCGCAGACATGGTTTCCTGCCCGGGATCCGGCGCATGCCGCCGTGTTGGGGCGCACACCCTGATTTAAGCGCGGGACCGGCGCAAGCGGCCTGCGACGTTCCTACCAGCCGGAATCCATCTTGTATGGCACGGTCGTCAGAACCGCCTCCACCTGATTGATCCGGGCGTCCTCGATCTGGAACACCTCGGCGATCATGAAGGAGAACGGCTGGCGCAGCGGGATCATCCGCTCGCTCTCCTGCCCGTTCTCGGCGTTGTAGGACAGCACCGCCCCGTCATGGTCGAAGAAGCCGAGCGCATAGACCAGGCCCCGCTCCCGGTCGACGACCGGATACCGCCGCTCGCGGATGTCGGTCACGATAATGGAAAACCCGGTGTCGAACTGCTCCGCGCAGCCAAAGGCGATCATCGTGCCCGGCTCGCCGTCCGGATTGTTTGCCGTGTTCGATCCGTTCTCGAACCGCCGGCACGTGTCGGCGAACGGCGTCACTTCGGCGGACTCCTCGGTGTCCAGCCCGGTGAAATAGGAATCCGCGATGGCGGTCAGCTCGCCGCGCGCCAGGCGCTCGCCCTCCGGAACCGTGCGCGTGAATTCCGGACGCAGGCCCACCGGCATGTTCGCCGCGCCGATCCGCGTATTGTTGCGCACGATCAAATTCTCGATCTCGGTGATCTCGACCCCGCGCCCGGCCTTCTGGTTTTCCTCCACCGCGATGCGGACGGAGAAGAAATTCTCGTTCCCGTTCTCGTTCAGAATGCCCAGCATGGCGATCTGCCCGCTGTCCGCGTCCACCACGTCCAGCCGGTAGGACGGCCCGCTGGAGAACGTCCGCCAAAGCCCGTCGGTCAGGTTCAGGCGCTGCCCGTTCTCTGTGTATTTCACGCTGTAATGCAGGTTCAGGCCGGATGCGTCCCGCGCCACCAGCGCCGCCAGATACTGGTCCAGCACATCGGTCAGACAGGCCCGGTCGCAGCCCCGGGCCGGCGAGCCCTGCGCCAGAACCGGACCGGCGAGCAGCGAAAGCGCGGCGCCCGCCGCAAGGGCGATGGATCTGGTCATGACGTCCTCCCCGTCCCGCGCCTCGTCAGCGGGCGCGCATGACCCGCATCTTGCAGGACCGCGCCCGCGGGGAAAACCGGCAATAAGGGTATGGGAATGGTGCCGCTTGCGTGACTCGAACACGCGACCCTCGCATTACGAATGCGATGCTCTACCAGCTGAGCTAAAGCGGCCCACAGCCGCGCCGGGGCCGGTGACGGTCCGGGCGCGAAGGCGCGGAACCTCTAACCGCATCGCCGCCCGGCGGCAAGAACCGCTGCTGCGGCCCTACTGGAAATCCCGCACCCGCTGTTCGGGGTCGTCGTCGTCCTCCAGCGGGTCGCCATACGGCCCCGGATCGTCGGGCGAGGGCGGGGACAGGTCCGGCTCGCGCGGCGCGGGCGCCTCGGCGGGGGCCGTCTCGCCGCGGAATTTCGGCGCGGGCAGCAGCGGCAGGGCCGGCGCGGCGATCAGCTCCGGCTGGAACCGCTCGTGCCGCGGATGGATCAGCTCCCCGGTCTCGCCGAACACGAAAACCAGCCGCGCCCAGTCCTCCTCGCTATAGGAAAAGGCCGGCCCGGTCGGGTCCACGTCGGACCAGTCCGGCTCCTGCGGCGCGCCCACCCCCTCCAGGATCAGCCGCCGCGCCTTGTCGTGCTCGCCCTGCGCCTCGGCGATCCGCGCCAGCAGGGCGCACATGCGCGCGGTGCGCGGCCCGCCGATGGGCGCCAGCATCGCCTCGGCCGCCGCCGCGTCGCCGCGCATCAGCGCCGCCTCTGCGGCCACGATCCGGCTTTCCCGGTTCTCCGGCGCGATGCGGGCCAGCCTGTCCAGATGCGCGGCCTGTTCGGCCTCCGGCGCGGAATCGTCGCCCAGCTCCCGCCACAGCATCGCCACGGCCGGGTGCGGCCCGGCGCGCCAGCTGTCCTCCAGCACGCGCGCGGCCTTTTTCTCCTGCCCCTCGCGGATCAGCATCCGCGCGGCCAGCGTCGCGGCCGGCGGGAAGCCGGCAAAGGCCTGCGTCGCCGCCATCGCCCGCTCGCGCGCATGGTCCATGTCGTGGGCGTTTTCCGCGTCAGCGGCTTCAGCGGTCAGCAGCACCGCCCGGCGGCGGCGCGCCACCTCGCCCGCCACATGGTTCTGCTTCTCCCCCTCGGCCAGGGTCAGCAGCGCCTGCGCCCAGTGCGCGGTGCGCGCCTGCGCGTCGAACAGCGTCTCGAACGCCCAGCGCGCCTGCGGATTGCGCGAAAACGCCGTGGCGGCCTGGCGCTGCGCCTCGGCCAGGTCGCCGCGCGCCAGCGCCGCCTGCGCCAGGCCGCGCAGGCCCACGATCTCGGTCTCCGGCGCCTCCAGCAGCAGGCGGTAATCCGCCTCCGCCGATTCCAGCTCGCCCGCCGCCTCCGCCGCGCGGGCGGAGATCACGCGCGTCAGCAGCGGCCGGTCCAGCAATTCGCCCGCCCGCGCCGCCTGCCGCCGCGCCCGGCCCCCGTCGCCGGCGGCCGAGGCGATCAGCGCCCGCTCCAGCGCGTCATAGCCGCGCTGGGCCCGCGCCCGCTTGGCCGCGCGCCGCACCTGTCCGGGCAGGCCGACCAGCCAGCCGCCCCCGCGCCACAGCAGCGCCAGCGCCAGCGCCAGCAGCAGGATGAACACGGCCAGGACCGCGAAACTCGTCTCCACCACCCAGCCATGGAAGGTGAAGCTCGCCGCGCCCGGATCCAGCGCCAGCCAGATCGCCACGACCGCTCCCAGCGCGATCAGGAAAACGGCGACCACCAGCCGCCTCACTGGCTCGCCTCCTCGGCCAGCGCGTCCTCAATCGCGTCGATCCGCCGGTTCAGCCGCGCGCGCGCCTGCGCCCGGCCCAGCCAGTAACCGGCCGCCTCCGCCGCCGGGCCGGACAGCGTCTCGGTCGCCTCAATCGCCTCGTCCAATTCGCCGGCGGCCAGCGCCGCCTCGGCCGCGCTCACGGCCTGCTGCTGGGCGCCGGCATCCTCGTCCTCGCGCCGCACGGTCACGACCTGGCCGAACATGCGGCGCAGCCAGGCGAACCGCCCGCCCTCGGCCGGCGCCTCGGCGGCGGCGCTGCGGATTTCGGCGGCGGGGAAGGACTCCCGCAGTTCTTCCAGCGTCGGCACGCCGGTCATCGCGGAATCGGCCATCGCCGCCAGATCGGCATCCTGCGGCCGCAGCCGCGCCAGCGCCGCGCGCTGGGGCTCGAACGGCGCGCCGCCGGACGCCGCCTCGCGCAGCGCCGCGAAACGATAGGCGGACTCCGCCGGGCTGCGCGCCGCGCGCGTCTCCAGTGCGTCGATCCGCGCCTCCCGCGCCGCGAAATCC
>CAJXKJ010000073.1 GCA_913055605.1 uncultured Euryhalocaulis sp. | reverse complement strand
TGGCGGGCGTCTTACTGCGCCGGCGTGACGCTGGAAAGAAGCGGGGCCATGAGCGGGCCGATGGCGGGCAGGCGCGGGAATTCCTCCAGCGCCGTGCGCAAAGCGCGGGCGTCCGCATCGGCCATCAGCCCGCCGATACAGCCGTCGAGTTTCGCCCAGTACTGGCTGGTCGGGAACGGCGCGGCGATGGAGCCCATGGGCATGGGCACGGCGGTCTGCACGCTGCGCCCGTCTTTCAGCACGACCTCCACCTCCGTCGGAAACTCCCCCTCTGCCTTGTCGACCGGGTGGCGGTGGATGCGCGGATACAAAGCACGAATCTCGGGGCGCATGGCGGCCTCGTCCGTGAAGTCCGACAGGCGGGCGAAGCCGGTGACCAGAACCAGCGCGACGCCGTATTCGACGGAGAATTTCGCCTGCAGCCCGTTCTGCGGGTCTTCGTACATCAGATTGTTCAAATGGGTGATGGGCGCGCGGATATGGATCGCGTCGACGTCATCCGGCCCGAAACCGGTTTCGTCCTTCAGCGCCAGCAGGCCGTCCATGGCGCGATGGGCGCTGCCGCAATTGGGGAAGCGCTTCACGCGGAAGCCGCTGGACGCAATCAGCAGCGGATCGCCGATGCCGCCGGTCTCGAAGCGCAGATTCTGGCCGTGCTCCACATGGGTCAGGCCGTCGCGCAGGGCCTCGTAATCCGGCCCGACCATCAGGCGGTTCATGCCGGTCGGGCCGTCCATCACCTCGCGCCCCGCGGTGATTCCGCCACGCGCCAGGCCGCTGGCCACGATCCCGGCCTTGGCGGCCAGGCCCGCGTGCAGCGGCTTCGCCATCGTGCCGAACTGCGACATGAAGCCGGCGGCCATGCTGACGGACAAAGACAGGGCGTTTGCGGCCTGTTCGGCGTCCAGCTTCAACAGGCGCGCGCAGGCGGCGGCCGCGCCGACGGCGCCGACCGTGGCGGTGGCGTGCCAGCCGCGATTGCGGTGGACGGGATTCACTCCCTGCCCCACCCGGCCCAGAATCTGGAGCCCGGCGATATAGGCGTCGATACAGGCCGCGCCGGAGGCGCCTTCCTGCTCCGCCAGCGCCAGGATGGCGGGGGCGAGCACGGCGGTGGCGTGCGCCTTGGCGGGGTCGAAATTGTCGTCGAAATCGAGCGCGTGGGCTGCTGTCCCGTTGACCAGAGCGGCCCAGGGCGCGGACAGGCGCGCGCCCATGCCGATGGCGGTGCAGGGGCCCGCCCCCCAGTCCTTCACCACGGCGAAGGCGCGCCGGGCCGCAGGCTCCGCCGCGCCGGGCACGGTCACCGCGATGACGTCGATGAACTGGCGGTGGGCGGAGTCCCGCGCGTCGTCCGGCCAAGCGTCCGGGGTCTGCGCCAGCCAGCGTGCATAGGCGATGACAGGGTTGGTCTGCACGGGCCGCGAAATATCAGGTCGCGGGGCCAGCGGAAACTCAAATGAGCCGCAGGCGGCGCGACAGGCCGCCGAGCGCGGCGCGATCCTCCCGCGGCAGGGCGAAGCGCAGGGCCAGCCAGGTCGCGGCGAGCCAGACCAGCACGACGGCGATAAAGCGCAGCGGGCCGGCGAAGGCCCATTCGGCGGCGGCCATCAGGGCCAGGCCGGCGGCGGCGATCAGAAGGGTGCGCGCGAGCCAGGAATCGAAGGGGGAGAGCCGGTCGCTGAACCCAAGCTCCAGCGTCGCGGCGGCGGCCGAGACGATCATGGCGGCGGCGACGGCCCAAGCCATGCCGAGCGCGCCCATGCCGGGGACCAGCAGCGCGGCCAGCACGACGCCGAGCCCGATCCCGGCGACACTGTTCAGCAGCGGCAGGCCGCGATGGCCGGTCATCTCCACGACCTCCGAAGCCGGACCCACGACCGCCTCCACGGCGCGGGCGGCGGCGAGCACGACCAGCGGGGCGAGCGCGGCCATCGCCTCCGGCCTATAGACGCTGAGGATGTCGCGGCCGGCGAAGATCAGCGCGCCGGCGAGCGGGATGACCAGCGCGGCCGAGACGCGGCAGGCGAAGCGGTAGAGCGGGCCGATCTGCGCCCGGTCGGCATGGGCCTGGGCGGCCGAGAGCGGCGCCAGCACATAGCGGAAGGCCTGGCGCACGATATTGGGGATGGTGGAAATCTTGCGCGCGATCTCGAACAGGCCGGCGGAGGCCGCGCCCTGGGCCCCGGGCAGGATCAGGTTCAGCGCCACCGGGGGGGCGTCGATCAGCAGGCGCCGCGCCATGTCGGCGGGCAGAAGCGCGAGGCCCGTGCCGAGCAGCGTGCGCGCGAGCGATGCGGAGACCGGCGCGCGCAGCAGCAGGGTCAGGTCGTAATAGCGGCCGAGCAGGCGCACGCAGAGCGCGGCGGTGAGCGCCAGCGAGCAGAGATGGGCGAGCATCAGGCCGATGCTCTGGAAGCCGAGCAGGAAGAAGCCAAGCGCGAAGACCAGGCGCGCGACCTGTTCCCAGAAAATGCGCAGGCGGATTTCCGGACCGAAGGCGCGGCGGGCGCGGGCGGCGGAGGTCGCGACCTCCACAAACGTCCAGAGCGGCAGCGCCCAGACGAAGATCGCCACGGCCTGGGGCAGGCGCGCGGCGTCTTCCGGCGCGGCGGAGAACAGCCCGGCCACGACAGACGCGTTCAGGCAGACAATCAGCGCCAGCAACGTGGTGGGGATGAGCGCGGCGAGCAGGGCGATCTTCACCGCGCCATGCACCTCCCCCTCCCCGCCCCGTGTCGGGACGACGCGCTGGAGCGCGCTGGTGACGGAGAGGTCGAGGAGATTGGAGGCGAGGCTGACCGCGCCCCAGAGCACGACATAGACGCCATAGGTCGCCACGCCGAACATCCAGATATAGGCGGGCTGGGCGACGGCCTCGATCACCGCGCCGAGCCGGGCGAGGCCGGCCAGGCCCGCGCCGCGCGCCACGTCGCCGCGCGTCACCGCCTCTGACGATCTGGATGGAGGGGGGATTTCGCCCGGCATGGCGCGATGCTGGCTCCGCTCTGGTGCGCTGACGTGTCTGCCCCAGATCGCACGGCGCGCAAAGCGCCGGGCGGTCAGAGCCGTTAGGCCGTCAGCGGCGGCTCAGGGCCAGAGGCCGAGCGCGCGCAGGATTCCGCGCAGGCCGAGGCCGAGCGTGACCAGCACGACGATGGCGCCGGCGATATTGGCAGGCGCGCGGTTGGCGAACGCGCCCAGCAGCGCCTTGCGGTTCATCACCGCCAGCAGGAAGACCGCGACAATCGGAAGGAGCAGGCCGTTGGCGGCCTGGGCGAACAGGATCAGCAGCACGGGCTGGATCCCGAGCTGGCCCGCGACAGCGCCGATGACGACCACCGCCAGCGCCACGGCGCGGAAGCGCCGGCGCTGGGCGGCCGGATCGGCGGCGGGCGCCATTTCGGTGAGGGCGAAGGCGGTGGCCATGGGCGCGGTGATGGCCGAGGTGAGGCCGGCGCCGAACAGGCCGGCCCCGACCAGATAGCGCGCCGCCTGCCCCGCCGCCGGCTCCACCGCGCGCGCCATGTCCGCCGCGCTGGTCACCGTCACGCCGGCGGAGAAGAGCGCGCCCGCGGCGGTGGTGAGGATCAGGATCGAGACGAGGCCGCCGAGGCCGACGGAGACGACCGTGTCCGCGCGGGCGGCCGTGACCCCCTCGGGGCCGGCCCAGCGCGTGCGCGCGGCGGCGGCGTGCAGGAAGAGGTTGTAGGGCACGATGGTGGTGCCGATCAGGGCGATGGCGGTGAGCGTGCCGCCCGCGGGGACGCGCGGGACGAGGCCGGAGGCGAGCGCGCCGAGATCGGGGCGGGCGAGAATGGCGCTGACCGCGAAGGCGCAGCTCATCAGGATCACCAGCACGATCAGCGCCGCCTCGATCACCCGGTAGCGGCCGAACCAGAGCGTGAGGCCCGCTGCGAACGCGATGCCGAGCGCGGCCAGACGCTGACCCATCGCGCCGAGATCGAAGGCGGCGGCGACGCCGAGCGCGCCACCGGCGATATTGCCCGCCTCATAGGCCGCGTTGCCGACGGCCAGCGCCGCGAAGACCAGCGCCCCGGCGGCGGCCTTGCGCCAGGCCGGCCCGGCGCCGCGCACCATCGCCTCGCCCAGGCCCAGCCGCGCCCCAGCGCCGAGGCGCGCGGCCATGTCCTGAAGCACGATGGTGGAGAGCGTGGCGAAGACCAGCGCCCAGACGAGGGCGAAGCCGAAACTGGCCCCCGCGACGGTGCAGGCGGTGACGGTGCCCGGGCCGATAAAGGCCGCCGCGACCAGCGCGCCCGGCCCGAGCTGGAGCTTCACCGCGGCGCGCCGGCGCCGCCGATCCCGCGCCCCGTGGTCAGATAGGTGGCGAAGCTGGCGAGCCAGTGGCTGCCCTCGTAATGCTCGGCGGAGACCGCGGCGATGCCGCTTTCGCGGTGGATGTCCGTGGCGGCGCGCAGGGCGGGGATGCGCGGATCGGCCGGCGGCAGGGCGGCGGCGATCCCCTCCATCGCCCAGGCGCGCGACAGGTTTACGCCGTCCAGATGCACCAGCTTTCCGTCGGAGGGGTCCAGCACGACGCCGGGGGCCAGCCAGTCGCCCGCCCCGGTTTCGGGAATCTGCGGCAGGAAGCCGGACAGCCACGCGGCGAATTCGTCCGAGGGCAGGACGCGGCGCATCAAATCCGCCTCCATCAGGCAGGGGGACAGGAAATCCTCCCCCGAGGGCTCGTAGCCCAGCGGGCAGTCGCGGTCCTGCAAATGGAAGGCGCGCGCCTTGCCGGCGACCCGCGCCTCCAGATCCGCATTCCCGACGGTGCGGGCGTAGTCGAGCATCAGGCCGAAGGCGAAGGCGGTCTGGTTATGGGTGCCGATGCGGATCGGATAGGCGAGATTGGGCAGCCATTCGCCGATACGGCCGACGATGGCGTCCTCCAGCGGGCGCAGGGTCTCGCGCCAGCCCTGCAATTGCGGGTCCTCGCTCTCCTCCAGCTCCGCCACCAGCTGCAGGAACCAGGCGATCCCGTAGGGGCGTTCGAAGCCGGCGTTCTGGTCCTGGGAATAATAGGCCAGCTCGCCGTCGATATTGGCTTCGGTGAAGCTCTGGCCGAGGGCGGACTGGATCGCCTCGCGCATCGGGCTGTCCGGGTCGGTCTTCAGGATGCGGACCAGCAGCCAGTGGCCGTGCACGGCGGAGTGCCAGTCGAAACAGCCATAGAAGGCCGGGGTGAGCGCGCGCGGGGGCCGGGCATCGGCGTCGCTCTCCATCATGTGGGAGATCTTGTTGGGATATTCGCGATGGACGCAGTCCAGCGCCAGCAGCGCGAAACGGTCCTCCGCCACGCCATCGCGCGGCGCCGGCAGGGACCGGGTTTCGGCGGGTTCGGACATGTCCTGTTCGGTCGGCGCTCCACACGCCATCAGAAGCGCGGCGTAGCAAAGCGCGCTTATGCGGCGCACCATGGGACGAAAGCATAAACCGCCCGGCCCCTGCGGGAAACACGGCCAAAAAAGACGGGGTGGAGAAGACAGACGGGAGGGACTTCAGGATGAAGCGGTTCGAGGGGAAGGTCGCGGCGGTGACCGGCGGCGGCTCCGGCCTGGGCGAGGCGATCGTGCGGCGGCTGGCGCACGAGGGCGCGCGCGTGGCGGTGATCGACGCGGCGGAGGCGAGCGCGGCGCGCGTGGCCGGCGAGGTGGGCGGCGCGACCGCGCATGTGGCGGACGTCAGCGATCCGGCGGCGATCCGGGCCGCCGTCGACGCAGCGGCGCAGGCGCATGGCGGGCTGGACGCGGCGGCGAATATCGCGGGCATCGGCGGGTCGCGCCTGCCGCTGGCCGACTATCCGCTGGACGAATGGGACCGGACCATCGCGGTCAATCTGAACGGCATGTTCTATTCGATGCGGGCGGAGATTCCGCACATGCTGAAGCGCGGCGGGGGCGCGATCCTGAACATGGCGTCGATCTGCGGCGTGGTGGGACAGGACGGCACGGCGGCCTATGCGGCCAGCAAGCACGGCGTGATCGGCCTGACCAAGAGCGCGGCGCTGGAATACGGAAAGCAGAATATCCGCATCAATGCGATCTGCCCGACCTATGTGCGCACGCCGCTGACCGAGGCGCTGGTGCCGTCCGAAGATGTCTGGGCGGCCATCGACGCAGGGCACGCGACCGGGCATTGCCCGACGCCGGAGGATGTGGCGGCGCTGGCCGCGTTCCTGCTGTCCGGCGAGGCGGCGGGGGTGACCGGGTCCGCCCACATGGTCGACGCCGGATTTACCGCCGCCTGAGCAGACTCCTCACGAGAGCGCTCACTGGACGCTCACCGGGGCGTGTGTTGCGGATCGGCGCGCCGCGGGGGAAACTCCGCTCAAGAAAACGGGAGGATGCGCCATGCGCCGGAAACTGATGATCGCGGCCCTCGCACCGGGCATTTTGGCGCCTGGCCTGATGGCCGGGGTCGCGCTGGCCCCCGCAGCGGCGCTGGCGCAGGAGGCCGGTAAGGATCTGCCGGAGAATCTGGCCGCCATCCATGGCGACCGGACGATGAACGGCTTCCGCCGGTTCCGCGCCGAGAAGCAGGACGAGATGTTCGCCTTCTATACCGACGCGGTGGGGCTGGAGGCGACGAACGCCTTCACCGAGCTGCGCGTCTACACGTTCAAGAATGGTCAGTTCAAACTGAACCCGCGCACCGACGACCGCGACTATGTGGACGGCGGCGTGGCCGACGCCACGGGCGTGCGCATGTATTCCTTCTATTTCCCGGACGAGCAGACGGTGATCGACCGGTTCACGGCCGCCGGGCTGGATGCGCCGGAGTTCACGCCGGTGCCCGGCTCCACGCGCAGCATCGCGCGCGTCACGGACCCCGACGGCATGCCGGTGGAGCTGGTCGCCGTTCCCGGGGAGCCGGACGCCGCAGACCTGATGGAGGTCAGCCTGACCGTATCCGACATGGAAACGGCGCGGGACTTCTATGAGAATTTCGCCGGGCTGCAGCCCATCGCGCCGGAGGAGGATCCGGTCTCCGGCGTCACCAAGACCCGCTACAAGCAGGGGCTGATGATCATTTCGCTGCGCGATTTCGATGCGGACCTGCCGCCCGACACCGGCGGCGGCGGCCTGCAGCACGTGGTCAGCGACGTGCGGGTCGCGGATGGGCTCGCCAAGGCGCGGGGCGTGCAGATCGACCAGCCGCTGAGCGTGCTGGAAGGCTATGATCTGCACACGATCTGGCTGTCCGACCCGGACGGGATCATCAATTATTTCGCCCAGCTGGGACCGTTCCCGTCAGACGAGGACTAGAGGGGCGACGAGTAAGCCGAAGCCCTAGTCCTGCCGGGCGGCTTCCCGCTCCGCCGCGCGCTGGCCGGCGAGCGTGTTGCGCATGCCGTAATTGCCCTCTGTGCAGGCGTATTCGAACAGGATGTTGTCCATCCGGGTCAGCGGATAGACGCCGCCCCATGGCTCGGCCCAGGTGTGCGGGTCCTCGACCGTGAAGGCGTATTCCAGCGTGTCGTGATCCAGCCGGGTGATCCGCTCTGTCACGCGGATATGCTCGCTGGCGCCGCGCCAGGCGGTTTCGGGGCGGAAGCCGGCGGTTTCGATCACCAGCGTGTCGCCCTCCCAGCGCCCCACCGAGGTGCCGTTCCATTGCGGCAGCAGATCGTCCGGCAGGGGCCGGCCGTCGGTCGGGATGATGCGCGGATCGCCCATTTCGGGCTGGATCAGCACCTGTCCCGGACTCTGGAAGATCTGGAGATTGGAGTTGTAGCCATAGACGAAGATTGGCGGCAGCTGGTGGGTCAGGATGATGCAGCGCTCCCCGAAGGAGCGGTATTCCGGCCCGTCGAACTCCCGCCCCGCGCGGGCGGCCTGCCGCGCCTCTTCGCGGGCGACGGCCTGGGGCAGCAGCGGCGGGATGCGGCCGTTCTCGGGCGTCACCACGATGGAGGTCCGCATATTGGGGGACGACACGCCCTCGTTCGCGGTCAGGGCGTAGGATTCCATGTCGTAATGGACATCGCCCTCGGTGCCCGGCGCCGCGCCCGCATTGCGGATGGCCTGGTCGATATTCTGGGCCTCGCGCGCCGCGAACTCCTCCTGCGTCAGGAATTCGCGGGTCCCGAATTCCTCCGGCCGCTCCAGCGGGGCGGGCGTGTATTCGGAATAGACGCCGGAGAAATCCGGAACGCCCCAGGGCGTGCGCGGGGCGGCCTCGTCCTGCGCCATGGCGGCGGGCGCCGTGAGGGCGATCAGGGCCGCGCAGGCAGCGAGGGGGCGGAGCGCGCTCATTCTGGGACCACGCCGCCGGGCGCCTCTGTCCCCGGCTTGCGCAGGTCGCCGAACAGTTTCTCTTCGGCGAAGGGCTCGCATTTGAACTCCATCATCCGGAAATCCTCATCGACGATGCGGTAGAGCGGCAGGCGGATGGTCCAGGGCCGGGAGAACACCGTCGGGTCCTCGATCACCGCCTCGTATTGCAGATGGTTGGGGCCGAGCGGGGTGTAGCGTTCGGTGACGCGGACATTGGCGCTGGCGTAATTGCCGGCGCGGTCCAGCCAGCTCTGGCCGTTCAGGCCGCTGACCTCCACGACCAGTGTGTCGCCGTCCCAATGGCCGTTGGACCAGCCCATCCAGGTGTCCAGCGGGGCCTCGCCCTCCCCGCCCATGAAGATGCGGCGGAAGCCGGTGGCGTATTGATAGGCGATCACCACGTCCCGCTCGCTCTGCAGGATCTGGAACGGGTACGGCATGTAGGTCGAGCGCGGGACGCCGCCCATATAGCAATTGGTCTCAGGGTCTTCCTCCGCGCGGCTGGCGAAGCGACGGTCGCGCTCGGCCAGCGCCTCCGGCAGGTAGGGAATCTCCCCGCCCTCCACGACGCCCTGGCCCGGCGGCACGGCGATCTGGGCGCCCAGATCCGGGATGACCGGATAGGCCGCCACATGCGGTTCGATATTCCAGTGCACGGCGCCCAGCGCCTGCCAGAAGGCACTGTTCAGTTTTTCCTGTTCGGCACGCACTTCCGCTACAGGTTTGCCCGCTTCGATGGCCTGTTTGATGCCGTAAATGCCCTGCCAGATATTGGCATAGACGGGCACATAGTTGGTTTCGATTGCGGAGTGGAAATCGACCTCTTCCCAGAACTCGATCAGCTGCTGGGTGTTTACCGCCTTCTGGCCCTTGGCCTCATAGGTGTCGACCACACCGTCATATTTGCCGACCAGCCAGCTGACCTCTTCGGAGTACTGCCCCAGATGCCCCTTGAGATCGTTGACGTGGTCACCGATGGCACCGTTGGCGGATACCTGACCGGCCGCGAGCAGGGCAAATATCCCAAACACCACACCCAGGCCGCGATTCTTCCGTACACTTTTTACAGATTGCATAGTCACTCCTGATGATCGAATCCCGCAAATGATACTTATTATCAAAAACAAGATAAAGCGCTAAAACACACACAAGCAACACGGTGTGGATAAACAGACACGGCGGTGGAGGCTTGGGTTGCGATTGATGGTGCAATCGAGAATCTGTTCGGGCACCAAATCGCGGCAGAATGCTACCAGCCCGCGGCAGCCATTTCACCTATTTCTCGGCGCGCCTGGTGTGTCGCCCCCGCCAGCGCACTGGCACTCAGCGGCACAGCCGACCAGCGGGACACAGTCTCTGAAGAGATACCGCTACTGGTCATAAATTCACCCAGAAGCTGTTATAGTTCGCCACTACATCGCCGGACAATGCTGGCGCGATCAACCCTGGCTATATAAAGAAGCATTAACCACGAGCACACCCATTGATCACCAAGTCAAAAGCCATCGTGCGGCAAATCGGCCGCGGCCTGCGGGTGTGCCTGAACCGGATGCGCCCCGCGCATGTCCCTATTGCCGTCAAACTCGCGCTGGTGATGACCCTGCTGCTGGTGCTGGGGATGACCAGCCTCGGCATGCTGATCAGCGACAACCAAAGCCGCCTCATGCGCACGCAGCTGCACGACTTCGGCAACACCATGGCGCTGCAGCTGGCCAAGCAGGCCAGTGAACCGATCCTGTCAGAAAACAACCTGAACCTGCGGTTGCTCACAGCAAACCTGGGCGAGGAAGAGCGGATTCTGGGCTC
>CAJXKJ010000072.1 GCA_913055605.1 uncultured Euryhalocaulis sp. | reverse complement strand
CGCTTACGCCGCGGACGGCGCGCCCGCCGCGCATCAGCCCGCGACGGAGGCGGCGTGGATGCCGTCGATGGAGTCCGACAGCATCGCGTTGAATTCCGCGTCGCTCTGCTGCGCGCTCAGCCCCTCGGTCAGGCCGCGGGAGAAGGAGGCGATCATGCCGCCATTCTGCGCCAGCTTCGCGTTGGCGTCCGCCCGCGAATAGCCGCCCGACAGCGCCACGACCTTCAGCACGCGCGGATGGTCGATCAGCGGTTTGTAGAAATTCGGCTCGGTCGGGATGGTCAGCTTCAGCATGACCTGCTTGTCCGCCGGCATGGCGTCCAGATGTTTCAGGATTTCGCTGCGCAGGATCGCCTCGGCCTCGGCCTTGTCGGCGATGGAGATCGTGACTTCCGGCTCCAGGATCGGCATCAGGCCGTGCTTCAGCACGGTGAAGCCCAGCTCGAACTGCTGGTCGACAATGGCCGCGATCCCGGCCTCGTTCGCCGCGTTGATGACCGAGCGCTCCTTGGTGCCGAAAATTCCCGCCTTGGCCGCGCGCTCCAGCAGCGCATCCACATCCGGGTTCGGCTTCATCAGCTGTACGCCGTTTTCCTCGGCGGCCAGGCCCTTGTCGATCTTCAGGAAGGGAACCACGCCGCAGGTCTCCCACAGATAGGTCGCGGTCGGCGTGCCGTTCACCTGCCGGTCCATGGTCTGTTCGAACAGGATCGCGCCGATCACCTTGCCGCCGGAGAACGCCGGCGCGGTAATGATGCGGCTGCGCATCGTGTGGATCAGGTCGAACATCTCCGTCTCATTGGAGTATTCGCTCTCCTCCACGCCATACAGGCGCAGCGCCTTGGGCGTGGAGCCGCCGGACTGGTCGAGGGCGGCGATGAAGCCGTCGCCCTTGGCGATCTGTTCGGACATCTTGGCGTTGGGCATTCGTCTTCCCCTGCGTTCTGGAAACCGGTGGCTCCGGTGAGCCGCCTTCAAACCGTTCAGTCTTTCAGCGCCTCGACGCCCGGCAGATCGCGGCCCTCGACCCATTCGAGGAACGCGCCGCCGGCGTTGGAGACATAGGTGAAATCATCATAGACGCCGGCATGGCGCAGCGCCGCCACCGTGTCGCCGCCGCCGGCGACCGCGACCAGCGCATCGGCGCCGGACCGGCGGGCGGCGAATTGCGCGGCCTCCACCGTGGCGGTGTCGAAGGGCGGCAGCTCGAACGCGCCCAGCGGCCCGTTCCAGAGCAGCGTCCGCGATTGCTGGATCGTATCGGCGATGGCGTCGACCGTGGCGTTGCCGGCGTCCAGGATCATCTCGTCGGAATGGATGTCCTCCAGCGCCGCGTTGCGGTGCGGGGCGTTGGCCTCGAACTTCTTGGCGACCACCACGTCCGTCGGCAGCAGCACGGCGTGCTCCGCGGCTGCCGCGATGGCGAGGATCTCTTCCGCGATGGCGACGGTGTCCTCGTCCCGCTCGGCTAGCGAGGCGCCGATATCCACGCCCTGCGCGAACAGGAAGGTGTTGGCCATGGCGCCGCCGATCACCAGCGTGTCGGCCTTGGCCGCCAGCGTCTTCAGCACATCGATCTTGGTGGAGATTTTGGCCCCGCCGACCACCGCGGTCATCGGCCGCTCCGGGCTTTCCAGAACGGTGGAGAGGTGATCCAGCTCCCGCTGCATCGCCAGACCGGCATAGGCGGGCAGGAATTTCGTGATCCCGACCGTGGAGGCGTGCGCCCGGTGGGAGACGGAGAAGGCGTCATTGACGAAGACATCGCCCAGCGCGGCCAGCGCCTTGGCGAAATCCGGATCGTTCTTCTCTTCCCCGGCGTGGAAGCGCAGGTTTTCCAGCAACGCCACGCCGCCTTCCGGCACGCCCGCGGCGGTCTTCTCGGCGGCCTCGCCGATGCAGTCGTCCGCGAACAGGACCGGGATGTTCAGCATCTCGCCGAGCCGGGCGCGCACCGGCTGCAGGCTGGCGGCCGGATCCGGCTTGCCCTTCGGGCGGCCCAGATGGGACAGTAGGATGACGCGGGCCTTCGCCTCGCGCAGGGCCTGGATGGTGGGAATCGCCGCCTCGATCCGGCTGGCGTCGCCGACGCCGCCCTCGTCATTCAGCGGAACGTTGAAATCGACGCGCACCAGAACGCGTTTTCCCGAAAGATCGGCGTCCTGCATCCGGCGCAACTCGCTCATACGAAACCGTCACCTTCGATCCGGCCGCGCGGGGCGGCCCTGGGGATGAAAAGGGCCGGCGCGTGCGCCGGCCCGAAATGCCCGTTCCTAGAGGAACTTGCCCATCTGCAGGGCAGTGTCGGACATGCGCGTGGCGAAGCCCCACTCATTGTCATACCAGGACAGCACGCGGGCCAGCTTGCCCTCGATCACCTGGGTCTGGTCCAGCGCGAAGATCGAGGAGTGCGGGTCGTGGTTGAAGTCGATGGAGACGTTCGGCTCTTCGGTATAGCCCAGCACGCCCTTCATCGGGCCGTCGGCCGCGGCCTTCACCGCGGCGTTGATCTCGTCGGCCGAGGTTTCGCGCCCGGCGTCGAACACCAGGTCGATCATGGAGACGTTCGGCACCGGCACGCGGACGGACGATCCGTCCAGCTTGCCCTGCAGCTCCGGCAGCACCAGGCCGACGGCCTTCGCCGCGCCGGTCGTGGTCGGAATGGTGGACAGCGCAGCGCCGCGCGCCCGGTACAGATCCTTGTGCATCGTATCCAGCGTCGGCTGGTCGCCCGTATAGGCGTGCACCGTCGTCATGTAGCCGCGCTCGATCCCCACCAAATCGTGCAGGACCTTGGCCACCGGCGCCAGGCAGTTGGTGGTGCAGGAGGCGTTGGAGACGATCAGGTCGTCGCCCGTCAGGGAGTCGTGATTGACGCCATAGACGATGGTCTTGGTGACGTTCTTGGCCGGGGCGGAGATCAGGACGCGCTTGGCGCCGGCGTCCAGATGCGCCTTCGCCTTCTCGCCGTCGGTGAACACGCCGGTGCATTCGAAAACCACGTCCACGTCCAGCTCGCCCCAGGGCAGCTTGGCCGGGTCGCGCTCGGCGGTGACGCGGATTTTGCCGGCGCCGGCGTCGATGGAGTCGCCGTCGACCGTCACCTTGGACGGGAAGCGGCCATGCACCGAGTCATAGCGCAGCAGGTGGGCGTTGGTCTCGACCGGGCCCAGATCGTTGATGCCGACGACGACGACGTCGCTGCGGCCGTTTTCAATGATGGAGCGCAGCGCAAGACGCCCGATCCGCCCGAACCCGTTGATCGCCACCCGAAGGGCCATTTCCGCGTATCTCCTGTGAATTTTCAGGCGCAACAGCCCCGTAAGGGCGCGCCAATCCGTGCGCCGCGGGTCTTAGCGCGGGGGGGCGGGAAGGTCTAGGCCAAGCCGCTCTGGAGCGGGCGGTTTTGGCCGTTTTGCCGCGGATCGCGCGGCGCTTGGACCCGGTCGCTGGACCCGGTTCTAGACCAGCGCGCGGGCCGCGTCCGCCACCGCCTCGGCGGTGATGCCGAAATGGCGGTACAGTTCGGGCGCCGGGGCGCTGGCGCCGAAGCCGCGCATGCCGACGAAACCGCCATTGGGGCCGATCCACTGGTCCCAGCCGAAGCGCACCGCAGCCTCCACCGCCACCTTGGGCAGGTCCGGGGCCAGGACCGCGTCCTGATAGGCCCGGTCCTGCGCCGCGAACAGCTCCCAGCACGGCATGGAGACGACGCGCGCCCCGATCCCGTCCTGCGCCAGCAGCTCGGCGGCCTTCATCGCCAGATGCACTTCCGACCCGGTGGCCAGCAGCACGACCTGCTCCGCCACGCCGTTCGCCCCGCTGTGCAGCACATATGCGCCTTTCGCGGACAGGTTCTCGTCCGACGCCTTGGTGCGCATCGCCGGCAGTTTCTGGCGCGACAGGGCCAGAACGCTGGGCCCGTGCGCATTGTCCAGCGCCGCTTCCCAGCATTCGGCGGCCTCCACCGCGTCGGCCGGGCGGAACAGCGCCACGTTCGGCATGGCGCGCAGGCTGGCCAGATGCTCCACCGGCTGGTGGGTCGGGCCGTCTTCGCCGAGGCCGATGGAATCGTGCGTCATCACGTGGATCACGCGCTGATGCATCAGCGCCGCCAGCCGGATCGCCGGGCGGCAATAATCGGCGAAGGCCAGGAAAGTGCCGGAATAGGGGATCAGCCCGCCATGCAGGGCCATGCCGTTCATTGCGGCCGCCATGCCATGCTCGCGCACCCCGTAATTCACGTAGCGGCCGCCATAATTGTCGGCGGTCACGTTCTCCATCCCTTTGACCTTGGTGTTGTTCGACCCGGTCAGGTCGGCGGAGCCGCCGATCAGCTGCGGAATGGCCGGGACCAGCGCGTCCAGCGCCTTGCCGGACGACTGGCGGCTGGCCAGCGCCGGGGCCTCTTCGGCCATGGTCTTCGCGTGGGCGCGGATCGCCTCGCGCCAGCCCGCGGGCAGGTCGCCCTTCACCGCGGCCTCGAATTCGGCGCGCTGACCGGATTGGGCGAACCGCTCCTTCCAGCTTTCGTGCGCGGACTTGGAGGCGCCCCAGGCGCCGCGCCAGCCCTCCAGCACGTCGTCCGGAATTTCGAACTCCGGCGCGTCCCATTTCAGGTTCTCGCGCGTGGCGGCGACTTCCTCGGCGCCCAGCGCCGCGCCGTGGCAGTCGGAGCTGTTGCACTTGTTCGGCGCGCCGTAGCCAATCTGGGTGCGGCAGGCGATCAGGGTCGGCTTGTCGGACGCCTTGGCGCGGACCAGCGCCTGCGCCACGGCGTCGGCGTCATGGCCGTCCACCGTATCGGTCGCCCAGCCCGCGGCCTCGAACCGCTTCAGCATGTCGCCGGATTCGGACAGCTCCAGCTTGCCGTCGATCGTGATCTTGTTGTCGTCGAACAGGACGGTCAGCCGGTTCAGCTTCATATGGCCGGCGATGGAGATCGCCTCGTGGCTGATCCCCTCCATCAGGTCGCCGTCGCTGGCGATCACCCAGGTGCGGTGGTCGACCAGATCGTCGCCGAACCGGGCGTTCATCATCCGCTCGGCCAGCGCCAGGCCGACGGCGGTCGCGATGCCCTGGCCCAGCGGACCGGTCGTGGTCTCCACGCCCGGCGTGTCGCCGAATTCCGGGTGGCCCGGCGTGGCGGAGCCCAGCTGGCGGAACGCCTTCAGGTCGTCCATGCCGACGCCCGGCACGCCGGACAGATGCAGCAGCGAATACAGCAGCATCGAACCGTGGCCGGCGGACAGCACGAAACGGTCGCGGTCGGGCCAGGCCGGATCGGCCGGATCGTATTTCAGGAAGCGGGTCCACAGCACGGTGGCGGCGTCCGCCATGCCCATCGGCATGCCCGGGTGGCCGCTGGAGGCGCGCTCGACGGCGTCCATGGACAGGACGCGGATCGCATTGGCCAGGCGGCGGGAGTCGGTAGCTGGTGCAGTCATGGGGCGCCTTTTAAGGGGTCGGCGCGCCGAGGGCGAGAGGGTGGGCGCCGCTGCTGTGCAGCCGCTGGGGAAAACCTCCGGGATCGCTTCAACACGATCCCGCCACACTTTAGACTTTGCTTCAGAACTATGACGGATTCGCGCGAAAATGCTGCGGGAGCCGATCCCGCCCTCGAAGCCGCCGCCCGGCGGCTGGACGCCGCCCTAGCGCGTCTGGAGTCCGGGCTGGGCGCGCTGGCGGACAAGGCCTCGGACGGAACCGGGGCCGGATCAGGCGCGCGCGAGGCGGCGCTGGAGGCCGCGCTGCAGGAGGCCAGCGGCACGATGGGCGCGCTGATCGCTGAGGTTCGCGAGGCGATCCTGGCGGCGCAGGACGCCGCGCCGGATCCGGAGGGCGCCGATGGCGAAGGTTGAGATCACCGTGAACGGCCGCGCCTATACGATCGGCTGCGAGGACGGGCACGAACAGCGCCTGATGCGCCTGGCCGAGCGGTTCGACGCGGAGGTCACCAAGCTGGCCGAACGGGTCGGGCAGATCGGCGATCTGCGCCTGTTCCTGATGGCGGGCCTTGTCGTGTCGGATGCGCTCGACGAGGCGGAGGCCGGGGCCCGCCAGCCGGTGAACGGGGACGGCCGCGCGGCGGCCCTGATCGCCGAGGCCGCCGAGCGGATCGAGGCGCTGGCCGCCCGCGCGGAAAAGGCCGGGAGCGAGCCCGCCAATTGAGGCGGGCTTCCGGCATGTGGCGCTTTCCCTTGAGAGTCCGGCCGCTTGGCCCCAAATATGGCGGCGGCGGTCTCTGCGGTTCGCGTGAGGCCCTACATTCCCGGCGACCGTACCTTTCTCGAACGGGAGCTGTTCCTGCCTCTGGCCGTGGCCTCGGGCACACAGCGCCCACCTGGTTAGCCAGGTCCCAGGGAGGTTTAGGCGCCCACGGTCCGCGCGGAGCCGCCACATGATTTTCCTCAAAAACCGCAAGAAGAAGCTCCGCGCCCGGATGGGCCAGGCGCGCAAGGGGCTGGCCGAGGCGCACCCCGAGGCGCCGGACGCGCTTGTGGAAAACTTCCCGGACGAGATCTGGCCGAAGATCGGGGCCGTGGTCTCCGGCTTCGTCCCGATCCGGGGGGAGATCGACCCGCGCAAGCTGCTGGCGGCGTTTTCCTGCGAGGGGGCGGTGACGGCGCTGCCGGTGACCAAGCCGGGCAATGCGCTGGAATTCCGCGCCTGGCGGCCGGGCGATCCGCTGGTCCAGGCCGGCATGGGCCTGAGCGAGCCGCCGGACAGCGCCGACCGCGTGCATCCGACCATCGTCCTGACCCCGCTGCTGGCCTTCGACCTGAAGGGGCGGCGCCTGGGCTGGGGCGGCGGCTTCTATGACCGCGAGGTCGCGCAGATGCGCGGCGAGCGCAGCGTCCAGATCGTCGGCATCGCCTTCGACGCCCAGAAGGTGAACCGCGTCCCGACCGGCCGGCACGACCAGCCGCTGGACTGGATCGTGACCGAAAAGGCCGCCTACAAGGCGCAGCACTAGGCCGGACCGGTGCCCCGCTATCGTTTGACCATCGAATATGACGGCCGGCCGTTCGTGGGCTGGCAGGCGCAGGATAACGGGCCGAGCGTGCAGGCGGCGCTGGAGCGGGCGGCGAAGGCGCTGGACCCGGACGCCTCCGGCGTCACTGGCGCGGGGCGGACCGATT
Organism: uncultured Euryhalocaulis sp.; assembly: GCA_913055605.1. Lineage (GTDB taxonomy): Bacteria > Pseudomonadota > Alphaproteobacteria > Caulobacterales > Maricaulaceae > Euryhalocaulis. The sequence continues at coordinate 3,932 of CAJXKJ010000072.1, read as the reverse complement.
CCGGCGTGCATGCGCTGGGGCAGGCGGCGCATCTGGACCTCGCCAAGGATTTGCGCGCCGACGTGGTGCGGGATGCGCTGAACGCGCATCTGCGGCCCGATCCGGTGGCTGTGGTGGACGCCGCGGAGGCGGCGCCGGACTTCCATGCGCGGTTCAGCGCAATCCGGCGGGAGTATCGCTATCGCATCGTGGAGCGGCGGGCGCCGCTGACGATGGACAAGGGGCTGGCCTGGCAGGTTCCGCAGGCGCTGGACGCGGACGCCATGCACGCGGCGGCGCAGGTTCTGGTGGGCAGCCACGATTTCACCACGTTCCGGGCGGCGGAATGCCAGGCGAAGAGCCCGGTGAAGACGCTGGACGAGATTTCGGTGCGCCGAAGCGGAAGCGAGATTCGCATCGAATGCGCCGCCCGCAGCTTCCTGCACCGTCAGGTGCGCAGCATGACGGGCTCGCTGGTGCAGGTGGGGCTCGGCCGCTGGGGGTTGACCGATCTGAAGTCCGCGCTGGAGCGGTGCGACCGGTCCGCCTGCGGCCCGGTGGCGCCGCCGGACGGGCTGTATCTGGTCGCCGTGACCTATCCCTGACCGCTCACGCCTGCAGCGCCGCGCCGGCGAAAGCGTAGACCAGCAGCAATTGCAGGATCAGCCAGAGCAGGATGGCCAGGCACGCCCCGCCGACCGCCATCGGCCAGGGCGCGTCCAGCGACCCGGCGGCCGCCCGGCAATGGGCGTAGATCGCGAACATGAAATAGAGGCCGCCCAGCTCCGCAAAGCCGCGCGGGCTGATCAGGCCCCACATGACCAGCGCGCCGATCGAGCCCTGGACCAGCAGCAGGAAGAGCACGGTCCAGTTATGGACCACGACCCAGGGGCGGAAGGAGTCCTGAAGCCCGAAAATGCGAACGAACACTCCGCTCACCAGCGGGAAATAGACCCACATACAGACGAACAGGACCACGCCCTGGGTCCAGTCGACGGGCCGGGCGTTGTCCGGGTTCGAGGCCAGGGCGACCGAGACCGCGTTCTGGCCGGCGACCGACAGGAAAAACAGCGGTAGCGCCGGTATGGCCGCCAAGAACGACCGGGCGAACCCGGACTCCGAGACATCGAAACGCCGCCGCCATTCGGGGAAGACGGGCTGGATCGAGGCGCCGCCCTCCTCGCTCATCGCCGGGCGCAGGGCCATCATCTCCAGAACCCCGCGCAGGCGGGTCAGCACCGGTTCGATCATGCCGGTCCGCCTGCGTCCTGCCCGAAATAGCGCTGCAAGACCGCTGTATAGATCCGGGCAAGGCCGCGGATCTCCTCCAGCGGGGCGCGTTCGTCCACCTGATGGATGGTCTTGCCGACCAGGCCGAACTCGCAGACCGGCGCGTAATTGGCGATGAAGCGGGCGTCCGAGGTGCCGCCGGAGGTCGAAAGCTCCGGCTCGCGGCCCGTCTCGGCGGTCACGCAGGCGGCGACCAGATCGGCCAGCTGCCCCGGCGGGGTGTGGAACGGCTCCCCGCTGATGTGAATCTCGGTTTCCATCCGGCCCGCGAAGCCGTTCGGGACGGCGCCCTGCGCGGTCTGCTCGATCCAGTCTCTCAGATCGGCGCCGGTATGGTGCGTGTTGAAGCGGATGTTCAGGCGGGCCTCGGCGCGGGCCGGGATCACATTGGTGACCGGATTGCCCACGTCCACGGAGGTGATTTCCAGATTGGAGGGCTGGAAGCCGTCCGCGCCGGCATCCAGCGCCCGGGCGCGCAGGGCGGCCAGCGCGTCCAGCAGGACCGGCACGGGGTTGGCGGCGGCGTCCGGATAGGCGGCGTGGCCCTGGACCCCGGTGACGCGCAGCCGGGCGTTCAGACTGCCGCGCCTTCCGGTCTTGATCATGTCGCCCAGGGTTTCGGGATTGGTCGGCTCGCCCACCAGGCAATGGTCGATCCGTTCCCCGCGCGCGGCCAGCGCCTCCAGCACCTTTTTGGTGCCGTCCACGCCTGGGCCTTCCTCGTCGCAGGTTATCAACAGGCTGATGCTGCCCGCGGGCGCGCCGTCCTGCAGGAAATCGGCGCAGGCGGCGGCGAAGGCGGCCACGGCCCCCTTCATGTCCCGCGCGCCGCGGCCCCACAGCGTCTCTTCGCCATTGTCGTCCGCGATCTCCGCGCCGAAGGGCGGGCGGGTCCATGCGGCCTCGTCGCCCGGCGGCACGACGTCGACATGGCCGGCGAAGCAGAAATTGGGGCTTTCTGTCCCCAGCCGCGCCCACAGATTGTCCACATCGCCGAATTTCATCCGCTCGCAGGCAAAGCCCAGCGGGCGCAGCGCAGCCTCCAGCACGTCCAGCGCGCCGGCCTCGTCCGGCGTGACGCTGGGGCAGCGGATCAGCGCCTGGGCGAGCGCGACGGGATCTGCGGAAGGGGCGGTCATGGCGCAGCACTCGTATCGTTTCGCAGCCTTGGACGAAAGCGTCTGGCGGCGGCGCGCCCGCCGTTCGGCTATGCTGAGAGGCGAAACAGGGAGATTGCCATGCCGAAGATCGATCCGGGGGCCGCGCCTGAACGCAGCGGGTCGCGCTATCCCGCGCCCTTCGACCAGCCGTGCCAGGCGCGGCGCTGGCAGTCGCTGGGCGATATCGCGGGCCTGACCCAGTTCGGCGTGAACCGCGTGGTGCTGGAGCCGGGCGCATGGTCCAGCCAGCGTCACTGGCACACGCATGAGGACGAGTTCGTCTATGTGCTGGAGGGCGAGCTGGTGATGATCACCGACGCCGGGGAGACGCCGATGCGCGCCGGGGACAGCGCCGGGTTCAAGGCCGGCGACCCGGATGGCCATCATTTTCGCAACGATTCCGGAAAACTGGCTGTTTTCCTGGCCGTGGGCGGGCGCAGCGACGACGACGCCTGCGATTATCCCGATATCGACATGAAAGCCGCGCCCGGCCGCTATGGCGGCAGGCCGGCCTTCACGCACAAGGACGGCACGCCCTATTAGCGCATTGGGATTCGCAAAATCCGCCGGCACGACCGGGTAGGACGGTAGTGCCGCGAGGTTTTTCAATCGCTTACCGCAGGTCATACCGCACGGTCCTACCGCAGCATTTTCGGCCCAACGGCGCGCCTGTGGCGGCGGGGTTGATCGCGCCGCCGGTGCGCGCCACATCGCGGGCCTGACATGTCGCCTGAAGGACAAATGCGGTGAGCGATTCACAGATGCACGGCACGACAATTCTGGCCGTCCGCAAGGGCGGGAAACTGGTGATCGCCGGCGACGGCCAGGTCTCCATCGGCCAGACCGTGATGAAGGGGAATGCGCGCAAGGTGCGCCGTCTGGCCGGCGGCGAGGTGATCGCGGGCTTTGCCGGATCGACCGCGGACGCGCTGGCCCTGTTCGAGCGGCTGGAGGCGAAGCTGGAGCAATATCCGACCCAGCTGGCGCGGGCGTGCGTGGAGCTGGCCAAGGACTGGCGCACCGACCGCTATCTGCGCCGTCTGGAGGCGATGATCGTGGTCGGGGACAAGGAGCAGACCCTGCTGCTGACCGGCCAGGGCGACGTTCTGGAGCCCCAGCACGGGGTCGTGGGCATCGGGTCGGGCGGCAATTACGCGCTGGCCGCCGCGCGGGCGCTGTACGATTACGAGGACGATCCCGAGGCGCTGGCCCGCAAGGCGATGGCGATCGCGGCGGAAATCTGCGTCTACACCAATTCCGAACTGACGATCGAAACGGCGGAATAGGGCGTTCACGGGCGTCTTTTCCAGCGTTTGTGCGGGCCGCGGCCCCCTCCACCACGCTTCGCGCGGTCCCCCTCCCCCGTTTCACGGGGGAGGAATAGGCGCGGGCCATCGGCCGCTCCTTCGAGACGGGATGCGAAAATGTGAGGGAGCGGAGCGCCTGGCTCTGATCCGTGTTTTGAGGCCTTGGGTTTTGAGGACCAGGGCCGGACGCTCCGCG
>CAJXKJ010000071.1 GCA_913055605.1 uncultured Euryhalocaulis sp. | reverse complement strand
CTGCCGTTCATCGTCGTCGGCCTCCGGATCGGGGCAACAATCGGCCTTATCAATACGGTTGTGGCCGAAATTTACCTTGCTTCGTCCGGCCTTGGCGGCCTCATCAACGCCTATCGCGCCGAGCACGGCCTGCCGCCCGCGCCGCTGTCGCCGTCCCTCGGACAGGTCGCGCGCGCCCATGCCCGGGACCTCGCCCGCAACCGGCCGGACCGGGACGGATGCTCCATGCATTCCTGGTCGGACGCCGGCGATTGGACGCCGGTCTGCTACACGCCCGACCACGCCCGCGCCGCGAAGATGTGGTCCAAGCCGGCGGAGCTGACGGATTATCAGGGCCGGGGCTTCGAGATCGCCTGGCGCGGCGGCTTCGGCCAGGTCTGGCCCCGCTCAGCCCTGTCGGGCTGGGAGCACAGCCCCGCGCACAACGCCGTCATCCTGGAGCGCGGCGACTGGTCCAACGCGGACTGGAAGGCGATGGGCGTCGGCGTCTCCGGCACCTATGCGGTGGTCTGGTTCGGCAAGCGGGACGACCCCGCCGGCTAGTCCTCGGCGATCGCCTCCTGATAGGCCGCCACCAGCGAGGCATAGGGCGGCACCGGCGTCGCGATCAGGTCGGACCCGACCAGCACGCTCTGCCGGATTTCGAAATGCAGATGGATCGTCGTCGGCGTGCCGCCGAAGGCGTTCGACACCAGGCCGATCCGCTGGCCTCTGGACACGCGCTGGCCCGCGGAAACCTGAAGCGAGGCCGGGTCCAGATGCAGATAGGTAAAGCGCCGCCCCTCGTCGTCGGTCAGGCGCACCGAATACGTCCCGATCGACGTGATGTCGCCGTCTGACACGGCCACCGCCCAGTGCAGCCGGTTGTCGCAGGACGGGGGGCGGATGTCCTGGCCCTGATGGCCCGTGCCCGCCGGGCACATCGGCGTGGCGTAGCCGCGCGTTTCGCAGAAATTGTCCCGCCAGGGGAAATTGTAGTTCGACGCGGCGCATTGCCCGCCCGCCGGGCCGCGGAACCCGCCCGCGCCCCATACCTGCGAATTGGCGAAGGCGCGCGGGTTCTCGATCGGAAAGCGGATGCCCGGCGCATAGATCGTGTCGTCCGCGCGCCCCGTCCCGGACCCCGGGATCAGCTCGCCGGGCGGCAGGAACAGCACGGGCGCAGGCACGGGCTCCGGCTCTGGTGCGGGCGGCTCTGGCTCCGGTTCGGGGGCAGGCGGCTCGGGTTCTGGCTCGGGCGCCGGAGGTTCCGGCTCTGGCTCCGGCGCGGGTGGCTCGGGCTCCGGCTCAGGCGCCGGAGGTTCAGGGTCCGGCGCAGGCGGCTCCGGTTCGGGTTCGGGTTCGGGGACGGGCGGCTCCGGCTCCGGCTCCGGCAAAGGCGGCTCCGGGTCCGGCTCGGGCGTCGGCGGGTCGGGATCGGGGTCCGGTTCAGGCGGAGGCGGGTCGGTTTCGGAGACGTCCCGGCCGAAAAGCGGCTCGCCGTCATAATGGACGTCGTACCAGTAGATAAAAACCACGACGCCAGCCAGCATCAGCAGGCTGACGAAATCCGCGAACGCCCGGCCCATCAGTCCCGGTCGGGGGAGCCGCCGGCGATCACCAGCCGCCTGGCCATGTCGATGGCGAAATTCGGATCGGCGCAGCGCAAATCGTCCGGCCGGGCGCATTCCAGCGTCACCGAATAGGCCGCGCCGTACCGGGAAAAGTCGACCGTCTGGCCGCCTTCAATGCTGGTCACCCGGAAACCCTCGGCGTCCTGCCCCGCGCGCAGGCGGCGTGCCTCCAGCGGATCGGCGATCCGGGTATTGATGCGGCGCGATCCGCTGACCTCGACCAGCAGCCCGTCCATGGTCATGGAGGCTGTGTAGAAATCCTCGTTCGGGAAGACGAGCATCCCCTGATCGCCCGCCCGCGACGTTCGCGCGGCCTGCAGCGACGGGATCAGCACCGGAAGGCGGACCTCCTGCAAATCCTGCGGACTGGCGTTGCGCGGCGCGGGAACGGTCGTCTGGCTCCGCGCCGCCGAGGCCGACGCCGCGCTGCGCGTTTGCACCTGACGGTCGCGCTCGGCGGCCGCCCAGTCGATCGTCGTGACGTTCGTGTCCGGTTGCTGCTGTGCGGGAGGCCGCGTCACAGCGGTCTGGGCCCGCCCGGCGGCCGGGCAGGCGAGCAGCGCTGCTATCAGGCTGGCCGCCAGATACCGCGTCATCCCGCACCTCAATTCATATTGGTTAAGAATATCACGGATGGCGCCTGAACGGCGCATGAAAGTTTTTTGCCGGCCAGAGGCGAACGTGGGAGGCGAACGTGGGGGGCGAACATGGCCCCCTGACGTGGGCGGAGCGCCGAACCTGCTATGCTTCCGGCTCACCGAATCGGAATGTGCAGGAGCTCCATGTCTGACGCCCCGCTAGGCTCGAAAGCCAACCCCTCCAAATATGACTGCCTGCCGGATCTGGCCGATGACGAGCCCTATTTCGTGATCCGGGCGGACGATCCGCTGGCCGCCTCGATCGTGGAGCTGCACGCCTATATCGGCGCGGGCCAGTCCGGCGCGGCGCACAACAAGCTGGCCGAGATCATGGAGCTGACACGGGAAAAGGCGCCCCGGCCCTCCGACAGCCCGAAATACCGCGAAACCTTCGCCATTTCCGCCGCCATGGAGCGCTGGCGGGACGAGGACTGACGACAGTCCTCCGGCGCCGCGCGGCGCCGCTTCGTTAAGGCCGATTTGCGACCATCATGGCGCGCGGGAGCGGGAAATTCCCTTGGCGCGCGAATTGCAACTCGCCTCACGAACGAAGGAGCTGCGCGCCATGACGACCCAAATCCTGCCCCGTTTCGGCACGAAACCGGCCAAGACCACCCAGTCGGGGGCGGAGATGTTCCATTCCCTGACGGGTCTGCGCTTCCTGCTCGCCTGCTGGATCGCCTATTTCCATGTCGGCCTGATGTTCGACACCGACGGCTTCGGCGCCCTGCCGCTGCTCCAGCTCGGCATGACGCGGGTCGATGTCTTCTTCGTGCTGTCCGGCTTCGTGCTGGCCCATGTCTACTGGGCGCGGGCCAAGGCGAATTTCCGCTATGGCGACTTCATGATCGCGCGCGTCTCGCGCCTGTATCCACTGTTCCTGCTGTCGCTGGCCGCCATCGGCGCCTATCTGGTCGCCGGCGCGGCGATCGGCCAGCCGGTCGAGGCCGGGCGCTACAGCCTGCGCGACCTCGCGGCCAACCTCTTCATGCTGCAATCCTTCGGCCTGTCCGAAGGCAGCGACTGGAATTTCCCGGCCTGGGCGATCAGCGCCGAGTTCGCCGGCTATCTGGCCTTTCCGCTGTTCCTGATGGCCGCCACCGCCCTGCGCACCCGGCCGGTCCTGTTCCTGATGCTGGCGCTGGGCGCTCTGGGCCTGGTGGAGCTGTTCCATGAGGCGCTTACGGGGCGCGGCCTGAACACCGCCACCACCGACTGGGGCGCGCTGCGCGGCGCCGCGGCGATGTTCGTGGGCGTGGCCGCCCGCGCCGCGTTCGACAAATTCCGCATGGGCGTGCGCGCCGCCGCCGCCCTGTCGCTGGCCGGCGCGCTGTTCGCCGTGGCCGCGGCGCTGACCGATCTGGGCGTGCTGTTCGTCGCCATTGGCGCGGTCGCCTTCATCACCGGCCTTGCGCGCATCGACGCGGAGGGCGGGCGCACGCCGCTGGCCGGCGCGCCGATGCGCTTCCTGGGCGGGCTGTCCTATTCGATCTTCATCTTCCACGTCCCGGCCTTCATCATCATCGCCAAGGGGCTGGAGGTTGTCGGCGTGGACTTCGTCGCCAACGCCTGGACGGCAGCCGCCCTGGTCGGCCTGCTGACCCTGGTCGCCATCCCGGCGCACTATCTGGTCGAGGAGCCGGCCCAGAAGGCGATCCGCGCGGCCTGGAAGCGCCGCTTCCACCGGCAGGTCCCGGAACCGGCGCCCATCGCGGCCTGATTTCCCGTTCCCATCCGCCCCCGCCCCGGTATGCTGCATTGCAGCAAGGGGAGCGGGGGCAATCGGAATGGATGCGGTCTGGCCGCACTTACGCAGCCTGATCGGCCTGGCCGTGTTCTGCGCCATCGCCTGGGGGCTGGGGCCGCGCGGCCGCATCCCTTGGCGGCTGGTGCTGGGCGGCATCGGCCTGCAATTCGCCCTGACCATCATTCTCTACGCCGCCCCGCCGCTGCGCGCCGCGCTCTATGGGCTGGGCGGCGTGGTCACCGTGCTGCAGCTGGCGACGGCGGAGGGCACGGCCTTCGTGTTCGGCTATGTCGGCGGCGCCGATCCGCCCTTCCCGGTCACCGATCCGGGGCAGATGACCAATTTCGCCTTCCAGATCCTGCCGCTCATTCTCGTCGTGTCGGTGATTTCGGCGCTGCTCTGGCACTGGCGGATTCTGGAGGTTGTGGTGCGCGCCTTCGCCTGGCTGTTCCGCCGCACGATGGGCCTGTCCGGCGCGGCGAGCCTGGCCACCGCCGCCAATATCTTCATCGGCATGGTGGAGGCGCCGATGCTGGTCCGCCCGCGCCTGAAGGAAATGTCGTCGGCCGACCTGTTCCTGCTGATGACCGTCGGGCTGGCGACCGTCGCCGGCACGGTGCTGGCGCTCTACGCCGCGACCGTGGAGACCGTGCTGGTCGGCGGGGTCGCGCATGTGATGACCGCCTCGATCATCTCCGCCCCCGCCGCGGTGGTGGCTGCGCGCCTGATGCACCCGCTGCCGGACGGGCGCGAGCCGCCGGAGCCGAAGCCGGAGCGGATGTACCATTCCAGCTTCGACGCGCTGGTGCGCGGGGTGGAGGACGGGCTGCGCGTCCTGATGGGCATTGTCGGCATGCTGCTGGTCGTGCTGGCGCTGAAATATCTGGTCGACGCCGGCCTTTCAGTCCTGCCGGACGTTAGCGGCGCGCCCCTGACGGTGGAACGGATTTTCGGCTGGGTCTTCGCCCCGATCATGTGGCTGGCCGGGGTGGAATGGGCCGACGCCGGCGCGGCGGGCGCGCTGATGGGGATCAAGACGGCGCTGAACGAGCTGCTGGCCTATCTGGCCCTGCCGGATATCGGGGCGGACCTGTCCACCCGCTCCCGCCTCATCACGGTCTATGCGCTGTGCGGCTTCGCCAATTTCGGTTCGGTCGGGATCATGGTGGGGGGGCTCGCCTCCATCGTGCCCGAGCGGCGGGAGGAGATCGTCAATCTGGGCATCCAGGCGCTGGTGTCGGGCACGCTGGCCACCCTGATGACCGGCGCCGTTGTGGGGGCCCTGCCGATGGGGCTGTTCGGCATGTAATCCCTAGGAATCGGCCCGTTCCGCCTTGCACGGCGCTTCAGGGCCCTTACGTTCCAGCCCCGGGCCGGACTCATAAACACCCGAATCTGGCGGAATCAGCAGAATCGAAGCGGAAGGATCATGGCCGAGCCCCGTCACGAACGTCTTGTCATCATCGGCTCCGGCGCCGCCGGCTATACGGCCGCGATCTACGCCGCGCGCGCCATGCTGGAGCCCGTGGTGGTCGCGGGCATACAGCCCGGTGGCCAGCTGACCATCACCACCGATGTGGAGAATTATCCGGGCTTCGCCGAGGTCATCCAGGGCCCCTGGCTGATGGAGCAGATGCGCGCCCAGGCCGAGCATGTCGGCGCGCGGATCGAGCACGACATCATCGTCAAAGCGGACCTGACCCAGCGGCCCTTCCGCCTGGAAGGCGATTCCGGCCAGGTCTGGCTGGCCGATGCGGTGATCATCGCCACCGGCGCCAGCGCCAAATGGCTGGGCCTGCCCAGCGAGAAGCATTTCGGCGGCTTCGGCGTGTCGGCCTGCGCCACCTGCGACGGCTTCTTCTATCGCGGCAAGGAAGTCATCGTCGTCGGCGGCGGCAATACGGCGCTGGAAGAGGCGCTGTTCCTGACCAATTTCGCCAGCAAGGTGATCATGGTGCACCGGCGCGGCGAATTCCGCGGCGAACGCATCCTGCAGCAGCGCGTGGCGGAAAACCCGAAGATCGAGGTGCGCTGGCACACCGTGCTGGACGAGGTGCTGGGCGACGAGGAGCCGCGCGCCGTCACCGCCGCGCGCCTGCGCGACGTGGAAACCGGCGCGACGGAAGACGTTCCCGTTGACGGGGTGTTCATCGCCATCGGGCACAAACCGGCGACGGAATTGTTCGAAGGCCAGCTGAAGATGAAGGATGGCGGCTATCTGGTGACCGCGCCGGACTCCACGGCGACCGGCATCGCCGGCGTATTCGCCGCGGGCGACGTCACCGACGACATCTTCCGCCAGGCCGTCACGGCGGCCGGCATGGGTTGCATGGCCGCGCTGGAAGCCGAACGCTATCTGGCCTCGATCGGCATGGCCGAGGCGGCGGAATAGGGGGGCCGAGCTGGACTCGCTCGACTGGGGCAAGCTGAAGACGTTCCACGCCGCATGTCAGGCCGGCAGCCTGACCGGTGCGGCGGAACAGCTGAATCTCTCCCAATCCGCCGTCAGCCGGCAGATCCAGGCGCTGGAGGACCAACTCGGCGTGGCGCTGTTCCACCGCCATGCGCGCGGCCTGCTGCGCACCGAGCCGGGCGAGCGGCTGTACGCGATGGCCCACGAAATGGCCTCGCGCGCCGCGCTGGCCGAGGCGATGGTGCGGGAGTCGCACGACCGCCCCTCCGGCGACCTTCGCGTCACCTCCACGATCGGCCTCGGCCAGACCTGGCTGATCCGCCAGCTGCCCGAATTCTTCGCCGCCTATCCCGAAGTGAACATCCAGCTTCTGCTGGAGGACCGGGAGCTGGATTTGTCCATGCTGGAGGCGGACGTCGCCCTGCGCCCGTGGAAGCCGCGCGACCCCAGCCTGATCCAGCGCAAGATCTACACCGCGACCCAGGCGCTCTACGCCTCGGTCGACTATATCCGCCGCCACGGCGCCCCGCAGACGGTCGAGGATCTGCAGGACCATTCGCTGATCGTCTACGGCATGACGGAGGGCTCGCCTCTGCCGACGGTGGACTGGGTCGCCGATATCGGCCTGGCCGACGGCGCCCATAAGCGCACCGCGCGATTCAGCGTGGACTCCATGCCCGGCGTGCTGCGCGCGGTCGCCGCGGGCATCGGGATCGGCGCCCTGCCGGACTATATGACCCGCGGGCAGGAGCAGCTGGTGAAGGTCCTGCCCGAGGTCGAGCGGCACAATTACGACATCTATTTCGTCTATCCGGAGGAGCTGAAAGGCTCCATGCGGCTGCAGGTTTTCCGCGACTTCATCGTCGGGGCCGCGCAGCGCCTGCGGATCGACTGACCAAATAAACTGCTTTTCTTTCAAGGGTTAACGCCGGTCCCGGGTCATGCAAAAACGCATAACTCGTATCGAATCCGAGTGGTGGTGATCTCGAAAGAGCGGCTCTATATCCCCGCTCGACGACGCCATTGGCGTCGCGGCGCACCGGGTCTCCTACGTCCCAGCGCCGGACGCATACCGTATCCTCCCCAACTCCATGGTATGCGCACTTTCATAAGCCGGGCCCTCGGGCCCGGCTTCCTTTTTGTCCGGACGCGTTCGCCCCTCGGGCGAATTTCCGCGGATTTACTGGAAGCTTTCGACCAGCGAGCCGGCCACAAGGCGCCAGCCGTCGACAAGCACGAAGAAGATCAGCTTGAACGGCAGCGAGATGATGATCGGCGGCAGCATCATCATGCCCATCGACATCAGGATCGACGCCACGACGAGGTCGATCACCAGAAACGGGATGAACAGCAGGAAGCCGATCTCGAACGCCCGGCGCAGCTCCGAGATCATGAAGGCCGGCGCCACGACCCAGAACGGCGAGTCCTCTGCGCTGTCCGGAATGTCCTGCTCGGCCAGGTCGAAGAACAGGGCCAGGTCCGCGTCGCGCGTATGCTCCACCATGAACAGCTTGATCGGTTCGGACGCCGCCATCGCGCCGTCCTGAAGCTCGACCTCCTGCGCCATCAGCGGCTGCACGCCTTCCTCCCAGCTCTGCAGGAAGACCGGCCACATGACGAAGGCGGTCAGGAACAGCGACAGCGAGACGATGACGGCGTTCGGCGGGCTCTGCTGCAGGCCAAGCGCGGTGCGCAGCAGCGACAGCACAACGACGATCCGCACGAAGCTGGTCGTCATGACCAGGATGGACGGCGCCAGCGACAGCAACGTCACGACCAGGATCAGCTGGACGACGCGGTTGGTCAGCGCGCCTTCCTCGCCCAGATCGACGCTGATTTCCTGCGCCGCGGCCGGGTGCGCCAGCAGCAGCGCGGCGGCGAGCGCCAGTCCGATCAGGATCAGGAAGCGCTTCATGCGGACTCCGCCGGCCCGGATGCGGGCTCTGTTTCGGGGCCAGAGGAAGGGGCAGGGCCAGAGGAAGCGGCAGGAGCGGGCGCGGCCTCCCGGCTTTCCAGCAGCACATCGCCCGCCATGCCCATCAGCACCAGATGCTCCCGCCCGTCCCAGCGCAGCACGGCCAGCCGGCGGCGCGCGTCCACCGGCAGGGTCTCCACCACCGCCAGGCGCCGGCCCGCCCGCTCCCCGCGCAGGGAGGACAGCAGGTCCAGGCGCTTCGCGCCCCAGCCAAGTCCGGCCAGGAGGCCCAGCGTGATGAGAAGCCCGGCGGCGTAGCGGCCGAAATCGACAAGATCCATGAGGCGGGCGGTCCCGGCGGAAAACTCGAGGCTCCGGTGTGCGGCTGCGCCCGTTAACGCCGCGTAAACCATAAAAAATAACCGCTGATTAAGGTTAATTTGCCACAAACGGGGCGTCAGGAAGGGGACTGCGAATGAGCGTCCAGGACGCGCCCATCCTTGGTTTGCTGCGGGATACGCTGGGTTATCTGACCCAGCGGCAAAAGGTGCTGGCCCAGAACGTGGCCAATGCGAACACCCCCGGATACGTCCCGCGCGACATCCAGGAATCCGATTTCGCGCGGGCGCTGAACCAGCAGGCTTACGGTCGGACGGGCGCCCAGATGACGGTGACCTCGGCGCGGCATCTGGGCTCTGCGGGGGCGCGCGACGGCCTGGCGCTGCGCGCCGAATCCACGCCCGATTCCGAAGTCACGATCGACGGCAACGCGGTCGTGCTGGAAGAGCAGATGAGCAAGGTGGTCGACACCCAGATGCGGTACGAAACCGTTGTCGGCCTGTACCAGAAGAGCCTGGGTCTGATCCGGATGGCCGCGCGGCCGCCAGGGCGATAAGGGGCGGCCATGAGCGATCTTTCCAATATCCTTCAAGTCGCCGCCGCAGGCCTGCGCGCGCAATCCTCGCGCATGCGGGTGATCGCGGAGAATCTGGCCAATGCCGACTCCACCGCCCGCCAGCCGGGGCAGGAACCCTATCGCCGGCGCGTGCCGACATTCGATTCCGAGCTGGACCGGGAAACCGGCACCCTGCTGGTGAAAATGAACGGCATCAGCCCGGACCCCAGCGATTTCGGCGTGCGGTTCGAGCCGGGCCACCCGGCGGCCGATGACGATGGCTATATCCAGACGCCGAACGTCAATTCGCTGGTGGAGCTGATGGATCTGCGCGAGGCCCAGCGCGGCTTCGAGGCGAATTTGAACGTTGTCGAGGCCAGCCGCGCGATGTTGATGCGCACCATCGATCTGCTGCGGCGATAGAGTAGAGAGCCCTTCCGATGGCCGTGAACCCGCTTTCCGCCCTGAACGCCTACGCCGCCGCGGCCTCCGCCGCCGGCCAGGACCAGACCGCCGCCCGCGGCGCCTCCAAGCCGGGCGTGCTGGGCGACTTCGCCGGCATGATCGAAAACTCGATCAAGGACGCCGAATCGCAGATGGGACAGGCCGAGGCCCTGTCCGCCAAGGCCGCCGTCGGCCAGGCGGAACTGGTGGACGTGGTGACCGCGATCGCCGCGGCCGAGACCTCGCTGGAGACGATGCTGGCGGTGCGCGACGAAGTGATCCGCGCCTATCAGGACATCCTGAAAATGCCGATCTAGGCGCCGCCGGGCCGCTGTTTCCGCGCCTATCTGTCTGCTTTTCTTAAGGTTACCGGGCCGAGGCTCCGGTCAGCCTGCGGCAGCACGCCCGTTGCGCGCGGGGCCTTGCGGTACGATATAGCGCCAAACCCGAAGAGGCCGCATCGCGATGCTGCTGGATTTCCGGGCGGCTCTCCTCGTCATGGGGCTGCTGCTCTGCGTTTTGGGGGCGGCGATGATCGCCCCGCTGCTCGCCGACCTGTCCGCGCGAAATCCCGACTGGCGCGCGTTCGCCGAAAGCGCTGCCGTGACCCTGTTCGCCGGCGGCGCGCTGGCGCTCGCCAATTGGGGGCGGGTGGAGTCGATGACCCGCCGCTCCGCCTTCCTGCTGACCGCCGGCGCCTGGATCCTGCTCAGCGCCTTTGCGGCGGCGCCGTTCTATTATGCCGGGCTGGACCTATCGGTCGCCGACGCGGTGTTCGAAAGCGTGTCGGGCCTGACCACGACCGGCGCCACGGTGCTGACCGGTCTCGACTCCATGGCGCCCGGCATCCTGCTCTGGCGTGCGATCCTGCAATGGATCGGCGGCATCGGCATCATCGTCATGGCGCTGGCCCTGCTGCCGATGATGCGAGTGGGCGGGATGCAGCTGTTCCGGCTGGAATCCTCCGACACCGAAGACAAGCTGCTGCCCCGCGCCACGCATATCGCCGGCGCCATTGCGGGCCTCTATCTGACCCTGACCGTGCTGTGCGCGCTGGCCTATCGCGCCACCGGGATGAGCGCCTTCGACGCGCTGAACCATGCCTTCACCACCATACCGACCGCCGGCTTCTCGACCCACGATCTTTCGTTTCGATATTTCGACAGCCCCGCGATCGAATGGGCCGGCATGGTGTTCATGATCGCGGGAGCCTTGCCGTTCCTCGCCTATATCAGGATGGTGCGCGGCGGCACGCTTACTGAGCGTATCGATCCGCAGGTGACTGCCCTGTTGGGTACTCTGGTCGTTCTCGTGCTGCTGTTTGCGATCTGGCTCCACTTCGAGCACGACATGGACGCGGGAACGGCCCTGACCAAAGCGGGCTTCAATATCATCTCGATCGTCACGACGAGCGGTTTTTCGTCCACAGACTATGTCGGTTGGGGGTCTTTCGCCGCGACTGTGTTTTTCATTCTGACCTTCGTCG
>CAJXKJ010000070.1 GCA_913055605.1 uncultured Euryhalocaulis sp. | reverse complement strand
GCATCGCCCAGACCGAACCGATGCGGCGCGCCGCCGCCCGCCACCACGGCGGCCTTCTGGACGCTACGCAGCAGCGGCAATGTCTTGCGCGTCGGCGCGATGGCGACGCCCGTGCCCGCCACCGCATCGACATAGGCGCGGGTCAGCGTGGCGACGCCGGACAAATGCGTGACGAAATTCAGCGCCGTACGCTCGGCGGCCAGGATAGCGCGGGCGTTTCCGGAGACGCTGAGCACGGTCTGGCCGGGCTTCACAGCGCAGCCGCCATCGGTCTGGAACGCGATGTCCAGTTCCGGGTCCGACAGTTCGAAGGCCAGCGCGGCGCAGCCGACGCCGGCCAGAACGCCGTCGGTGCGGGCGCGCATTTCCGCCTTCGCGGTGGCCGCGCCATCGATACAGGCGACGCTGGTGACGTCGCCCGCGCCGCCGAAATCCTCCTCCAGCGCGGCGCGCACCAGCGGCTCAAGCACAATCCGGGGAAGACTCACGCACAGCCCTCCAGAGCCGGCGCGCAGGCCGGTTCAGGCGCAAGATCGGCCAGGCGCAGGCGGGTGCGGTCGGCGGCGGGCGCGGCGGCCGGGAAGTCGGCGCGGAAATGCGCGCCCCGGCTTTCCTCGCGCGCCAGCGCCGCGGCGCCGATCAGGCGCGCGGCGGTCAGCGCATTGCCCTCGCCCTGGCGTCCGGACAAATCGTCGATGTCGGCCATCAATTTTCTCAGCCCGTCGCGCGTGCGCTCCACGCCCGCATGGCGCGCCATCGCGCCGCGCAGCCGGGCCAGACCGTCCGCGCCCAGACGGGCGGGGGTTTCGCAATCGGATCTGCGCACCGGCGGGCTGAGCGTGTCGTTCAGGCGCGCCGCGATGCGGCCGCCGAACACGACCGCCTCCAGCAGCGAATTGGAGGCCAGCCGGTTGGCGCCGTGCGCGCCGGTGGAGGCGCATTCGCCGCAGGCCGACAGGCCGGCCAGGCTGGCCGCCCCGTCCGCGTCCACCGAAATCCCGCCCATGTGATAGTGCGCGGCCGGCGCGATGGGGATTGGCTGGGTGCGCGGATCGACGCCCGCCGACATGCAGGCGGCGAAGACGGTCGGGAAATGCTCCGGAAAGGCCGCGCCGACCGCCGAGCGGGCGTCGAGGAACGCGCCAGCGCCGGAAACGACCTGGCGGTGGATGGCGCGCGCCACGATGTCGCGCGGCGCCAGTTCGGCGTCGGCGTGGATCTGCGCCATGAAGCGGCGCCCCTTCCGGTCGGTCAGGGTCGCGCCCTCCCCGCGCAGGGCCTCGGTCGCCAGCGGCGCGGGGTCCCGGCCGATATCGATGGCGGTGGGGTGGAATTGCACGAATTCGGGATCGGCGATCACCGCGCCGGCGCGCGCGGCCATGGCCAAGGCATCGCCCCGCGCGGACGGCGGATTGGTGGTGACGGCGTACAGGCCGCCGACGCCGCCCGCGGCCAGCAGGGTTTCCGAGGCCTCGATCCGGATCAGGCCCTTTTCGCCCGCCGCCAGCACGCCGCAAACCCGGCCCGCGCCGTCCTGCAGCAGGGACAAAGCCCGCGCCTCCATCCGGCTAATCCGTTCGGAGGCGACCGCATGGGCCACCAGCGTCTCCATGATCGACTTGCCGGCGAGGTCGCCGGACACACGCGCGACGCGCGCCATCGAATGGCCGGCCTCCCGCGACAGCGCGAAGCCGCCGTCTGCATCGCGGTCGAAGGGCACGCCCATGGCGGCCAGTTCGGCCACGCGCCCGGGGCCTTCCTCGGTGAGGATGCGCACGATGGCCGCGTCGTTGATCCCCCCGCCCACGGCCAGCGTGTCGGCGGCGTGGCGTTCGGGGCTGTCGCCGGCGCCCAACGCCGCGGCGATCCCGCCCTGGGCCCAGGCGCTGGCGGCGCCTTCCTGCGGCGGACGCGAGGCGAGCACCAGCGCCGGGCGGCTCAGATTCAGCGCCGCGAACAGTCCGGCCAGCCCGCCGCCGACGATCAGGACGTGATCGCGCGGCAGGCGCAGCGTCTCGGTCATGACAGGAGGGCCCCGCCGCGGGTGAAGACCGCTTCGGGCTCCGGCTCGCCGGCCTCTTCATTGCCGCCGGCGTGCATGATCCCTTCCATCCGCGAGGCGCTGACGATGGTCAGGGTGAAATTGTCCGGGACATAATTGTACATCGGCGGATCGACGCTGAGGACGACGCTCTCGATGACGAGCGCATCGCCGTCGCGCGTGGCGACGCAGGCCTGTTCGGTGCGGATCACCACGTCCTCTTCGGGGATATGGTCCAGCACCCGCAGATGGCAGGAATAGGTGTTTTCCCCCGTACGGGTCATTTCCAGCTCGCCGCCGATCTCCTGCGTCACGCCGAAGGCGAAGAAGGCCTCCGCCTCGAACGCCCAGCGCCCTTCGAGGGCGTCGCCGTCGACCTCCGCAAAGGCCGGCGATGCGCCGATCAGGATAAGCGCGGAAACGGCGGCCAGAGTAAGGGCGGACTGGGCGCGCATCACGCGGCCGCCTGGTCGCGGGTGATCAGCTCGATCGCGGGGGCGCTCTTGCCGGTGTCGAAGCCGCGCTTTTCGGCCGGGGGCGGCAGGTCCAGCATCCGCTGGATCGCCACGCGGGCCCTGGCGGCGACGTCCGCATCCACCTCCACCTCGTGCTGGCCGGTGCGCAGGGCGTCATAGATGTTCTGCAGCGTGATCCGCTTCATGTGCGGGCACAGATTGCAGGGGCGCACGAAGTCCACGCCCGGATTGGCGGCGGCGACATTGTCGCTCATCGAGCATTCGGTGATCAGCACGACCTGTTTCGGCTGGCGCTGCTCCACATAGTCCGACATCGCCGACGTGGAGCCGGCATAGTCGGCCTCCTGCAGCACGTCCGCGGGGCATTCGGGGTGGGCCAGCACCACGACCCCGGGATTGGCCTCGCGCAGCCCCCGGATGTCCTCGGCGGTGAAGCGCTCATGCACCTCGCACGAGCCGGCCCAGGCCAGGATTTCCACATCGGTCTGCGCGGCGACGTTCTGCGCCAGATACTGGTCGGGGATCATGATGACCCGATCCGCGCCCAGGCTCTCCACCACCTGCACGGCGTTGGAGGAGGTGCAGCAGATGTCGCTTTCGGCCTTCACCTCGGCGGAGGTGTTCACATAGGTGACGATCGGCACGCCGGGGAAACGCTGGCGGATCAGCCGCACGTCGTCGGCGGTGATCGAGGACGCCAGCGAGCAGCCCGCGCGCGTATCGGGGATCAGGACGGTCTTGTCCGGGGACAGGATTTTCGCCGTCTCGGCCATGAAGTGCACGCCGGCCTGGACGATGATTTTCGCGTCCGTCTCGGCGGCTTCCTTGGCCAGGGCCAGGCTGTCGCCGGTGAAATCGCCCACGCAATTGAAGATCTCCGGCGTCATATAATTATGCGCCAGGATGACCGCGCCCTTTTCGCGTTTCAGGCGATTGATGGCGGCGATCAGGGGGGCCTGCAGCCGCCATTCCAGCGGCGGCGTGAACGCCTTCACGCGCTCATACAGATGGTCCGTTTCCGCTTTTACCTCAGCGGTATAGGCCATTGGCCCCGTGTCGGAACCTGACGCCGGCGCAGCGGCGAACCCCGTGGTTCTTGCGTCCATTCGAGCCTCCCTAATGCTCTAAATGAGCAAAAGGGAAAATAGGGGTTTTTGACGGATTTATCAAGGTGCGGCGCAATATGGACCGGCGCCCCAGTCAGCACGCTGCTCAGGGCGCCGCGCCAAAGGTCGCGTCGAACGCGCGCTCGCCCTGTCTGGTGAACCGCACGACGCGGGTTTCCCCGTCGCGCCGCGCCCATTTCAGGTCTTCCATCCGGCCCAGCATGGCGCGGCCCAGCGCGCCGGCCAGATGGCTGCGGCGCTCGCTCCAGTCCAGGCATTCCAGGCACAGCGGCGCGCGGCGCGCCCGCAGCGCCGCCAGGTCTATGCCGAACGCCCGCACGAACGCCTCTCCGTCCGGGCTCAGGGACAGCGCGCCCGCACGGCGCGCCAGCCAGGCTTTGGCGCCGAACGCGTCGAACATGCGCGTGCCCATGTCCCCCGCCAGATGGTTGTAGCAGACCCGCGCCTTGCGCAGGGCGCGGTCGCGCGGGCCGGTGCGGGTGCGCAGATGCCCGGCGCCCGCCGCCACGCCCATCAGGGCCTCCAGCGCGTGCGCGACCTCGTCCCCCGCCAGCGAAAAATATTTATGCCGCCCCTGCTTGCGGGGCCGGATCAGACCGCCCTCGTCCAGCCTGGCCAGATGCGTGCTGGCGGTCTGCGGCGTCACGCCGGCCTCCATGGCCAGTTCGGCAGCGGTCAAAGCCTTTCCGCTCATCAGTGCGGTCAGCATGTTGGCGCGCGCCGGATCGCCGATCAGCGCCGCGATGCGCGCAATGTCCGGACCCTCTTTCATAGTTCGAGCTTAATCGAACCATTCCCGCGCACAACGCTCTAGAAAACGCGGACCGCAACGAAGGAGACGGCAATGCTCACCTGCGTCATCCGCTATCATATCGACCCGGCGAAGCGGGAGCATTTCGTCCGCTACGCGCGGAACTGGGGGCAGGCGATTCCACGCTGCGGGGCGGACCTGATCGGCTATTACGCCCCGCACGAAGGCTCCAGCACGCTGGCCTATGGCGTCTACAACATCGCCAGCCTCGCCGATTACGAGGCGTATCGCGCGCGCCTGGCCGACGACCCTCTGGGCCGGGAGAACTATGCGTTCGCACAGGCCGAGGGCTTTCTGCTGCGGGAGGACCGCACGTTTCTGAAATGCGTCTCCACGCCCCATGGAGCGCGCGCATGATCGCGGTGATCTTCGAGTCGGAGCCCTCCGAGGCCGGCAAAGACGCCTATCTGAAAATCGCCGCCGACCTGCGCGCATTGCTGGACAGCGTGGAAGGCTTCATTTCGGTCGAGCGGTTCCAGAGCCTGTCCGAGCCGGGAAAGCTGCTGTCGCTGTCCTTTTTCGAGGATGAGGCCGCCATCGAGCGCTGGCGCACGCAGGCCCGGCATCGCGCCGCGCAGGCGCAAGGGCGCGGCGGCATTTTCGCCAACTACCGCCTGCGCATCGCCCATGTCGTTCGCGACTACAGCCTGACGGACCGCGCACAGGCCCCCGCCGACAGCCGGGACGCGCACGGGGCGGCGCGTTAGCGCAGCCGCGGGGTCGCCACGCCCGAGGCGCGGCCGGCCAGCGCGCCCTCGCGAACGCAGAACAGTTCAGCGGGGCGGCCGCCCGTCGCGGTTTCCAGATCGCCAGTGCCTTCCACCAGTCCGGACTTGTCCAGCGCGCGGCGGAAATTCTGGGTGTGCAGGCGCACGCCCTGCACCGCCTCCACGATCCGCTGCAGGCCGCCGAGCGTGAAGCGCTCCGGCGCCAGTTCGAACAGGACGGGGCGGTATTTGATCTTGGCGCGCAGGCGGGAGATCGCGGTGGCCAGGATGCGGCGGTGGTCGGAGCCCATCGGCTCCCCCACCCCGCCGGACAGCGCACCGCCATGGTCGTGTGTCGCCTCCGCCGCCAGCCCGGCCTCGTAGAGAAGCTCGTAGCGGTCCAGCGCGCGTTCCTCGTTCCAGTCGGCGCCGCCAAGGCCGAAGGCCAGGTCCACGCGCTCCCGCCGCCGAGCCCTGCGCGCGCCGGTTTCGGCGTCGGCCCAGGCGCGCAGGGCCGGCTCGATCTCGCCGGCGATCATGGCGGGCGGACCTTCGCGCCAGTCCTCCCACGGGAAGAAGCGGTACCAGTCGGCCCATGCGCCGGCCGGGGGCGAGGCGGGCTCCCGCGCCAGGCCCAGATAGCCGACCGAGATCACCCGCGCGGTCCCGGCGCCCTGGAGGGCGGCCAGCGGCGCTTCGCGGCCCCGGTCACCGAAGGTGTAGAGCTGTTCGACATAGCCGAGCTCGAACCCCGTCTGGTCCTTCACGAAGCCGCGCAGGGCCAGTTCGAAGGTGCGGTGGGCCTCCGGCTCGAAACTGCCGAACGGCAGGCCGCAGGGGCCGCCGCCCGGCTCGATCACCAGCACCAGCGGGCGCTCCTCGCTGGCCGCCATGATCACGGCGTTCAGACCGATGACGAGATCGGCCGCCCCGCTCATCCTTTTGTACGCTCCGCCCGCGCCTTGGCGGCGGACAGTTTCTCGAACCGCTCCAGGAACGCCGCCTGGGCCTCCACCGCCGTCAGGGGCTTCAGCTTCAGGCGGATGTCCTTGGGCGGGGCGCCGAAGAATTTCTTCGCCTCGTCGGGAGAGAAGCCGGCGAGCTGGACCGCCTCGAAATAGGCGCTGATATGGTCGGCCTTCTTGATCGTGGTCTTCAGCGCCGCACGGGTCCGCGCCGGCAGGCCGAAGCGGATATGGACCGCCTGCTCCAGCAATTTCTCCAGCTGCTGATAGCCCTCCCCCAGCGCCGCCTTCACCGGGGAGATCATGTCCCCCAGCACATATTCGGGCGCGTCGTGCAGAAGGGCGGTCAGGCGGTCGGAGGCGGTCGCCGCCGGATCCAGCCGCCGCACCAGGCTTTCCACCAGCACGCAGTGCTCGGCCACGGAAAAGGCGTTGTCGCCGACGGTCTGGCCGTTCCAACGCGCCACGCGCGCCAGGCCATGGGCGATGTCCGCCACCTCCACATCGATGGCGGCGGGGTCCAGCAGGTCGAGCCGGCGGCCGGACAGCATTCGCTGCCAGGCGCGGGGCGGAGTCTTGGGGGATTTCAGGGTGCGGGCCACGCGCCCTGATTAGCGGCAAAGGCCAGCCGTTTGAACAGGGCGGCGGTCGCCGCCCCAGCATTCACGCCGTCAGGATCAGGCCTGGACTTTTTCGGCCAGGGTTTCGCGCGAGGCCTTGGACAGGTCGCGCTTGATGCGCAGCGCCTTGGCGGACAGGCCCTTTTCGTCGGCCTTCGCCAGATAGGCGTCCAGACCGCCCAGCTTGTCCACGGTGCGCAGGGTCTTGGCGGCCACGCGCATGGTGAAGGTCTGGCCCAGCGTTTCGGACGTCAGCGACACGTCGCACAGATTCGGCAGGAACCGGCGCTTGGTCTTGATGTTGGAGTGGGACACATTGTTCCCGACCATCGGTCCGACACCGGACAATTCGCAACGGCGCGCCATGACACTGCTTCCTTATTCGCGTTCGCGCTGGATCGTGCGCCCGGGACGCCCGTCCCGCGCGGAAGGCGGGCATTTACAGGCAGATTCCCGACAAATCAAGCAAGGCTGTGCGTTCTGCTGCGCCCTTTTGGCAGGGCTGGCCGGCCTGACCGGCCCGGCGGCGGCCCAGGAGGCGGCCGAACCGGTGGCGTTCGAGGCCGACTACAGCGCCTATTATCTGGGCCTGAAGCTGATGGAAACGGGCGTGGAGGCCGAATTCGGCCCGAAAACCTATGGCGTGCGCAGCATGTACAAGACCGGCGGATTGCTGGCCTGGGCCAAGAAAGACCAGATTCGCTCCATGGTCCGGGGACGCACGGACGGGGAGGCCCTGAAGCCCGATTATTTCGAGCATCGCGACATCCTGGAGCACGGGCGGACCGTGCAGATGGCCTTCACGCCCGAGGATATCGAGGTGACGGCCACCCCGCCCTATTCCAGCTTCGGCGATCCGCCCGCCACCCAGGCCGACCGGCAGGGCTCGCTGGATCTGGTCAGCGGCATCATGCAGACCGCGATGAATGTCGGCGACGATCCGGACTGGCCGTGCGGGCCGGACGTTCCCATCTTCAACGGCAAGGAACGCTATAATCTGCGCATGGCGCACGCCGGGGCGGAGGAAGCGGACCTGGATGCCTATGAGGGTCCGGTCATCGCCTGCCACGTCTATTACATGCCGCTGGCGGGGTTCGACGCGGACGATGTGCCGAAGGAGAAATATTTGAATACGCCCATCACGGTGTGGTTCACCGACCGGCCGGGCGACGATTTTCATGTGCCGATCCGCTTTTCCTATCCGGTCGGAATCGCCACGCTGGTGATCGAGGCCAAATCGCTGACCCTGGGGCCTGTCCCCAGCGAACACGCCGAACGCTGACGCAACGCCGGAGAGACCGGCCATGACCCCGACCGCGCCGCTGAAAGCGGCCCTCGGACCCACCAATACCGGCAAGACGCATCTGGCCGTGGAGCGGATGCTGGGCCACCGCAGTGGCATGATCGGCCTGCCGCTACGCCTGCTGGCGCGGGAGATCTATGACCGGGTGCGGGCGCGCGCCGGGGATGCCGCCACCGCGCTGGTCACCGGGGAAGAGCGGTTGGTCCCACCCACGTCGGGAAATAAGGGGCCCCGCTACTGGATCTGCACCGCCGAGGCGATGCCGCTGGACCAGGAGGTCGATTTCCTGGGCGTGGACGAGGTCCAGCTGTGCGCCGACCATGAAAGGGGCCACGTCTTCACCCACCGCATGCTGCATGCGCGCGGGACGTCCGAGACCATGCTGATGGGCGCCGACACGATGGCGCCGCTGATCCGCCGCCTGCTGCCGGGGGCGGAGCTGGACCGGCGGGAGCGGTTCTCCACCCTGTCCTATACTGGCTTCCAGCGCCTGACCGGCCTGCCGCGCCGGTCCGCCATCGTCGCCTTCAGCGCCGAGGAGGTCTACGCGATCGCGGAGCTGCTGCGGCGCAAGCGCGGCGGCGCGGCGGTGGTGATGGGGGCGCTGAGCCCGCGCACGCGCAATGCGCAGGTCGAGCTCTTCCAGAGCGGCGAGGTCGACTACATCGTCGCCACCGACGCGGTCGGCATGGGGCTGAATCTGGAGATCGACCATGTCGCCTTCGCCAGCCTGACCAAGTTCGACGGCCGCCGCCGCCGCCGGCTGGTCCCCGCCGAGATTGGACAGATCGCCGGGCGCGCCGGGCGATTCCGTAATCACGGCACGTTCGGGGTGACCGCCGACGCGCCGGAGCTGGAGACGCACGACATCCAGCGGCTGGAGGCGCACGCTTTCAAACCGCTGGACCATATCGAGTGGCGGAATTTCGACCTGGACCTGTCCAGTCTGGAATCGCTGTTCGAATCGCTGGCCGCGCCGCCGCCCGACCCGTCGCTGCGCCGGGTGCGCCATGCGCTGGACGAGGAGTCGCTGCGCCGCCTGATCGACAATCCGGACATCGCACAGGCCGCGCAGACCCCGCATGGGGTGCGGCGGCTGTGGGCGGTCTGTCAGGTGCCGGATTTCCGCAAGCTGGGGCTGGACGCCCATGTCCGCCTGCTGACCGCGGTCTTCGGCCATCTGACCGAGGACGGCCGCCTGCCGCCGGAATGGCTGGGCGGGCAGATCGCGCGGCTGGACCGGGCCGAGGGGGACGTGGACGCGCTCAGCGCCCGGCTCGCGCAGGTGCGGACCTGGGCCTATCTGGCCAATCGCGACGACTGGCTGGGCGGCGATTCCGGTCACTGGCGCGCGGTGGCGCGCGACGTCGAGGACCGGCTGTCCGACGCGCTGCACGAGCGGCTGACCCAGCGCTTTGTCGACCGGCGCACCAGCGCGCTGCTGCGCGGCCTGCGCGCCGACGGAGAGCTGCTGGCCGGGGTCAGCGCCGACGGCGAGGTGACGGTCGAGGGGCATCATGTGGGCCATATCGACGGGCTGACCGTCACGCTGGACCCGGAGGCGGCGGGGCTGGAAGCCAAGGCGCTGCGCGGTGCGGCGGAAAGGGCGCTGCGCCCCGAAATCGACCGGCGGCTGGGGGCGCTCGCCCGCGCCGGGGATACGGACCTGAGTTTCGACGCGCTCGGCCGGGTGGAATGGCGCCAGACCGCGGTCGCGCGCCTCGCCGCCGGGCCCGACCTGTTGCGGCCGGATGCGAAGCTGATCGGCGGGGAGCTGGGCGCCGGGGAGGCGCGCGCCCGCGCCGAACGCCGGATCGAGGCCTGGCTGCAGACCGAGATCGCGCGCACGCTGGCCCCGCTGAAATCGCTGGAGGCGGCGGTGAGCGAGGCGCGGGTGCAGGGCTTGGCGCGCGGCGTCGCCTGGCGGCTGCGCGAGCAACTGGGCAGCGTCGACCGGCGCGATCTGGGACGCGAAGTGGATGCTCTGTCGGCCAGCGAACGGCGCGCTTTGCGCGCGCTCGGCGTGCGGATCGGACGGTTCAGCGTGTTCCTGCCGGCGATGCTGAAGCCCGGCGCGGCGCAGCTTCTGTCGCGCCTGCGCGCGGTGTCGACTGGCGGGGAGGCCTGGCTGCCGTCGCCGGGACTGACCTCCACGCCGCTGCACGAGGGATTGCAGCCTGAAGCGCTGGCCGCCGCCGGATACCGCGCCGCCGGGCCGCGCGCGGTGCGGCTGGACGCGCTGGAGGCGCTGGGCGCGGAGATTGAAAAAGAGCGCAAGGCGAACCCCGGCGCCGGCTTCCCTCTGACGCCCGGCATGACATCGCGGCTGGGCTGCAGCCTGGACGATCTGCGCGGGGTGATGCGGGCGCTCGGTTACACCCCCGCGCGCAAGGCGGTCGAGGGCGAAGACGCCGCGCCGGAGCTGTGGCGCCGCCGCGGCGCGAAAAAGAAACCGCCCGCGCCGCGTCAGGAGCGCCCGGCCGCGCGGCCGGATTCACCCTTCGCCGCGCTGGCGGAGCTGAAGACCGCGACGCCGCGCCGCAGGAAGCGCAAACGCACAGGCTCTCGCCGCGCCAAGGGAGACGGCGTAAATTCCGGCTCATGAAATCTGGCGGACGCCGCAGCTTCGTCGTCTGGGCCGCGCTGTGCGGGCTTGCAGCCTGCGCGCCGGCGCCTGCCGAACGCCCCGGCCCCATCGAACTGGTTCAGGAGCTTTATGACGAGCCGGTCCTGTGGTTCGCCAGCGAGGCGGAATGGGGCCGTTATTTCACGGAAGACTTGTGGCGGGCGATGGTCGAGGACGCCTCCGACCCCGACCTCGTAGGCAATGTAAATTTCGACTATCGATTTGATTCCCAAGACGGAACCGTGAGCGGTCTGACATTCGAAAGCCTGGACAGGGCGCCGGGACTGGTGGCCGCCAGCCTGGCGGTCGAGGGCGACCCGCGAACCATCGTCTGGACCCTGTGCCAGCGATCAAGCGGGGGCTGGCGCATCGCCGACGCCCAGCGGACGGATGGCGATGCGGCCTGGAGCCTGCGCGGCCTTCTGAACCTGCCGGAGCAACCGGCCTCTTGCTGAGAGCGGAGCGCTGACCGCGCCGGCGCGCGAAACGGAGGACGCCGTGCGCGCCGATGTCTGGCTGTGGCGCGCGCGTTTCTTCAAGTCGCGCAGCGCCGCCAGCGCATTCGTTCGCGCGGGGAAGCTGCGCGCGTCCAGCGGCGGCGAGACGCGGCGCGTGCAGCGCGCCTCCGCCCTCGTCCGCCCCGGCGATGTTTTGACCTTTGCGCGTCAGGACCGGATCATCTGCGTCCGGGTGCTGTCGCCCGGACTACGGCGCGGGCCTGCACGCGAGGCCGCGGGCCTGTACGAAGCCGTGGATGGGAACGAGCAGCCGGAGCGTGGAGCCGA
>CAJXKJ010000069.1 GCA_913055605.1 uncultured Euryhalocaulis sp. | reverse complement strand
TCGGCCTCGCCCGCCATGACCGACGCGAAGGCCGCCTCCGCCTCCTGCGCCGTCAAATCCGCGCCCGAAATCAGTTTTTCCAGCGCGTCCAGCATCACGCCTGCTCCAGAATATTCTTCAGAAGGATGTCGCCCTGCGGGGTCAGGATGGATTCGGGATGGAACTGCACCCCGTATTGCCGCGCCTCTGTGTCGGACATCGCCATCGCCATGCCCTCCAGATCGGCGTGCACGGTGAAGCGCGCGGGGACCTCGCGCACGCACAGCGAGTGATAGCGCCCGACCGACAGCGGGTTGCGCACGCCCGCCATCATCCCCTGCCCGTCATGGGTCACACGGTGGCCCTTGCCGTGCACCGGCAGCGGCGCGCGCCCGACCTCCGCGCCGGAGACGAGCCCGATCGCCTGATGACCCAGACAGACGCCGAACACCGGCGCCGTGCCCCTGGCCAGGTCGATCAGCGCGGGGCAGCAGCCGGCGTCCTGCGGCGCGCCCGGCCCCGGCGACAGGACGATCAGCGCGTCCTCCTTCAGCGCCGTATCCAGCACCGCGTGCGGGTCGGCCGTGTTGCGCAGCACGCGCACGCGCGCGCCCAGCCGTTCGAACGACTCCACAAGGTTGAAGGTGAAGCTGTCCAGATTGTCGATGAACAGGACGGGCCTGGTGTTCCCGGTCACAGTCACAGCCCCTCTCCCTCTCTGGCGTTGCGGCCGTGCACGTCCGCGATGGCGGCCAGCGCCCCGGCCGCCTTGCGGCTGGTTTCGCGCGCCTCCTCGACGGGATCGGAGTCGTAGACCACGCCCGCCCCGGCCCGGACGGTCGCCATGCCGTCCTTCACATAGGCGCTGCGGATCACGATGCCGGTGTCGATCACCCCGTCGCCGCCGATCCAGCCGACGCTGCCGCCATAGGGGCCGCGCTTGGTCGCCTCGGCTTCTCGCAGGATCTGCATGGCGCGCAGTTTCGGCGCCCCGGTCAGCGTCCCGGCGTTCAGGCAGGCCACCGCCGCGTGCAGGCAGTCGAGGCCGGCGCGCATCTTCCCCTCCACCCGGCTGACCAGGTGCATGACGTGGGAATAGCGCTCGACGGTCAGCAGCTTGGTCACACGCCGCGTGCCGGGCTCGCTGATCCGGGCGATGTCGTTGCGGCCGAGATCGACCAGCATCATGTGTTCGGCCAGCTCCTTCTCGTCCAGCCGCATGTCGGCCTCCAGCCGGTCGTCCTCGTCCGGCGTGGCGCCGCGCGCCCGCGTTCCGGCGATGGGCCGCACCTCGGCGGTCAGGTCGTCGCCGTCGCGGCGCACCAGAACCGCCGGCTCCGGCGTCGCCCCGAACAGGACGTGATCGCCGCCCGGGATGAAGAACATGATCGGGCTGGGGTTCAGCGCGCGCAGCCGCGTGAAGGCCGCGAAGGGATCGGCGCACGGCGCGGTGAAGCTGCGCGAGGGCACGATCTGATAGATGTCCCCGGCCAGGATCCGCTCTTTCAGGATGTCGACCTGCGCGGCGTAGCCGTCATCGTCCAGATCGGTCGCCGCCGGCGGCGGCGCGCCGGGCGTCACGCTCTGCGGGGTCAGCAGCTTCGCCTCGGCGCAGCGTTCGGTCAGGTCCGCCAGCAATTCGCGCGCATCGTAATGGGCGCGCTCGGAATCCTCCGGATCGTCGCCGCCGAACGCCATGGCCACCGCGCGCGCCTCCGCGCCCGGATCGATGCGGACATAGGATTCGGCCAGCCAGAACAGATTGTCCGGATAGTTCAGCGGGTCGGATTTCGGCGTCGGCAGATCCTCGAAGGCGTCGATGAAATCATAGGCGATCACCCCGGCGCAGATGATGTCGCCGGCCGCGTCCGACCCTTCGCCCAGATTCAGCGTCACCGCGCGCAGCGCGTCGAACGGGCTGGCGGCCAGCATCCGCGCCTCGGCGTCGTCGCCTTCCGGCGCCGGGAATTCCAGCACCAGGCGGCGGGGCTCGCTCTGCGTCACGAAATCCTTCAACCGCCGCGCCGCCTGCGCCAGCACGCGCTCCCCGCCCGGCGACAGCGCCTCCAGCGTCGCGGTCTGGCCGCGCGTCTCGATCCGCGCCGCGACGCTGTCCACGATGATCGTCGGGGTGTCGGCGCGCTCGTAATACATCGCGCCCGGCCGGGTCCCGCGCTCCGACAGATGCGCATAGAGGGAGAAGGCGTCCGGCGCGTCCGGCAGGCGCCGGCGCAGCGAGGCGACGGCCGGGCGGTCTTGCGTCTTGGCCGTCATGCCAGGCTCCGCCCCACGGCCTGCGCCACCGGCTCCAGCTGCCGCATCAGGCGGCGGAAGCCTTCATGGTCCAGCGCCTGCGCGCCGCCGGCCCGCGCCGCGGCGGGATCGGGATGCACGTCGATCAGAACCCCGTCCGCCCCGCAGGCCGCGGCCGCCAGCGTCATCGGCGCCACCAGCTCCCGCCGTCCGGTCCCGTTCGACGGGTCGACCAGAACCGGCAGATGACTGCGCCGCTTGATGAAGGGCACAGCCGTCAGGTCCAGCATGGCCGGGGCGTTGGTCTCGAAGGTGCGCACGCCGCGCTCGACCAGGATCACCCGGTCATTGCCCTCGTGCAGCAGATATTCCGCCGCCAGCAGCAGCTCCTCCACCGTCGCGGACAGGCCGCGCTTCAGCACGATGGCCGCGCCGCTGGCCGCCGCCGCCTTCAGCAGCGGGAAATTCGACATGTTGCGCGCGCCGATCTGCACCGCGTCTTCGGCCGCCACGATCCGGTCCAACTGCGCCTCGGACAGCGCCTCGGTCAGCACCGGCATGCCCAGCGCCGCGCCGGTCTGGACCAGGATATCCAGGCCCTCTTCCCCCAGGCCCTCGAAGGCGTAGGGGCTCATGCGCGGGCGGAACGCCCCGCCGCGCAGCACGCTGGCGCCGGCGGCCTTCACCGCCTCGGCCGTTTCGCGCAGGCTTTCCGCGTCCTCGATCGCGTCCGGCCCGGCGATCACGGCGAAGCTTTCGCCGCCGACGCCGACCTTGCCGATGCGCACCACGCTGTCCTCGGGCCGCAGCTCGCGGCTGACCAGCTTGTAGGGAGCCAGGATGGGCTTCACCGACTCGACGTGCGGATTGCTCTCGAGCCTGAGTTCGGCCAGCACCCGCTCGTCGCCCAGCGCGCCCAGCACGACGCGCTCGCTGCCCGGCATGTGCAGCGGCGTCAGCCCTTTTTCCTCGATCCGGGCCAGCAGCTCTTTCGCCGCTTCCGGCGGGGCGTCGGGTTTCAGGACGATGATCATTTTGCGGCTCTTCTGGTCGGTCTTGCGGTTACGGGATCGAGGCGGAAACGAAAAGGCCCGCCGGACGGGCGGGCCTTGTTTCGGGGTCGATCTCTATCTCACGCAAGATCGCCTGTGCAGCGCGCCGTCCGGACTGGATCTAGCGGCGCCACCACGCGCGCACGGCCGCGCCCGCGGAAGCGGGACGGAAAGCGGCGGAAACGGTGCGCGTCGTCATAGCGCGGCGGTTTTGGCCGCAGGCGGCGGGCAGGTCAAGCGGATTCCCCCTCCCCGCCGCCACGCGACCGGCCCGCCGCGGGGATCAGGCGCGGGCCGTCAGATTTGCGCCGTCAGATTTGCGCCGACTGGCGCAGCAGCGCCAGCGCCACCGGGCGGCGCAGCGTCTCGCGCCGGACATCGGCGCGGATACGCGCGCCCGCATCGTCGTTCGAGGCCGGGCGCATGGCGCGCAGCAGGCTGCGGTGCAGGCGGATGTTCAAATCCGGTCCGTTCATGGCGTCCTCCATTCGGTTTCCGATCTTACGCGCACCATTTTAGCCGCCCGTCCGTGACGCCGATATGCACGCTGCAAAATGCGGGCGCCGCTATGCACGCGTCCGCCGCCGGCGGAACCAGCGCCAGGTCAGCAGGATCAGCGGGATCAGGATGACCACGAACGGGATCGCCGCGGCGATGATCGTGATCACCGTGGCCAGGCTGCCCGACAGCACGGTCAGGAAATCGCGCAGCGCCACCACGACCGGGTTCACCGCGGCCGACGACACCGCCCGCGGCGCGGCGCGGTAGGACAGGTCCAGCCGGGACATATCGACCCGCGCCCGCATCACGGCCAGCGTGCTGCGCGCGCTGTCGATCTGGCCCTGCACCCGGGCCAGCTCCCGCTCCACCGCCAGCAGATCGTCAATCTCGTCGCTCGGCCGCTCCAGCAGGGCGATCAGCCGTTCGCGCAGCGTCTCCTGCGCCCGCAGCCGCGCCTCGGTGTCCACGATGCTGCGGGTCAGGTCCTCGGTGCTGGTGGAGGAATCGGCGATCCGCCCGTCGGCCTCCTCGGCGTCCTCGGCCAGCCCGTCCCGGAACCCGGCCAGCCATTCCGGCTCGGCCCGGATCGACAGATTGCCGTAGACATAATCCTCGCCGTCGCCGCTGACCGATCCGCCCAGGACCAGGCAGAGGCGCGGTCCGGCCGCGCGGCACTCGGCCTCGTGCTGCTCCCGCATCGCCGCGACATTGCGCGCCGGCAGCTCGAACCCGACCGAATAGGAATAGGCCAGCAGCATGCCCTCGGGCTGCGCCCCGCCGGTATCCGGCCCCGCGCCTGCGCCGGCGTCCGGGGCGGGCTCATAGGGCGCGGCGTTTCCGGCGAACCGGCTGCCGGTCACCGTCACCCGCTCCATATCGGCGGCGGCCATGCCCGGCGCCGGGGGCGGCGCGGGCGGGGCGGCCTGTTTGGCCATTTCCGCCTCTTCGCGGGCCATGGCGCGTTCGTCCATGCCGTCGCCGCCGTCGCAGGCGGCCAGCGCGATGGCGCAGACGGAGATTGAGATCAGGAATGCGGACGGGCGCGCGCACAGCGTCATCGGCGGTTCTCCCCTCGGCCGGGCGGCCCATCCTTGCGGCGGGCGGCCGGTACGTCCCTCGGCCTGTCAGCCTAGCTCAGAATAGGGCGCCGGCATGACCGCAATAGGTCAATCTCGGGATTCCGCCGCCAGCCCGGAATAGATCGCCGCGCGCATCAGCGGGCTGGTGTCGGGATGCTCCCATTGCGGCTCGTCCGGCCGCCGCTTGATCTGGGTCAGCGCCACCGCGGTCAGGTCGCTCTCCGGATCGATCCAGAAATAGGTGGAATAGGTCCCCTCCCAGTAGAACGTCCCCACCGCGCGCGGATCGCGGCGCGAGGGCTCGCGGATCACCGCGACGCCGAGGCCATAGCCCACGCGCGACCCCTCCCCGATATAGCCGCCGCCGTTCACGCCCTCGTCCAGCGCCGGCGCGCGCATCAGCGCCACCGTCTCCGGCTGCAGCAGGCGCACCCCGTCCAGCGCGCCCCCGCCCGCCAGCATCCGGGCAAATTTCAGATAGTCCGGCGCGGTGGAATACAGCCCCGCCCCGCCGGAGGGCGCGGCGGGCGGCGACTCCGGCGCGGCGATGGGCCGCTTGCGCAGCCCCGCCTCCGTGCGCTCATAGATCGCCGCCAGCCGGCCGCGTTTGTCCGCCGGCACGGCGAACCCGGTGTCCGCCATGCCCAGCGGCCCGAAGATTCTGTCCTGCAGGAAGTCCGGCAGCGTCTGGCCCGACAGCCGCTCGATGATCGCGCCCTGCAGGTCGGAGGCGAAGCCATAGGAAAAGCCCGCCCCCGGCTCGTGCGCCAGCGGCAGCGCCGCGACCCGCGCGACCAGATCGTCCAGCGACGCCGACTGCTCCACCAGGCCGGAGCCGCCATAGCGCGCATCGTCCAGCGCCTCTGCCATCTCATAGGCCAGCCCGGCCGAATGGCTCATCAGCTGGGCCATCGTGATCGGGCTGTCTGCCGGACGCGTCCCCCCATCCGCCGTCAGCACCCGCGGGTCCGCCAGTTCGGGCAGATAATCCGCAACCGGATCGTCCAGATCCCACAGCCCGTCCTCCCACAGCATCATCATCGCCGCGGCGGTCACCGGCTTGGTCATGGAGGCGATGGCGAAGATGGAGTCCGGCCGCATCGGCGCTCGGGTCTCCAGGTCCTGAACTCCCGCCGCCTCCAGGAAAAGCACGTCGCCGCCCTGCGCGGCTGTCGCGACCGCCCCGGCGGCCTGGCCGTCCGCGACCAGCAGCTCCATCGCGGACAAAGCGTTCTCCGCGGCGGTCCCGTCCTCGAACGCCTCCAGAACCGGATCGCGCGAACAGGCCGCCAGAATCAGCGCCGCCAGCGCGGCGGCCGCGCCGAACCCGGCTGCGGCGCGGCGCGCCGTCCTGCCCAGTCCGGCGCTGCCCCGTCCGGCGCTGGCCCGTCCGGCCCCGGTCATCCCTGATTCCTCGCCCCGCGCGCCGCCTGCCGGGCGCTTTGCCCGCGCAAACTAGGCGCGCGCCCGCGCGCGCGACAAGGCTGGACGTCCTGCGATTCCGGCCCTTGCGCCGCATCCTGCGCGCTTGACTGCCGCGCGGGCGGACTCTACCGCCCAAGGTGGTTGCATTTTCGGCCCCCTCCGGACGTAGATATGCGGGATTTCCTGTTCTTTCCCATCGCTGCGGCGATCATGCTCGGCATGATTGCAGCCGCCCTGGCTCCGGGGCCGGACCGCGTGCGCGAGGCGCTGGCGGCCTTCGGCAGCCCGGAGACCGGCCTCGGCGTATCGGGCGAGACACTGAACATGCTGCAGATGCCGGACGGGCTCAGCATGGATTTGCTGACGCTGGAGGGGACCAGCACCGCGCGCATCGCCGCCTTCCGCCCCTATGACCAGCCGCCGCTGTCCCAGGGCGCATTCATTACCCTGCCCCCGGATTTCGGCCGCGCCTTCGCCGGCCGCACCATCCGCATCAGCACGGTCGTGCGGCGCGCCCCGGAATCGGGCTCGCCCCGCTTCGCCATGGCCTATTTCGGCGGCGGCGGGGTGCAGGATTCCGGCTGGCAGGAGATGCAGCCGACCGACGATCTGCAAACCTATGAGTTCGACTGGACCCTACCGCCCGACCCGGGGGAGACCGATGTCGACTATATCGGCGTCTGGCCGGACCCGGAGGGCCGCGGCCGCGCCATCGACCTCACCGGCCTGTCGGCCCGCATCGTGGAGCCGGACGCCGCCGAAGACATCCCCGCCGGCCTCGCGGCCAGCGCGCTCCAGGACCCGCCGGAACTGCGCTGAGTTCCCGCCGGGCGCCGGTGCTGTCGGAAAGTCTTTTGGGGGCTTCGCCGCCGATGGTGCCCAGGAGAGGACTCGAACCTCCACGACCGTACGGTCACTAGCACCTGAAGCTAGCGCGTCTACCAGTTCCGCCACCTGGGCAAGGCATCGGTTGGAAGGCGCGTGACATAAGCGCCTCCAGCGCGCGCGTCAACGCACTTGGCGCCGCGCGGGGCCAGCGGTCAGGATCGCTTGACCGCGCGGCGGGGCGAACGGTAGATCGCGCCTCACATTTCACCCCTTGCGAGCGCGCCATGCCCAAGATCAACGGCAACGAAATCCGTCCCGGCAATGTCATCGAGCATCAGGGCTCGATCTGGACCGCGGTGAAGACCGACCATGTGAAGCCCGGCAAAGGCGGCGCCTTCGCCCAGGTGGAGCTGAAAAACCTGATCGACGGCCGCAAGCTGAACGAGCGTTTCCGCTCCGCCGACACGGTCGAGCGCATCCGCCTCGAACAGAAAGAATACCAGTATCTCTACGACAACGGCGACACGCTCGCCTTCATGGACGGCGAGTCCTACGAGCAGATCGAGCTGGCCAAGGACTGGGTGGGCGAGGAAAGCGCCGCCTATCTCCAGGACGGCATGGAAGTGACGCTGGAATTCTATGAGGAAAAGCCGATCAGCCTGACCCTGCCCCAGCACGTGACGCTGGAGATCACCGACACGGAGCCGGTGGTGAAGGGCCAGACCGCCGCCAATTCCTTCAAGCCCGCCATGCTGGAAAACGGCGTGCGCACAACCGTGCCGCCCTTCGTGGGCGTCGGCGAGAAGATCGTGGTCGCCACCGAAGACGGCTCCTACGTCCGCCGCGCCGACTAGCGGCGTTTCCGCCCCGCGCGCGGGGCCACCGAACAGAATTCGGGAACGAATGCAGCCTACCGCCCTTCTGAACGTGATGATCGGCGCGGCGCGCAAGGCGGGCCGCCGCCTCGCCCGCGATTTCGGGGAGGTCGAGAACCTCCAGGTCTCGAAAAAAGGCCCGGGCGATTTCGTCACCGCCGCCGACCACCGGTCCGAACAGATCATTTTCGACGAACTGTCCGCCGCCCGCCCCGGCTACGGCTTCCTGATGGAGGAGCGCGGCGCGGTCGAGGGCACCGACAAATCGCACCGCTGGATCGTCGATCCGCTCGACGGCACCACCAATTTCCTGCACGGCCTGCCGCAATTCGCCGTCTCCATCGCCCTGGAGCGCGACGGCGCCATCCATGCCGGCGTCGTCTATGACGTCGCCAAGGACGAGATGTACTGGGCCGAGCGGAACAAGGGCGCCTATGTCGGCGATCGCCGCCTGCGCGTCTCGGCGCGCACCCAGTTCGAAAGCGCCGTCATCGCCACCGGCTTCCCCTTTCTCGGCCGCCCCGGTCAGGCGCGCTTCCTGAAAGAGCTGTTCGAGGTGATGCCGCACAGCGCCGGCGTCCGCCGCTTCGGCGCCGCCTCGCTGGATCTGGCCTGGGTCGCGGCCGGCAAGTTCGACGCCTTCTGGGAGCGCAATCTGGGCCCCTGGGACGTCGCCGCCGGCTCCATCCTGGTGCGGGAGGCCGGGGGCTTCCTGGCCGATCTGGACGGGTCGGGCGATCCGGTCTTCACCGGCAATATCGCGGCCGGCAACGAGCCCATCCTCGCCCAGCTCCGCGACCGCCTGAAAGCCGCCCAAGGCTAGGCTCTCCGTCCCTCATCGCCGCCGCGCGTCGTCAATTCATTTCAATTGGTTAATGACGCCCCGGACCCCGCACGCTAGGGTTGCGGCACAGCGGCTTTTGTATGGGGAGGGACGCTGATGCTGATCCGCGCCTGCGCTGCGGCGGTCGCCGCATGTCTTTGCTCCGTTTCCGCCAGTTTCGCACAGCCATTGCCGGCCAGCGCCTATTCGCGCCTGCCCGCGATGACCGAACCGGCGATCTCGCCGGACGGCTCGCGCATCGCGGCGCTGGAGCACAGCGCCGACGGCAGCTTCGTGGTGATCCGCGACGCCTCCGACTTCACGGTCGTCGGCGCGGTCAATACCGGCGAATACAAGCCGCGCGACACGCGCTGGGCCGGCGACGGCCATGTCATCCTGATCTTCACCACCACGTCCCGGCTTCCGGGCGTGCGCGGGCCGATCGAATTCGCCATCCCGATGGCGATCAACGCCGACGACCTGTCGATGCAGCAATTGATGCGCCCGACCGACCGCGACATGCCCACGCGCATCCAGACCAATATGGCCAGCATCAAGGGCGTCGACCCGGACAGCCTCTATCCGCTGCTGGCCGAGCTGAACAACGATAACGAGATCGACCTCTTCGTCGTCGATCCGGCGAACGACCGGCGGGAGCGCGTCGGCCGCGGCGCGGCCAACACCGTGGACTGGGTCGTCGACGCCCGGGGCGAGCCCATCGCCCGCATGGACTGGGCCGACCGCACCAACCGGGTGGAGGTCCGGGTCCGCGACGACGGCGGCTTCTATCCCATCGTGTGGGAGCAGACGGTCGACATCCCCGAGGTCTCCATGATCGGGCCGGACGGCCAGGGCAATCTCATCATGGGCCTGCGCCTGCCCGATGTCGGCCGCTATGGCCTGTACCCGCTGTCGATGGAGACCGGCCGACTGGGCGAGGCCATCCTGCTGGACGAGGAATACGATATCGGCGGCGCGCGGGTGGACCCCTACACCAACCGGGTGATCGGCGGCGTGGTCTATGGCGACACGTCCTCCACCACCTGGTTCGACCCGGAAATGGCGGAGATCCAGGCGCTGTTCGACTCCAGCCTCGGCGGCGCCACGGCCGACATCCTGTCCTGGTCGAAAGACCGCAGCCGCCTCGTCCTGTCGGTCTCCACCGGCGAGGCGCCGACGATCTATTATGTCTTCGACCGGACACAAGGCACGCTGAAGCCGGTCCAGTCCGAATATCCGGAGGTCTACGCCGCCGGCGCGGCGCCCCGCCTGCCGATCCTCTACCGGGCCCGCGACGACGTTCAGATTCCGGCCTATCTCACCATCCCCGACGATCTGGAGCAGCCGGCCCCGCTCGTGGTCCTGCCCCATGGCGGGCCGGAATCGCTGGATGTCGGCGGCTTCGACTGGCTCGCCCATTTCATCGCCTCGCGCGGCTACGCGGTGCTGCAGCCCAATTTCCGCGGCTCGGAGGGCTTCGGCGACGCCTGGCGGGACGCCGGGCGCGGCGGCTGGGGCACGGGCGTCATGCAGCATGACGTGACCGACGGCGTGGACGCGCTGGTCGAGGCCGGCATCGCCGACCCGGACAATGTCTGCATCGTCGGCGCCTCCTATGGCGGCTATGCGGCGCTCGCCGGCGCGGTCTTCACGCCGGACCTGTATCGCTGCGTCGCCGCCTTCGCCCCGGTCACCGACCTCAACCGCATGATCTCCTATGAGCGGGACACCAGCGGGGCATTCAGCTATGTCCTCGACTACTGGCGCACCGTGATGGGCGGCGACGTGAACGCCCAGTCCAGCCAGCTCTCGGACATCTCCCCGATCAACCATACGGATGCGGTCCGCGCGCCGATCCTGCTGATCCATGGCCGCGACGACAGCGTCGTTCCCATCGCCCAGAGCCGCCGCATGGAAAGCGCGCTGCAAAGCGCCGGCGCGGACGTACAGCTGATCGACATGGACAGCGGCGACCACTGGCTGTCGACCGAGGAGACCCGCCGCCAGATGCTGGAGGCGATCGAGACCTTCCTCGCCGAGCATATGGGCGGCTAGTCGGCCGGAGACCTCTTCGCGTTTTCCATCGAACCTCCCGGCGGCATTTCCGTTTCTCCCCCGGGCCTGCGATGCTGCGCCTGAAAACCGCCCTATTGGGCGGCTAACCGCGCATATCCGGCCAAGGAGGGATTATGGCGAGGAGTCAGGGATATACGACGCTGCGCTTCACCGGCGCGGGTCCCTATGGCGCGCGCATTGTCGGCTTCCTGGCCATTGTCGGGGTCGCGATCTTCATCCTGTGGGATGCGATCCTGGCGGCCTTCGAAAGCAATTACGCGATCAACGGCCTGATCATCGCGGTCTTCCTGATCGGCGTCGCCTACGTGTTCCAGCAGGTCTTCGCGATCACCCCGGCGGCGAACTGGATCCGCCGCTACGCAAGGGGCGAGGAGCCGGACCGGCTGGGCCGCCCGCCGGCCCTGATCGCCCCGATCCTGACCCTGGTGCAGGACCGCCCCGACGGCGGCTACCGAGTCTCGGCCACCTCCGCGCGCGTGATCCTGGACTCCATCGGCGCCCGCATGGCGGAGGCCGGGGAGACGACCCGCTATATCGTCCGCCTGCTGATCTTTCTCGGCCTGCTCGGCACGTTCTGGGGCCTGATGAAGACCGTCGGCCCGGTCGGCGC
>CAJXKJ010000068.1 GCA_913055605.1 uncultured Euryhalocaulis sp. | reverse complement strand
TGTGTTCCTGGTGTGCCGCTGTTCGCCGATCTATGACGCGGCGCCCATCGCCAGCACGATCGTGACGGTCGTCGGCGCGGTGACGGCGTTCTACGCCGCGACGGTCGGCCTGGCGCAGAACGACATCAAGCGGGTCATCGCCTATTCGACCTGTTCGCAGCTCGGCTACATGTTCTTCGCTGCGGGCCTGGGCCTGTACGGCGCGGCGATGTTCCATTTGTTCACGCACGCCTTCTTCAAGGCGCTGCTGTTCCTGGGCGCGGGCTCGGTCATCCACGCCCTGCACCATGAGCAGGACATGCGGAACATGGGCGGGGTCTGGCGCAAGATTCCCTGGACCTGGGGCCTGATGATTATCGGCACGCTGGCGCTGACCGGCGTCGGCATTCCGGGCACCTCGATCGGCTTCGCCGGTTTCTTCTCCAAGGACGCCATTATCGAGGGCGCCTATGAAGTGGCGGCCGAGAGCGGCGCGACGGCGGCCTATCTGGCCTTCTGGGCCGGGGTCGTCGCGGCGCTGCTGACCAGCTTCTATTCCTGGCGGCTGATCTTCATGGCGTTCCATGGCGCGTATCGCGGGCCGGAGAAGGTCTATGACCACGCCCATGAATCGCCGCCGGTGATGATGGTGCCGCTCCTGCTGCTGGCCTGCGGCGCGGTGCTGGCGGGCGGCCTGTTCGTGAACAAGTTCGTCGGCGACGGCGCGGAGGGCTTCTGGCGCGAGTCCGTGGTTCTGGCCACGCACGACGCGGCGGAGGCCGAAGAGCACGGCGCAGAGGTCGGCGGGCCGGCCCCGGTCGAGGGCGAGGAAAGCCCGGTCGCCGAGCTGCACGAGGGTGAGGGCGAAACCGCGCTCACCGATGCGGAGGCCGCCGACGCCGTGGAAGCGGCCGAGGCCGGCGGCGAAGAGGCCGTCGCGGCTGCCGCCGAAGAGCACGCCGAGGACACCGAGCACGCGGACGAGGAGCATGGCGAGGGCGGGCATCACGTGCCGCTCTGGGTGCTGTGGGCGCCGTTTGCGGTGACGCTGACCGGCTTCCTGATCGCGGTGTTCACCTATCTGTTCAATCAGGGGCTGGGCGCGCGCCTGGCCGCGCGCGGCGGTCCGCTGCACGCCTTCCTCTATAACAAGTGGTATTTCGACGAATTGTATAATGCGACGCTGGTGCGCGGCTCCCGGGCGCTGGGCGACATCTTCTGGAAACAGGGCGACGAGCGGATCATCAACGGCTTCGGCCCCGACGGTCTGGCCAAGGCGGCGCGGGCCGGGGCAGCGCGCCTGTCGCGGCTGCAGTCCGGCTATCTGTACCACTATGCGCTGGCGATGCTGGTCGCGCTGCTGATCGCGGCGACCCTGCTGATCGCGTTCGGGACGGGGGCGTAGCGTCGTGACCGATTTCCCGATCCTGTCCCTGACCACCTTCCTGCCCAGTATCGGCGCGCTGCTGATCCTGGTCCTGAAATGGCTGGCGCGGCCGGAAGACGCCGCGATCATCGACCGCAATTCCCGCTGGGTCGCGCTGTGGTTCACGCTTGGAACCTTTGTCGCCTCGGTCTTCGTCCTGTCCTGGTACGACCCGTCCGAACCCGGCTTCCAGCTGATCGAGGACGCCCCCTGGATGGGCGAGATCGGCTATCGGATGGGCGTGGACGGCATCTCGATCCTGTTCGTCCTGCTGACCACCTTCCTGATGCCGCTGTGCATCCTGGCCAGCTGGCGGTCGGTGACCGAGCGGTTGACCGAGTATCTGGCCGCGTTCCTGGTGCTGGAAACGCTGATGATCGGCGTGTT
Organism: uncultured Euryhalocaulis sp.; assembly: GCA_913055605.1. Taxonomy (GTDB): domain Bacteria; phylum Pseudomonadota; class Alphaproteobacteria; order Caulobacterales; family Maricaulaceae; genus Euryhalocaulis. The sequence goes on along the minus strand of CAJXKJ010000068.1, from coordinate 10,166 downwards.
CTGCGCGCGCGACTTGGTGCTGTTCTATTTCTTCTTCGAGGCCGGCCTGATCCCGATGTTCATCATCATCGGGGTGTGGGGCGGGGCGAACCGCGTCTACGCCGCCTATAAATTCTTCCTCTACACGCTGGCCGGCTCGCTGCTGATGCTGGTCGCCATCGTGGCGATGTATCTGCAGGCCGGCACCACGGACATCACGGTCCTGCTCGATTTCGGTTTCCCGCCGGGGATGCAGACATGGCTGTGGCTGGCCTTCTTCGCCTCCTTCGCGGTGAAGATGCCGATGTGGCCGGTGCATACCTGGTTGCCGGACGCGCACGTCCAGGCACCCACGGCGGGCTCGGTCATCCTGGCCGGGGTGCTGCTAAAGATGGGCGGCTATGGCTTCCTGCGGTTCTCGCTGCCGATGTTCCCGCAGGCGTCCGACCTGTTCGCGCCGCTGGTCTTCGCGCTGTCGGTGATCGCGGTGATCTACACCTCGCTGGTCGCGTTCCGTCAGACCGACATCAAGAAGCTGATCGCCTATTCGTCCGTGGCCCATATGGGCCTGGTGACCATCGGCATCTTCGCGGCCAACGAGGTCGGGATGCAGGGCGCGATCTTCCAGATGCTGTCGCACGGGGTGATCTCCGGCGCGCTCTTCCTGATCGTCGGCGTCATCTATGACCGGATGCACACGCGCGAGATCGCCTTCTATGGCGGGCTGGTGCATCGCATGCCGATGTACGCCGCGGTGTTCCTGCTGTTCACGATGGGCAATGTCGGCCTGCCGGGGACCAGCGGATTCATCGGCGAAATCCTGTCCATGGCCGGCGCCTATCTGGTGAGTCCGTGGATCGCCTTTGGCGCCGCCTTCGGCGTGATCCTGTCGGCGGTCTATATGCTGACCCTGTACCGCCGCGTGGTGTACGGGGAGCTGACCAATCCGCGCCTGGCCGATATCGCGGACCTGACGCGGCGGGAGATCGTGGTGTTCATCCCGCTGGTGATCGCGACGCTGCTGATGGGCGTGGCCCCCAGCATCGTCACCGACATCACCGAGGCCTCTGTCGTCGACCTCGCCGACCACGTGTCCCGGGCGCTGGCGCCGGAAGCTGAATCCATCGAACTGCCGGTGACCCCATGAGCGCCCTGTCCGCAACCGATTTCGACGTCGTCCTGCCGGAGCTGGTTCTGGCGCTGGCCTCCATGGGCCTGCTGGTCGCCGGCGTGATCTGGAAGAAGGTGCAGCCGCGCCAGATGAACCTGGTCGCCATCGCCATGCTGCTGATCTATGGCGCGCTGGCGCTGGGCGGCGCGGCCGGCGGCGGGGAGACCGAGGCGTTCGGCGGCGTGTTCGTGAACGACCGTCTGGCGGTCTACGCCAAGGTCCTGATCTCCCTCGGCGCGGCGGCGACGCTGCTGCTGGCGGACCGGTTCATGGCGACGCACGCCGCGGCGCGGTTCGAATACGCCGTGCTGGCGATGATCTCGGTCCTCGGCATGGGCGTCATGGTCTCCGCGCGGGACATGATGGCGCTCTATATGGGGATCGAGCTGCAGTCGCTGGCGCTCTATGTGCTGGCCGCGTTCAACCGCGACTCCCTGCGCTCCTCCGAGGCGGGCCTCAAATATTTCGTGCTGGGGGCGCTGTCGTCCGGGATCATGCTGTACGGCCTGTCGCTGATCTATGGCGCGGCCGGGGGCACCAGCTTCGCCGCCATCGGCGCCGCCATTGGCGAAGATGCGCCGGTGATGGCGATGGTCGGGCTCGTGTTCCTGATGTCCGGTCTGGCGTTCAAGGTGTCCGCGGCGCCGTTCCATATGTGGACGCCGGACGTCTATGAGGGCGCGCCGACGCCCGTGACAGCCTTCTTCGCCGCCGCGCCGAAGGTCGCCGCGATGGTGCTGTTCGCGCGCACGATGATGGACCCGTTCGCGCAGTCGGTGGATTCCTGGCGTCAGGTCATGGTGGCGCTCAGCGTCCTGTCGCTCGGCTTCGGCGTGTTCGGCGCGCTGGCCCAGACCAATATCAAGCGCCTGATGGCCTATAGCTCCATCGGCAATATGGGCTACGCCCTGATGGGCCTCGCCGCCGGGACGCTGGCGGGGGTCCAGGCGGTGCTGCTCTATATGGCGATCTATATGGCCACGGTGATCGGGGCGTTCGCCTGTATCCTTGCCATGCGCCGCAAGGACGGCTCGGTCGAGCGGATCGAGGATCTGGCCGGGCTGGTGCGCACGCGCCCGGGCCTGGGCGTCGCCTTCACCGTGCTGATGCTGTCCATCGCGGGCCTGCCGCCGCTGGCCGGGTTCTGGGCCAAATGGTGGGTGTTCCTGGCGGCGGTGCAGGCGGGTCTGGTCTGGCTGGCGGTCGCCGGCGCGGTCGCCGCGGTGATCGGCGCCTTCTATTACCTGCGCATCGTGAAGCTGATCTGGTTCGATGAACCGGCGCCGTCTTTCGTGGAGCCGGCCCGGCCGCTGAAGGCCATCGCCTTCGTCTCGGCGGCTTTGGCCTTCCCGGTTCTGGTCGTCTTCATCGGGCCGCTGTTCACGCAGGCCGGGGCGGCGGCGCGCAGCCTGTTCCTCTGACCTCCGTGGCGCGCGTGATGACGCGCGTGGAGTGGCTGGACAGCGTCGACTCCACCAATGAAGAGGCCAAGCGCCGCGCCGCGGATGGCGAGGCCGGGCCGCTGTGGACCGCGGCGCATGTCCAGACCGCGGGGCGCGGGCGGCGCGGGCGGGACTGGACCAGCCAGCGCGGCAATCTTTTCTGCACGCTTCTGACGCGTCCGGGCGGCGGGCCGGACCGCTGCGCCCAGCTGGCCTTCGTGGCGGGGCTGGCCGTCGCGGACATGGCCGCCGGCGTGCTGGACCCGCGCAGCGTTACCCTGAAATGGCCGAACGATTTGCTGATCGCCGGAAGCAAGGCGTCCGGCATCTTGCTGGAGACCGGCGAGGACGGGCAGGGCAGGTGGCTGGCCGCCGGGATCGGCGTGAACCTGGTCTCCGCGCCCGAGGGCACGCCGTTTCCCGCAACGCATCTGTCCGCGCATCTGCCGCCGGGCGGCGCGGCGCCGTCGCCGGAGGCGGCGCTGGAGGCGCTGGCCGCCGCCTTCGCAGTCCGGCAGGCGGAATGGGAGCAAAGCGGGTTCGGGGCGATCCGCGAGGCCTGGCTGGCGCGCGCGCACGGGCTGGGAGCGCCGGTGACCGCGCGGCTGGCCGACGGCAGCGAGGCGCGCGGCGTGTTCGAGGATATGGACGGGACCGGCGCGCTGGTCCTGCGCACGCCGGACGGGGCGCGGCGGGCCATCGCGGCGGCCGATGTGTTCTTCGCATGAGGACGCGGTGATGAACCCGGCGCGAAAAAGCCCTATACAGCCGCCCCGGCTTGGCCGCGCCTCTGGAGAGACCTGAATTGCTGCTCGCCATCGACAGCGGAAACACCAACACCGTCTTTGCGATCCATGACGGGTCGCGCTGGCGCGCCCAGTGGCGCGCGGCGACCTATGCCCCGCGCACGGCGGACGAGCACGCGGTCTGGCTGAGCCAGCTGATGGCCATGGAAGGCATCGAGTTTTCGAAGCTGACCGCCTGCGTCGTATCGACCGTGGTGCCGCAATCGCTGTTCCATCTGCGCAATCTGGCGCGCCGCTATCTGAAGGTGGAGCCGCTGGTCGTGGGCGAGGCCGGCGTGCGCACCGGCGTGCCCGTGCGTCTGGACCGGCCGGAGGAGGTGGGCGCGGACCGGCTGGTCACCGCCGCCGGCGCGCGCAAGCTGGTTCCCGAGGGCGCGATCCTGATCGTCGATTCCGGCACCGCCACGACCTTCGATGTCGTGGCCGCCGACGGGGCGTTCGAGGGCGGGGTGATCGCGCCCGGATACAATCTGTCGCTGCAGGCGCTGCACGAGGCGGCGGCGAAACTGCCCCGCATCGAAATCCGCAAGCCGTCCTCCGTGATCGGCAAGAGCACGGTGCCGGCGATGCAGTCCGGCGTGTTCTGGGGCTATGTGGAGCTGATCGACGGACTGATCGCGCGCATTACCGAGGAATACGGGCAGAAGATGACGGTTCTGGGAACCGGGGGCGTGGCCTCCCTGTTCGAAGGGGCGTGCCGGCGCATAGACCGGTTCGAGCCGGACCTGACGATCACCGGCCTTCTGGAAATCTGGCGGCGCAACACTTCGTGACAAAAAACACCGATTCCGAACTGGTCTTCCTGCCGCTGGGCGGCAGCGGGGAGATCGGCATGAACCTCAATCTCTACGGCTATGGCCCGCGCGACGACTATGACTGGATCATGGTCGACCTTGGCGTGACCTTCGGCGACCAGTTCACGCCGGGCGTGGACGTCATCATGCCGGACCCGGCCTATATCGAGGATCACGCCGACCGCCTGCGCGCCATCGTGCTGACTCACGCGCACGAGGACCATATGGGCGCGCTGGCGCGGCTGTGGCCGCGCTTCCGCTGCCCGGTCTATGCGACGCCCTTCACCGCCTGGCTGGTGCGCGACCGGCTGGCCGAGGCCGGGCTGCTGGAGCAGGTGGAGCTGCACGAGATCCCGCTGGACGGCCGGTTCAGCATCGGGCCGTTCGACATCCAGCTGATCACCCTGACCCACTCGATCCCCGAGCCCAACGGCCTCGCCATCCGCACACCCGCCGGCATGGTCCTGCACACCGGCGACTGGAAGATCGATCCCGAGCCGCTGATCGGGGAGGTGACGGACGCCGCCGCGCTGCGCGCGCTGGGCGAGGAGGGCGTGCTCGCCCTGGTCTGCGACTCCACCAATGTCTTCGTGCGCGGGGAGTCCGGGTCGGAAGCCGGGGTGCGGGACGAGATGGTCCGCCTGGTCGGGGAGCTGGACGGCAAGGTCGCCATCGCCTCCTTCGCCTCCAACGTGGCGCGGATGGAAACGGCGATCCATGCCGCCGAAGCGAACGACCGGCGCGTCTGTCTGGTCGGCCGGTCGATGCACCGGATGGCGGCGGCGGCCAAGTCCGTCGGCCTGCTGGCGGACGCCAGGCCCTTCGTGGACGAGGAGGACGCCGGCTCCTTCCCCAACGACAAAATCCTGTATCTGTGCACCGGCAGCCAGGGCGAGGCGCGCGCGGCGCTGAGCCGGATCGCGGACGGCGACCACCGGCATATCTCGCTGGGGCGGGGGGACACGGTGATCTTCTCCTCCCGCCAGATCCCGGGCAACGAGCTGGGCATCATCGAGCTGATGAACAAGCTGGCCGCGCGCGGCGTGGCGATCATCACCGCCGAGGACCGGGCCATCCATGTTTCCGGCCACCCGGCGCGGGACGAGCTGGCGCAGATGTATCAATGGGCCCAGCCGCGCATCGCGGTGCCGGTGCATGGCGAGGCGCGGCATCTGCTGGAGCATGCGCGCCTGGCGCGCGAGATGCAGGTTCCCTACGCGCTGGCGCCGAAGAACGGCGACCTGATCGTGCTGTCGGATGGCGGCGCGCAGGTGATCGACGAGGTGCCAGCCGGCCGCCTGCACGAGGACGGAAACATCACCACCCGCGCTGGCGACGAGTCGCTGGCCGAGCGGCGGCGCATGGCCTGGAACGGGCATATCGTGGTGGCGATCACCCTGACCGAGGCCGGCAAGGTTCTGGACGGGCCGGTCGTCTCCCTGCGCGGGACGCCGCATCACGGCGCGGGTTTCGACCTGGACGATTTCGCGGACGAGCTGGCGGACCTGGCCGAGGGCGCGCTGAACCGCCTGCCGTCCGCCCAGCGCGCCGACGACGCCAAGGTGGAGGAGGCGATCTTCCGCGCCGTGCGCGGCCATGCGCGCGGGGTCTGGAACAAGCGGCCGGTGACCGACGTGCTGGTCATGCGGGTCTAGGCGCTGGTAAACCCGGTCCCATGAACCCGGTTACCGGCGTTGTCGCCTATCTGATTATCTGGTGGATGGTGTTTCTGGCCGCCCTGCCGTTCGGCGTGCGCGGCCAGTGGGAGCAGGGGAATGTGATTCCGGGCAGCGAGCCCGGCGCCCCGGTGCGGCCGCTGATCCTGAAAAAGATGCTGTGGACCAGCGTCATCACCGCCGGGATCTGGCTGGTCGTCTATCTGGTGCTGACCTTTGGCGGGTTCAGCATCTATGACCTGCCCGGGCCGGATTCCTATTGGGACTAGGCGTCCGCTCAGGCTGGGATCAGGAGTGAACGGCGGCGGGGAGCTCCGCGCCCTCCGGCAGGAACCAGGCGCCCTCTGGCGAGATGACGCCGAGGCGGCCTGAGGGGTCCAGCACCACGAACACCGGCTCCAGCCCGTCGATATATTCGCTCCAGACCGCGGTCTTCAGGCTGGGCGCGCCGGCCGGGGCGTCAGCGCCGCCGATATGGATGGCCGGGACAAAGTGCGATTGCTGCGCGATGGCGGCGGCGTCCAGCCGGACCGGCGCATCGGCGGGGGCGGGCCCTTCGGCGCGGATCAGCCCGGCGGCGGCGGTCAGCGCCGCGCATCCGGTCAGGGCGGCCACGGCCGAAGCTCGGGTCAGTTGGATTCGCATGTGCGGTCCTCCGTTCGGTGACCGCAGTCTAGGAAAGCGAGGGGAGCGACCGAACTTAAATTCCCGCAAGCTTCATTTCCTGCAGCCATCGCGGATTCCGGCCGCCGGTTCGCGTTGCACGGCCAAAGGGGGCGGTTTATCAACGGCGTCCTGCCCCGAAGACCCCGAGTCATGCGCCTTTCCCGCTATTTCCTGCCCGTCCTGAAAGAAACCCCGTCCGAGGCCGAGATTGTCAGCCACCGGCTGATGCTGCGCGCCGGGATGATCCGCCAGTCCAGCGCCGGAATCTATTCCTGGCTGCCGCTGGGCCATGCGGTGCTGAAGAAGATCGAGCAGATCGTGCGGGAGGAGCAGGACCGCGCCGGCGCCGTCGAGCTGCTGATGCCGACGATCCAGCCCGCCGAGCTGTGGCGGGAATCCGGCCGCTATGACGATTACGGCAAGGAAATGCTCCGCATTCAGGACCGCAAGGAGCGCGAAATGCTCTACGGCCCGACGAATGAGGAGATGATCACCGAGATCTTCCGGGCGTCCTGCCGGTCCTACAAGGACCTGCCGAAGCTGCTCTATCACATCCAGTGGAAGTTCCGGGACGAGGTGCGGCCCCGCTTCGGCATCATGCGCGGGCGCGAATTCCTAATGAAGGACGCCTACAGCTTCGATATCGACGAGGCGGCGGCGCGCCGCTCCTATAATCGCATGTTCGTGGCCTATTTGAACACGTTCTCGCGCCTGGGCCTGAAGGCCCTGCCGATGCGGGCGGACACTGGGCCGATCGGCGGCGATCTGTCCCACGAATTCATCATCCTGGCCGAGACCGGCGAGAGTCAGGTGTTCTGTGACCGCGCCGCGGTGGAGATGGCGCCCCCGGGCGATGTCGATTTCGAGGGCGATCTGGAGCCGATCGTGGCCGAGCGCACCGCCCTGTACGCCGCCACCGACGAGATGCACGACCCGGCGGCGTTCGAGGCGCTGCCCGAGGACCGGCGCATGAGCGCGCGCGGCATCGAGGTCGGCCATATCTTCTATTTCGGCACCAAATACTCCGCCCCGATGAAGGCGACGGTGCAGACGCCGGACGGCGAGTCCGTGGCGGCCCATATGGGCTCCTACGGCGTCGGCGTGTCGCGTCTGGTCGGCGCGATCATCGAGGCCAGCCACGACGAATCCGGCATCATCTGGCCCGAGCCGGTGACCCCGTTCGGCGTCGGCCTGGTCAATCTGAAGCCCGGCGACGCCGAGGTCGACCCGGTGTGCGAGGATCTGTACGCCAAGCTGACAGCGGCCGGTTGCGAGCCGCTGTACGACGACACCGACGAGCGGCCGGGCGGCAAGTTCGCGCGGATGGACCTGATCGGCCTGCCCTGGCAGCTGATCGTCGGCCCGCGCGGCCTCAAGGACGGCGTGGTGGAGCTGAAGAACCGCGCCACCGGCGAGCGGGAGACGCTGTCCCCGGAATCGGCGCTGGCGCGCCTGAGCGCCGGGTGAGCGGCCGGTGAGCGACACCGGCGCAACGGCCGGCCGTGCGAACGGCGGCGGCGCGCTGCCCTTTGGCCAGTACGAGCGGATGCTGGCCGTCCGCTATCTGTTCGCCACGCGCAAGGACGGCGGCGTCGCGCTGATGTCCGTCATCGCATTCGTCGGCGTGATGCTGGCGGTGGCGGCCCTGATCGCCGTCATGTCGATCATGAACGGCTTCCGTTACGAGCTGCTGTCGCGCCTGCTGGGCATTGACGGCCATGTCTATGTCCAGAGCGCCTTCATGTCGCTGGAGGACGCGCAGGACGTTTCCGACATCCTGAAGGACATTCCGGGGGTGGAGGCGGCCTATCCGATGGTGGCCGGGGCGGCCGGGGCCAGCGGCCTGAACGGGCGGCTGGAATTCGCCCAGGTGCACGGCATGACGCCGGAGGATTTGCACCAGACCCGGTTCATCGCCGAAAGCCTGCAGGGCGGCGGGTCGGCGGAGTTCGGCGCCGGGCGCAATGGCGGCGACGTCATCTATGCCGGGACCGGGCTGGCGGAGCTGATGGGTGCCGGAGTGGGGGATTCCTTCACCCTGATCGTTCCGCAAGGCGCGCAGGGGCCGTTCGGAACCTCGCCCCGCAGCAAGGCCTATACGATCGGCGACTACGTGGACACCGGCCTGTCCGACTATAACCGGGTGCTGGTCTATATGCCGCTGGAGCAGGCCCAGCTCTTCTTCAACAAGCGCGACACGGTGGACCAGGTGGAGGTCCGCATCGCCGACCCGGACGCGGTCGACGCCATGAAGGCGGAGATCCAGCGGCGGTTGGGCGCGGTCTATGTCGTGTCCGACTGGCGGGACCGGCGGCAGGCGCTGTTCAACGCGCTGGAGGTCGAGCGCGGGGCGATGCGCCTGATCCTGATGCTGGTCGTGCTGATCGCCGCGCTGAACATCATTTCCGGCTTCACCATGCTGGTGCGGGACAAGGCGCGGGACATCGCCATCCTGCGCACGGTTGGCGTGCAGCGCGGATCGGTGATGCGCGTCTTCCTGATGTCCGGCTTCATGCTGGGCGGGGTGGGCACGATAGCGGGCCTCGCGCTGGGGGTCGTGTTCTGCACCTATATCGCGCCGATCCAGGGCTTTCTGGAGGCGATCTTCCAGCGCGAGCTGTTCGCCGCAGACGTCTATGGGCTGGACCATCTGCCCGCCCGGGTGGACTGGGGCGAGGTGGGGGTGATCTCCGCCTGGGGCTTCGCGGTGTCGGTCCTGGTCACGCTGATCCCGGCCTGGTTCGCCGCCCGCCTCGATCCGGTGGAGGCGCTTCGCTATGAGTGAGGCGCCCATCCTGTCGGTCCGCGGCCTGGTGCGCACCTACAAGACCGGCGGCGAGACGCTGGAGGTCCTGCGCGGGGCGGAGCTGGATCTGGCGCCGGGGGAGGTCGTGGGCCTGATCGGCCCCTCGGGCTGCGGCAAGTCCTCTTTGTTGCACGCGGTCGGGCTGCTGGAGCGGCCGGACGCGGGCGAGGTCCGCATCAGCGGCCAGGAATGCCTGTCTTTGCCGGATGCGCGGCGCACGCGCATCCGCCGGCGCGAAATCGGATTTGTCTATCAATTCCATCACTTGCTGGCAGAATTCAGTGCGCTGGATAATGTCGCCCTGCCGCGCATGGTGGCCGGCGGCGGCCTGCGCCGGGCGCGCGAGGAGGGCGAGCGCCTGCTGACCGATCTGGGCCTGGGCGGGCGTCTGACGCACCAGCCGGCCCAGCTGTCGGGCGGGGAGCGCCAGCGCGTGGCCATCGCCCGCGCGATCGTCAATCATCCCTCGGTGCTGCTGGCCGACGAGCCGACCGGCAATCTGGACCCGCATACCTCGGAGGAGGTGTTCGCGGCCCTGATGCGCATGGTGCGGCAGGAGCGGGCCGGGGCGCTGATCGCCACGCACAATCATGAACTGGCCCGGCATATGGACCGGGTCCTGCTGATCGACGAAGGCCGGGTGCGCCCGGCCTGAACCCGCTAGACTGATACCGGCCAAGCTGACCCCGCCACGGAGGGCGACATGACGGACATGCCGAGCACCGACGACCACGGACTCTGGGATCTGTGGCTGGGCTCGTTGCGCCTGCCGGCCCTGCTGGCGGCGGAGGAATGCGGCGTGTTCGGCGCGCTGGCCGAGGCGCCC
>CAJXKJ010000067.1 GCA_913055605.1 uncultured Euryhalocaulis sp. | reverse complement strand
CCGCCAAGCCGAAGTCGTCGCGCAGCTCCTCCAGCGAGCGCGGGGCGCCGCCGGCCACCAATGACGCGACGGCACGGCGAACGGCCGCCGCATCTCGCGAAGCCGAGCGAGCGCGCGGCCGCGCGGCCAGGACGACGTGCCCGTCCGGCCGGACGCGCACCACGACCTCGTCGTTGACGACCAGGGCGTGGCGTTCGAGGAAGGGGCCCAGCCCGTGCAGCCGGCCGCGTTCCAGACGAAGCTCCCAGGCGTCCTGCGCTTCGGGATCGTAGGCTTCGAGCGGACCGTCGTCCGGCAACGCGGCGCGGCCGCGGCCCGGCAGCAGGACGCTTCCGCTGCGGAGGCAGACGCGCGTCAGGGCGAAACGGATCTCGGCAGGCGTCCCGGACGTCGTCACCGCATCACCTCCAGGCGTTGGGATCCCCGAAGACCAGCCGCCGGCGTCGACGGCGGGCCGGTGCGGGCGCGCCTCCACCTGCCGCCGTGGGCTGCGCGGGCTTCGCGGCGTCCTTGGCGGCCGTCCCTGCGGCGCCGGCCGCGCCGCCCTCGGACTGCATTTCCTGGACCAGCGGCTGGCCGCCAGCCTCTATCTGGACGTCGCCCGGCCGGAGCGAGCCGACGAGATCGCGGCCTTCCTGCGCGGGCGGGACGACGTCTCCGCCGTGCTGCCCGTCGCGCGCGCCGAGGCGCGCATCGATGGCTGGCCGATCGAGATCGAGGGCTTCACCGACGACCCGCTCTATCGTGAAACCTGGCCGCTGCTGGACGGGTCGGGCGACTGGGGCGCCGTCGCCGCCGGGGAGGCCGCGCTGATCAGCGAGCAGACGGCGCGGCGGTTCGGCCTGTCGCGCGGCGACGCGCTGGTCCTGCCCGCGCCGTCCGGCGACTGGGCCGTGGCGGTTGGGGGGATTTATTCCGATTACGGCAATCCGCGCGGTCAGGCGCGCGTGGCGCTGTCCGTGCTGCAGGACCGCTGGCCGTCCTCCCCGGTCGACAGTCTGGAGGTCGTAGCCGAGCCCGGCGCGGCGCCGCGGATCATGGCGGATCTGCGCGCGGAATTCGGCGGGGCGCTCGGCCCGATGCTGGAGCAGGAGGCGATCAAACGCCTGTCGCTGACGATTTTCGAGCGGACATTCGCGGTCACCGCGGCGCTGAACGTGCTGACCCTTTCAGTAGCCGGCGCGGCGCTGCTGGCCAGTCTCGCGGCGCTGGCCGAGCAGCGCCTGCCCCAGCTGGCGCCCGTCTGGGCGCTGGGCGCCTCGCGCCGCAGGCTGGCGGCGCTGGAGATCGGCAAGACGCTGGCGCTGGCGGCGCTGACCGCCGTGCTGGCCATCCCGCTGGGGATCGCGCTGGCCTGGCTGCTGGTCGCGGTCATCAATGTGGAGGCGTTCGGCTGGCGCCTGCCGCTGCACGTCTTCCCGCTGCAATGGGCGGGTCTGTTCGCGCTGGCCCTGCTGGCGGCGCTGCTGGCCGGCGCGGGGCCGGCCCTGCGCCTGGCGCGCACCCGCCCCGCCCGTCTGGCCCAGGTGTTTTCCAGTGAGCGCTGACCGCTTCACCCGCCGCGCGCTGCTGGCCGGGATGGCCGGCCTGCCCACACTCGCCCGCGCGCAGGGATTCGCGGGGCTAGGCCAAGTCGCGTCCGGATATTCCGAAGTCACGCCCGGCCGTGCGATCACGCCCGCCGATCTTGGCCCCCATCCGGGTTTCCGCACCGAGTGGTGGTACGTCACCGCCAATCTGAAAGGGCCGGACGGGGCGGATTATGGCGCGCAATGGACGCTGTTCCGGCAGGCGCTGCGGCCGGACGGCGGCGGCGAAGGCTGGGCCGACCGGCACGCCTGGATGGGCCACGCCGCTATCACCTCCGCGGACGCGCACCGCTTCGCCGAGCGGCTGGCGCGCGGGGGAACGGGACAGGCCGGCGCGACGGCCGATCCCTTCCAGGCCTGGATCGACGACTGGGCGCTGGGCCTGACCCAGCAGCGCCCCGACGACTGGCTGATGGCGGCCGCCGGGCCGGACTTTTCGGTCCGCGTGTGGCTGTCGCCGCAGGGCCCGCTCGTGCGCCATGGCGATGACGGCTACAGCGTGAAATCGGAGGCCGGGCAGGCCAGCCATTATTTCAGCCAGCCCTTCTTCGCCGCCGAGGGCGCGCTGGATTTCGGCGGCGGCGAAATTCCGGTCCGGGGCCGGGCGTGGCTGGACCGGGAATGGTCCAGCCAGCCGCTGGCCGGCGATCAGGAGGGGTGGGACTGGCTGAGCCTGCATCTGGCGGATGGCGCGAAGCTGATGGGCTTCCGCCTGCGCGGCGCGGGGGCGCCCTTCCTGTCCGGCACCTGGATCGCGCCGGACGGCACGCCGCACCCATTGTCCGGCGATCAGATCGTGCTGACCCCGTCGCGGGAGCGGGAGGTCGCGGGCCGGCGTCTGCCGATGCGCTGGCGGGTGCAGGTTCCGGATCGCGGCGTGGACGTCACGCTGAACCCGCTGAACCCGCAGGCCTGGAACGGCGGCTCGGTGCCCTATTGGGAAGGCCCGGTGCGGGCCGAGGACGGCGCCGCCGAGGGCTATCTGGAGCTGACGGGGTATTGAGCCGCATTCCCGGCCTTGGGCGCGGAATGATAAGGTGCCGCCGAACCCCGCGCTGAAGGAACGCCCCATGACCCGCCCCCTGAAAGGCCAGGCCGCCATCGTCACCGGATCGACCAGCGGCATCGGCAAGGCGATGGCGATTGCGCTGGCCGAGGCCGGGGCCGATCTGGTCATCAACGGGCTGGGCGATCCCGACGCCATCGAGGCCGAGCGCGCGGCGATCGAGGCCGATCACGGCGTGCGCGTGCATTTCCATCCCGCCGACATGACCAAGCCGGGCGAGATCGCCGCCATGGTCGCCGACACGGTCGACCTGTACGGCCGGCTGGACATCCTGCTGAACAATGCCGGGGTCCAGCATGTCAGCGCGGTCGAGGATTTCCCGATTGAAAAATGGGACCAGATCATCGCGATCAATTTGTCCAGCGCCTTCCACGCCACGCGGGCGGCCGTGCCGCACATGAAGGCCGCCGGGCGCGGGCGGATCGTCAATCTGGCCTCCGTCCACGGACTGGTGGCGAGCCCGTTCAAGTCCGCCTATGTCGCCTCCAAGCACGGCGTGGTCGGCTTCACCAAATCCGTGGCGCTGGAGCTGGCCGAGACGGGGATTACCTGCAACGCGATCTGCCCCGGCTTCGTGAAGACGCCGCTGGTGGAAGGCCAGATCGCCGACCAGGCCAAGGTCAACAAGATGAGCGAGGACGAGGTCGTGCGCGACATCATCCTGGCCGCCCAGCCCAGCAAGCATTTCATCGAAATGGACCAGATCAACGGCATGCTGCTGTATCTGGTGTCGGACGCCGGGGCGGGCGTCACCGGTTCGGCGCTCAGCGTCGACGGCGGCTGGTCGGCGCGCTAGCGGCGGCCCGCCCGCGCTGAATCGCCGCTGAGTCCGGCGCCCGGTTTCGCTTGGAAGGGCGCGGCGAGTTTTCTATAGATCGGCCAATCGAGACCGCTGGAGCGCACATGACCATCCCCGCAATGATCGCCATCGCCATCTTCATCGTCGCGATGGGCGTGCTGAACATCATTTCCACCGGACGCGTCGACTGACCGCTTCGGTTCTGCTGATCCGGTGAGCCTCGCGCTCCTTCTCCTTCTTCTCGCAGGCGGCTTTGTCATCCTGCTGCTGACCGCCGACCTTCTGGTCCGCGGGGCCGCGGGACTGGCCCTCAAATCCGGCCTGCCCCGGCTTTTCGTCGGCATCACCATCGTCGCCTTCGGCACCAGCGCGCCGGAGCTTGTGGTCGCCGTCGACGCGGTGAGAACGGGTGCGCCCGACGCGGCGCTGGGCGCCATTGTCGGCTCCAATATCGCCAATGTGCTGCTGGTGCTGGGGGCGCCCGCGCTGGTGTGCGGCGCGATTGCGGTGACCACGCCCGGCCTGCGGCGCAACGCGGTCGCCACCATGGGCGCGGTAATCGCGCTGATCGCGCTCAGCATGGACGGCGCGCTGACCTTCATCGATGGCGCGATCCTGTTCGGCCTGATGGTCGCCTATCTGGCCTGGATGTATGTCCAGGCCCGGCGCCCGGGCGCGAAAGACCCCATTGTCGCCGACCTGACCGAAGAGCTGGAGGGCGACGAGAAGCTGTCCGGCAAGGCCATCGCCCTGATGATCGCCGGGGGCCTGATCGGCCTGCCGATTTCGGCGGCGATGATCGTGCGGTCCGCCGTGGCGCTGGGCGAATCCTTCGGCGTGCCGACGCACATTATCGGCCTGACCGTGCTTGCGCTCGGCACCTCCCTGCCGGAACTGGCCGCCGGGATCGCCGCGGCCGCGCGCGGCCATGGCGAGGTGACCATCGGCAATGTGCTGGGGTCGAACCTGTTCAACGCGCTGGGCGTGATGGGCATCGCCGGAATGGTCGGCGTCATCCCCGTTCCGGACCAGATGCTGGGCGTCGATCTGTGGCTGATGGGCGCGGCCATGCTGGGCCTGAACCTGCTGATCTTCCTGCGCCGCCCGGTCGGCCGGCTGATCGGGGCGGTTCTCATCCTGACCTATGGGGCCTATATCGTCTGGCTCGGCGGGGCGGCCGGCTTCTGACCGCCCGCTGAATTCGCATTTTCGAACGCTCGCAGTTCGCGCCACCTGCAGGAAAAAAGCGCATGATGTCCGCACGCACAAAATCCGCCCGGCTGGAAATCTCCAAGGATTTCCGCTTCGAGGCCGCCCATTATTTCGGCCATAAGCCGCAGGGGCACGCCTTCCGCCGCATCCACGGCCATAGTTTCGAGGGCAGCGTCACCCTGTCCGGCGAGGCCTCCGACGAGACCGGCTGGGTGCGCGATCTGGTGGAGATCGGCGAGATCGTCGATCGCATGACGCATGACGAACTGGACCACCGCATGCTGAACGAGATCGCGGGGCTGGAGAATCCGTCGCTGGAGAATCTGTGCGCCTGGATCTTCGACCGGCTGTCGGACGCCCTGCCCGGCCTGACCGCGGTGGAGGTGCGCCGCCCGTCCTGCGGCGAGCGGGCGAAGCTGAGCCTCTAACCGGCCAAAGAAAAAGGGCGGCCCGACGGGCCGCCCTTTCCGGTTCGAAGACCGTCCGCGCTCAGGCGAACAGCTTGGCGTATTCGCGCCGCTCGCGGTCCTTGTGCAGGCCGTCATGATAGGCGGCGCTGGCGATCAGCGGGACGACCGTGGTCGCCTCGGCGAACACCATCTGCTCCCACACCGTCTGCACCTTGCCCCAGCTCGCGGCCTCCTTGAGCGTGGAGGAGGAGCAGGCGCCGTCGCGCACGTCCGCCACGGTGATCTGCACAGCGTATTTATGCATCGGCGCGTCGTGGCCCAGGATTTCGGCGCACACCACGGTGTCCTGCACGAAATTCTTCGGCACGCCGCCGCCGACCATGAACAGGCCGCTGGTCGCCGCCTTCAGCTTGATCTCCGTCAGCTCCCGGAAGTCGGCGATCGCGTCGATCGTCATATAGGGCTTGCCCTCCTTCATCCGGTCGACCTGGTGCTTCACCAGACCGAACCCGGCGCTGGAATCGGTGAAGGCCGGGCAGAAGATCGGCACGCCGCGCTCATAGGCTTCCTGGACCAGGCTGCCGGGCTTCTTCGCCCCGCCTTCGGCGAGCCATTTGCCCATTTCCTTGATGAATTCGCGGCTGGAATAGGGGCGCGGCTCCAGCGAATTGGCGATCTCGTAGATCGTCGCGTCGCAGGCCTGCAGCTCTTCCTCGTCGATATAGGTGTCGTAGATGCGGTCGATATAGAGCGAGCGCAGATCGTTATCGTCGCGCGTCGGATCGCCCTGATAGTGCTTGAAGCCCAGCGCCTCGAAGAAATCCATGTCGACGATGGACGCGCCGGTGGAGACGATTGCGTCGACCATGCCGAAGCGCACCATGTCGCGATAGACGTGCATGCAGCCGCCCGCGCTGGTGGAGCCGGCCAGGGTCAGGAACACCGCCCCGTCCTTTTCCTTCAGCGCCATCTGATAGATTTCGCTGGCGCGCGCCACGTCGCGCGAGGTGAAGGACATTTTCGACATCGCCTGCACCAGCGGGCGGGCGTCGATTTGGGTGATGTCGATATGCTCGACCGGGGTGGAGAGCAGCTCCGCCTTCCGGTTGCTGGTGGTCTGATCGTTCATGGCGTTTCCTGTTTCACAAGCGCGCGGCCCGGCGGGAGCGCCGCCGGGCCGGCATGTCTAACGCGATATCGTGACGGGAGTCAGGCTGCTGGTCAGGCGGCGCTTCAGAAGCCCTGACGGGCGCCGTCCAGCACCGCGACCGTGGCGTCCGAGTAATAGCCGTTGAAGCGCGTCGCCATGGTCTGGCCGTACGCGCCCAGCTGGCCGATCTCGATCCAGTCGCCTTCGCCCGCATCGGCGGGAAGACTGAACGGCCCCTCCATCCGGTCCGCCGAATCGCAGGTCGGGCCGAAGAAGCGGTATTCGCCGGCCTCCTCGCACTCGGCGCGGCCGTCGCGGGCGATCAGGCGCGCGGGATAGCGCCAGGCGAAATTCGCCGCGTCATAGAGCGAGCCATAGGAGCCGTCGTTCAGGAACAGGTCCCGGCCCCGGCGCAGCTCGATCCGCGCGCAGGTGGACCCGCCCTCGGCGACCAGCGCCCGGCCGGGTTCAGCCATCAGGGCGCAGCCCGGGAAATGGGCGGCGGCGGCCGACTCGATGGCCGCGAAATATTCGCCCATGTCCACCGGCTCCATGCCCGGATAGCGGGACGGGAAACCGCCGCCGACATCCAGCGCGTCGACAGCAACCCCGGCGCCGTCCGCCGCGGCGCGCGCATGCGCGATGGCGCGGGCGTAGGCGTCCGGGTCCATGCACTGGCTGCCGACATGGAAGGTCAGGCCCAGCTTCGCGGCCATCGGGCGCGCGGCGCGCAGCAGTTCCGCCGCGCCCTCCAGAGACGCGCCGAACTTGCCGGACAGGTCCATCAGCGCCCCGCCCCCGGCCGGCACGGCCAGGCGCAGATACAGGGTCAGGTCGTCCGCCCCGCCGGTCTCGCCGATGATCTTGCGCAGCTCCTCGGCCGAATCGAAGGCGAAGGCGCGCACGCCGGCCTCATAGGCGGCGCGGATGGCGCGGCGCGGCTTCACCGGATGCATGAAGGCCATGCCGGCGCCCGGCAGGATGTCCTGGATCAGGGCGATTTCCCGCGCCGAGGCGACGTCGAAATCGCGCACCCCCGCGGCCCACAGCGTGCGCAGCACGGCCGGGTGCGGATTCACCTTCACCGCGAACATGGTGTGCCCGGCAAAGCCGTTCAGGAACAGCTCGGCCGCCGCGGCGATGCGCTGGGGGTACAGCACGAACAGCGGATCGTCGCTGTCATGCGCCGCCAGCGCCTCGTCCAGCGAGGCGAAGACCGGAAGACCCGGCGCGCCATAGGCGTCTGGAAGAATGGAGGGGACCGCCGCTAGAGCGGGGCCGCCGATTACCTGTTGCATCCGTATGGAACCTTGACCATGCCGCCGCGGCCCATGCCCGGCGACTCTTCCGAAAGCGCGGGCCATACGTATCCGGCCCGCAGGATCGGGTTCGGCGGGCCTTAGGCCCGCACGGCGTAGGTCAATTCCAGGACGGCCGCGAAGAAGTTCCTGTGGCGTTGCGACAGGAAGGGCTCGCGCATTTGCGAGTCGCGGGAAAAGTCACGCAGGGCGGGATGTCGAGCCATCGCCAAGGTCCCTTGTTTGATCAGAGGCGGGGACATATCCGCCAAACCAACGAAACAAGGCGTCTTGCGTTCGCTCGTACTGACCTCAAACGGCAGTCCGGAAACCGGAATACGCCGAAAGCGTCGTAGCGTTACAGTGTCGCCGAGCGCGCAAATAGGGTCGTTTTGCCTGTGACGCAAGGGAATTTTCGGTAACGGGCCTTAACGATTTCAGTGGGCTGGTCCGCAGGGGGCCGGCGTCAGCCGCCGGCCTCCTCCTTCTGGTCCTCTTTCGGGGCGCCCGGACGGGTGGCGCTGGGCGGATCGGAGGCCGGAAAGGTCTCGTCCAGACCCTCTTCCAGCTCCTCCTCCATCTCCTCGTTCGACTCGCGCGCCGCGTCCCGGTTCGGGTTTTCGCCGCGCTGGCCGCCCTCGGGCCTGGTTTTGGAGCTGTCGTTGGAGCTGTCGCCGGTCATGCCGCCTGCCTTTCGTCTCCGAAGCGGCCGTAAAACGTCTCGCCGCTCTTCGCCATGTCTTTCAAAAGCGCAGGGACGGCAAAAGGTTCGCCGTAAGCGGCCTCAAGCTCGGCCGCCCGCGCCACGAAGGCCTTGGCCCCGACCGTGTCGATGAAGCTGAGCACCCCGCCGGTGAACGGCGCGAAGCCCCAGCCGAGGATGGAGCCGACGTCGGCCTCGCGCGGGTCGTCCACCACGCCCTCTTCGACGCAGCGAGCGGCCTCGATCGCCTGGCAGTACAGAACCCGGTCCCGGATTTCCGCGACCGTGGGCTGGCCCGCGTCCGGCTTCACGCCGCCGTCGGCAAATTGGCCTAGCTCGCCCCACAGATGCTTCGGGCCGTCTTCGGGATAGACATAGAAGCCCTTTTTGTTTTTCCGCCCAAACCGCTCGGCCTCCATCATCGCGCCCAGAATCCGCTCGGTCGGCGGGTCGGCGGCCTCGTCGCCCAGATCCGCCTTGCTGGCCTGCAGGACCTTCCAGCCCAGATCGATGGCGATCTCGTCATAGAGCGACAGCGGACCGACCGGCATGCCGGCCAGGCGCGAGCCATTCTCGATCAGCGCCGGGATCACCCCGCCTTCCAGCATGTGCATGCCCTGCTGCAGATAGCGGAAGACGCAGCGATTGGCGTAGAAGCCACGGGAATCCTCCACCACGATGGGCGTCTTCTTCAGCGCCGCGACCAGATCGATGGCCCGGCTGATCGCCGCGTCGCCGGTCTTGCCGCCGCGGATGATCTCCACCAGCAGCATCTTCTCGACCGGCGAGAAGAAATGGACGCCGCAGAACCGCTCCGGCTCCGGCCCGTATTCGGCAAGAGAGGTGATCGGCAAAGTGGAGGTATTGGAGGCGACGACCGTCTCCGGCCCCACCGCCGCATAGATCTGTTCGATGACCGGCTGCTTCACCTCGCGCGACTCGAACACCGCCTCGATCACGATGTCCGCGCCGGCGAGCAGCGAATAATCGGTGGTGGGCGTCACGCGGGCCAGCGCCGCGTCCATCCGGTCCTGATCCATCCGGCCTTTCGCGACGCGCCCGGCCAGCGAATCCCGGATATGGCCCAGGCCCTTGTCCGCGCTGTCCTGGTCCCGGTCGATCAGCACGACCTCGATCCCCGACTGCGCCGCGACATTGGCGATGCCCGCGCCCATGAAGCCGGCGCCGACGACGCCGATCTTCTTGATCTCCGTCTTTTCCTGACCGGCCGGGCGGCGCGCGCCTTTCTCCAGCGCCTGTTTGGAGATGAAGATCGACCGGATCATGTTCCGGCTTTCCGGCATGCCCAGCAGCTTCGCGAAATAGCGCGTCTCGATCCGCAGGCCGGAATCGATGTCGACCTGCAGGCCCTCATAGACGCAGGACAGGATGAAGCGCTGGGCCGGGTAATTGCCCCAGGTCTGCTTCTTCAGCATGGACGAAGCGGCCATGAAGACCTGGATGCCCTTGGGGTGGTACGGCCCGCCGCCGGGGATGCGGTATCCGTCCTGATCCCAGGGCTGTTTCGCCTCCGGGTTCGCCTTCACCCAGTCCTTCGCCGTCTGCACCAGATCGTCCGCGGGCGCCGTGTCGGCGAGGCCCAGCTCCTTCGCCTTGGCCGCGTCCACCTGCTTGCCCTGCAGCATCAGGTCCAGCGCGTTCATCGCGCCCAGCAGGCGCGGCATGCGCTGGGTGCCGCCGCCGCCGGGCAGCACGCCGACCATCGCCTCGGGCAGGCCCAGTTTCAGCTTGGGATTGTCGCTGGCCGCCACGCGGTAATGGCAGGCCAGCGTCAGCTCCAGCCCGCCGCCCAGCGCCAGGCCGTTGATCGCCGCCGCCACCGGCTTGCCGCAGGTCTCCAGCGCGCGGAACGTCTCGTTCAGCGCGATGAAGGTGTCGTAGAGCAGTTTGGCGGCGTCCTCCTCGGACAGCTTCTCGGCCTGCGCATGGACCGAGCCCAGCTCGTCCAGATCGGCGCCGGCGCAGAAGCCGCTCTTCTTTCCGCTGGTCAGGACCGCGCCCTTGATCGCCGCATCGGTCTTCAGCCGCTCCGTCCATTCGGCGACCTCGCCCAGCACCTCCTGGCTCAGCACGTTCATGCTGCGCCCCGGACTGTCGAACGTGATCAGCGCGATCCCGTCGTCATCGATATCGAGGGTGAAATGTTTCATCGGCGGGGCTCCCCGGGCGTATCGGATTTGGCCGTCTTCCCGGCGTTCGCCGCCTGAAGCGCAGCGCCGATCGCGACGCCCAGCCCGGCGCCAATGGAGACGCCCATGGCGATCCCGACGCCGACATTGTTCATCGCCGCCCCGAGCGCCACGCCCAGCGCGACCCCGATCCCGACGCCGAGCGGGATGCCGAGCGCGATGAAATTGCCGTCATTCGCCGGCGCAGGCTTGTATCTGAGATTGGCCATCGCTTGCTCCTAGACCCGCTCGATCACGGCGGCCGCGCCCATGCCGCCGCCGACGCACAGCGCCACCAGTCCGGTGGACAAATCCCGCCGCTCCATCTCGTCCAGCAGCGTGCCCAGGATCATCGCGCCGGTCGCGCCCAGCGGGTGGCCCATGGCGATGGCGCCGCCATTGACGTTCATGATCGCCGGATCGATGCCGAACGTTTCCTGGTGATAGAGCACGACGGAGGCGAAGGCCTCGTTCAGCTCCCACAGATCGATATCGCCGACCGCCATGCCGGCCTTGGCGAGCACCTTCTTCGTCACCGTGATCGGCCCGGTCAGCATGATTGTGGGCTCCGACCCGATAGCGGCGGTCGCCACGATGCGCGCGCGCGGGGTCAGGCCCGCCGCCTTGCCGGCTTTCTTCGAGCCGACCAGCACCGCGCCCGATCCGTCCACGATGCCGGAGGAATTGCCGGCGGTGTGGACCCAGTCGATCCGCTCCACCTCCGGATATTTCTGGATCGCCATGGAATCCAGGCCGACAAATTCGGCCAGATCCTTGAATGCCGATTTCAGCCCGCCGAGGGTCTGCATGTCGGTGTCCGGCCGCATATGCTCGTCATGGTCCAGCTGGACGAGGCCCAGCTGGTTTTTCACCGGCACGATGGATTTGGCGAAGCGGCCGTCGGCCCATGCCTCCCCCGCGCGCTTCTGGCTTTCGACCGCCAGCGCATCCACATCGTCCCGCGAATAGCCGAACTTGGTCGCGATCAGGTCGGCGCTGACGCCCTGCGGCACGATATTGTGGTCGTATGTGACCGCCGGATCGGCCATCAGCGCGCCGCCGTCGGAGCCCATGGGCACGCGGCTCATCGACTCCACGCCGCCGCCGATGGCGAACTCCGCCTCGTCGAAGGCGACCTTGGCGGCGGCCATGTTCACCGCCTCCAGCCCCGACGCGCAGAAGCGATTGATCTGCACCCCCGCGGTGGTCTGGGCGTAGTTGGCGTTCAGCACGGCGGAGCGGGCGATGTCCGCCCCCTGTTCACCGACCGGCGTGACACAGCCCAGGATCACGTCGTCGACCAGCGCGGTGTCCAGCCCGTTGCGGTCGCGGATCGCCTCAAGCTGCTGGGTCGCCAGCGACAGGGCCGTGATTTCGTGCAGCGCGCCGTTCTTCTTCTTGCCGCGCGGGGTGCGCACCGCGTCATAGATATAGGGCTTGGTCATACGCGCCTTTGTCCTTATCCGCGCGCCGGCATGGCGCGCTCGAACACCTCATAGGGCCCCTTCCAGTGCGGCAAGGCCCGGATCCGTTCCCGCCAGGCCGCCGTGGCGGGGTTCTCCTCCAGATTTAGGCACGTCTCGCCGTCATAAAAGACGTAGCCGGCCAGAGAGAGGTCGGCGATGGTCGGCCGGTCCAGCGCGATCCAGTCATGCGCCGACAGATGCTTCTCCACGATCTCCTGCGTGGCGAGGAAGCGCGCCTTGTAGGCGGCGGCCGCCTCTTCCGGCTTGCCCAGCACATAGG
>CAJXKJ010000066.1 GCA_913055605.1 uncultured Euryhalocaulis sp. | reverse complement strand
GGCTGGCGATGGCGGCGGCCAGCGGCAGCGTCCCGCCGGTCAGCGCCTTGGACACCGTCATGATGTCCGGCGCCACGCCGCACAGATCGCTGGCGAACATCGCGCCCAGCCGCCCGAACCCGGTCATGATCTCGTCGAAGATCAGCAGCACGCCATGCGCGTCGCACGCCGCCCGCACCCGCCGCACCGTCTCGGCGGAATGGAAACGCATCCCGCCCGCCCCCTGGGCCATCGGCTCCATCACCACCGCCGCCGTCCGCCCCGCCTCCCGCGCCAGCAGGTCCTCGAACGCCGCCGCGCTGGCGTCGTCCGTCGGCAGATCGGCCAGGATTTGCTCCGGCAGGACGCCGCGGAACAGCGTGTGCATCCCCTCTTCCGGGTCGCACACGCTCATCGTCGCGAACGTGTCCCCGTGATAGCCGCCGCGGAAGCTGACGAATTTCGTGCGCCCCGCCTCGCCGCGATTGATCCAGAACTGGACCGCCATCTTCATCGCGATCTCGACCGACACCGACCCGGACTCGCAGAAGAAGACGTGATCCAGATCGGCCGGCGCCAGCGCCGCCAGCCGCGCGGCCAGCAATTCGGCCGGCGCATGCGTCAGCCCGCCCAGCATGACATGCGCCGCGCGCGCCAGCTGCGCCTCCACCGCCTCCACGATGTGCGGATGGCGGTGGCCGTGGCAGGCCGTCCACCAGTTGGCGATGCCGTCGATCAGCGCCCGCCCGTCCTCCAGCCACAGGCGCGCGCCCTCGGCCCGGGCGACCGCCAGGGCCGGCGCCGCGGTCTTCATCTGCGTATAGGGCCGCCACAGATGCGGGCGGGCGGATGTGTCGTCGGCGCTCATCGGATCGTCGGGCTTTAGCAAAGCCGCGCTTCGTGCGACAGCGGAAGCATGAATGACGGCTCATCATCCCGGTCCCTGCAGGATTTCGCCGCCGGCAAGCTGTCGCGGCTGGGGGCGCTGTCCCTGCGCCGCTCGGTGGCCGAGACGACCCCGCGCGGCGGCGCGATGGTGGAGCGGGACGGCCGCGCCCTAATCAATTTCAGCTTCAACGACTATCTGGGCCTGGCCCAGCATCCCGAGGTAATCGACGCCGCGGTCCAGGCCGCCCGCGATTTCGGCGCGGGCGCCGGCGCATCGCGCCTGGTCACCGGCGCCTATCCCCTGCTGCAGACGCTGGAACGGCGCATCGCCGCCTTCAAGGGGACCGAGGACGCCATCGTGTTCGGCTCCGGCTATCTGGCCAATCTCGCCATCGCGCCGTCGCTGGTCGGCGGCGGCGACCTGATCCTGATCGACGCGCTGGCCCATTCCTGCCTCCACGCCGGGGCCTCCCTGTCCGGCGCGCACGTCGAAATCTTCCCCCATAACGACGTCGACGCCGCGCGCGCGATCCTTCAGGAAAAGCGCGCCGCGCACAGCCGCGCCATGCTGCTGACCGACGGCGTGTTCTCCATGGACGGCGACCTTGCCCCCCTGCCCGCGCTTCTGGCGCTGGCGGACGAATTCGACGTCTGGGCGCTGGTCGACGACGCGCACGGCTTCGGCGTGGTGGGCGCGGACGGCAAGGGCGCCGCCTACGCCTTCGACCCGCCGGCCTGCGCGCCGCTTCAGATGGGCACGCTCAGCAAGGCCGCCGGCGCCTATGGCGGCTATCTCGCCGCCTCGCATGCGGTCTGCGAGCTGCTGCGCACGCGCGCGCGCGCCTTCGTCTACACCACCGCCCCGCCCCCGGCCGCCGCCGGCGCGGCGCTGAAGGCGCTGGAGATCATCGAGGCCGACGCGGATCTGCGCGCCCGGCCGCTGGCGCTCGCCGCCCGCTTCTGCGCCGCGCTCGGCCTGCCCGCGCCCGCCTCGCCCATCGTTCCGGTCGTGCTCGGCGATCCGGACAGCGCCCTGGCCGCCTCCCGCGCGCTGGCCGAGGCCGGCTTCTTGGTCGCCGCCATCCGCCCGCCGACCGTGCCCAAGGGGACCGCGCGCCTGCGCATCACATTCAGCGCCGCGCATGAGGAGGCGCAGGTCGACGCCCTGGCCGATGCCATGCGAACGGTCCTGACATGATCCCGCCCTTCTTCGTCACCGCCACCGGCACCGACGCGGGCAAGACGCATATCCTGTGCGCCCTGCTGGCCGCGGCGCTGAAGCGCGGCCACGACCCGCTGGCGCTGAAACCCGTCCTGTCCGGCTTCAACGCGGACGACATCGCGACCAGCGACAGCGCCCGGCTGCTGACCGCGCTGGACTGCGAAGCCACGCCGGAAACCGTCGCCGCCATCACGCCCTGGCGCTTCGCCGCCGCCCTGTCGCCCGACATGGCGGCTTCGCGGGCGGGCGCAGCGCTGTCCCTGTCCGACATCGCGGCGTTCTGCGGCCAGGCGGCGGACGGCGCGCCGGGGCCGGTCTTTATCGAGGGGGCCGGCGGCCTGATGTCCCCCATCGCGCAGGACGGGCTGAACCTGGACCTGATCCTGGCGCTGCAGGCGCGCCCGATTCTGGTCTGCGGCACCTATCTGGGCGCGATCAGCCATACGCTGACCGCCGTGGAGGCGATGCGCGGCCGCTGGGCGCCGCCGGCGCGCGTGATCCTCAACCCCCACCCCGCCGGCCCCGTGCCGCCAGAGGAAACGGCGGACGCGCTGGCCCGCTTCAATGTCGATGTTCAGGTCTGGACTGAAGATGCTGCAGACGCCGTGCTGGACGCCCTGAAGCTCTAGGGACATTATCCGGGCAGGGAGGACGCCAATATGAAATCTGCCAGCCTCAAGGCTGTTTCCGCCGCCGCGCTCGCCGCCTGTCTCGCGGGCCCCGCCATCGCGCACCATTCGCGCGCCAATTTCGATATGGAGACGGAGGTCGACTTCACCGGAACGGTGACCGAATTCTCCTGGCGTAACCCTCATGTCTATGCGGTCGTCGAAGGGATCGGCGCAAATGGGGAGATGGAGACCCGCACCTACGAGATGAACTCGACCACGGTGCTGATGCGCTTCGGCTGGAATCGCGGCGACCTGACCGCGGGCGAGCACGTGACCATCCGCGGCAATCCCGACCGCGACGCCTCCAAGAATTTCTACTACACGACCGTCGTGGTGAAGGAGGACGGCAGCGAGCTGTGGTCCTGGGGCGAAGGGGTGAAGCGCGCCCCGGCCGCCCCCGTGCCGCCGTCCACGGACTTCACCGGCGTGTGGACCTTCGCGCCGGAAGGCGGGTTCAACCCGCTCGGCCTCGACCGCCCCGACGACGTGCAACGCGAAACCGACCTGCCCCTGAACGAAGCCGGCGAGGCGATGTTCGCCGATTTCGATCCGTCCGAGGAACCCAGCTTCAATTGCGAGCCGCCGACCCTGCCGGGCATCGCGGGCCAGCCCTATCCGTCGCGCATCACGCGGCTGGACGAGGACACGCTGGAGATCGCCTACGAAGTCGATAACGCCCGCCGCACCGTCCATCTGGACATGGACGAACACCCGGCGGACCTGGAGCCGTCGCCGCTCGGCCATTCCATCGGCCACTACACAGACGACGGCGGCCTGATCGTCGACACGGTCGGCTTCGCGCCCTCGGTCTGGGGCCACGACCAGTCGGTCGACTCCAGCGACCAGAAACATGTGGTGGAGCAATTCGAGCTGCTGGACGGGGGCCGCCGCTACCGCAACACGATGACGATCACCGACCCGGCCTATCTGACCGAACCGTATGAGCGCAGCTACACCTACGCCCAGTTCGGCGGATACGAGCTGCAGGACTACACCTGCGATCTGGAAACCGCCCGGCGGCATTTGACCGTCGGCGAATAGAACCCCGCACGGCTGCGCCCGGAAGGGACAAGACAGCCGGCGGCAGCGCCTCTTGGGGAGGACGGCAAGGACGCGGGCGCTCCGGCTCCCGCGTCCTTTTCGTTTCCGCTAGCCGTCTTCGCGGGTCAGGTAGGTGTAGGCGCCTTCGATATTGCCTTCACGCCAGATGTCGTAGGCGCCCCAGTCGGAATACTCCTCCAGCAGCAGCGTCTGCTGGATTTCCTCCAGGGACTTGCCCTCGTCGATCCCGGCCTGAACACCGGCGACCAAATCGTCGAAATAGGCGCCGTATTCCACGATCGTGTCGCGGTCGCCCATGTCGCCGTGCCCGGGCACGAAATGTTCGAACTCCTGCTCCAGCGCGGCGTCGATCATCGCCTGCTGATCGTCCGGCTCGAAGCCCGGCATGTTCATGAAGGCCAGCCGCCGGCCGCTGATGATGTCCGCCGCGAACAGCGTGTCCTGGCCCGGGAACAGGATCAGCGACATGTCGCTGGCGTGATTGCCGCCGACATGGATGAAGCGCACCGTCTCGCCGCCCAGCATGATGTCATGCTCGTCGCCGGCGAAGGTCTCGTCCGGCGCGCGCGTGCCGCCATAGTTTGCGTCCGGCCCGAACTGCGCGTCGAACCGTTCGCGCGCCGCCGGGTCGGACGGCGGGGTCAGCGCCGCCGCGGCGTCCGCATGCGCCACCACCGTGGCGTCCGGCCATGCCGCCGCGCCGGATGCGTGGTCGGCGTGATGGTGCGTGTACAGAACATAGCGGACCGGCACGTCGTACCGGCTCTCCAGCTCGCCCTTCAGCCAGTCCGCGACGCCGCGATTGAGCGGGTCGGTGACCACGATCCCGTCGTCCGTGACCAGATACAGGCCGAAATGGCTGTTGTCCTGAAAGCGGTAGAGGTCGCCCTCCACCGGCGTGATCGACCGTTCCGGCGCGCCCTGCGCCAGAGCCGGGCCCGCGACGCCGGCCATGGCGGCGGCGATCAGAAAACGCTTCATCGATGTCCTCCCCGGGGCGTTGCGCCCTCTGATTGGTCTAGTCGGCGGTCAGATAGGCATAGGCGCCGGCCACGTTCTGGCCGTGACGCTCATAGGCGCTCCACTCCGCATATTCGTCCAGCGTCAGCTCAGCCTGGATCTCTTCCAGCGACTTGCCCTCGTCCAGGCCCTGCTGGACCCCGGCGATGACGTCGCGGTGATACTGGCGGTGGCGCTCCACATCCTCGGGCGTTCCGATATCGCCATGGCCGGGCACCACGGTGTCGAATTGCTGGGCCATCGCCAGATCGGTCAGGCCGTCCAGTTCCGCTTCGGAGAAGCCGGCGCCGATAAAGGGCAGCCGCTTGATATTGATGACGTCCACCACGAACAGCGTCCGCTGCTCCGGGAACAGGACATAAGCCATGTCCGCCGCGTGCGCGGCGTCGACATGGATCAGCTTCACGGTCTCCCCGCCCAGCGTGATCTCGTGCTCGGTGCCGGACCAGGTCTCGTCCGGGGCGCGCGTGCCGCCGAACGGGCTTTCCGATCCGAATTGCCCCTCGAACTGGGCCAGCGCCTCGGCGTCCTCGGGCGGGGTCAGCGGCGCGGCCGCCGCCTCGTGCGCGATCACCGTGGCGTCCGGCCAGACCTGCGCGCCGGAGGCGTGGTCGGCGTGGTGGTGGGAATAGACGATGTACTCGACCGGAACGTCGAACCGCTCCTCCAGCTCGCTCTTGAGCCAGGTCGCGGAGTCCAGGTTCAGCGGGTCGGCCAGCAGGATGCCCTCGTCGGTGACCAGCGCCATGCCGAACCATTCGCCGGACTGGACGCGGTACAGATTGTCCGCGACCTCCAGGATGGAGCGTTCGGGCTCGGCCTGCTGCGCGAAGGCCGGCGCGGCCAGCGCCCCCGTGACGGCGGCGGCCAGAAGCGTGCTGCTCAGAAGCGTGCGGTTCATGCGATCCTCCCGATCTGCGCCTCTCCCGGCGCTTTGCCGGAAGCATAGCGCCCCTTTCGGCGCGCCCAAGACACGGGCGCGTGAGGGGGGATCGGGTCGGAGATCAGGCCCAGGCGACCGCAGCGATCGGCGGCAGATAGGTGCTGACGCAAATCCAGCTGTCCCCGCCATCCTCGGTCAGCCAGCAATTGCCGGTCGTGGAGCCCATGACCAGCCGCTCCCCCGTCCCGTCGATGTCCAGCGCGTGGCGATAGACCAGGTCCCAGGCCGGCCCGTCCGGCAGGCCGTTGGACAGCGCCTCGAAGCTCTTGCCGCCGTCGCGCGTGCGCGTCACCACGAATTTGCCGTCCACCGGCACGCGCGTCTCGTCCTTCACCCCGGGGACCAGCCAGGCGCTCTCCGGATCGTCCGGATGGGTCGCCACGGCGAAGCCGAAGACCGACGGCCCGGCCTCCTCGATCTCGGTGAAGCTCTCGCCGCCGTCGCGGGACAGGAAGACGCCGTTATGGTGCTGGCACCAGACCGTGTCGCCGCTATGGGCCAGCCGGTGCGGGTCCTGGCTCACCGGGTCGTACTGCATCTCCGGCGGCAGGAACGCCGCGCGCAGGCCCTGCCCGGCCTGCCGCCAGGTCTCCCCGCCATCGTCGCTCTTCCACACCCCGCCGCAGGACACGCCCACGGTCAGCTTCGCGGAATCGCGCGGATCGACATGAACCGAATGAATGCCCGGCAGGTCGGCGCCGCCGCCGAACCATTTGGCCCGCTCCGGCACGTTCCACAGGCTTTCGACCAGCGACCAGCTCTCGCCATGGTCCTTGCTCTTGAACAGCGCCCCGGGCAGCGTCCCGGCCCACAGTACGCCCGGCTGGTCCGCCCCGCCCGCGGTCATGATCCAGATCGTGTCGACGGTCTGCGCGGCCTTGCGCGCGGCCATGTCGGCTTCGAAATTCTCGGCGTTCGCGGGGCTGGGCGGCGGCGGCTCGGCCCCGAATTTCGGCGCCTCCAGCTCCTCCCAGCTCGTTCCGCCATCGCGGGACCGGTGCAGCTTCTGGCCGAAATGGCCAAGGCGCAGCGCGGCGTAGATCGCCCCGTCGCGCGGATCGGTCAGAACCGCCGACACCGGCTCGCCCAGAAAGGCCGGCGCGCCGGCCTGCCATCCGCCATTGCGCCGCTCGTACCGGAACAGGCCCTTGCGCGTGGCCACGTGGAACGCGTCGGTCATGGCTTCCCTCCCCGAAACCGTTTCCTGCCGCCCTCTCCTCGGCCTCTAGCCGCCGGAGAGCGCCTGGAAGACGAACACCTCGTCGCCCTCGCCCACCGCGTCGCTCAGCCCCTCGCGGTCCGCGATCATCTCACGATTGACGAACACCGTGACGTGCTTGCGAAGCCGGCGCTGGTCGTCGAGCACATAGGTGCCCAGCCGCGGATTGTCCGCGAACACGTTTTCCAGAACCGCGCGCACCGTCCCGCCCGCCGCGTCCTGCGGCGGACAGTCGACATGGCGTTTCAGGTTCTCGGTAAAGCTGACCCGGGGCATGGCGACAGAATCCTCCTCGGGCCGCCTGTCCGCAAGGCCGGTCATTTGCCGCCATCCTCGGCCACCCCGTCCTCGGCAAAGGCTTTCAACCGGCCGAGCGCGTCGTCCCATTGCGCCCCGACCCGGGCCAGATAGTCCCGCGCCTCGCGGATCGCGGCCAGGTCGATCACATACTGGCTCTCCCGCCCCACCCGCTCGCTGCGCACGACGCCGGCGTCTTCCAGGACCTTCAGATGCTTGCTGACGCCCTGCCGGGTCAGGTCGAAGCCTTCGCTCAGCCGCGCGATGGAGCGCGGCCGCCCGTCATCCAGCCGCGACACCAGCGCCAGCCGCGTCGCGTCGCCCAGCGCTGCGAAGACCGGCGCCGCCGCGGCCGCGCTAGCCCCCGACATAGGCTTTGATATTCCCGGCCTGGATCTCCCACCCCTTGGTGTTGGATCGCAGGGCCTCCATCCGCGCATCCTCGGGCAGGCCCATGAAGCCGGTCTCGGCGATATGGACCAGCGTGCCGCCCGAAACCGGCTCCAGACGGAAGGTCACGCGGGTCATCGGGCCGCTGGCGGCTTCGTCGCCCTCGCCGTGGGGCCAGTCGAAGGCGAACACCGCCTCGGCCTCCATGACCCGCGTGATGGAAATCCAGCGGTGCCCCTCATAGCCGGGGAAGGTCGTGACGCCGCGCGTCACCTCTCCGATGGCGAAGGGGTTTTCCAGATCGACCCGGAACCACTGGCCGAACTGGCGATAGTCGGTCAGGGCCTCCCACACCCGCGCGGGCGGCGCGGCGACCTCGACATCGCGTTCGATTGAATCCTGCATAGCGCAACCTCCTGGTTGCGCGTATCCTGCACGTCCGCGCGCGTTACGCAACCATTTTGTTGCGTAACTTCAGAACGCCCCCGCCGCGCCCGGAAACACGACCGGCGTTTCGTATCCGTCCGTGGAGACGGCCGACACGCCGAACAGATAATTGTCGATGACGATGTTCGGCAGCGTGTAGGAGTCTGTCTTCCCGGCCCAGCGGCTCCATTGCCATTGCGGCTCGGTCGTCAGGCGCCAGTGCACGCGATAGCCCGCCAGATTGGCCGCCTCCGGCCCCGCCGCCTGCGTCCAGCTCAGCGTCGTGTCCGGCGACACCTCGCCCGCGATGGCGACGTCCGCGGGGATGGGCGGCGCCCCGGCGATCCCGGCCAGCACCGCGATGTTCAGCCCGGTCAGCTTCGCGGCGTAGTCGAAATCCACGACCTCCACCACGTCGCCGTATTCCACCCCGTCCTCGACCCGGATGTCCTGATGCTGGCGGCGATAATCCTCGTGCGTCTCCATGATCCGCACGCCGGGCATGCCGGCGTCGTTGAACGGCCGGTGGTGGCCGCCGCGCCCGAACCGGTCCAGCCGATAGATCATCATCACGTCCAGATTGGGCACGTACAGATCCGCCATCCGGTCGGCGTAGCGGGCAAGGTTGCGGGACGCGGAGTCGACCTCCCCGCCCTCGAACCGGCGCTCGCGCGCCTCCTCGTCCGTCTCCACCGCGCGCGTGCCTTCGGAAAAGACGCGGGCGGTCGAATTGTCGACCACCCCGTCGATGCCCCGCGAATTGCCGATCATGTCGTTGTTCAGCACCCCGGCGACATTCCAGCCCTGCTCCAGCGCGTATGCGGCCAGGATCTCCCCGCCGTACAGGCCCTGCTCCTCCCCGCTCAGCGCGAAATAGCCGATCGTCCCGGCGAATTCGTGCCGGCTCAGGATGCGCGCGGCCTCCAGCACCCCGGCGACGCCGGAGGCGTTGTCGTTGGCGCCCGGGGAGTCGTCGGTGAAATTCATGACGTCGGAGACGCGGCTGTCGATGTCGCCCGACATGGCGATGATGCGGTCCGGGTCCAGCGTCCCGCGCTGCAGCGCCACGACGTTCACGATCTCGGTGCGGTCCGGAACCCGTTCCTCGCCCTCGACGAAGCCGGAAACCGTGAACACTTCCAGACAGCCGCCGCACTCGGCGGAGATCCGGTTGAACTCATCCTCGATCCAGCGCCTTGCCGCGCCGATCCCGCGTGTATCGCTTTCGGTGTCGCTCAGCGTATGGCGCGTGCCGAACCCGGCCAGGCGGCGGATGTCCGCCTCGATCCGCGCGGCCGACGGCGCGGCGGCCAGTTCCGCGATCAGCGGAACCTCGCCGGGCGGCGGCGCCTCCTGCGCCCCTGCTGCCAAGGGAAAAGCGGCGAAGGGGAAAGCGGCGGCGGCCAGAACGGCGAGGGTCGGGCGTGTCATCCCGACAGGCTAGGCGCACCCCATGCTGCGCTGCAATACGCTCTAGAATTTCCAGTTCAGCCAGAGCGTGCCCTGATGGTTTTCGCCATGAAAGGCGTAGGCGCCGTCATATCGCAGCGTCATCGACAGGCTGTCGGTCAGCGGCGCGTCCGCGGACATGCCGAAGCGCATCCATTCGCGCGCCCGTTCCGGCGCCACGACGGTGAAGGGCGTCCCCGGCGCGCCTTCCAGCAGCAGGCCCTGCTGCGGCTGTACATCGCCCAGCGTGTGCTCGTACAGCACCCGGATGTCGAAAGAGACCGGCGCCCCGCCGATGCGGACCGTGTCGCTGACCATCATGCCGACGCCGGCGTCGAACCGGTCGTAGTCCGCGTCCGCCAGCGTCAGGTTCAGCGCTCCGGCTCCGGTTTCGGACCCGCCGTCCATCCAGACCTGCAGGTAATCCAGCGCCACGATGGGGGCCAGATGCGGGAACCGGTCCGGCGTCGGCAGGCTCCACGCGCCTTCAGCGTTCGCCGCGAAGCTCTCGGCGTCCAGGGACACCGTGGCGATGCGCGACAGGCCCGGATAGGCGACGCCGCGCACCCCGTCGATTTCGTGGAAGGCATAGGTCGCCGCGCCGGACAGGCGGAACGGATCGCTGTCCCACGCGCCATAGACGCCCGCATGCCATGTCTGGATGTCGGCCGAGGCGTTGCGCTCGCGCACCTCCGCGTCGCCCTCCGTATAGCCGAAGGCCGCCCCGCCGGTGACGACCGCGCCGTTCCAGAGCCGGCTGCCGTCCGCGCCGCCCGCCGCGCCATAGAAGCGATGGGTCAGGTTTCCGGCCTCGCTCGGGAACATCTCCCCCGCCTCGCTCAGCAGCGCGCCCCAGACATTCTCCCCCTCCAGCGTGCGGCCGCGCACCATCGCGCCGGGGAAGCCCTGCCCCGCACGCCGGCGCAGCGCGTTCTGGAACAGGTCGGTCGGCTCCAGGATCGCGAACTGCCAGGCCGCATAGGGTTCGCCGGAAATCGCGTCCAGCGCATCGCGCAGATCGTCCGGCGACAGGGTCAGCAGCGTGTTGAACACGGCCAGGGAGTCGCCGTCCTGGCCCAGATTGCGCACCGCCGCCGCGCTCGCCTGGTTCGGCGTCTGGGCGACGGCGTCGAAGTTCAGCCCGCCCGCCAGCAGGTCCAGATAGACGTTCGTGGCGTCATAGCTCAGCGAGAAATCCAGCAGCGCCGAATTGTCGGCGACCCCGTCGAACGCCCCCGTGACGCCGCCCCCGGCGTTTACGATGGTCCACCGGCTGCCGTTCACATAGCTGGTGGCCGGGTCCAGCGCGATGACCTCCACCTGGCCGCCATTGACCGTGGCCGCGCCGCTCGCCTGGATCAGGTCGGCGGTCAGGTCGGCCGCCGCCTCCACCTCCAGCACCGAACCCGGCTGGAAGACGGCGTCGCCCGTGACGGTCAGCGTCCCGATGGAATTGCCGGCCGCGACCGTGCCCGAATTGCCGAGCGGCCCGACCGTCCCCGTCCCCTGCAGCCGCCCGCCGGACTGGACCTGGGCCGGGGAGGCCAGCACCCCGTTCACGGTCAGCACCCCGCCGGCGACCGTCGTGGTTCCGCTATGGCTGCTGGTGCCGGTCAGGGTGAAATTGCCGGACCCCGTCTTGGTCAACCCGCCGGTTCCCCTGAACGCGCCGGAGAAGGTCGTAGAGCTGTCGTCGCCGCCGGTGGTCAGCGTCTGGCCCGCGCCCAGCGTCACGCCGCCCGATCCGGTCAGGGAGCCGATCGTCTCCGACGCGCCGACCGACAGTGCCCCCGCCGCATCGATGCTGACTTGTCTGTCGTCGGGGATCGCCGCCCCGCCCTGTACGTCCAGCGTCCCGCCGGCGATGGAGACCGCGCCGCCGAATGTGTTGGTCCCGGCGACGGTGAACGTCCCCGCCCCCACCTTGGTCAGGCCGCCATCCCCGCCGATGGACCCCGACAGCGTCGTGGAGCCGTCGTTCGCTCCGGCGGCCAGCGTCTGGCCCGCGCCGATGGTCACCGACCCCGCGCCGCCGAGCGAGCCGACCATCTCGCTGTGCACCACGAACAGGGTCGCGCCCGATGCGATATTGACCGGCGCGGCGTCGGACAGCGCCGATCCGCCCGCCAGATTCAGCGTGCCGCCCGTCACGGTCATCGCACCGGTGAACGTGTTCGTTCCGGACAGCGTCAGCGCCCCGGCGCCGATCTTTTCCAGCGGCCGCGCCCCGCCGGTCTGGCCGATCGCCCCGCTCTGCGTGGCGCCGCCGGCCCCGGCCTGAAGCTGGGTGTGGTCGGAGTTCAGATTGATCAGGTTGGCGATGGTCACGCCCGCGCCGTAATCGATCACCGAGCCCAGCGTGGTGATCGTCCCGGTTCCCGCCGCCTGGTCGGACTGCAGGCTGATCCCACCATTGCCCAGGATCAGGCCGCCGCTGAAGCCATTGTCCTGCGTCAGGACCAGCGACCCCGTGCCGGTCTTGGTCACCGTCACCGGCGTGCCGCTTTCCGCAATCACGCCGGAATACGTCCCCGTCCCGTTCACCGTGAAGGTGAAGCCCGGGAAATTGTCCGGGAAGGTGACGCTCTCGCTCACCACATCGCCATCGTTCAGCGTCTTGCCGGTGCGGAAGAAGCTGACCGCCACGTCGTTGCCGTCGCCTGCCGTCGTCGCCGGATAGGCGGAGAACAAATCCCCCGCCGTGTTCAGGCCCAGCCCCTCGCCCAGCCCGCCGGTCACCGCGTCCGCCCCGTCATTGGCGATGATGACCTTGGCGCCGGACAGCGACAGGTTTGCGATGTCGCCGAAACTCTTCAGGTCCAGCCTCATGCCGGCAATGTCGACCGCGCCGGTGACATTGATCAGGTCGGCGTTTCCGCCGCCGTCGATCTCCACCTCCAGCACACCGTTCAGGGTCAGGTCGCCGGTGTTCAGCGTCCCGACCGAATTGCCCGCGGCCAGCGTGCCGCCGCTCACCGTAACCCCGCCGGCCACCGTGCCATTGCCGCCCAGCGTGCCGCCGCTATTGACCGTGACCTTGCCGCTGGTCGTCCCGTTCTCGCTCCACAGGCCGCCATTCACCGCACCGCCGGCGTTCACCGCGCCCGTATTGGCGAACGTCCCGCCGGTCACCGTAACGTCGGACACGACCGACCCGGTCAGGTTCAGCGTCCCGGCGCTGACCGTCGTGCCGTTCCTATAGGTGTTGGCGCCGCCCAGCGTGGTCGCCCCGGCGCCGGCCTTCACCACCGTTCCGCCCGGCGACGCATCGCCGGCCACGCCGTCGGAATTGCGGTCCGTGTTGCCGAAATCGTCGGCGATGCTGTCGCTGATCGTCTGGGTCTGGCCGGACCCCGGATTGAAGGTGACCGTGGCGTCCTGCAGGAAGATGCCCGTCCCCGCCGCGCTGCCGTTCGTCCCGGCCCCCGACCCGGCGCCGCCTGTCACCGTTCCGCCGGACAGCGCGCCCGATCCGGTGATGGTCAGGCTGCCGCCCTTGCGGACAAAGATCGCGCCGCCGAACGCCGCGCCGCCGCCGCCGCCCTCGTCCTCGGCAATGCTGCTGCCCGTCCCGCCGCCGAACTGGCTGACCCCGCCGGCGCCCTCGACGGCGGAGCCGCCGCCGCCGCCAAAGCCGCCCGCACCGCCATCGGCCGATACCGCGCCCCCGCCGCCGCCGCCGAAGCCGCCGGCCCCGGCGGCCTTGCCGTCCGCGGCGCCGCCCAGGCCGCCGCCGCCGCCAAAATCGCCGCCCGCGCCGCCATCGCCCTCATCGTCGATGGCCCCGCCGCCGCCGAAATAGCCGCCGGCGCCGGATTTCAGCAGGTCTTCCTTCGAATAGGAGGATTGGGGCGTGTGGTAATCGTGCGGTCCGGACATGGCGGTTCCCTTGTTCATTCAAGCGCAAGAGGCCGTTCGAGCCTGTGCGGCCCGGCTTGTCAACCATGCGCTGCGGCTTTGCGGGAGCGGGAATCAGAGCGCGGCGGCGCTGGTCTCGATGCCCCAAAGGGCGCGGGCGGGAACGTGGCCGCGATATTGCCCGGCCGAGACACGGCACCAGCCCCGCTCACAGCTCCCGAGTTCAACCAGGACAGTGGCCTCGATGCGGGCAATCTCGGGACTCATTGCGTCCGGGTCCCGGTGCATCACCGTGTCAGCCTGGACCATGGCGCGGTTGCCCGGCTCCAGCATGCGGGCATGCACCCAGACTTCGGCGCCTTCCGGATCTCGCACCCGGCGCCAGTTCTGGCTTTCCTTGATGATCAGGAGCGGCAGGCCCTTGCGTTCGTATCGCCAGAGAATGGGATGGTCGCGGCTGGGCCCGGCGCGGCCATTGACGGCATTGTATTTCAGAGACTCGAAGCGCGGCACTTCCT
>CAJXKJ010000065.1 GCA_913055605.1 uncultured Euryhalocaulis sp. | reverse complement strand
TTCCCGAACGGGCGGCGGCGATCGAACGCCAGATCACCCGCGCCGCCGACGGCGTCGTCACTGGGGCGATCCATCCGATGGACGTCTCCGTCTCGGGCCGCGACATCCACCTCTCCGGGACCGCCGACAGCGACACGGAACTGGCAAGCCTGATCGCCTCGCTCGACGCGATCGACGGGCGGCGGGTCGTCACCACCGAAGACGTGACCATTCTGCCCCTCGCCGATCCCTACGAGACCGCGCTCATCAAGGCCGCCGACGGCACGCTCGCGCTCACCGGCACGGCGCCCAGCACGGCGCAGGCCGAGGTGGCGCTGAACGGCGGTGTCTTCGGCGCCGAGGCCCTGCCGCTCGCCTCCGGGGCGCCGGCGTCCGCCCAGGACGCACCGTCTCTGGCCGAACGCGCCGCCCGGCTGCAGGCGCGCGTCGCGCTCGCCGAGGGCCTGCGCGCCATCCGCCGCGTCCAGAACGCCTATGCCCACTATATCCAGTTCGGCCTGTGGGACCGGGCCGCCGCCCTGTTCGCGCCGGACGCCCTGATGCGGGACCGCAATGGCGCGGCGGTGGGCCGGGCGGAGATCGCCGCCCATCTGCGCGCCGCGGCCGGCGGCCATGACGGCCTGGCGGAGGGTCAGCTCAACGCCGCGATGGTGATGTCCCCGGTCCTCAACATCTCCGCCAACGGCGTGCGCGGCTATGGCCGCTGGCACGAGGTCGCCATGCTGCGCCAGCCGGGCGACGAGGCGCGCTGGTCCGGCGGCATCTATGAAAACGAATACGTCCTGCAGGACGGCGTCTGGATGATCGCGTTCTCCAATTATTACGGCCGGTTCGAAGGCTCCTATTCCCAGGGCTGGCGCAACACGCCCAATGGCGGGGAGATCGTTCCCTTCCACTACGACCCGCGAAAGGCCGGCACGCCGGTCCCCGCGCCCGCATCTGTAACCCCGATGGAAGACGCCGATATCGGCGCCGCGCTCGCCGGCCTGATCCCCCGCATCGGCCGGCTGAACGACGAGGCGGAGATCCGCAATCTCCAGAACGCCTACGGCTATTATGTCGACCGCAAGATGTGGGACGACGTCGCCGACCTGTTCGCCGACTACGCCACCTTCCGGCGGGACAATGAGGGCGTCTATGTCGGGCGCGCCAGCATCCGCAGGGGGCTGGAGCGGTTCGGCCCTCCCGGCCTGCAATGGGGGGAGCTGAACGACCATATCCAGATCCAGTCCGTCATCTCGGTCGCCCCGGACGGGGTCAGCGCCACCGCGCGCGGGGTGGAGCTCGGCATGGTCGGCGCGGACAACGCGACCGGAGCCTGGTCGCTCTCCATCTTCGAGAACGCCTACAGGAAAGAGGGCGGCGTCTGGAGGATCGCCGCCATGCGCATCTTCCCGCATATGAAGGCCGACTCCGCCAAAGGCTGGGCGAACGCCGCGATGGGCCCGGACGGGCCCAGCGCCGAGTTCCCGCCCGACCGTCTCCCCGCCCGGCAGGTCGGCGCCTATCCCGGCGTCTTTGTCCCGCCCTTCAGCTTCACCGACCCCGGCGCGCCTCACCCCGCACTGGAAGAAGCCGCCACCGCGCCGGACGATCTGGACGGCGCGATGGCGGAGGC
This sequence comes from uncultured Euryhalocaulis sp., assembly GCA_913055605.1. GTDB lineage: Bacteria > Pseudomonadota > Alphaproteobacteria > Caulobacterales > Maricaulaceae > Euryhalocaulis. The sequence continues at coordinate 12,881 of CAJXKJ010000065.1, read as the reverse complement.
CGAGCGGCGCCTTGCCGTCGCCATCGCCTATGACGGGGCGGAAAACGTCTCCAACGCCTATGGCTATTACATCGACGAGTTCCAGTGGGACGACACCGCCGACGTCTTCTCGGAGAACGGCTACAAGGAGCTGTCCTATGTCGGCGCCTATGTCGGGCGGGAGCGCGTGCGCGAATCCCTGAAATACCGCTACGGCCTCGGCGGGCGGTTCGGCTCCGGCATGACGCTGCACCAGAAGGTCCAGCCCGTCGTCACCGTCGCCCCGGACGGCCAGTCCGCCCGCATCCGCGAGCGCCTGCTGCAGATGAACTCCAGCGAGACCGGGCCCGGCTCCTATATCGGCGGGATTTACGAGAACGACATGGTGCTGGAGGACGGAGTCTGGAAGATCGCCGGCATGGACCTCGATTATGTCTGGCTCGGAAACTATTTCGGCGGCTGGACCGGCATCGATGCGGAGGCCAATTCCCGCTTCGCCCCCTCCCCCGAATTCCTGGAGGCGCTGCCGCCCGACCGGCCGCTGCGCGGCGTCGTCTACGCCCCCTTCCCGGAGATCGCGCCGATGGGCTTCCACTATGTGAACCCCGTCAGCGGCCGCGCCCCGGCGGTCCTGCTCGCCGCGCCCTAGAGCGCGGCGGCAGGCCCGTCTTGCGCATGTCTCCCGACTTGCGCACAAGCACCGGCCATGGACGGCCAGCCGACCGACGCCAAAGACCGCACTCTGCCCGACAGCGTCGCCAAGGGGCTGGTGGAGCGCGCGCCGTCGAAACTGCGCCCCTATATGCGGCTCGCCCGCTGGGACCGGCCCGTGGGCGCCTGGCTGCTGGCCATTCCGGGCCTGTGCGGCGTGGCGCTGGCGGGAATCCGCACCGGCTATGCCTGGTCGGACCCGATCCTGCTGGTGCTCATTTTCATCGGCGCCTTCGCCATGCGCGGCGCCGGCTGCACCTATAACGACATCGTCGACGCGGACCTGGACCGCCGGGTGACCCGCACCGCCGACCGCCCGGTGGCCAGCGGCGCGGTCTCGCTGAACGACGCCTGGTTCTTCGTCGCGCTGCAATGCGTGGCCGGGCTGATCGTGCTGCTCCTGCTGCCGCGCATGGCCCAGCTCATCGCGCTCGCCTCGATCCCGCTGGTGGCGATCTATCCCTTCATGAAGCGGATCACCTGGTGGCCTCAGCTCTTTCTCGGCATCACGTTCAACTGGCCGCTTCTGGTCGGCTACGCCGCCGGCGGCGGGCGGATCGACGGTCCGGCCATCCTTCTCTATGCCGGCCTGATCCTGTGGACGCTGGGCTATGACACGATCTACGCCCTGCAGGACCGGGAGGACGACGCCCTGGCCGGCGTGAAGTCCAGCGCCCGCGCCCTTGGCTCCCGCGCGCGGGAAGGCGTCGCTTTGTTCTATGGCGCGTCGGCCGCGCTGGCCGCCTGGGCCGGGGCGGCCGCCGCCGGCCCCTGGGGCGCGGCGGCCGCGCTCGGCTACGCCGCGCATCTGTCCTGGCAGGCCCACCGCCTCCGCCCCGACGACTCCGGCGTCTGCCTGCGCCTGTTCCGCGCCAACCGCTCCGCCGGGCTTCTGCTGTTCGCCGGGCTGGTCGCCGCGGGCCTCGCCGCATCGGTCCTGAACGGCCGGCCGCTGATTGCCGGTTTCGGATAGCAAAGGACCGGTTGACGGCCCGCGGGCTTCGCGTCTCACTACGCCTCCTTTCGGGAGACGCTCGATGCATGCCCGCATCCTGACCTGCGCCTTCGCCGCGCTGCTCGGCCTCACCGCCTGCGACGCCGGCGGCGGCGGCTCCGGCGCGGAAAACGCCCCGGCCGACGGCGCCGGCCTGGACCTGGAAATCGCCTACCGCACGCTGGATAACGGCCTGAAGGTCGTGGTCGCGCCCATCCACAGCGCGCCCCTCGTCGCGGTCGGCGTCTATTACAATGTCGGCTTCCGGCTGGAGCCGATGGGCCGCACCGGCTTCGCCCATCTGTTCGAGCATCTGATGTTCACCGGCAGCCGCCATCTGCCGCGCGGCGAATTCGACCGGCTGATCGAGGGCTCGGGCGGCCTCAATAACGGCTCCACCGCCTTCGACGTGACGTCATATTACGAGGCCGTGCCCTCCAGCGCCTTGGAGGCGGTGCTGTGGGCGGAGGCCGACCGCATGGCCTTCCCCGACATCACGGAGGAGACGCTGACCCAGCAGAAGGGCGTCGTCGCCAACGAGGTAAAGGTGAACGTCCTGAACCAGCCCTATGGCGGCTTCCCCTGGCTCGACATGCCCCAGGTCGCCAACCAGAACTGGTACAACGCGCATAATTTCTACGGCGAACTCGAAGAGATCGAATCCGCCACGCTGGAAGAGGCCGCCGACTTCCACGCCCGCTATTACAGCCCCGCCAACGCCGTGCTCGTGGTCGCCGGCGACGCCGACCCGGATCAGGTCTTCGACTGGGCCGCGCAATATTTCGGCCCCATCCCGTCTCTGCCCGCCCCGGCCTTGCCGGACATTTCCGAGCCGCGTCAGGAGGTGGAGAAGACAGAGACCCGCACCGACCCGCTGGCGCCTCAGCCCGCGCTCGCCTTCGCCTATCACGTCCCCGAACGCGGTACGGACGAATGGTACGCCTTCGCCCTGATCCACGAGATGATGGCCGGCGGCGACGATTCCCGCCTCTATCGCGCGCTGGTTCAGGACGGCGGCTACGCGTCGGAGATCTTCGGCGGGATCAACATGATGGGCCCGCTCTTCGCCTATCAGGGACCGATGCTGTGGACCGTCGCCCTGATCCATGACGACGCCGGCCAGCGCAGCGCCATCATGAACGACGCCAGCGCGCAGATCGAAGCCCTGCGCACAGCTCCCGTCGACCCGGCGGAGCTGGAGCGCGCGCGCACCAAGCTGCTGTCCGGCCTCTACGACACGCTGGACGACGCCACGCGCATCAGCATCACCGAATTGCTGGCCGCCTTCGCGATGTTCGACGACGACCCGCAGCGCATCCACGAACTGGAGGCGCGCTTCGCCGCCGTCACGCCAGACCTGGTCCAGCAGGTGGCGCAGGACTATCTGCGTCCCACCAACCGCACCGTGCTCTATATCGACGCCGGAGCCGCCCAATGACGCGCGCCCCGCTCGCCGCCGTGCTGGCTTTGACCTGCGCGCTTACCGCCCCCGCTTTCGCCCAGGACGAGGCTCCGGATTTGCGCCCCGACGATGGATCGGCCGCCGCCGCTGACGACGGCGCCTGGCTGGCGCAACGGCCGGAGGTCGGGGCGCCCGAGCCCTTCGACCCGCCCGCGACCGACGAGATCGTGCTGGATAACGGCCTCGCCATCACCTTCATCCCCTTCGGCCTGGCGCCGAAGACCGAGATCAGCGTCCAGATCCGCGTCGGCAATCTGAACGACGGCGAGGACATCTGGCTGGCGGACCTGACCGGCGACCTGATGGCCGAGGGCGCCGCCGGCATGGACGGCGCAGGCCTCGCACAAGCCGCGGCCGGCATGGGCGGTTCGCTGGACATCGGCGTCGGCATGCACACGACCGAAATCTCGATGTCCGTGCTGTCGGAAAATGCGGCGGAGGCCGCCGCCCTGCTGGGCGCGGTCGTCACCGCGCCGGCCCTGCCGGAAAGCGAGCTGCCGCGCATACGGGACAGCCTGGTGCGCGACCTCACCGTCGCGCTGGCCGATCCCGGCCCCCTCGCCCAGGCGATCTTCGCCGAGGCGCTGTACGGTCCGGACCATCCCTATGGCCGCATCTTCCCGTCGGAGGGACAGCTTTCCGCCTACACGCCCGAACAGGTGCGCGATTTCTACGCCGCCAATTACGGCGCGGCCCGCACCCATATCTATGTCGCCGGCCGCTATGACCGCGGCGCGGTCGAGGACGCGCTGCGTCAGGCCTTCGGGGACTGGGCCGCCGGGCCGCCGCCGCTGGACCTGCCGCCCGCCCCGCGCAGCGACCGGCGCGTCATCCTTCTGGACCGTCCGGGCGCGCCGCAATCCACCATTCTGCTCGGCCTGCCCACTTTCGGGCCGGACAATGCGCGCGATGTTCAGCTGCGCGTCGCCAACACAATCCTGGGCGGCGCCTTCACCAGCCGCATCACCCAGAATATCCGGGAGGACAAAGGCTATACCTACAGCCCGCGCTCCACGGTCACCCACAATATCGGCGACGGCTATTGGAGCTTCCGCGCCGACGTCACCACCGACGTCACCGGCGCGGCGCTGGAGGAAGTGTTCAAGGAGATCGAACGCCTGCGCACAGAGGCGCCGACGGAGGACGAGGCCGCGCGCACGCGCAATTACGCCGCCGGCGTCTATGTCATCCAGTCCGCCTCCCCCTCCGGCCTGATCGGCAAGCTCGCCTTCCGCGACCTGCACGGCCTGCCGGACGATTATGTGGAGGCCTTCGTGCCGGCCGTTCTCGCCGTCAGCGCCGAAGACATCCGCGCCGCCGCGCAGGACCTGCTGGACCCCGCGCGCATGGTGATGGTCGTGGTCGGCGATCTTGCCGAGATCCGGCCCCAGCTGGACAGCCTCGCCGCCATCGAGGGGGTCACGATCCAGCGCACCCGCCCGCCCGGCGCCCCGGCGCCGGACTGCACCGTCCAAATCTCCATCGGCGAGGCCCGGCTCTATGGCGCCTGCACCGAGGAGGCGCTGGCCGAGGCGCTGCTGACCCCCGCCGCCGTCCCGCCCGCCGATTCCGGACTGGAATGCGCGGTGGATGTCTCGGGATCTGAACCGGTCTATGACGGCTGCCTCAATCTCTCCGCCGCGGGGCTGGAGCTGCTGGCGGACGCCGCCCGCGCCGCCGCCCCGTGATCTAGGACTGCTCCGATGAGCCGAAAGGCCGCAAACGCGCTGCGCCGCGCCCATCCCGCCATGGAATGGGCGGTGAACACCGTGATGGCCAAGTCCGGCATGGTGAAGCTGGAGCCGCGCGACATCTCGCCCTACGAGGCGCTGTCGCGCGCCATCGTCTTCCAGCAGCTGTCCGGCAAGGCCGCCGCCACCATCCACGGACGCTTCCTGGAAATGTTCGGCGGCGACGCCGCGCCCGATCCGAAACGGCTGAAGCGCGCCACGCCGGAAAAGCTGCGCACCGCCGGCATCTCCCGCAACAAGGCGCTGGCGCTGAAGGATCTCGCCGCCAAGGTGATCGACGGCACGGTCCCCTCGCGGGAGGAATGCGACCGCACGCCGGACGACGAGTTGATCGCGCGCCTGTCCGCGGTGCGCGGCGTCGGCGAATGGACCGCCCAGATGTTCCTGCTGTTCACGCTCGCCCGGCCGGACATCTGGCCGGTCACCGATCTCGGCGTCCGCAAGGGCTGGACCCAGGCGGCGCAGACCGGCGTGTTGATCCCGCCGAAAGAGCTGGATGCCGTCGGCGCGGACTTCGCGCCCTGGCGCTCCTACGCCGCGCTCTATTTGTGGCGCATCGCCGACGAGGGCGTGGCGCCCTGACCCCGACCGCGTTGAGGCGGCGTCAGGCCGCGCGCGCCATTTCCGCCGCCGCGCCCTCGGCCCATTCGCGCATCGGCTTCATGTCCATCAGCGTCGCGACATAGTCGTCGATCACCGGATCGTTCGTCGCCCCTCGATAGGTCGTGAAGCGGGAGGCGACCGGCGCGAACATCGCGTCGGCGGCGCTGAACTGGCCGAACAGGAACGGCCCGCCCTGCCCGAACCGCTCGCGGCAGTCGCGCCAGATCGCGTCGATCCGCGCGATGTCGCGCTCCAGCGCCGGGGAGCCGTGCTCGGTCAGCCCGCGCGCGGTGAAATTCATCGGCCAGATATCGCGCAGCGTCTTGAAGCCCGAATGCATCTCCGCCGAGACCGAACGCGCCACCGCGCGCGCGGAGCGGTCCTGCGGCCACAGGCCCAGATCCGGGAACAGGTCGGCGACATGTTCGATGATCGCCAGCGAATCCCACACGATCAGGTCGCCCTCCATCAGACAGGGCACCAGACCGGTCGGCGACAGGCTCAGCAGATCGTCCTCGCCGCGCGGCGTTCCGGGCAGGACCACGCGCTCCTCGAACGGCAAATTCGCCGCCTTCAGCGCCAGCCAGGCGCGCAGCGACCAGGACGAGAAATTCTTCGATCCGATAATCAGGATACGCGTACGGCGGCTCGCCATGTCTCTCCGCCGGCTCCGCGCCGGCCCTCCCTCGGCCGCCCCTGCGGCCCCCGCTATCCTCGATTTGGCGCCCCCCGAAAGCAAGACGCGCAAATGTCACAACGCAGCCATTTCGTATCCGAAAGAAATGGTCTTCATGCGCGAAGGAAATTCCGGCAAGCTCGGCGAATCATGGCTATCGCACGCCCCGTCGACCGCCGCCTGTTCCTGCTTCTGGAACACGCGCGCAACCAGGTCTTCCGCCAGGCCAATAACGGCCTGCAAAAGGATCTGGGCGTCACCGCGCCCCAGGGCGCGGCGCTGTTTCACCTGCACCGCAAGGACGGCGCGCGGATGGGGGATCTGGCCTCGACTCTGGGCCTGAACGCCCCGGCGGTCAGCGGCCTGGTCGACCGGATGCGGGACTCGGGCCTGGTGGAGCGGCGGCGGGAGCCGGGCGACGCCCGCGCCGCGCGCGTCTATCTGACCGAATCCGGCCGCGCCCTGGCTGTTCAGGTCGCCGAACGGCTGCGCGCCTTCAACGACCATCTGGCCGACGGCTTCACCGAGGAGCAGATGGAGATCGTGTACGGGTTTCTGGCGGCGCTCGCCCGCCGGGGGCCGGAGGCGTGGGAGCTCCCCGCCGCCTGACGCTCCGTCCTAGCTGTTGGCGGCCAGCGGCAGCTGGTTTTCCGGGCGCATCAGCTTGGAGTCGTGCCACAGCTCGGCATAGGCCGGCGCGGACTCGGCGCACATCATGGCGATCAGCTTGCCGGTCGTCTCGGCGTCGCGGACGCTGGGATAGGGCGTGTTACGCACCCAGTCGTGCATGCCGCCGCGCCGTTCCGGCGCCAGCGTCAGGTCCGCCTCATAGGGCGCGAGCGCATAGATCGAGATGCTTTCCTGCCAATAGGCCCGCGACAGCATCCGGCAGAACGAGACCAGCCCGCCGCGCGCCGCCACGCAGGCCGCGTCCAGCGCGCCGCCGGTTTCCTGATCGCTGGGGCAGGACGCGGCGACAACCACGCCCGCGCCATTGGCGCGGAAATGCGGCTCCGCCGCGCGGCACAGATCGACCACCGCGGTCAGATTCACCTGGATCGCCCGGCGCCAGCTTTCCATCCACATCAGGTCGCCGCCATTCATGAAGCTCGGCTTGTAGATGCCGGACAGGTTCACCAGCCCGTCGATCCGGTGCGCGCGGTCCAGCGCGGCGTTCCACAGATTGATCGGGTGTTCGGGAATATGCAGATCGGCTTCGATCGTGTCCCCGGCCGGCAGGCCCAGATCCTTGGCCAGCGCGTCGCCGGAGCTATAAGCCGGCTCGTAATGCGCCAGAACGCGCGCGCCCGCTTCGCTGCAGGCCAGCGCGGCGGCGCGGCCGACCGGATGGTCGGCATGCGTCACAAGAATGGTTTTCCGGGACAATTTGGTCATTACAGCCATGGATTTGACGGCGCACGCGGGATGCTCCACCGGGCATCAAAAGCCGAAAGCCCAAAGATTCCGTGAATCGCCCCATAACCTGTTTACCGGCGGTGCGTCGTGATGGCGCGGCGGCTTTTCCCGCGCCGGGATTTGTCCGACACTGGCCCCACTCCGGCGCAGGGCGCCGCAGGCGAACGGTGGGCGGACATGGATGAATCGGTGCGGCATGAGGAAGAGGGCGGCCGCGGCCGCTTCTCGCTGGAAGCCGGCGGCGCGGAGGCGGAGCTGACCTATTCGCTCGCGGACGGTGTCATGTCGCTCAATCACACCTTTACCCCGCCGGCGATGCGCGGCCATGGCGTCGCCTCGCGCCTGATGCGCGCGGCCACCGCGCACGCCCGGGCGAACGGCCTGAAACTGCGCCCCGTCTGCTCCTACGCCGTCGCCTGGATGGGCCGGCATGGGGAGGAGCAGGACCTCCTCCAGAAAGCCTGACCCGGTGAGCGACAAGGACCGCAACGTGCTGGGCGGCCCGCTGGCGGACTGCTCGCATTCGCCGCGCACCGGCTTTTTCCGCGACGGCTGCTGCCGCACCGGGCCGCAGGACCACGGCCTGCATGTCGTCTGTGTGGAGGTCACGGCCGAATTCCTGGAATTCTCGCGCAACGCCGGAAACGACCTCTCCACACCCCGGCCGGAATTCGAATTCCCCGGCCTTGCGCCGGGCGACCGCTGGTGCCTCTGCGCCGAGCGCTGGCGGGAGGCCTACCGGGCCGGCGCCGCCCCGCATGTCGTCCTGGCCGCAACGGAAGAGTCGGCCCTGTCGGTCGTGCCGGTGGAGCAGCTGAAGGCCTTCGCGCTGGGCGCCAAACCCAACTGACGCCGCCCCGACGCGCGACGGATACGGGCGTCAATTTATGATTAAAACTCCTTTAAAAACTGCAACTTAACTTTAATCGCCCGGAACAGGCGCGCGAACGTCAGGTTGTTTCCCCCGCTAATCGCAGCGAATAGGAGACCCCTGATGCGCACAACGACACATAAGAACGTGCTTCTTCAGATTGCGTCCGTCGCCGCCCTGATCGGGGCGGGCGCGTGTTCGTCCGGTTCGTCCGGCGGGCTCAGTTTCGGTGAAAGCGACACACGGGCCGGCGGCGCCAGCGGCGCTTCGGCCGATGGCGGCGGCGCCGGCGGCGCCGACGGTTCGGTCGCGGACGGTTCGGCCAGCGGCGGCATCGACGGCGGCGGCGGCGCCGGCGGTTCCGGCGGGTCCGGGACGGATGTCGCGGGCGGCGGCGGTTCTGCCGGCGGCGGCGCGGACGGCGGCCTGACCCCGGCCAGTTCCGGCACGCTTCAGCGCATGCTCGACGGCGGCGATCCGCTCTTCGCCACCGGCAGCGCCCTGCTTCCGGGCGCCGAAGGCGCGCTGGACGACGCCGCCGCACAGGGCGACGCCCTGCTGGATCCGGCCGCCAAGGTCACGCTGGCCAGCGATCCGGTCGTCGGCTCGTCCGATCCGGCCAGCAGCCAGCTCGTCGGCGTCAGCGCCACCTCGGCCAATCCGGCCGAAGGCGATGTCGCCACCGTGAACGCGCTGGAAGGCGGCCAGGTCGTCAACACCCAGCTGGACGCAGAGCCGCTGGTGACCGCCGCCCAGGACGCGGGCGTGGACACCTCGCTGGCCGACAACCAGCAGATCGTCGCCGGCGACATCGACGACACCGCGATCGCGAGCGATCCGGCGCTGGTCGACGGTTCGGTTCTCACGGGCGAACCGGCCAATGGCGACCTTGCCGGCGTCAATGTCCTGACGGGCGACGACACTGTCTCCCTCCAGGTCGACGACCAGCAGATCGGCGTTCAGTAAGACCGGCTGAAATATTCGCGGGCGGCGGCGGGGCCGATCTCTCGCCGCCGCCCCGCGAAGGCCTTGAATTCGCCTGCGCATCTTCCGGTGCGCAGGCGTTTTTCATTTCGATTACAGATTTGCGTCGCCGCCAGACGCAGTGAAATCGGGGAACCCCCTGCCGGGGCCATGGTTAACCTTGTGCTAACCAACAACGCAGGGTGACAATCATGCCCCACGCATCGACTAAACATCTGATTCTTGGGTTCGTTTCCTGCGCCGCCCTGCTCGGGGCCAGCGCATGCTCGTCCGGATCGTCCGGCGGCCTCAGCTTCGGCGAAGGCGGCGGACTGGCCGGCGGCGCGGCCGGCGGCAGCGCCGACGCGGGCGGCTCCGGCGGGTCCGACGCCGTCGTCGACGCCGGCGACGGCTCCATCACCGGTTCGGGTTCCGGCGGCGCCGGGGCGTCCGGCGGCGCTTCGGGCGGTACGGACGTCGCGTCCAATGACGGCGGCGCTGCAGGCGGCGGAGCCGCCGGCGGCGGCGCGGCTGCGGGCGGCGGCGGCTCGGGCTCGGGCTCCGGCTCCGGCTCCGGCTCCGGCGGCGAGGGAACGCTGACCCCCACCAGCTCCGGCACGCTGACCCGCGTCGTGGATTCCGACGCGGCTGATCCCATCGTCACCGCCGGCAATGCGCTCCTTCCGGGCGCTGCGCCGATCGACGACGCGGCGGAGGACGGCGACGCGGTGCTCAGCCCCGCGGCCAAGGTCGTGGTGCTGGACGAGACGGCCCTGGGCAATGACGGGGCGGACAGCGACCAGCTCCTGGCCGTCAACGTCGCCTCGCAGGACGTCGCTTCCGGCGACCTCGCCACGGCGAACGTCGCCTCGGGCGGCGGCCTGGCCGGGGCGACCGTCGGCGACGACGCGCTGAACGACACGGTCGCCACGCTGCAGGCCCTGCCGAACAGCCAGCAGATCGTCAGCGCCTCGCTCGGCAATACGTCCGTGGGCGGGACGGAGCCGCTGGTCGGCGTCTCCGCCCTCTCCCCGACCCAGCAGACCGGCACGCTGGCGACGGTGGGCGCGGCCTCGGCCGGCAATACCGCCACGGCCTCGCTGGATTCCGGCGCCACGGGCGCGATCGCTCCGCTTCAGGACCCGCTTGAGGGCGTGGCCCCGGTCACGGCTGCGGTGGATGCCGCTGCGGGCAATGTCGCCACGGTCACCGCGCTGGATACGCCGAACGTCGCCACAGCCACGGTGACGGGCCAGACCCTGACCGGCGGCCAGCAGCTGCTGTCCGGCGCGGTCGACACGCTGACCCTGGGCGGCGAGCCCGCTCTGGTCGGCGCGGGCGTGGCCAGCCCGACCCAGCCCCAGGGCTCCGCCCTGACGGCCGGCGCTTTGACCGAAGGCGAAGCGGTGACGCTTCAGCTCGGCCAATAATTTCGTCCGGGCGTCTTCGTCCCGGCGAATATGCGTTAACGGGGATTCCGGTCCGGAATCCCCGTTTTCGTGTTCCGGGCAGGAAAATCGGGCCCCGGCGGCCGCATCGCGGCAAAATTAGCGTTAGCCGATTGCGCCAAAATTTACGCAACTTAAACGTGCGTATGAAAGATGACTTCAGTCAATGCTTCTTAGGGTTGCATTGTCGGGGTCGGGTAGGGCCGACCCTCTCATTGCACCGATAGGGGGCGCACATGGCGAATAATCGCACCAACGTACTTCTTCTCTCCGCCGCATCGGCGGTGGCTCTCGCCGCGGCCGGGTGTTCCTCCGGCTCCGGCGGACTCAGTTTCGGCTCCGCGGGCGCTTCGGGCGCCAGAAGCGGCGGCGGCATTTCCGACGGCTCGGTCAGCGGCGACACGGATTTCCTGGCTGACGGCTCCGGCGGCGGCCTGACCGGCTCCGACTCCGATTCCGATCTCGGCTCCACCGATGGCGGCCTGCAGACCGCGAATGTCGGCGATCTTCTGCCCGGCGGCGACGGCGATCCGGACTTTTCCGATGATCCGGACGATCCCGGCAATCCGGGCGATCCCGGCGACCCCGGCGACCCGGGCGATCCGGGCGATCCGGGCGATCCGGAGGGCGCCGATTCCGACGGCACGCTGGAGCGTCTGGCCGAAAATGAGGGCGAGCCCCTCTTCCTGGCCGGCAACGCGATCCTGCCCGGCGTCGACTGGGACCAGATGGTCGAGGATGGCGACGACCTTCTCAGCCCGCTGGCCAAGGTCGTCGTCGACGGCGACACCGAAATGGGCGAGGACGACGAAGAGTCCGATCAGATGATCGCCGTCAACCTGATAGACGGCGACGCCGAAGGTCAGCTCGCCACCCTGAACCTGACCGGAAGCAGCCAGCTGGTGAGCCTGGCCGCCGCGGGCTCCCCGCTGCGGACGCTGACCAGCGGCGTCATGGCGATGCAGCAGACCGGAATGGCCGCTGGCGGGACCCAGGCCAGCACGCTGACCAGCGCGCAGCAGCTTGTCGGGGCCAGCGTCGGGACCGCCACGGTCGGCGGCGCGGCGCCCACTGTCAGCCTCGCGGCGGCGTCTCCGACGTCCGCCTCGGGCAGTTCGCTGGCCGCCGGCGTGCTCAGCGGCGGTCAGACCGTCTCGCTGGCGACCGCCAATCCGACGCAATCGGCCGTGCAGAGCGCTGTGACCAGCACGACCGACGCGGCCCAGAGCGTGGCCAGCCTGCAGAACGTGGTGTCGGTGTCTTCGCCGACCTCCACGCTGGGCGGGACTTCGCCGCTGATCGGCGTCGGCGTCGGCGCCACGCAGCCGGCGACCGGAACGCTGGCCGCGGTGAATGTCGCCTCCGGCGACGATCTGGCCAGCATTTCGCTCGGCGACACCACGGTCGGCCTGGACGGCTCTGACCCGGTCGGCAGCCTGGCCGAAACCGTGCTCGCCCCGGCCCCGGTGACCGATCCGGTCGCTTTGCCGGACCTTAACACGTTGCCGGATACGACTTCGGTGGCGGACGTTACAGGCGCTTTGCAGGATCCGCTGGCCGGCGCGCCTGTGGTGTCCGAAGTGACAAGCGCGATCACGTCGCAGCCCGTGCCGAGCACCGATGAAATCGATCAGGTGATCGGCGGCCTTCTGGGCGGCGGCGGTCTCTTCTAACTCCAGGACCACGTAAAAAAGGGGATGCTGAGTATGAAATCGACGCCGACCGGATGGCCGGCCAGCATCCCCCCCGCCGTCCTGGCGTGGTGCGCGGCTCTGGCTTTGTCTCTTCAAGCCGGACCCGCCGCCGCGCAATTGCTCATCGACGAGGGCCGCGCGGACCGGGAGCAGGAAACCGAAACCGGCGCCCCGGCCGAAGAGCCGCCCAGCGCCCGCATCGTGGACGTGGAGGCCGACGCCGCCGGCGTGCCGCTGCGCGAGGTGCGGATCGAGGGCTCCAGCGCCCCGTCCGAACAATTCATTCCCATCTGGTCGCCCTTCACCGGCGAGC
>CAJXKJ010000064.1 GCA_913055605.1 uncultured Euryhalocaulis sp. | reverse complement strand
CAAGAGCCTCGACGCGATCCGCGAGGGGCACCCGCACTGGTACCAGTCGAACCGGGTGGTCGGCGCGATGGCCTACGTCGACCTTTTTTCCGGCGACCTCGCCGGGCTGCGCGAGAAGATCGGCTACCTGAAGGAGATCGGGGTGACCTACCTGCACCTGATGCCCCTGTTCAAGAGCCCGGCGGGCGACGACGACGGGGGCTACGCGATCAGCAGCTACCGCGACCTCGACCCGGCGATCGGGACGATGGACGAGCTGCGCGAGCTGGCCGACGAGCTGCGTCACCAGGGAATGAGCCTGGTGCTCGACTTCGTCTTCAACCACACCTCCGACGAGCACGACTGGGCGAAGCGGGCACTGGCCGGGGACGAGGAGTTCCAGGACTACTACCGGATGTATCCGTCGCGGGACGAGCCGGACCAGTACGAGGGGAACCTGCGGCCGATCTTCCCCGACGCCCACCCCGGCGCCTTCACCTACCGGACCTCGATCCGCAAGTGGGTGTGGACCACCTTCAACAACTTCCAGTGGGACCTCAACTACCACAACCCCTCGGTGTTCAACGCGATGGCCGGCGAGATGCTCTACCTCGCCAACGCCGGGGTGGAGATGCTGCGGATGGATGCCGTGCCCTTCCTCTGGAAGGAGAAGGGGACCCGCTGCGAGAACCTCGAGAACGCCCACCTGCTGATCCAGGCCTTCAACTCACTGGCCCGGATCGCGGCGCCGGCGCTGGTGTTCAAGTCCGAGGCGATCGTCGCGCCCGACGAGATCAAGCGCTACGTCTCCGAGCAGGAGTGCCACCTTTCCTACAACCCGCCGCTGATGGTGCTGCTGTGGAACTCGATCGCCACTCGCGACGCGCGGCTGCTGGGCCACAGCCTGCCGAAGCGCTTCCAGCTGCCGCAGGGCTGCTCGTGGGTGAACTACATCCGCTGTCACGACGACATCGGCTGGGGATTCGAGGATCGCGACATGACGGAGATCGGGATGAACCCGCACGACCACCGCTGGTTCCTCAACCGCTTCTTCTGCGGCGACGAGGCGTCGAGCTTCTCCCGCGGCCGGATGTTCCAGCACAACCCGCAGACCGGCGACGCGCGGATCTGCGGGACCACCGCCTCGCTCTGCGGCCTCGAGAAGGCGCTCTTCGAGGAGGACGAGGAGCAGGTCGAGATGGCGATCCGCCGGATCCTGCTGCTCCACGGGATCCTGTTCACGATCGGGGGCATCCCGCTGATCTACCTCGGCGACGAGATCGGCCTTCTCAACGACTACCACTACGGCGAGGATCCCGAGAAGGACGGCGACGACCGCTGGCTGCACCGGCCGTTGTTCGACTGGGACAAGGCGGAGTTCCGTCGCGATCCGGGGACCGTCGAGGAACGGATCTTCAACGGCATCCTCAAGCTCTCGCAGATCCGCAAGAACAACCAGGCCTTCCACGAGTGCACCACCGAGTTCATCGACACGCAGAACCCGCACGTCTTCGGCTACTTCCGGACCCACGATGGCCAGAGCCTGCTCTGCCTGGCGAACTTCTCGGAGCATCCGCAGGACCTGCCCGCGACGCGCCTGCGGCAGCTGGGGATGCGCAAGACCTTCACCGACGTGATCGCCGGCAAGACGATCGTCGCGACCGAGCGGCTGACGATGGAGCCGCTGCAGTTCGCGGCGCTGCTGACCGCGCTGCGGACAAAAGGCGAGACGCCGGACGAGGTGACCGGGGCGGCGCGCGCGCTGCTGGCCGCGGCCACGCCGTTTCCGCGCCCGGACTATAAATTCGGCGACACGTGCGGGACCGGCGGCGTGCATAGCGGGGCGATCAATGTGTCCACCGCCGGGGCGTTCGCCAGCGCGGCGGCGGGCCTGCCCATCGCCAAGCACGGCAACCGCTCGGTGACCTCCAAATGCGGATCGGCGGACGTGCTGGAGGCGCTGGGCGCGAAGCTGGAGATCAGCCCGGAGCAGAGCCGGGCGGCGCTGGACCAGACCGGGGTCTGTTTCCTGTTCGCGCGGCTGTACCACCCGGCGATGAAGCACGCCGCGCCGGTGCGCGCGGCGCTGAAATTCCGCACCGTGATGAACGTGCTGGGCCCGCTGCTGAACCCGGCGCGGCCGCCCTTCCAGATCATGGGCGTGGCCAGCCCGGCGCTGATCGCGCCGGCGGCCGAGACGCTGCGCGCCATGGGCTCGCAGGCGGCGCTGGTGGTGCACGGGGCGGGGACCGACGAGATCGCCCTGCACGCCCCGACCCAGGCGGCGCTGCTGAAGGACGGGCAGGTCGAGGAGATCGAGATCACGCCGGAGGATGCGGGCCTGGCGCGCGCACCGCTGGAGGCGCTGAAGGGCGGCGACCCGGCGCATAACGCCGCGGTGCTGACCGCGATCCTGAACGGCACAGGCGAGGAGGCCCATGCGCACGCGGTGGCGATCAATGCCGGGGCCCTGCTGTGGATCGCGGGCGTCGCGTCTGACCTGAAAGACGGCGCGGCGCGGATTCTGGACGCGCTCGGCTCCGGCGAGGCGGGCAAGCGGCTGGACGCGTTCGTGGAGGCGACCCATGCGTGATCCGGGCGGCGTCCTCGGCGAGATCATCGAACACAAGAAGATCGAAGTCGCCGAGCGGCTGGACGGGATCTCGTTCGAGGCTCTGGAAGCCCGGGCCGAGCGCGGGGCGCGCAGCTTCAGCGCCGCTTTGGCCCAGCCCGGCGCGCGCTTCGTCATGGAGGTGAAGCGGGCTTCGCCCTCCCGCGGCGCCATTGCGGCGGACATGGACCCGGTGGCCGCGGCGACCGCCTATCTGGGCGCGGCGGACTGCATCAGCGTGCTGACCGACGCGAAATATTTCGGCGGGTCGCTGGACGTACTGGCGCAGGTGCGCGCGGCGGTGGGCGTGCCGCTGCTGTGCAAGGATTTCCTGGTCGATCCGCGGCAGGTGCCGGAGGCGCGCCTGCACGGGGCGAACGCGGTTCTGGTCATGCTGTCGGTGCTGGAGGACGACGAGGCGCGGGCGATGATGTCCGCCGCCGCGGCGCTGGGCATGGACGCGCTGGTCGAGGTGCATGACGAGGACGAGATGGCGCGGGCCGCACATCTGGGCGCATCGCTGATCGGCATAAATAACCGCGACCTGCGCAGCCTGAAGACCGATCTGGCGGTGACCGAGCGGCTGGCGCCGCTGGCGCCGGCGGGCGCGGTGCTGATCTCCGAATCCGGGATCGCGGACCGGGCCGACGTGCGCCGCCTGTCGAAACTGGTCGACGGCTTTCTGGTCGGCTCCTCCCTGATGGGCTCGGGCGACCTGCGCGCCGCGGCGCGGGCGCTGGCCTATGGGCGGGTGAAGATCTGCGGCCTGACCAACGCCGACGACGTGGCGCTGGCGCGCGACGCGGGCGCCTCCTGGGGCGGGATCATCATGGTGCCCGGCACCCCGCGCGCGATGACTGTGGAGAACGCCGCGCCGCTGGCCGAAGCCGCGCGGGCGCAGGGCGGGCTGAAACTGGCCGGGGTGTTCCGCGACAGGCCGGCGAATGAAGTCGCCGGGGCGGCGCGGGCGCTGGGCCTGTCGGCGGTGCAGCTGCATGGCCGCGAGGACGCGGCCTATATCGCGGATTTGCGCCGGGACCTGCCCGAGGGCGTCGAGGTGTGGAAGACGGTGGCGGTGGACGCCGACACCGGAGAGACCGGCGCGGCGCCGGAGGGGGCGGACCGGCTGCTGTTCGACGCCTCGGTGCGCGGGGCGTCCGGCGGCACGGGGCGGATTTTCGACTGGAGCGTGCTGGCCGGGCGGCCGGAGCTGGAGACCGCTATCCTGGCCGGGGGCCTCGGCCCCGCGCTGGCGCCGGAGGCGCAGTCGCTGGGCGTGTGGGCGATCGACATGTGTTCGGGCGTGGAGTCCCGGCCGGGCTTCAAGAGCCCGGAAAAACTGGCGGCGCTGTTCGCCGGGCTGCGCGCGCCCTCGCGCGCGGCCGCAGCAAGCTAAGAGGAAAGCGGCATGAAACTGGATGGACGCTTCGGCCGGTTCGGGGGCGTGTTCGCCCCCGAAATCCTGGTCCCCGCGCTGGAGCAGCTGGAGGACGCCTTTCTGGAGGCGCGGGACGACCCCGCCTTTCAGGACGAGCTGAACACGCTGCTGACCAAATACGCCGGGCGGCCGACGCCGCTGACGCTGTGCCGCAATCTGGGCAGCGAAAAGGTGCGCATCTATCTGAAGCGCGAGGACCTGCTGCATGGCGGGGCGCACAAGACCAACCAGGTGCTGGCGCAGGGCCTGCTGGCCAAGCGCATGGGCAAGACGCGCCTGATCGCGGAGACCGGCGCGGGCCAGCACGGCGTCGCCACGGCGATGGCCGGGGCGCTGCTGGGCCTGAAGACGCAGGTCTATATGGGCGCCAAGGACGCCGCGCGGCAGGAGATCAATGTCTTCCGCATGCGCCTGATGGGGGCCGAGGTGATCCCCGTCGAGGCCGGGTCGAAGACGCTGAAGGACGCGGTGAACGAGGCGCTGCGCGACTGGACCGCCAGCTTCGCCGACACGCATTATTTGATCGGGACGGTGACCGGGCCGCATCCCTTCCCGCTGATCGTGCGCGAGTTCCAGCGCATCATCGGGGCGGAGGCGCGCGCCCAGTGCCTGGAGGAGACCGGGCGCCTGCCCGACGCGGTGGTCGCCTGTGTCGGCGGCGGGTCGAACGCCATGGGCGCGTTCGCCGATTTCGTGGAGGACGAGGGCGTGAAGCTGATCGGCGTGGAGCCGGCCGGCCACGGCATGGACACGCCGGAGCATGGCGCGACCCTGCAGAAGGGGCGCGAGGGTATCCTGCACGGGGCGCGGACCTTCGTGCTGCAGGACAGCGACGGCCAGATCGAGGAGAGCTGGTCGGTCAGCGCCGGGCTGGACTATCCGGCGGTGGGGCCGGAGCACGCGCACCTGCGCGATATCGGCCGGGCGGACTATGTCGGCGCGACGGACGACGAGGCGCTGGCCGCCTTCCAGACCCTGTCGCGCAGAGAGGGCATCATCCCGGCCTTCGAATCCGCGCATGCGCTGGCGCACGCACTGAAAATGGCGAAACAGGCCGAGGCGGAGGGGCGCGAGATGACGATCGTGGTCAATCTGTCCGGCCGCGGCGACAAGGACATGGCGCAGGCGGTGCAGATTCTGGACTTTTCGGCCCGTGCGGAGGCCGCCGAATGAACACCCGCTATGACAGCATGTTCGCCCGGCTGAAGGACAAGGGCGAAGGCGCGTTCGGGGCGTTCCTGATGCTGGGCGATCCGGACATGGAGACCTCGCTGAAGGCGCTGGAGGCGCTGGTCGAGGCGGGCGTGGACTTCCTGGAGGTCGGCATCCCCTTTTCCGACCCCATCGCGGACGGGCCGACCATCCAGGCCGCCGCCATGCGGGCGCTGAAGGCCGGGGCGACCCAGGCCAAGTGCTTCGACGTGCTGGAGCGGTTCCGGGCGAACAATCCGGACACGCCGGTGGGCGTGCTGACCTATGCCAATCTGGCGCTGGCGCACGGATACGATCAGTTCTGCGACTCGCTGGCCAAGGCGGGCGTGGACAGCCTGCTGCTGGCCGACGTGCCCAGCATCGAGGCCGAGGCGTTCGCGGAGCCGGCGGCCAAGGTTGGCGTCGCGCCGGTGCTGATCGCGGCGGGCAACACGCCGGACGCCACGCTGAAGCGCATCGCGGGAATTTCGCGCGGATACACCTATTGCGTGGCGCGCGAAGGCGTTACGGGGGCCGAAACCGCCATGCGGACCGACCACAGCGCGCTGATGGACCGGCTGAAACAGGCCGGATCGGCGCCGCCGGTTCTGGGCTTCGGCATTTCCAAACCCGAGCATGTACAGTCCGCGCTGCAATCGGGCGCCGCCGGGGCTATCAGCGGGAGTGCTATCGTATCTGCCCTTGCGGCTGAGGGGATACAGGCGGCCGCGAAACTGGCCCATGCGTTAAAGCGCGCCACATTACCGCAATAGAGGACTTGCGCGGCGTCTAACTCTGTGGCCTGAAACGCCGCAATCATGAGCGACCACCACGAAGTCACATCGATCGCGCGCGGCGCGCGCGGGCGGGCGCCGGGGAACTCCGACGCGCTGCTCGAAATCCTGCACGCGATCCAGGAGCGGTTCGGCTATGTGCCTGAGTCCGCTATCGCCCTTATCGCTGAAGAGCTGAATCTGTCGCGCGCCGAAGTGCACGGGGTGGTGACGTTCTATCACGATTTCCGGTCCGAGCCGGCCGGGCGCAGCGTGGTGAAGCTGTGCCGCGCCGAGGCCTGCCAGGCCGTGGGCAGCGAGACCGTGGCGGCCGAGGCCGAGCAGAAATTCGGCGTGCGTTTCGGCCAGACCTCGGCCGACGGCGCGGTGACGCTGGAAACCATCTATTGCCTGGGCAATTGCGCCCTCGGCCCCTCGGCGCTGGTCGATGGCGAGCTGTACGGCCGGGTGACCGCCGATACGCTGGCCGAGCTGGTGTCCGAGCGCGCGGCGGCCTCCAAGACCAACGGGGCCGGCTGATGGCGACGGTCTATCTGCCGGACGATGCGGCGGCGATCGCCGTCGGCGCGGACCGCGTCGCCAAAGCCCTGACGGAAGAGGCGCAGAAGCGCGGGCTGGAGCTGGACATCGTCCGCACCGGCACGCGCGGCATGCTGTTCCTGGAGCCGCTGGTCGAGGTCGAGAAAGACGGCGTGCGCACGGGCTATGGCCCGGTCGCGCCGGGCGACGTCGCCGGCCTGTTCGACGCCGATTTCCTGTCCGGCGGCGATCATGATCTGGCGCTGGGCGCGGTGGAGGAGCTGGACTGGTTCAAGAACCAGACCCGCGTGACGTTTGCCCGCGTCGGGCGGATCGATCCGCTGAACCTGCAGCAATACGAGGCCGAGGGCGGGCTGAAGGGCCTGCGCAAGGCGCTGGAGATCGGCGGCGAGGCGGTGGTCGAGGCGGTGACCGAATCCGGCCTGCGCGGCCGCGGCGGCGCCGGCTTCCCGACCGGCATCAAGTGGAAGACGGTGCTGGGCCGGACCGAGGCCGAGAAATACGTCGTCTGCAACGCCGACGAGGGCGACAGCGGCACGTTCGCCGACCGCATCCTGATGGAAGGCGACCCGTCCACCCTGATCGAGGGCATGGCCATCGCGGCCGTGACCGTGGGGGCCGAGGACGGCTTCATCTATATCCGCAGTGAATATCCGCACGCGATCGCCAAGACGAAGGCGGCGGCCAAGGCCTGGGAAGCGGCCGGCTGGCTGGGCGAGGACGTGCTGGGCAGCGGCAAGCGGTTCCGCTTCCATGTCCGCACCGGCGCGGGCTCCTATGTCTGCGGCGAAGAATCGGCGATGCTGGAGAGCCTGGAAGGCAAGCGCGGGGAAGTGCGCGCCAAGCCGCCGATCCCGGCCATCCACGGCCTGTTCGGCAAGCCGACCGTGGTGAACAACGTGCTGTCCTTCGCCGCTGTGCCGCAGATCCTGGCGGACGGGGCGAAATCCTATGCCGGCTATGGCATGGAGCGGTCGCGCGGCACGACGGCCTGGCAGCTGGCCGGCAATATCAAGCATGGCGGCCTGTACGAGGCGCCGTTCGGCATCACGCTGCGCGAGCTGGTGCAGGAGATCGGCGGCGGCACGCTGTCCGGCCGTCCGGTGCGCGCGGTGCAGGTGGGCGGGCCTCTGGGCGCCTATCTGCCGGAATCCATGCTGGATCTGCCGATGGACTATGAGGCCTTCATCGCCGCCGGGGCGATGGTGGGCCATGGCGGCGTGGTGGTGTTCGACGACAGTGTGGACATGGCCCGGCAGGCCCGGTTCGCCATGGAGTTCTGCGCTGCGGAATCCTGCGGCAAGTGCACGCCGTGCCGGGTTGGCGCGGTGCGCGGGGTCGAAACCGTCGACAAGATCATCGCAGGGAGCGATGTGTCTGAAAACGTGGCGCTTTTGGAAGATCTGTGCGAGACTATGACGGACGGATCGCTGTGCGCCATGGGCGGGCTGACCCCCATGCCGGTGACCAGCGCGCTGCGCTGGTTCTCCGAGGACTTCGACGTCGGCGGCAAGACGCGCTAAAATAACGGAAAGCAGGCCCCATATAGGCTTCCAAGAAGACCTTAGGGATTAGAGACAGGCGGACCCGAAATGAGTTTGTTGATCGAGCCCGATTACGGCACGCCGGACCGCGAGAGCGGCGAAACCGTCACCGTGGAGATCGACGGCGAGCCGGTTACCGTTCCCGCCGAGATTTCGGTGATGCGCGCCGCCGCGCTGGCCGGCAAATCCGTCCCGAAACTCTGCGCCACCGACCGGCTGGAGCCGTTCGGGTCGTGCCGCATCTGCCTGGTCGAGATCGAGGGCCGCAAGGGCACCCCGGCCTCCTGCACCACGCCGGTCGCCGAGGGCATGAAGGTCAAGACCACGTCCGACCGGCTGGAGAAGCTGCGCCGCGGGGTGATGGAGCTGTACATCTCCGACCACCCGCTGGACTGCCTGACCTGTTCCGACAACGGCGATTGCGAGCTGCAGGACACCGCCGGCCAGGTCGGCCTGCGCGAGGTGCGTTACGGCTATGAGGGGGAAAACCACCTCGAAGAGTTCCACACCGACGACTCCAACCCGTATTTCGCCTTCGACCAGTCCAAATGCATCGTGTGCTCGCGCTGCGTGCGCGCCTGCGAGGAAGTGCAGGGCACGTTCGCGCTGACCGTCGAGGGCCGGGGCTTCGACTCCAAGATCAAGGCGAGCGCCAGCGAATCCTTCCTGGACTCCGAATGCGTGTCCTGCGGCGCCTGCGTGCAGGCCTGCCCGACCGCCGCGCTGCAGGAGAAGTCGGTGATCGAGCACGGCGTGCCGACCCGTACCGTCCTCACCACCTGCGCCTATTGCGGCGTGGGCTGTTCCTTCAAGGCGGAGCTGCAGGGCGATCAGGTGATCCGCATGGTCCCCGAAAAGGCCGGCGGCGCGAACGAGGGCCATAGCTGCGTCAAGGGACGCTTCGCCTTCGGCTACGCGACCCACAAGGACCGCATCATGAGCCCGATGGTGCGCGACTCCATCGACCAGCCCTGGCGCGAAGTGAGCTGGGACGAGGCGATCCAGACGGTCGCCGACCGCTTCAAGGCGATCCAGGAAAAACACGGCAAGCATTCGATCGGCGGCATCACCTCCTCGCGCTGCACCAATGAGGAAGTCTTCGCCGTCCAGAAAATGATCCGCGCGGCGTTCAACACGAACAATGTCGATACCTGCGCCCGGGTCTGCCACAGCCCGACGGGCTATGGCCTGAAGAACACGTTCGGCACCTCGGCCGGCACGCAGAACTTCAAGTCGGTCGAGAAGGCCGACGTGATCCTGATCTGCGGCGCCAACCCGACCGACGCCCACCCGGTGTTCGCCAGCCGCATGAAGAAGCGCCTGCGCGAGGGCGCGCAGCTGGTCATCATCGACCCGCGCCGCATCGATCTGGTGAAGAGCCCGCACATCAAGGCGGCGCACCATTTGCCGCTGCGCCCGGGCACGAATGTCGCGATCATCAACGCTATCGCGCACACCATCGTCACCGAGGGCCTGGTGGCCGAGGAGTTCGTCGCCGAGCGCTGCGAGGACGGTAGCTTCGACCAGTGGCGCCAGTTCATCGCCCTGCCGGAGAACTCGCCCGAGGAGCTGGAGCCGATCACCGGGGTGAAGGCCGACGAGCTGCGCGCCGCGGCGCGCCTCTACGCCAACGCCAAGAACGGCGCGATCTATTACGGCCTCGGCGTCACCGAGCACAGCCAGGGCTCCACCATGGTGATGGGCCTGGCGAACCTGGCCATGGCGACCGGCAATATTGGGCGCGAGGGCGTGGGCGTGAACCCGCTGCGCGGCCAGAACAACGTGCAGGGCAGCTGCGACATGGGCAGCTTCCCGCACGAGCTGTCCGGCTATCGCCACGTCTCCGACAAGGCGACGCGCGACCTGTTCGGCGCGGCCTGGGGCGTGCCGATCCATGACGAGCCGGGCCTGCGCATTCCGAACATGTTCGACGCGGCGCTGGATGGGTCGTTCCGCGGCCTGTTCGTGCAGGGCGAGGACATCGCCCAGTCCGACCCGAACACCAAGCATGTCGAATCCGCGCTGGCGGCGATGGACTGCATCGTGGTGCAGGACCTGTTCCTGAACGAGACCGCGCAGTTCGCGCACGTCTTCCTGCCGGGCACGTCGTTCCTGGAGAAGGACGGCACGTTCACCAACGCCGAACGCCGCATCAACCGCGTGCGCCCGGTCAGCCCGCCCAAGACCGGGCTGAGCGAATGGGAGACGGTGTGCCGCATCGCCCAGGCCATGGGCTATCCGATGCAGTGGAACGACGCCGCCGAGATCATGGACGAGATCGCGGCGCTGACCCCGACCTTCGCCGGCGTCAGCTTCGACCGGCTGGACCGGGAAGGCAGCCTGCAATGGCCGGTCAACGACAAGACCCCGCACGGCACGCCGGTCATGCACGTCGGCGGTTTCGTCCGCGGCAAGGGCCGCTTCATGGTCACGCAATATGTGCCGACCGAGGAGCGCTCCACGCGCCTCTATCCGCTGCTGCTGACCACGGGCCGCATCCTGTCGCAGTACAATGTGGGCGCGCAGACCCGCCGGACCGCGAACCAGGTCTGGCATGACGAGGACGTGCTGGAGATTCACCCGCACGACGCCGAGGAACGCGGCATCGAGGACGGCGCCTATGTCTCCATCGCCTCGCGCAAGGGCGCGACGACCCTGCGCGCGATGGTCAGCGACCGCATGCCGCAAGGCGTGGTCTACACCACCTTCCACCACCCGCTGACGGGCGCGAACGTCATCACCACCGAATATTCCGACTGGGCCACCAACTGCCCCGAATACAAGGTGACCGCCGTGCAGGTGACGCGCAGCAACCGTCCCGGCGACTGGCAGACCGAGTATCAGGAACGGACCCCGCGCCGGATCGCTGTCGCCCCGGCAGCGGCGGAGTAAGTTTCATGGCCGGCGTCCGGTCCCGGGCCGCCGCCGGCCATCGTCCCTTGCCGGACGCCTCCCGCCAGCGCCGCATCACGCGGATGCGGCCGGGGGCCGGCGCCCCGACCGAGGGGCTGTGGGGCATTGCGGCCGAAACCCCCGTCGAGATCAATCTGAACGCCCGCCCGCTGGCGGTCATGATGGCCACGCCGGCGGACGTGGAGGATCTGGCGCTGGGCTTTGCGCTCAGCGAGACGATCCTGACCGATGCGGGCGCGGTGCGCGGCTTCGAGGTTCAGGTCCTGCCCGAGGGCGTGGTCGTGGACCTGACGGCCGACGCGGATGCGATCGTGGAATCCCGTATCCGGCCCCGGTTTCTGGAGGGCATGTCGGGCTGCGGCCTGTGCGGGGTGGAGCGTCTGGCCGACGTCATCCGCGACGTGCGGCCGGGCGCGAACGACGCGGCGGAGATTCCCGCCGAGGCCATCCTGCGCGCCTTCGACGCGCTTCCGGAGCTGCAGACGCTGAACCGCGCCACGCGCAGCGTGCACGCGGCGGCCTGGGCGGCGCCGGACGGCGAAATCGCGCTGGTGCGTGAAGATGTCGGGCGCCACAACGCGCTGGACAAGCTGATCGGCGCGCGGGCGCGCGAAGGCGCGGCGGGGCCGGGCTTCGTCGTCATGTCCAGCCGGTGCAGCTTCGAGCTGGTGCAGAAAGCGGCGGTCGCCGGGATCGGCCTGATCGCCACGGTGTCGGCTCCCACGGAGCTGGCCCTTGAACTGGCCCGTGCAAGCGGGCTACGCGTCGCGTCCCTGGACCGGGACGCCCTGATCGAATTCGAGTGAACAGAAGACCAAGACGATGCAGGACCAGGACCTGATCCGCATGGCCAACCAGATCGCGGCTTTTTTCGAGCCGTATCCTCACGACGAGGCGGTGGCCGGGATCGCAGATCACATGAGAAGCTTCTGGGAGCCGCGCATGCGGATCCAGATGTGCAGCATCCTCGACAATGACGGCGGCAAGGGGCTGACCCCCCTGGCGCTGGAGGGCGCGCAGGAAATGAACAAGGCAAGCCGGGCGGCGGCCGACGAGGCTGCGCCGACCGACAACAAATTCGGCGGAGGGAAGGAAAGTCATGGCGTCTGATATCGAGATCGCGCGCGCAGCGAAGAAAAAGCCGATCATGGAGATCGGCGAGAAGCTCGGCATTCCGGCCGAGCATTTGCTGCCCTATGGCCACGACAAGGCGAAAGTCTCGGCCGATTTCATCGCGTCCAAGAAGGGCGGGAAGGACGGCAAGCTGATCCTGGTCACGGCGATCAACCCGACGCCGGCCGGCGAAGGCAAGACGACCACCACGGTGGGTCTGGGCGACGGCCTGAACCGCATCGGCAAGAAGGCGATGATCTGCATCCGCGAGGCGTCGCTCGGCCCGAATTTCGGCATGAAGGGCGGGGCGGCCGGCGGCGGCTACGCCCAGGTCGTGCCGATGGAGGACATGAACCTCCACTTCACCGGCGACTTCCACGCGATCACCACCGCGCACAGCCTGCTGTCGGCGATGATCGACAACCATATCTATTGGGGCAACGAGCTGGACATCGACACCCGCCGCGTCGCGTGGCGCCGCGTGGTCGACATGAACGACCGCTCGCTGCGCCAGATCGTGTCGCCGCTGGGCGGGCCCGCCAACGGCTTCCCGCGCGAGTCGGGCTTCGACATCACCGTGGCCTCCGAAGTGATGGCCATTCTGTGCCTGGCGACCGACCTGAAGGACCTGCAGAAGCGCCTGGGCGACATCATCGTGGCCTATCGCCGCGACAAATCCCCGGTCTTCGCCCGCGACATCAAGGCCGACGGCGCCATGGCGGTGCTGCTGAAGGACGCCATCCAGCCGAACCTGGTGCAGACGCTGGAGAACAACCCGGCCTTCGTGCATGGAGGCCCGTTCGCCAATATCGCGCACGGCTGTAACTCCGTCGTCGCCACCACGACCGCGCTGAAGCTGTGCGATTATGTGGTGACCGAGGCCGGCTTCGGCGCCGACCTCGGCGCGGAGAAATTCTTCGACATCAAGTGCCGCAAGGCCGGCCTGAAGCCGTCGGCGGCGGTGGTCGTGGCGACCATCCGCGCGCTGAAAATGAATGGCGGCGTGAAGAAGGACGATCTGGGCGCCGAGAACGTGGATGCGGTCAAGAAGGGCTGCGCCAATCTGGGCCGTCACATCGAGAACGTGAAACAGTTCGGCGTGCCGGTCGTGGTGGCGATCAACCATTTCGTCACCGACACCGACGCCGAAGTGCAGGCGGTGAAGGACTATGTCGCCGGCCAGGGCGCCGAGGCGATCCTGTGCCAGCACTGGGCCAAGGGCTCCGAAGGCACGGTCGACCTCGCCAACAAGGTGGTGGAGATGGTGGAGGCCGGAACGGCCCAGTTCTCCCCGCTCTATCCCGACGAGATGCCGCTGTTCGAGAAGATCGACACGGTGGTGAAGCGCATCTATCGCGGCTCCGAGGCCATCGCCGACAAGGCGGTGCGCGCCCAGCTGCATGCGTGGGAAGAGGCCGGCTACGGCAATCTGCCGGTCTGCATGGCCAAGACGCAGTATTCGTTCTCCACCGACCCGAACCTGCGCGGCGCGCCGACCGATCACGTCGTGCCGGTGCGCGAGGTGCGCCTGTCGGCCGGGGCCGGGTTCGTCGTGGCGATCTGCGGCGAGATCATGACCATGCCGGGCCTGCCGCGGAAACCCGCCGCGGAGTCCATCATGCTGAACGAAGACGGCCAGATCGAAGGCCTGTTCTAAAGCGTTGAGCGCGCCCCCCGTCCTTGGCGTCATTCTGGCCGGGGGCGGGGGCGTGCGCATGAACCCGGAGGCGGGCGGCGCCGACAAGGCGCTGCTGCCCCTCCGCGGCAAACCCTTCATCACCCATGTGCGCGAAAAGCTGGCGCCGCAATGCGCGGCGTTGGCCATCAATGCGGGCGGCGACGCGGTCCGGTTCGCGCAGACGGGCCTGCCCGTCGTGCCGGACGACCCGGCCTTCGCGGGGGCGGGGCCGCTGGCGGGCATCCTGGCAGGCCTGGAATTCGCGGCCGCCGCCGGGTTCGACCGCGTCGCGACCATTCCGGTCGATACGCCCTTCTTCCCGGACGACTATGTCGCGCGCCTGCTGGAAACGGCGGAGGACCGGCCGGGGGCGCAGATCGTGTGCGCGGCGACCGAGGGCCGGGCGCACTATGTCTGCGGCCTGTTCCCCGTGGCGCTGCGCGGCGGCCTGCGCCGGGCGCTGGCGGACGGCCAGAGGCGGGTGTCGGGCTGGGTGATCTCCCAGGGCATGGCGACGGCGGATTTTCCGGCCGGTCCGGACGGCTGGGACCCGTTCCATAATATCAATACGCCGGACGATCTGGCGGCGGCGGAAGCCGCGCTCGCCTGAAACAAAAACGGCCCGGCGTTTCCGCCGGGCCGTTCCTACGCATTTGAAGACGATCAGTCCGCCAGCAGCGGGTGGTCGTCCGGCAGGCTGACGCCCGGCATGGCCTGGGCTTCCGGCGGCGGGCTGAACGGGGTGACTTCCGAGCCCGAGCCGATCACGTGGCCGTCCATCGCGCCCAGCAGGGCGGGCAGGCCGGCGTCGGCCGGCAGGTCCAGCGTCGTGTCCAGGGCGAAGACCTGGAAGGTGTACTGATGCTGGGGCCGGTTGGCTGGGGGCTGCATGCCGCTATAGCCGACATTGCCCATCAGGTTGCCGATCTGCTTGCCGCCGCCCGGAATGTCCGCGCCCGCAGGCACGGCTTCGGGCAGGGACGTGCCGGGAATGTCGTAGGCGGCCCAGTGCAGGACCATAAACGTAGAGCCGTCCGCCATCTCGACCGGATCCTGCAGCACGACGGCGTAGGTTTCCGCGCCGTCGACCGGGGTCCATTCGATGGCCGGGGAGACATTGTCGCCATAGCCGGTGAAGCGCTTGTCGACCTCGCCGGTGGCCGGGTCGATGGCGTCCGGCAGGGTGACGTCGATCGTCTCGCCGCCGCCGGCGGTTTCGACGGCCA
>CAJXKJ010000063.1 GCA_913055605.1 uncultured Euryhalocaulis sp. | reverse complement strand
CGGCGCCCTCCACCAGATCGAACCGGTAGGCGGCGGCCAGCGGCGCGAGCGCGTCGCGCGCGCTGCACAGCCCGTTCAGCACATAGCCGGCCAGCGCCCCGTCCAGCGCCGTGACGTCCGCCTCCGCTCCGGCGTCTGCACAGATTTCCGCGACCGTTTCGGCCAGCGCGCCCAACCCCATCCGCCCGGTCAGCCAGTGGCCCAGCCGCCAGTTCGGCCCGTCGCCCCAGACCTCCGCGCGTGTCGGAAATTCCGGATAGGGCCGCGCGTCCCAGGTCCAGACAAAGGCGTTGTCCATGTCCAGCATCGGCCCGCCATAGATCGGCGAGACCGGATTGCGATTGTTCTCGGGCGCCCAGTAATCCAGCAGCGCCTCCAGAAACCGCCGCTGGACCAGATCGTCGCGCGCCCCCGTGGAATAATAAGGCAGCGCGCTTTCGCTCGATTTCGGGTCGAAGAAGACGTTCGGCTGGTTCGGCCCCTTGTCGGCGGCCGGACAGCCCGTCTCCATGAACCGCACCGGCTTGGACATCGGGGTCCAGTCCGTCGGGCTCGCCGCCGGAACGCCGCCCGGCCGGTCGTAATGCGGATGGCTCCACCAGGACCGCACATCCTTGTAGCGGAACACCCAGGGCGCGCCGTGCCCGTCCGTGACCGGCGTGCGCGTCTGGCCGTGCCGGTCGGCGGTGCTGGAATAATACCAATCGAACCCCTCTCCGCCTTCGACATTGGACTGCAGATAGACGCGGTCGTGCGGCGAATGGGCGAGGTCCGCGTCCGCATGCGCTGTCCCCTCACGCCAGTCGGACAGCGGCGCGTACCAGTCGATCCCGACGAAATCGATATTCGGATCGGCCCATAGCGGGTCCAGATGGTAATAGACGTCGCCGCTGCCATCCGCGGGCTGGTGTCCGAAATATTCCGTCCAGTCGGCGGCGTAGCTGACCGCCGCGCCGGGCAGCACGCTCTTCACGTCCGCCGCCAGCGACCGCAGATGCGCCGTCGCCGGATAGGCGCCCGCCCCGCTGCGCGGCCAGGTGATCCCACGCATCTCCGTGGCGATGATGAACCCGTCCACGCCCCCGGCCATCACGCACAACCGCGCATAGTGCAGGGCCAGCCGGCGCAGGCCCCATTCCTCCGGCCCGGAGTAAGCGACGCTGTCGCCGTCCGCGGCGAAATGCGCCGGCGCCGCCGCGCCGAAAAACGCATCGATCTGCGTTCCCGCCGCCGCCGTCTGGTCCGGCGACCCCGGCTCGCCCGGAGCGGGATGGATCGTGATCCGGCCGCGCCAGGGATAGGGCGCCTGCTCCGCTCCGCCATACGGGTCGGGCAGGCCGTTGCCCGCCGGAACGTCCATCAGGATGAAGGGCGTCAGCGTCACCCGGTATCCGCGCGCCTTCAGCGCGGCGATGGCCTGCAAAACCGAACTGTCCGCCGGCGTTCCGCCATAAACCGGCGCGCCGTCCAGCTCGCTGACAACATAGGCGTCCCCGCGCGCCACGCCGTTCACGCGCCACTGCGCGCCGCGCGTCTCTTTGGACAGCGTCTCGACCCCCGGCCGGATCTCGCATTCGCCGGCGCGTAGATCGGTCCCGAACCAGGAGACGATCAGGTTCACCGCCTCCACCGCCGGCAGCTGCGCTTGCAGATCGTCCAGCGCCGCCTCGACATCCGATCCGCCGCGTCCGGTGTGGTGGGTCTCCGAAGCACTCCGCCCCGGCCCCAGCAGCCGGTCCACCGGCTCGGTCGAATAGACGAACTCGCCGGAGCTCGGGATCAGGGTCACGCCCTTGATCAGCTCCTCGGCGCGCGGCCCCTCGCCCGCCGCCGGCCGGCGCATCACTTCGAAGCTGAGATTGGGCAGACGCGCGCCGAACGGCGTCAGGTCGAAATCCTCGAACACCGCATAGGCGACACCGCGGAACGCCGGCGCGCTGTCCGCGCCCTCGATCGCCTGGATCAGCGCGTCCGGCGTCTGGTCCTCGGCGCCGCGATACAGCCGCCAACTCGCGCCGGACAGGTCGAACGGCGCGCCATTGGCCCAGACCCGGCCGATATTGGCGATCTCCCCTTCGCACAGCGCCACCGCGAAGCTCAGCGAATAGGCGTAGTCCGTGGTCTGGACCCCGCCGCCCTTGCCGCCCTGGGTCTCGGTGGTCGCGTGCTCCTTGAACCGCGCGGCCCAGATCACCTGACCCGCCACCCGCATGCGGCCGAACACGCGGGCGACCCCCGCTCCCTCGGTCGACGCCTGCAGATGCAGCGCCTCGGTGCGCGGGCCCTCATAGCGCGGGCCGAACAGCGCGGCGTCCAGCCCACTGCCGGCCAGCGCCCCGGCCGTGCCGCCCAGCGACGCCCCGCCAACCGTGGCGCCCAGCACGCCGATCGATCCAGGCAGCACCGCCCCGCCCAGCGCCGACCCAGCCGCGCCCAGAACCAGCGCCGCCATCAGTCAGCCACTCCCGGAAAGGCGAACGCATAGGCCGCGCGCCGCACCCACCACTCGGTCATCCAGGTCTCCACGACATGCCGGCCCCAATAGGCGTGCACCGCCATGTCCGGCGCGGTCAGGATGGCGCAGTGCTTGGCTGGCGATCCGGCGGCCATGCGGAACGTCAGCACGTCGCCCGCCCGCGCGGCGCTCAGGGGAATCTCCATCAGATGCCGCCGCGCCGCATCGCGCAGCGTCTCCGCCCCGCCACGCTCGGCCCATTCGGGGCGATAGGGCGGTGCGGCCTCGGGCTCCGGCCCGATCAGCTCGCGCCACACACCGCGCACCAGGCCCAGACAGTCGCAGCCCGCGCCCTTCACGCTCGCCTGATGCCGATAGGGCGTGCCCAGCCAGCCGCGCGCGCAGGCGACGACCGCCGCCCGTGTCAGTTCCGCTGTCATGGATAGTGTGGCTAGCCGGCCAGTCCGCGCGAGCCGCCGTCGCGCCGCGAATCCCCCGCCGGCCCGGCCAGCAGCGGATCGTTGCCCGGCATGAAGGGAAAGCCGCGGAAATTGGCGGCGTTTGCGAACTTGTCCCGGCATGCGCCCAGCGACTTGTCGCAGCCGGCGACAATGTCGAACGCATCGCCCGCCGCCACCGGCTGCGCCGGCGCGGCGGACAGCTCGATCACTGCGCCCCGGTGCGCCTCCACATCGGCGCTTGCCCCGGCATTGGCGCCGATGGTCCAGCTCAACCGCCCGCGCGTGAACCAGCCACTCGCATAGGCGCTGAGCCCGCTCGCCGAAAAACTGCGCGCGCTCACCGTCGCGGTGACCGCGCCGGCGGCGGCGAAGGCCGCGCCGGACACGTCCTTGGCACAGCGTCCGTCGCCCAGCTCCGCGTCGCAGCGCCGGGAATAGACGCGCCCTGTGGTCTGGGTCAGCCGGTGCGACAGGCCGCGCAGCTCGGCCTCGAAAAACGTCTCCCCACGCCGGGTCTGGCCGATCTCGCCGCGCCACATCATCACCCGGTCGTCCGGCGCGGCCCAGTCGACCCGCATGCAGATCACCTGCGCGCCGTCATAGGCGCCCGCGGCCAGGTCCGCTTCGGTCAGCGCTGCGTCGTCCAACGCCCCGGCCACCGACGCCGCGTCCACCGTGAAGCCCAGCTCGCTGCGGATCTCGCCGGGCATGAAGCCGCCCTGCGCGCGATACACCACATCGCCGAACGCTAGGTCGCGGTCGTGATCGGTGAATCCCAGAACTGCGCCGTCCGCACGTTCGATGCGCCAGCACCAGCACAGCGTCGTGACGCCGCTATCCAGCTTCGCCCGCAGCGTTTCGGGAACCGCCCGCATCGCTCAGACCCGGATCTCGACCAGCGGAATGCTCAGCGGCCGTCCCGCCTGGAACGCCTCTACGGAGACCTCCAGCCGTTCGGCGTCGAACCGCACCGGCGTGTCGAACGCAAACCCGGCGGTCAGCGCCGCGCCTGCCGCGGGCGCCATCGCGAAACCGATCACGCCGGTCGCCGTATCGACGGTGAAGTCCGCGCCCTCGGTCAGCTCGTCGCCGTCCAGCGCCACGCGCACCGTGCCCGTGACCGGCTTGCCGATCTCGCGCAGCCACTCCTCACCGCCGCTCTGATAGCGCTTCACCAACTGGAACTGCGCCGTCTCCCCGTCCGTCGTCCCGATACTCTGATCCAGCGGAGAAATATCAGCGCCGGGCGCACAGCTCTTGTGATCCAGCGGATCGCGGAACCGGAACCCGTGCAGCGGCCCGCGCCGCGCCTCGAAGAAGGCGACGATCTCGGCCAGCCCGTCCAGCGTCGCGACGCCCCCGCCCGCGTCCCAGCGCCGGCGCGAATGGGCCCAGGGGCTGTTGCGCTCCTCCCGGCCGCTGCCCAGCGTCACGATCTCCGTCCGCCGTTCCGGTCCGCCGCTGGCGCCGAAGGCCGCGCGCGCGGGAAACCGCACTTCGTGAAACGCCGTCATCTACAGCCTCTGCAATGCGCGCGCGGCGGCGCGTCCCGCCGCCATGGCGATCTGGGCATGGCTGCGGTGCAGGTCCGCCGCCCCCTGCCCGTTCACGGTGACGTTCACCGTCACCGGCCGCGCCCCGCCGGAATCCACCGTCCCGGCGCCTGCGGGGCGAAAGACTTCCGGCCCGCCCTCGCCGACCAGATAGGCGCCGCCCGGAACCACCGGCCCGCCGCCGGCGCGCGCACCCGCAATCCCGGCCCCCAGCAATCCGTCCAGCAGGCCGCCCACCGGCGCGCGCACGAACCGCTCTAGCGCCAGGCCGGACAGCTCCCGCCCCACCGAGGCGGCCATGGACTGGAAGGACAGCTCGCCATTGCGCGCGGCCTTGCCCAGCGCGTCCTCGATCTCCGCCCCCGCCGCGCGGAACGCCGCGCCGATGGAGTCTGCGGCCTGCCGCGCCGGGCCGTCGGCCAGGGCATCCAGCGCCTCGCCAGCCGCGCTCACGCTCTCTTCGATGCCGTCGTCAGCCATGCGTCCTGTCCGGAAATTGAGTCATCAGATCACTCAGCGCCGCGCGGCCCATCCCCGGGTCCGCCGGCGCGGCCTCGGTCAGCGCGCGCCATTCGGCGACCGACAGACGCCAGAACTCGGCCGGCGAAATCCCCAGCCGCACCGCCAGGCGCAGCCGCGCCGCCCAAATGGCGGTCATGCAAACGCCGCGCGGAAACAGTCCGCCGCAGCCTTCGCCGCCGCGCCCCAGTCCACGCCGTCCAGATCGCAGGCGCCGGCGTCCGCCCCGCCGCCGCGCAGCAACGCGCCCAGCACCACGCGTAAATCCTCGCCGCTCAGGGATTTCAGCCGCGCGCCCAGCGCCGCCGGGTCCGCCGCGCCGAACGCGGCCTCCAGCTCGGCCAGCGCGCCCATGGTCAGGCACAGCACGCACGGGCGTCCGCCAATCTCTAGGACGACCTCGCCCCGCGCCGCGTTCGTCATATCGCCGTGAAGCCGATCTGCCCGGCGCTGGACAGCGTCATGGCGTATTGCGCCTCGCCGTCGAACCGGCCGGAATATTCCAGCGCCGCGATCAGGAACGGCCCTTCCAGGATTCCGAAATCCGGGATCACGATCTGCCACTCGTGCGCGGTCTGCGCGAAGAACACCGCGCGCGCCGTCTCGTCAGCCGCCGCGTCGCGGAAGATGCCGCCGCCGGAAATGCTGGCGCTCCTCACCCCCGCCCCGGGCAACAGCTCGCGCCAGCCGCCCGGACTGTCGGCGTCCGTCGCGTCGACCGTCCGTGCGTTCAGGCTGATCGTCCGCGCCCGCAGGCCGGCGATCGCGGTGAAGGCCGACGGCGTTCCGCCGTCCCCGATCTTCAGAAGGATGTCCTTGCCCTTTTGCGCCGTCATCTCAGCTCTCCGTAACCGCGCGCAGGCGCAGCAGGCCCTGAAAGGTCCGCCCGTCCGCCTTCAGCACGTCGGTGTAGACCGCGCGCAGATTCACCAGCGCGCCGCTGGCCAGCGTCAGCGCCTTGTCGTGCAGCGCCTGGCGCAGCGCCCCGATGGCCTGCGCCGCCTCCTCCCGTCCGCCCTTGCGCGAATAGACGGTCAGCGTGATGCGATGCTCCTGCAGGCCTTCGGGCAGCTCGCTGGTGCGCTGCGCGCCATAGGCGGCGAAGGGAAAGACCGCATCGCGCGGCGGCCGGTCCCAGATCCGCGGCGGATCGCCCAGCGCCGCCTTCACCAGCGGATCGGCGGCCAGCGCCGCGTGCGCGGCCTCCTGCACGGTGAATATCGAGCTCATTCTTCCTCCTCGCAGATCAGGATGGTGCGGGCGCGCCGCCCGTCGGGATCGAACGCGGCGGTCACCCGCCGCTCGCGCCCCGCCCAGCGCACGCGCCAGCCGGGCGCAGCGTCTGTGCGAAAGCGCAGGGTCAGTTCATGGCGCTGGCGCGTGTGCAGCCGGCCGGGCTCGGCGCTTTCGGCCGCGCCCTTCGCCGCGATGGCGGCCCAGGCCGCGCCCGCCTCGGCGAAGCTCTCCTCAACGCCGCCCGCGCCAGTATCGGCGCGCGCCGGCGCCAACAGCGTCACCCGATGGCGCAGAATTCTCACAGCCGCGCCCGCGCGAACGGCGCGATCAGCGCCCGCACCGAGGGGCCGAACGTCCCCTCCGGCCCGCCGCGCTCATAGGCTTCGGCAACCAGTTCCCGCACCGCCTGGCGCAGGGCGTCCGGCACGTCATCCGGCTCTTCGCCGTATCCGGCGGCATATTCGATCTCAACGCCGCCGGAGGCGCGGCCCGGCCGTGGCCAGGCCGCGCCTCCGGCGAGCACCAGGCGGGAGGGGGAGGCCGCCGGGTCCAGATAATATTTGTCCGCCGGGAAGACGGCCGCCGCACCGTCCTCGTCCAGCGTGCGCGTCTCCGCGATCGCGATTGCCGGCGACAGGGACAGCGCGCGCCAGCGCCGCCCGGCATCCCAGGCGTCGAAACTCTCCACGACCGTGCGCGTGATCAGGGCCCGGCCCGTGGCCGCCTCGACGCGCTCGCGCGCGGTGCGGATCAGCGCCGCGATCAGGCTGTCCTCGTCGTCGTGATCGACGCGCAGGAACAGCTTCATCTCGGCAAGCGTCGCCGGCTCCGCCGCCGGCGGAGTGATCGTTCTGATGCTCATGTCGTTCCGGAAGCGGCAGAAAGAGAGAGAGGAAAAGAAATCGGCCGCCGCACGGCGCGTCCGCGCGGCGGCCAGGTCTGCGCCGCGCCTAGCTCTCGGCGAACTTCAGCAGCTTGATCGCCTCGAAGTCCTGCACGCCGCCGCCCACGCGCTTGGTCGTGTAGAACAGCACGTAGGGCTTGGCGCTGTAGGGGTCGCGCAGCACCCGCACGCCCTGCCGGTCGACCACCAGATAGCCGCGGCGGAAATCGCCGAAGGCGATGGCGAACTGGTCCGCGCCGACATCGGGCATGTCCTCGGCTTCGGTCACCGGATAGCCCAGCAGGGTCGACAGCTGGCCGGCCGCGGCCGCCGGCTGCCACACATAATTGCCGTCGGCGTCCTTGAACCGGCGCACCTTGGACAGCGTCCGGCGGTTCATCACGAACCGGCCGTTTGGGCGATAGGCGGGCTTGGGCGCGTAGATCAGCTCGATCAGGGCGTCCAGCGGGTCGTCCGCGTCGAAATCGCTTGCCGCGCCGGTCGCCAGATAGCCGATCTCGTCGGCGTCCTGGCCGCCTTCCGCCGCCTTGTCATAGGTGAGGAAGCCCTTGGGCTGGCTGGTGCCGTTGCCGCCGACAAAGGCCGCGCTTTCCTGGGCCGCGAAGACGTCGCGCACCTCTTCGGCCAGCCACTCGTCGATATTCACCGCCGCGTCGTCCAGCAATTGCTGGGTCGCGGCCGGCATCGCGTACAGCTCGAACGTCGGATACTCCAGCAGGTCCAGCGTCGCACTGTCGGTCGGATCCCGGTCGGCGGTCTCGGCCGCCCAGCCCGCCGTCGCCCCGCCCAGGCTCACCGGCTTCTTGAACGTCGCGGCCGATACCTGCCGCACTGTCGCGATGGCGCGGATCGGGGACACTTCGCTCAGCCGCCGGTCGATGGCCGCTTCGGTCTCTTCCGGCACGACATGGCCGCCATCCTCGGGCGACCCGGCCGACAGCGACTTCACCTGCAGCAGGCCGGACATGTCGCCGCTGCGGGCATAGGCGGAAAAGGCGCTCGCCCGCTCCGCCTCGCCGCCGCGCTCGCCGGTCTCGATGGCGGGGCGCCGGCCGGCCAGCGCCATACGGTCCAGCGCCGATTTCTGTTCGGTCAGCGCCGCGTCGATGCGCGCCACTTTCTCCTCCAGCACCGTATCGGCCGCGCCCTTGCGCTCCAGCTCGTCCAGGCGTTCGTCATTGGCGGCCTTGAAGGCCTCGAATGCGGCCAGGAAATCGCTCTCGGCCGCCTTGGTTTCCGGCGACCGGGCGGCCGCCTTGTTTGCTGTGCTCATGTCTCTCCTTCACCGCACGCACACAGGCGAAGACGGCCCTCTGGACCGCCTCAACCCCGATAAAAATCAATGACTCCCGCCGGCCCATTCATGGATCGTTCAGGCGCGCTCTGCCGTTATCCCGGCAAGAACACGGGAGGTCTTTCGATGCGAAACGCTGTCTTTCTCGCCGCCGCGGCCGGGCTTGCGCTCGGCGCCTGCACCACGGGCGGCGGCCCCGGCGCCTATCAGTCGGACTATGAGCGCCTGACCGCCGAATGCCGCGAACAAGGCGGCGTCCTCATTCCCACCGGCGGGCCGATTACCGGCAATCCGGCGACCGAATACGCCTGCGAGCGCCGCACGCTGCAGGGCCAGGTCAACTAGGCCTGATCAACTAGAACCGCGTACCCCGGCCGCTCACGCGGCCGCCGCATCCGGGGCAAGCGCGCGCAGACGCGCCCCCGGCTGCATCGGGAAGGTCACAATCGACACTTCCCACAAATCCACTTCGCTCAGCACGCGTCCCCGTCCGCCCCGCGCGGCGCGGATCGGGCGATAGCCGATGGACAGCCCGTCCACCGCGCCGGCCGTCACCAGCGCCGCCGCTGTCCGCCCGCGCGCGCCGGCGTCCAGCACCTCGCCCTCGACCCACAGGCCGCGCCCGTCCTCGCGGACCGTGCGCCACACGCCCACCGGCTCGCTGGCGTCATGCTGGAACAGCATACGCACCCCGCCCGTCCCGCGCCGCAGCAGGCCCGCGGCGAACGCGCCCGGGCGCACGACGTCGCCGGTCAGGTCCGCCGCGCCGAACAGCGCGGCGTATCCCGCGATCCGGATCATGGCTCACCGTCCAGCCGCGCCTCGATGCGCGTCAGCGTCGCCTGATTGCGCCGCGCGGTTTCTTCCAGCCGCGCCAGCCGCTCCAGCACCGGCCCCTGCGTGTCGGCGCGCCGCTCCAGCTGCACGATCCGCTCGCCCGCCGACCCGAACCACAGCAGCGCAGCGGCGGCCTGAACCGTCATGGCGATCACCACGCCCAGCGTGACGTGCCGCTCCAGCCGCCAGCCCTCGCCGCCGGTCACGCGCCGATCCCCAGCATCGCCCGCTTCTCTTCGCGCGTCAGGAAGTCCGCCTCGCTGACGCGCTTCCAGTCCGCCGCGCGCTCCGCCGCCAGCCCGGGCGCCCGGTCCTCGCAGGCGCAGACCGTCAGGTCGCGCCCGAACCAGGGCTGCAGCCACAGCGTCATCGCCGCCGCCGTCTTGCGCGCCAGCGGGATCACCGTCTGGCGCCAGAACGCCAGATTGGCCTCGCGATAATTCGCATAGGTGTTGTCGCCCGGAATGCCGAGCAGCATCGGCGGCACGCCGAAGGCCAGCGCGATCTCCCGCGCCGCCTCCCGCCGCGCCTCCAGGAACTCCATGTCCGCGGGGCTCAGCGACAGCGGCTTCCAGTCCAGCCCCCCGTCCAGCAGCATTGGCCGCCCGGCGTTGCGCGCGCCCTGGTGCTGCTCGCCCAGCTCGGCCTTCAGCCGGTCGAACTGTTCGTCCGTCATCCGCCCGTCGCCGCCGGAATAGACCAGCGCGCCGGAGGGCCGCGCCGCATTGTCCAGCAGCGCCTTGGTCCAGCCCGCCCCGGCGTTGTGGATGTCCACCGCCCGCGCCGCCGCCTCCAGCGGCGACAGGCCGTAATGGTCGTTCGTTGGGTGAAAGCTCTTGATCTGCAGCACGGCGCAGCGGCCGCTGCCCGGATCGCGCGCAAACCGCACCGACCGGCCGCCGGCCGAATATTCGAACCCGTCCGGCCAGCCCCGCGCCCCGGCCAGCACCTTCACCCGGTCGGGGCGCAGCGCGTACAGCTCGCGCGGTGCGCCATCCAGCTCCGCCGCCTCCAGATAGGCGTTCCCCGCCGTCAGCAGATGCCCGTACAGCGTCTCGAACAGTTCCGCGCCCGACTGCTCCGGGTTCGGCGCGGCCAGCAGCGCCGCCGCCGCGTCGCCCGGCTTCGCCGCCGCCCCGCCGCGCTCCACCGTAAAGGGCAGGCTGGCCGCCGCCTCGGCCACCAGGCGGACACAGCGATGCGCCACCGGGTTCGCGCCATACGCCTCGCGCGCCAGCCGCCCGTAATCCCGCGGCGTCCACACCGGCTGCCCCGGGGCGGACAGCGCCACCACGCTGCGCGCGGCGGACTGGCGCGTTTCCGGCGCGCGCGACAGCGCCCGTCCAAGCATTCCGAACATTCCTGTCCCTGATTTCCGGCGGCGGGCTGAAGCCCCATTCCGCGACGGTGGCGAATATGGCCCCGCGGGCCGCCCGGTCGGAAAATCGCCTGTGATTTTCCGCCAAGCGCCTGATCCCGCTGGCGCCGCCCGCGGGAAAACCGCCCGCCCTCTCCCCGCACGATGAGCTGGATCCGGCGCCCGCGGCTGGAAACCGTCCGCCGATAGCGGCATTTTCCCGCCATGTTCGCGGCCGCCCGACTTCTCTGCATCCTTGGCTGCGCCGCCCTCGCGGCGTGCGGCCTGCCGAAAGACCCGAACGGCACGCTGGATCACGTGCGCGGCGGCGTGCTTCACGCCGGTCTGCCGGCGGGTCCAGAGCAGGAGTTCGAGCAGGCCCGTGATCATCTCGCGGACTTCGCGGCCTCCCTGAACGCCGAACTCGATCTGCACACCGGCGAGACCCATCGCCTGGTCGAGGAGCTGGAGCGCGGAGAGCTGGACCTCGTCGGCCCCCTGCCGAAATCGACGCCGTTCAAGAAAACCGGCTTCAGCAATCCCTACGGCCCGAAAGACGCAAGGCGCGTCTGGGCCGTCCGCGCCGGCGAGAACGCCTTCCTGCTGACCGTCAATGAACGCCTGGTCCGGAGCGCGCCGCAATGACCCGCATGGATCCGAACAGGCCGGAAAGCGTCGACGACGCGCTGAGACGCGCCGAGCGGCTGGAATGGCAGACCCTGTTCTGGCTGGTCGTCATTATCGCCGTGATGGGCCTCGTCGCGGGCGGGTCGC
The DNA here is from genome assembly GCA_913055605.1 of uncultured Euryhalocaulis sp. GTDB lineage: Bacteria > Pseudomonadota > Alphaproteobacteria > Caulobacterales > Maricaulaceae > Euryhalocaulis. The sequence continues at coordinate 4,293 of CAJXKJ010000063.1, read as the reverse complement.
AGGCCTTCCGCACCGCCTGGATGGAGGACATGCTCTCCCTCCTCGCGCCCAGCTTCTTCCTGATCACGCGCTGGGCCGAGCGGCGGCCCCATTCGCGCGGTTTCCCCTATGGCTTCCACCGCGCCGGCTCGCTCGCCTTCTTCCTGGCGGCCGCGGCGCTCACCGCGATCGGTGGCGTCCTGCTCTATGAGGGCTGCCTCACCCTGATCCGGGCGGAGCATCCGACCGTCGGCTCATGGACGATCCTGGGGCGGGAGGTCTGGCTGGGCTGGCTGATGATCGCCGCGCTGGTCTTCTCCGTCATCCCTCCGGTCATCCTCGGCCACAGGAAAAAGAAGATCGCCAAAGTCCTCCACGACAAGGTGCTGTGGACGGACGCGGAGACGAATGCGGCGGACTGGCAGACCGGCCTTGCCGGCATCGCGGGCATTGTCGGCATCGCGTTCGGCCTGTGGTGGGCGGACGCGGCGATGGCCGTCCTGATTTCGCTGTCGGTTCTGAAGGACGGGCTGACAGGCATGGTCATCTCCACCATCGTGCTGCTCGACGGCGCCCCGCGAAAGCTCGCCTCCATGGACATCGACCCGGAGGCCGAGCGCATCGTGGCGGAGCTTGAAAGCCGCTACGAAAACGCCCGAATCCAGGTCCGCGAGACCGGCCGCTATTTCCGCGCCAATATCGAGCCGGAGGAAGAGCCGCACATCACGGACGAACTCGCCGACGAGATCATGGGAAACGACAGCTGGCGTCTGATCGACGTGTCGGTCGGCGTCCGCTCCGGCTGGCCCGCCCCCGGCGAAAAACGCCGGCCGAAGACCTAGCGCGCCTCCAGCGCTGCGGTCGCGGTTTCGCTTGAGCCCGTCTCCTGGCCGTACAGCGAAATCGTCGACAGGCTGATCTTGGAACTGCCGCGCGCCGGCCGGCGCGTATAGGCGACATAGATCAGCGCATTGTTCGCACGGTCATAGATGCGCCGCACCGTCATCTGCTTGAACACCAGACTCTGGCGCTGGTTGAACACCGGCTCGCCGGAGGCGTCGTCGTCGACGTCGCCCAGAACGATGGCCCCGGTCTGGCGGCAGGCAATGGAGGAATTGGACGGGTTCTCGAACCAGTTGCCGTTGCCGACCCGGTCCCAGAAGCCACGGTCGAAATGGGCCAGGTGACAGGTCACGCCCTCGACCTTCGGGTCCTTCAGGGCCAGCACCTTGATCTCGTTGCCCAGCCAGTCGTTCTTAAACTCGCCGACCTCGGCCTGGTCCCGTCCGCATGCGCCGAGCGCGAGGGCGGCGAGCGCGGAGCCCAGAACGGCGATACGGGCGGCAGTCTTTTTCATCTCGATCGTCCTCGCATGGGCGGCGGCCGCGCCCTAAGGTTTCGGCCCAAGGTCAGGGGAAGAACGCCTTCACGCGGATTTGGATGCCCGAAAGCCCGACATCAATGTCTCCGGCCCCTAAGCCGGCCGGATTCGAGGGCGCCGGAACCGCCCGCCGGGTGAAGGCGGCCGTTCTCGGCTCGATCGGCAATCTGGTCGAATGGTACGATTTCTACGTCTACACGGCCTTTTCGCTCTACTTCGCGCCGGTCTTCTTCCCCTCAGACGATCCGGTCGTGCAGCAATTGAACGCTGCCATGCTGTTCGCCGCCGGCTTCATCGTGCGCCCGCTCGGGGGCGTCTTGTTCGGCCATCTGGCGGACCGCTACGGACGGCGCATCTCGCTCACCGTGTCGGTCGCGATGATGTGCTTCGGCTCGCTCATCATCGCGGTGACGCCGACCTACGCCGCCATCGGCGTCGCCGCGCCGATGCTGCTGGCGCTCGCCCGCCTGATCGAGGGGCTCAGCCTCGGCGGCGAATACGGCGCCAGCGCCACCTATCTCAGTGAGATCGCGCACCCCAACCATCGCGGCTTCTATTCCAGCTTCCAGTACGTGACTTTGATCGGCGGCCAGCTCACCGCCGTCCTGGTCCTGCTGCTGCTTCAGAACGTCTTCCTGACGCATGAGCAGCTGGTGGCCTGGGGCTGGCGCATTCCCTTCTTCATCGGCGCGCTGCTCGCAATCGTCGTCATGGTTATGCGGCGGCATCTGGAGGAGACGGAGTCCTTCATCGACGCCCGCGCGCAGAAGGGACAGACCTCGCTGCGCGGCCTGATGAAATATCCGCGGGAGGTCGCCATTGTCGTCGGCCTCACCGCCGGCGGCACCGCGGCCTTCTATACGTTCACCACCTATATGCAGACCTTCGTGCGCCAGACGGTCGGCCTGTCGGACCGCACGACCACCTATGTCGTCGCCGGCTCCCTGATCTTCGCCTCGCTGCTGCAGCCGCTCTATGGCGCGCTGTCGGACCGGATCGGGCGGAAGCCGCTTCTGATCTTTTTCGGCGTGGGCGGCGCCTTTCTGACCATCCCGATCCTGTCGCTGCTCCAGCGCACGGGCTCGCCCGTCGTCGCCTTCCTGTTGATCTGCGGCGCCTGGCTGTTCGTCGCCGCCTACACATCGATCAACGCCATCGTGAAGGCGGAGCTGTTCCCCACCCGCGTCCGCGCCACCGGCGTCGCGGTCCCCTACGCCATCACCGTCTCGGTGTTCGGCGGCACCGCACCCGCCGTCGCGCTGGCGCTCAAGAACGCCGGCCATGAAAGCTGGTTCTATTTCTATCTGTCCGGGATCATCCTGGTGTCGCTGCTCGTCTATCTCTTCATGCGCGACACCCGCACCCAGTCCGCCATGCATCTGCACGAATAGGGAGGGCGACCGCCTCGCCCCACACGCGAATGCAGCCCAGGCAAGCCTCGCACGCGCGAGCCGGCGGCAGATTTTCGGGAAAGTATAAATTCAAACAGCGGAGGGCCGCGCAAGAACAGCGGACTGTCCTTGCCGGCCCTCTTACTGTCCGGACCCAGTCGGGCAGGAGCGAACCCCACATCCCTCTGTTATCCGGGCAGCAACCCCGGCGTCGCCGCCGGAGTTGTTCTTTGGTGTTACCCTCCGAACAATTTCACTTTGCGCCTGCACGGCGTTTGTGGCAAGAGACCGCCTGCCGGATTCTGTGGATATCTGCGCGAATACTAAATCGCGTGGAATCGCACCCAGCCCGCCCCAACCGGTGGTGGTTACAGCAGCCGGATCCGCGGCCGGCCTTGCCCCTCCAGCATCAATTCGGTCAGCGCCCAGACCAGCGCGTCGACCCGGTCGTCCCGTTCGGCCTCGCCGGTCCCCAGCGCCCGCATCTCCGCCTCCAGCCGCGCGAACACGCCGCAATGGGTCACTGCCCCGCGCTCGTACAGCGCCGCCACCGGTTCGGCACGCTTCGCCTTGCCGCGCGTCGCCCGCACCGTTTTGACCGGCAGGCCCGGCTCGGCGGAGCGCAGGACCGCGGTCACCAGATCGCCGCCCTGGTTCACTTCGGCCACCACCCGGTCGGCGTCCCAGGCCCGATAGGCCGCCGCCGCCGCCCGCGCCCAGCCGTCGGGCGACCGGCCCTGGCATGTCGCGTCCGCCAGCACATAGGCCCGCCGCGCCGCGCCTTCCCCGGCGGCGCCGGCCACCACGATGCCGCAGGCGTCCGCGCCCGCCCCGCCGGTGACGGGCGGATCGACGGCCACCACGATCCGGTCCAGCCGCTCGGGCGCGCTTCCCCGCGCCGCCTCGATCAGGGCGAAGGTCCACAGCGCCCCGGCGCGGTCCTCCACGATCTCGCCGTCCAGCTCCTGCGCGCCCAGCGCGCTGCCGGCGTACATCGCGGCCATCGCCTCGCGGAATGCGGCGGGCAGGAAGCTCGCTTCCGCCGTCCGCCCGCGCGTCACCGCCACGCCGTCCTGCGCGATCAGACGCTTCAGCGCCGGGACCGGCCGCGGCGTGGTGGACAGCGCCAGACGCGGCCGCTCGCCCAGGCGCAGCCCCATCACTAGCGTGTCCAGAACCGCCTGCGGCCGCCGCCAGGCGCAGAATTCGTCGCCCCATGCGGCGTGGAATTGCGGCCCGCGCAGCCCGTCCGGGTCTTCCGCTGAAAAGGCCTGTCCCACCGCCCCGTTGGGCCATTCCAGCACGTGCCGGCTGGAGTGATAGCGCGGCCGCGCATCGCGCGGCGCGATGGCCGCAAGCCCCGACGCGCCCTCGATCATCACTTCCCGCACGGCCTCGTAACTCGGCCCGACCAGCGCGATGCGCGGCCACGCGCCCGCCTCAGCCCCGGCGCGAATCCATTCGGCGGCCGCACGGGTCTTGCCCGCGCCGCGACCGCCCAGCAGCAGCCAGATCCGCCAGTCGCCCGGCGGCGCGCTCTGA
>CAJXKJ010000062.1 GCA_913055605.1 uncultured Euryhalocaulis sp. | reverse complement strand
CAGCGCGCCGTCGACGGAGATCAGTCCGATGTCCGGCGCGCCCCCGCCGCCGCCCCCGCCGATCTCGAACCCGGCGACGGAAATCCGGTCGCCGTCCAGCACGGCCCGGATGCGCGGGCGCGTCACGCGCAGGGCGCGGATATGGCCGCCCATCAGCTCGCCCAGCCGGTAATCCACCTCCAGCCGGGGGATGGCGGCCTCTTCGCCCAGCCGGATGTCGCGCAGCGCCGCGCCCCCGGTGTCCAGCCGCGCGATGTCGAATTCGGCCTCCACGCCCCGGCGCTCCAGGGCCGAGCGCAGCACGAATCCGGCCAGCGGCGCCCGGGCCAGCCAGAGCACGCTCAGCAGCGCCAGGATCAGCAGCAGGGCCGCGCCTGCGGCTATGGCGATTCGACGGGTCACCTTGGCCATTCCCTAGCCCAAAACCGCGCCCGGCGCCCGGGTTCCAATCCCGCGACAGGCGAGAGCTGCGCTGGAATCTGCCCGGATTCCCGCTGTGCGCGAGCGGGAAGTGCTTGAAATGCAGGGGCGGGCTTGCTCTGGCCCATGGCTTGCTGTCATGTAGGCGCGGGAGAGGAATTCGAGCATTCGAATTGTGGGGTTAACGGTCATTTAGCCATGATGGACGAAGGTCGAACGACCAGCGCGACTCGCGCGGGCGCAAACGAGTCTGATTGCCTGTTTATGGACGAAACGGATTTCGACCCAAGAGTGTCCCCGCGCCGCCGATGGCGTGAGGCTCTCGCGGCGACCGCATCCTGTCTTGTGGTGCTCGCCGGGGGATACGCCGTCGGGGCGGTTCAGAGCCCGGACGCCGCATCCGCCGGCAAGACGGCCGAAGCGGAAATCGACCAGCAGGCCCAGCCCGCGCGCATGTTCGCCGCGCTGGGCAGCAATATCCGCCCCGCCATCCCTGCGACCCTGGCCCGCCCGGCGCTGACCGCCAGCCCGGAAACCCCGGCCCGCTCGCTGGACTACGCCGAAATGAGCGACCAGACGCTGGACCGCGTCGCCGGCCTGAACGTCGAACGCTTCGCGGTGAAGCCGGGCGACACGCTCGGCCGCCTGCTGACCGGCGCCGGCGTGACGACGGACCAGTCCGCCGCCGCGATCTCCGCGCTGAAGGAAATCTGGAACCCGCGCGAACTGCGCGTCGGCCAGGAGGTGACGCTGTATCTGCACACCTCCGCGCTGCGCAAGGTCGCCAACCGGCCCGACACGCCCAATCTGGTGGGTCTGACGCTGAAGCCGGAAGTGGACCGCACCGTCGCGGTCGCGATCGACGACGAAGGCGCCTATACGGCGCGCGAAGTGATGCTGGAGCTGCAGCGCGAAATCGTGCGCGCCAGCGGCGAGATCGACTCGGCGCTCTATATCGACGCCGCCGAGGCCGGGGCCACCGACCGCATCATCGCCAATTTCGCGAACCTGTTCTCCTACTCGGTCGACATCCAGCGCGAGATCCAGCCGGGCGACGATTTCGAGATCATGTACGAACAGTTCCGCACCCCGTCGGGCGAACTGGTGAAGACTGGGGAAATCCTCTACGCCGCGCTGGAAACGCGTGGCGCGATGAAGGCGCTCTACCGCTTCGAGGCGTCCGAGGGCGTGGACTATTTCGATCATGACGGCGTTTCGATCCGCCGCTTCCTGATGAAGACCCCCGTGAACGGCGCGCGCCTGTCGTCCCGCTTCGGGCCGCGGCGCCACCCGATCCAGGGCTATACCAAGATCCACAAGGGGACGGACTTCGCCGCCCCGCGCGGCACGCCGATCTACGCCGCCGGCGACGGTACGATCGTGAAACAGTACCGCTCCTCCTCTTACGGCAATTACATCCGCATCAAGCACAACGGCACCTGGCAGACCGCCTACGCCCACATGAACGGCTTCGCCAGCGGCATGCGCGAGGGGCGCAAGGTCCGTCAGGGCGAGATCATCGGATATGTCGGCTCCACCGGGAATTCGACCGGCCCGCACCTTCATTACGAAGTCCTGCAGAACGGCAACCAGGTCGACTCGATGAGCGTGAAGGTCCCGACCGGCAAGGAGCTGGAAGGCGACGAGCTGAAGCGCTTCACCGCGGCCATGGGCGGCATCGAAACCCAGTACGCCGAGGCGCCGAGCGCCGTCGAGGCCCAGAACGTGGCCACCGCCAGCCTCGAACAATAGACTTTCTCACACCGGTGAGACGACAAAGCCCGGCGCATCGCGCCGGGCTTTTCCGTTACAGGAACGCGAATAAGGGGCTCAGACCGCCCCGTCCAGCGCGTCGCGATGCGCCCGCGCCTCCTGGATGAAGGCGTAGAGTTCTGCCGAGAACGGCATCTGCGGCGCCGTTTTCGGGTCCGAATAGCCTTCTTCGAACAGCGCCGCATGCCGGCGCCGGTCGTCCTCGTCGCGCACCGTGCGGTCGATCAGCCCCTCCAGCCGCGTCAGGAAATCCTGCGCCGCCTCGCCGGCCGGGTCGCCCTGCCGGACGCGCTCGCCGTCTGCGATCAGGTCCAGCCAGTCCTGACGCAGCCGGTTCATCTCCTCCAGGCTCATGTCGACGCGCATCGCGTCCTGCACGTTGGGGCCGAAATGGCGCTGGACCAGCGCCACGTATCTGTCGTTCTGCGGAACAGAGGTGTTCATTGCCGTCTCCTTGATGAGGTTCACCAGATCGTCGGCGGAAAGGGAGGCGCCGTCGGCCAGCCGCCGGCGCGCGGCGCGCACCAGTTTCAGCCCCTGCCCGGCGCTTGTCTGCGCCTCCTGCAGGGCGTCCTCCTGCACGGCCAGGACGCCGGAAAGGTCGGCCAGCTCCAGCGCATCGCCAATCCGGGCGAGGCTGAGGCCGAGCGCCTTCAGCGCCATGATCCGGTACAGGCGGTCCGCCTCTTCAGGCCCGTAGACGCGCCAGCCCGCCGCGGTGCGCGGGGGTTTTAGCAATCCGGCCTTTTCATAGACGCGCAGGGCGCGCGGCGTGACGCCGAACCGCGCTGCAAAAGCAGACGCGGTCAGGTCTTCGAAAGACAGGCTGTCATGGGCCATCGGACGGCGGCTCCTTCTTCCGCCGTCCCCTTCGCTACACCCTGACCCAAGGTCAAGCGCAAGCGGCCCCCACAAAAAAATCCAGACCGAAAAAATCCGAAACGAAAAAGGGCGGGCCCTGCGGCCCGCCCTTTCCGGTTGCTCTGGCTTGGGTCTAGGACGGGGGCAGGTCCTGCCCCTCGACCGTATTGGCGCGGATGTCCGCGGACTCCGCGGCCACGTCGCCCCAGTCGCCCTCGCGGCTTTCGGCGTAGCGGGCCCGCAGATAGGCCGCCACGTCCGCGACGTCCTGGTCGGTCATCACCCGGCGGAAGGCCGGCATCGCGGTGTCCGGATTGCCTTCCTCCACGCTCACCCCGTTCAGCACGACATGGATGAAATTGGACGCGTCCGGACCCACGACCGCGCTGTTCACCGACAGCGCCGGGCGCCGGGCCTGCGGCGCGTTCTCCGGCGTGAAGTGGCAGGACACGCAATAGGCCGCGAACACCTGTCCGCCGCGCGTTTCCTGCGCGGTCAGGTCGCCGCCGTCGCCCTCGCGCCGCAACAGGCTGGGCACGGTGTAGTCGCCCTCATTGCCGCCGGCGATGTCGCCGTAATAGACGGCCAGCGCCTGCAGGTCCTCGTCCGGCAAAGCGCGCAGGCCCATATGGATCACTTCGGACATTTCGCCCGCCGCGATCCCGTGCAGCGGGCTCGCCCCGGTGCGCAGGAAGGGATACAGGTCCGCCTCGGTCCACGGCACGGTGGAGGTCGGGTCCTCGTTGATCGCCGGGGCGTAGAAGCCGCCGACTTCCGCGCCCGAATATTTCGCGCTGCCGCCCTGTTCGGCGCCCAGGAAATTCCGCGGCGTGTGGCAGGAGCTGCAGTGGCCAATGCCCTCGCCCAGATAGCGGCCGCGATTCCAGGCCGCGCTCATGTCGTCTTCCGGCTCCAGCGCGCCGGCGTTGTGGAAGAACAGCAGCTTCCATCCGCCCTGCAGCGCGCGCCAATTCAGCGGGAACGGCAGATCGGCCGGCAGGTCTTCCTGAACGACCGGCGCCACGGTCATCAGATAGGCGTAGATCGCCGTGATGTCCTCGTCGGTCAGATTGGTGAAGTGGTCATAGGGGAAGGCCGGGAACAGATGCGCCCCGTCGCGGCGCACGCCATAGCGCATCGCCCGCGCGAACGCCTCTTCCGACCAGCCGCCGATCCCGGTTTCGGGGTCCGGCGTGATGTTGGTGGCGTAGATCGTGCCGAAATCGCTTTCGACCGGCAGGCCGCCCGCATAGGGCTCCCCGCCGCTGACCGTGTGGCAGGTCTCGCAATTGCCCGCGAGCGCCATCTGTTCGCCCAGCGCGATCTGGTCCTCGGAGAAACCCTCGCCAGACGGGGTTTCGACCACCGCGATGCCCGGCCGCCAGGCCAGGACTGCGAACACGACAAGGCCGACGACAATAATGGCGGCGACCGCGATCAGAACGCGATTCAGCATAAGTTTTCCCCCCTCGCCCTCCGGGGCCTGCAACCCGGAACGCCGATTTGCGGAAAGTTTAGCGGAAACCGGCCGCAATGCGAAAGCGTGCGGTCCCGCCCCGGTCCCGTTGATGTGAAAATCGCATGCTGGCGCGCCGGGCCCGCGCCGTGGCAATCTGCCCGCAACGATATAATCGGGAGGATGCGTGATGGCCCACCGGACCCCTGAACCGGGCGTCAGCGCCTGCAAAAGCGTCGGCGTTTCCGTTCTCGCCCTGTCGGCGGGGCTCGCCGCCCTGCCCTCCGCCGCACACGCCCAGGCGTTCGCCAATCGCGAGTCAGCGGCCGTGGACTATGCGGCGGCGGAACAGACGCCCGCCCGCCCCTGCGCCGATCTGGACGGGCTGGCGCTGGACGGACTGGTGCGGATTACCGCCGCGCCCATCGCCGGCGCCTCCCCCGCCCATTGCAACGTCACCGGCGTGCTGGCGCCGGAGATCGCGTTCGAGGTCGCCCTGCCGGACAGCTGGAACGGCCGCTTCTACATGGTCGGCAATGGCGGGCTTGCCGGCGACGCGCTCGACAATCCGGGCCGCGTCGCCCAGCGGGACGAGGCGCTGCGCCTCGGCTTCGCCTTCGCCCAGACCAATACCGGCCATTACAGCGCGGAGGAGCCGGGCGGCACGTTCGTGCTCAGCAATCCGCAAAAGGCGATCGACTATGCCTGGCGCGCGGTGCACGAGACCGCCGCCGCCGCCAAGACCATCGCGGCGGACTATTACGGCGAGCCGGTCTCCTACGCCTACTGGAATTCCTGCTCCAATGGCGGCCGCCAGGGCCTCTTGGAAGCCCAGCGCTTCCCGGACGATTTCGACGGCGTCGTCGCCAACGCGCCCTGGGCGAACCAGACCGGCTTCACGCTCGGCGCAATCTGGAACCAGCAGGCAATGACCCGCGCCCCGCTGACCCCGGGCAAGGTGGAGCTGGTCGCCGCCCAGGTGATGGCGAAATGCGACGCCGTGGACGGGCTGGAGGACGGGCTGATCGACGATCCGCGCGCCTGCGATTTCGACGCCACGCGGGACGTGCCGGCCTGCACCGCGGACGAGGACGCCGATTCCTGCCTGACGCCGGATCAGGCGCTGGCGGTCGCGGACATCCATCGCGGGCCGCAGAGCAACGGCGAGTCGATCATGACCGGCTTCCTGCCGGGCAGCGAGGTCGCCTGGATGGGCATGGTCGTGCCGCCGGAGCCCGGCGCGCAGACCGCCGATTTCGGCCTCGCCGACAACATCATGAAATATCTGGTGTTCGACCCGCCCCGGCCGGACTGGGACTACCGGACGTTCGATTTCGACGAGGACGCTGACGTGGTCGAAGCCTGGGGCGAACAGGCCAACGCGACCGACCCGGACCTCACCGAGTTCCGCGACGGCGGCGGCAAGCTGATCATGACCTATGGCTGGGCCGACCAGATTCTGCAGCCGCTGATGGGCGTGGAGTATTATGAGGACGTGGTCGCGGAGATGGGGCCGGACACGGCCGAATTCGCCCGCCTGTTCATGATCCCCGGCATGACCCATTGCGCCGGCGGCTATGGGCCGGACCGGCACGACCCGATGACCGCCATTATCGACTGGGTCGAGGCCGGCGTCGCGCCCGACACGATGCTGGCGAGCCGCGTCACGCCCGATGGCGAGGTGACGCGCACCCGCCCGCTCTGCCCCTATCCGCAGGTCGCGGCGTACGACGGCGACGGCAGCATCGACGCGGCCGAGAATTTCGCCTGCGCGGCGCCGTAAAGGTCTTTATTGCGGCGGCTTCGGCCGCCCCTTCGCCGCCGGCGCGTCGTACAGCGCGCTGTCCCCGCTGACGGCGAAGGCTTCCGCCCGCGCCGGATCGTCAGGGACATCCGGCAGGGCCGCCTGAAGCGCTTCCGCGCGCGCCGCCAGCATCCGCCCGTATTCCTTGTGCGTCATGATGTACAGGTCGTTGCGCGCGATCCCGTGAAGGACGCGCCGCCCCACCTCGTCCGGTTCCATCGCATGGCGCCAGATCGCGCTCTTGTGCTGTTCCTCCGGGTCCATCGTGATCGCGCCGGTGTCCGCGCCCTGGGGGCGCAGCTCGTCGGCGTGCTGGAAGATGTCGGTCTTGATCGGCCCGGGGATCAGCAGCGACACCCCGATGCCGCTATCGGCCAGATCCGCGCGCAGCGACTCGCCCAGCCCGGTCAGCGCGTATTTCGACGTGGCGTACACGCCCGCCATCGCGCCGGTGAATACGCCATGGATGGAGGAGGTGATGACGATGTGCCGCGCGCCCTGCCCGGCCAGCAGGCGCGGCAGGAAGGTCTGAACCGCGTTCACCGCCCCGCCGATATTGGTGCCCAGCGTATAGTCCCAGTCGTCATAGGTGGCGGCCGCCAGCGGCCCCATGAAATTGATCCCGGCGTTGGAGCAGAGGATTGAGACCGGCCCCAGCGCGGCCTCGGCCGCGTCGGCCACGCGCGCGAACGCATCCCGGTCCCGCACGTCCAGCTGAAACGCCGCCGCCTCGCCCATCGGCGACAGGCTCTTCATCGCGGCGTCCAGCGCGTCCTGGCTGAGGTCGGCGATGGCCACCTTCGCCCCCGCGCTTAGGAACGCTTTGGCCATGCCCAGGCCGATCCCCCGCGCGCCGCCGGTGATGAAGACGGTCTTTCCCGCGAACTGATCCATATCGTCCCTCCCGAACGAAAACGTCCCGCCCGCGATACCACGCGGGCGGGACGATGTTCGAGGGCCTGTTGAGGAAGGCCGCCTAGCCGGCCTCGCTGTCCGGGGCGAGCTGGAAGCGGATCATCACCCGCTCGTCCGTCGTACCGGCGGCGTCCGCGCCATAGCGCCACTGCTCCACGGCCTGCACCGCGGCGGTTTCGAAAATGTCCTGCGTGCAGCCGAGCGCGCGGACATTGCCCGTCGCGCCATCGGCCTGGATATCGAACCCGACGATGCATTCGCCTTCGAGGTCCGCTTCGGCGGCTTCGGCCGGATAGGCCGGCGGCACGGCGGTCACCGGGCGCAGATTGCTCGCGGCGTCGCCCGCGTCCTGCGCGTTCGCCGGTGCGACGGCGGCCAGGCCGGTCAGCAGCGCGGCGGCCGCGACCGCCCCGATCATCGACAGGCCCGCGGCGCGGGTCTCTTTCAGGCAGGCATGATTGGTCAGCATGGCGGTTCTCCCTTTCAGATGATTGATGGCGATCAGCGGCGTGCTCGCCGCCGGCATGCGCCGGCCGCCGCCGGTCATGTCCTCGGCGGCTTTCAGCAGGGTCCGGGCGTAAAGCTGCGGCCCGATGGCGGCGTCGCGGCCCAGCACGGCGCGGTCGCAGGCCTGCTCCTGGTCGGCGACGAAGGCGCGCTCGCCCAGCCAGGCCAGCGGGTGAAACCAGAACAGGCTGCGCAGGACGGCCGCCGCGGCGCGGTGCTGCAGGTGCCGCGCCCGCACATGCTCGGCCTCGTGCAGCGTCATCACGCGCCGCTCGTCGGCGCCATAGCGCGTCAGGAAATCCTCGGGCAGCAGTACGACCGGCCGCGCGAGGCCACTGGCCAGCGGACCGTCCAGCGCGCCGGTGAAGCGGAAATCGCGCCGGGGATCGAGCGCCGTCCCCGCCGCCGCCCGCGCCAGCGCATCGGCCTCCGCCGCGTCCGGGATGCGCGCCGCCGCGATCACGCCCCGCGCAAAGCGCCGCTGCGCACGCCATGCGCAAAACAGGAATGCCGCCGCGCCCGCCAGCCATATCGCCAGCACCGTCCCGGCGAACGCGGACGCCGCCCCGGCGCCCGGCGCATCGGCTGCGCGGCCGAACGCGCCGGAGGTCCCCGCGCTCACTGTCAGGCTGAACGGCGCATCGACCAGGCCGTTCGGCGTCAGGCTCGCCGCCAGCGCGGCGGGAACCGCCAGCCACAACGCATAGATCCATCCCGCGCCGACCCGCAGGCGCGCGATCCGCCCAGCGGCCAGAACCACAAGCACGACAACGCCGAGCACCAGCGACGCCTCGCCCAGCCAGGAAAGAAGATCAGCGCTCGTCATCGGACATCGCCTCCACCAGCGCCTTCAGCTCGGCCAGCTGTTCGGGCGGCAGCTTCCGCCCCCCGGCGAAGCTCGCGACCAGCGGCGCGATGCGCCCGCCGAACAGCTGGTCGGCCAGGCGGCGCGCCTGCGTGCGGCCGTATTCGGCGCTGTCGATCAAGGGGACATAGCGTTTCGGGGAAGACCCCTCCTCCACGCCGACCGCGCCCTTCTTCTCCAGCCGCGCCAGCAGCGTGTTCACCGTGGTCCGTCGCCAGCCTTTCTCGCGGGCCAGGGTCTCGGCGATCTGCCGCGCCTCGCACGGCTGGCCGCGCCACAGCGCCTGCATCACCTGTTCCTCGGCGTCCGTGATCTCGACCATGGCTGCGCTCCTAGCGCGTCTGTCTGACTACACCTGTAGCCGAAAAGACTACAAACGTAGTCTGGAGTCAAGCGCGGCCAAATCCGGGCATGAAAAAGCCCCGCCCGGGCGTCCCGGGCGGGGCCTTTCATCCCGATCCGGGGATGGTCAGTTCACGGTGGCGGAGGCCGGGCGGCGGTCCATGCCGACGGGCTCGCCATTGATGGTCAGCACGTCGCCCTCGGCGGACACCGCGATGGACTGCCCATCCTTCAGGCTGCCCATCAGGATCATCCGCGCGATCGGGTCCTGCAGCCGCTTCTGGATCACCCGGCGCAAGGGCCGCGCGCCATAGGCCGGGTCGAAGCCCGCTTTGGCCAGCGCCTCTTTCGCCGCGTCGTCCAGCGTGATCGTCATGTCGTGGTCGGCCAGCAGGCCTTCCAGATGCCGGATCTGGATGTCCACGATGCGGGCCATGTGCTCCATGCCCAGTCGACGGAACAGGATGATCTCGTCGATCCGGTTCAGGAATTCGGGCCGGAACCGGGCGGACAGTTCCGCCATCACCGGCTCGCGCGCCTCTTCCACATCGTCGCCGGTCATCGTCATCAGATGCTCGGCCCCGACATTGGAGGTCATGATGATCAGCACATTGCGGAAATCGACCGTGCGGCCCTGCCCGTCGGTCAGGCGCCCGTCGTCCAGCACCTGAAGCAGGATGTTGAACACGTCCGGGTGCGCCTTCTCGATCTCGTCCAGCAGCACGACCTGATAGGGCCGGCGCCGCACCGCCTCGGTCAGGGCGCCGCCTTCCTCGTATCCGACATAGCCCGGCGGGGCGCCGATCATGCGGCTGACGCTGTGCTTCTCCATGTATTCCGACATGTCCAGGCGCGTGATCGCGCTTTCATCGTCGAACAGGAATTCGGCCAGCGCCTTGGTCAGCTCCGTCTTGCCGACGCCCGTCGGGCCCAGGAACATGAAGCTGCCGATGGGGCGGTTCGGGTCTTTCAGCCCGGCGCGCGCGCGGCGCACCGCGTCGGACACGGCCTCCAGCGCATCGTCCTGGCCGACCACGCGGGCGCGCAGACTGTCCTCCATGGACATCAGCTTCTCGCGCTCGCCCTCCATCATCTTGTCGACGGGAATGCCGGTCCAGCGGCTGACAACGCCCGCGATCTGCTCGGCGTCGACGACCTCCTTCACCACGCCGCCCGCCGCGCCGTCCTGAACGGCCTCGGCGTCGGAGACCTTCTTCTCCAGCTCGGGGATCTGGCCGTATTTCAGCTCGGACGCCTTGGCCAGGTCGCCCCGGCGCTCGGCGTCCGCCAGTTCGGCGCGCAGCCGGTCCAGCTGTTCCTTCACCTGCGTGGCGCTGGCCAGCTTGTCCTTCTCCGCGCGCCAGGCGGTCGTCAGCTCGTTGCTGCGCGACTCCAGCTCCGCGATCTCGCCGTTCAGCTTTTCGAGGCGGGTGCGGGAGGCGTCGTCCTTTTCCTTCTTCAGCGCCTCGGCCTCGATCTTCAGCTGGATCAGCCGGCGATCCAGCTCGTCCAGCTCCTCCGGCTTGGAGTCGACCTGCATGCGCAGGCGGCTTGCCGCCTCGTCCATCAAATCGATGGCCTTGTCGGGCAGGAAGCGGTCGGTGATGTAGCGGTTGGACAGGTTCGCCGCCGCCACGATGGCGCTGTCGCTGATGCGCACCCCGTGGTGCACCTCATATTTCTCCTTCAGACCGCGCAGGATGGAGACGGTGTCCTCCACCGTCGGCTCCTCTACGAAGACGGGCTGGAAGCGGCGGGCGAGCGCGGCGTCCTTCTCCACATGCTGGCGGTACTCGTCCAGCGTGGTCGCGCCGACGCAGTGCAGCTCGCCGCGCGCCAGCGCCGGCTTCAGCAGGTTGGAGGCGTCCATCGCCCCCTCACTCTTCCCGGCGCCGACCAGCGTGTGCATCTCATCGACGAACAGGATGATATTGCCCTCGGCGGCCTCGACCTCCGACAGCACGGCCTTCAGCCGCTCCTCGAACTCGCCACGATACTTTGCGCCTGCGATCAGCGCGCCCATGTCCAGGGCCAGCAGCTGCTTGTCCTTCAGGCTTTCCGGCACGTCGCCATTGACGATGCGCAGGGCCAGCCCCTCCGCGATCGCGGTCTTGCCCACGCCCGGCTCGCCGATCAGGACGGGATTGTTCTTGGTGCGGCGGGACAGGACCTGGATCGTGCGGCGGATTTCCTCGTCGCGCCCGATCACCGGGTCCAGCTTGCCCTCGCGCGCAGCTTCGGTCAGGTCGCGCGCATAGCGTTTCAGCGCGTCATAGGCCTGCTCGGCGGACGCGGAGTCCGCGGTGCGGCCCTTGCGCACGCTGTTGATCGCCTCGTTCAGATTCTGCGGCGTGATCCCGGCCTGTTTCAGCGCGTCCTGCGCCTTGGTGCCCGGCACGATGGCCAGCGCCTGCAGAATGCGCTCCACCGGCACGAAGCTGTCCTTCGTCTTGTCCGCGGCTTCCTGGGCGGTGTTCAGAACCTCGACCAGCTTGGGCACCGCGCGCGGTTCGCCCGCGCCGGCGCCTTCGACCTTGGGCAGGGTTTTGAGCGCCGCATCGGTCAGCTCCAGCGCCTGTTCCGGCCGGCCGCCGGCGGCGCGCATCAGGTTCGCCGCCAGGCCCTCGCGGTCCTCGATCAGCGCCTTCAGCAGATGTTCAGGCGTGAATTGCTGATGGCTCGCCGCCATCGCCGCCCCCTGGGCGGCCTGCAGCATGCCTTTCGATCGCTCCGTGAAGCGTTCCAGATCCATCCGTTTCGTCCCCTTTCAGGCAGACCGGGCGGAAGCGTGCAGACCCGTATCGGCGTCCGGTCCGCCCGTGCGTTTTCGTCTGGCTGATATGGCGTGGCATTTTCGCCACGCAAGGCCGGATGGCCGGCATTTGCGCGACAAAATGCGCCGGGAATGGCGCTTGAATCGCACGCGCCCGCCCCTTTCGGGACGGGCGCGCGCGAACGGATCGGAAGACGCGCCTAGGCGGCGTCTTCGGTCGCCTCTTCGGGCTCTTTTTCCTCGGCCTTCGCCTTGGGCTTGCGGCTGCGGCGCGGCTTCTTTTCCGCGGCGCTTTCGGTCAGGTCGCCCTCTTCGGGCGTCACCATTTCCAGCGGGCCGCCATTGTCCCCGGAATCCTTCCCGTTGGACTTGGCCCGGGAGTCGGACCTGGCGTCGGACCGGTCGTCGTCATTGTCCGACGAAGCGTCCTGGCCGCGCGGGTTCTGACCGCCCTGGTTGTTCTGGGCGTTCTGGTTGTTCTGACCGTTCTGGCCGCCCTGGTTGTTGTTCTGATTCTGGCGCTGCTCGTCGCGGCTCTGCCGGCTTTCCTCCTGCGCGCGCATGATGCGGAAATAGTGCTCCGCATGCTGCAGGTAGTTTTCCGACCGCACGCGGTCGCCGCTGGAGGCGGCGTCGCGCGCCAGCTGCTGATATTTCTCATAAATCGTCGACGCCGCGCCGCGGACCTTCACGTCCGGTCCGTTGCTTTCGAGCGCACGATTATTGTTATGCTGGCCGCCGCCGCCTTTGCGGCCCCGGCCCCGCTGACGTTTCATGTGCTTCCCCTTCTGTCGGGTTCTGCCCGCCCTCGCGCGCTCATGCGCGCAGCCGCTGCATATGCGGCAAGTCTGTTGCCTTTGACGTGATCGTCCGATCCGTTTCCGAATCCCTGGCCCGCCGGTGCGGATTTACATCCGCGAAACGTTTCCGCGCCTGTAGCGGGCCGGCGCGGTCGAACCGACCCTAGCCTGCGCCGCCCCGCCTTCCAAGCCCTTTTCACTGCTGGGCGCGGGTCATCCCGCGCGGCGGAAAATCGCGGCGCGCGGACGCCCTTCCAGATCGGAACGCACTGCAACATATACAAGTCCCGCCGCCGCTTTTGCCGCCGCCCGGACGTCCTCCGCCTGGTCGAATCCGATCTCCAGAACCGCCGTCCCGCCCGGCCGCAACAGGCGCGGCAAGGCCGGTAGGATGGCGCGATAGGCGTCCATTCCGTCCGCCCCGCCGTCCAGCGCCGCGTGCGGGTCGCGCCGCACCTCGCGCGCCAGATCCGCGATCTCCGCGCTGCGGATATAGGGCGGGTTGGACACCACCAAATCGTACGGCCCGTCCAGCGCCTCGGCCCAGCCGGGTTCCGTCCAGTCGCCGCGCCGGAACGCCGCCCGGTCCGCCAGCCCGGTCCGCGCCGCGTTCTCCGCCGCCAGCGCCAGCGCCGTCTCGGAGACGTCGACGCCGAGGCCGGAGGCCAGCGGACGCTCGCTCAGCACCGCCAGCAGGATCGCCCCCGTCCCGGTGCCCAGGTCCAGCACATGGGCGTGCGCATCGGCGGACAGACCCTCCAGCGCCGCGCGCACGATCGCCTCGGTGTCCGCGCGCGGGACCAGCGCGCGCGCATCGCTCTTCAGCTCCAGCGTCCAGAACGGCGCGACGCCCAATATGTGCTGCAGCGGCTCGCCGCCCGCGCGGCGCCCGGCCATCGCCTCCAGCGCCGCCTCGGCGTCCGCGTCCAGCGCGCGTTCGGGCGCGGCGGCCTGCGCTGCCGCGTCCAGCCCGGTGGCGGCCTGCACGATCTGACGCGCCTCCAGCATCGCGTCCTCGATTCCGGCTTCGGCCAGGCGCCCGGCCAGCGCCCTGCGCGCCGCGCCCAGCGTCTGAATCATGGAAAGCGGTCCGGGCTCAGACCCGGATATAGCGGCGGCCGGTCGCGGTGAACGACCAGATCAGCGCGATGAACCAGCCGATCACCGACCAGCCCAGCAGAAGATTGGTCAGGAAGATCGCGAAGGCGTTGTGATGGCCGCGCACCATCGCGACCACGGTCGGCGCGAAATACAGCAGCAAAGGAATGAGGGCGAATTCCATGGCGGCGACTCCTTATCGATAAACGATAATTTAGGGCCATCCCCGCCCCTGCGCAAGACCCGCCACGGCGCGGACCGCATATTTCCCCGCCGCACGCCGCGCCCATGCGCGTCAGCTCACGGTCAAGGCGTCGCCAACCGCCAGCCGCCCGCCCTGCACCACGGCGGTGTGCTGGCCGCAATCGATATGGCCGTACAGATCGCGCAGCGCGCCGACCAGTTCGAAGTCGCGCTCCCCGGTCGCCGGGTCGACGTGGGTCGCCGCACAGCGGTCGATCCGCCCCACGCCCTCCAGCACCGCGCCGCCCACAGAGATGGTCGCGCCGGTCATCTCCAGCTCCGCCCAGGGCGCCCAGCCCTCGACATAGACGTTGGCGCGAAAGCGCAGCGGGTCGATCGCCCGCCCCGTCCGCGCCTCCAGATCGCGCACGCTGGCCAGGTTGACGATCGAAACATGGCTCGCCGGCGTATCCATGAACCGGTGCGCGCCCGGCGCCCGCACGACATGGAACGGCAGATGCGGCGTATCCTCCAGCGCCGGCTCCAGCCAGGCGGCGAACGCCTCGCGCCCCGCTTCGGTCTCCAGATCGCCTTCGAAATCCGGCTGCCCTTCGCGCCGCGCGCGCAGAACGCCGGTCTCCGCGTCCCACTCCGTGCGCACCGCCGCGATGCGCGGCATGCGGGCCAGCACGGCGAATTTCATCTTCTTGATATGGGTCGGCGCGGCGGGGTCGAAGCCGGACGGCCCGCTCTCCACCACATACAGCCGGTCGCCCGGAAAATGCGCGCCCGCGGTCAGGTCCGCATGGTCCAGCGGCTCGGGCGTGAAGCTTTTGACGGGGTGGCGGTACAGCGCGGCGATACGCCCTTCGCCGGGATTCGCGCTCACGCCGCGCTCTCTTCCATGGCCGCCAGCTTGCGCGCCTGGTCCTCGGCGCTCAGCGCGTCGATCAGCTCGTCCAGATCGCCCTCCATCACCTTGTTCAGGCTGTAGAGGGTCAGATTGATGCGGTGATCGGTCACCCGCCCTTGCGGGAAATTATAGGTGCGGATGCGCTCGCTGCGGTCGCCGCTGCCGACCTGCGCGGCGCGGTCGGCAGCGCGGGCGCTGTCCTTGGCCGTGCGCTCCATGTCGTACAGCTTCACCTTCAGCATCTCCATCGCGCGCGCCCGGTTCTGGTGTTGTGACTTCTCGGACGACACCACGACGATGCCCGAAGGGATATGCGTAATCCGCACCGCGGAGTCGGTCTTGTTGACGTGCTGGCCGCCGGCGCCGGAGGCGCGCATCGTGTCCAGCCGGATGTCCTGCTCACGGATGTCGATCTCGACCTCCTCCGGCTGCGGCAGCACCGCGACCGTGGCGGCGGAGGTATGGATGCGCCCGCCGGCCTCGGTCTCCGGCACGCGCTGCACCCGGTGCACGCCGGACTCCCATTTCAGCCGGCCGAACACGCCGTCGCCCTCGACCGTGGCTATGATTTCCTTGTATCCGCCGGCCTCGCCCTCGGACTCGCTCTCCACCTCCACGCGCCAGCCGCGTTCGGAGGCGTAGCGCTGGTACATACGGAACAGGTCGCCGGCGAACAGCGCCGCCTCGCTGCCGCCCGTCCCGGCGCGCACTTCCAGGACCGCGCTCGCCTTGTCGTCCTGGTCCTTGGGCAGCAGCAGCAATTGCAGCGCATGTTCCTGCTCGGGGATGTCCTCGCGCAGGCGGCCGACCTCGTCGAACGCCATATCGCGGATCTCCGCGTCCTCGCTCTCCAGCAGTGCCTCGGCCTCTTCCAGCTCCTTGCGCGCGGCGCGCAGCGCGCGCGCGGCGTCGGCCACAGGGCGCAACTCGGCGTGCTCCTTGGACAGTTTCACGATCTCGGCGGCTTCGGATGCCGCGCCCATGCGCGCCTCCACCGCCTCGAAACGGTTCACGACCTGATCAAGCTGGGACTCGGGAATGCGGGCCATTTCGGTGACATAGCGCGCGGCGCGCCTCTTTCAAATCGTCCAGATTCAGCCCCGCCCGGCGCATCCCTTCGCGCCTTCGCGCGTTAGCACCGGCATGGCCAGCCGATCCACAATCCTGGGCCTGTGCGTTGTGGCCGCCGCGATCGCGGCGGGAGCAGGCATTGCGCTGATCCGGCCGGGGGTTCCGGAGCCGGACCCCGCCCCCGTCCGCACCGCCGATGCCGCGCCCGTTCCGGCCCCGCTGCCGAAGCCGCAG
>CAJXKJ010000061.1 GCA_913055605.1 uncultured Euryhalocaulis sp. | reverse complement strand
GGCTTCCCATCGAGGGCTATCAGGCCAGAAACGCGGACGTGTTCAGGACGTTCGAAAGCATGTCGGGCGATGTGGACTATGTCGACGTGTCCGAACTCCTGTGCCGGGACGGCTGGTGCTATCCGTACGATGACAACCACATGCCGCTCTACAATGACGGCAATCACCTCGACGGGCTGGGCCTTGATGTGGTCGCGACATATATTTTCGAACGGATAGGGCCGTATCATTTGCTCGCGGACACGGCTTTGCGGCCCTCGCGGACGTAAAGATGCCGCGCGTCGGCATATCGGCGGCCTTTCGGCTGTCCTTGCGATATTGGTTTTCCGGAAAAAATGGTGGGCGGTGAGAGGCTCGAACTCCCGACATCTTCGGTGTAAACGAAGCGCTCTACCAACTGAGCTAACCGCCCGGACCGTCGCCGGTATCTATGCGGGAACGCGCATGGATGCAAGCGTTTGTCGCGCGTCTTCCAGCGTGTTTTGCTGCATGGTTTTCGCGCCATGCAAGCCGCTGTAGCAAAAACGTCAATCCAGCCATTTCACGCGCTTGACAGGGTATCGGCAACCGCTTAAGTGACCGTCCACGCCCGGCCTCGGCCGAGCGAAAATACGCGGGTGTAGCTCAGTTGGTTAGAGTGCCGGCCTGTCACGCCGGAGGTCGCGGGTTCGAGCCCCGTCACTCGCGCCATTCTTTCATCGCTTAGAGGCTTTGATTGAATGCCTTCCGATCCCTCTTCCGAACGGACGATGACGCTGTACGGCATGCCGGGCTGGGGCTCGGCGATCGTCGAGGCGCAGCTGGTCTGGTACGGCGCGCCGTTCGAATTCCAGAAAACCGGCGACATGTTCCGCGACAAGGACGCGGCGGAAAAGCTGCGCGCGGTGAACCCGCTGGCGCAGATTCCCACGCTGGTCATGGAAGACGGTTCGGTGATGACCGAGAGCGCGGCGATCACGCTGCTGCTCGCCGACATCTATGGCATGGGCGACCTTGTGCCGATGCCGGGCGAGCCGGGCCGGGCGGAATTCCTGCGCTGGATGATCTTCATCACCAGCAATATCTATCCGACCTATACCTATATCGACGATCCGTCGCGCTTCGTTGAGGACGCCGAGGCCCAGAAGGGGTTCGAGGAGTCGGTGACCAGATACCGGGCGAAGCTCTATCGCATCCTGGACAAGGCGGCGGGCGCGCCCTTCTTCCTGGGCGAGCGGTTCTCGGCGCTGGATATCTATGTCGCGGTCCTGACCCGCTGGCGGCCGGGCGCGGCCTGGTTTGAGGCGGAGGCGAAGCGGCTTTCCGCCATCGCCAAGAAGGTCACGGCGATGGAGGAATTCGGCGACCTCTGGGAGCGCAATTTCCCGCCCACCGCCTGAGCCTCGTCCTGATCGCCGGGCTCCGCTGCGGCCGTACTGGTCCGGGCGCGCGGGCCTGCTACACTCCCCTTAAATCCAGCCGCGCAAAGCGGCGGAAAACACCGCTGGCCCGGGCCGAAGATTCGGGCGGCGAGGGGAGGACCATCATGAAGTTCCTGACCGCATTCGCGGCCGTTTCCATATTGCTGGCCGCCGGCGCCGCCGCGGCGCAGGATTATGACGACGGTTATGCCGAGGACCGGGCGGAGATCATCAATCTCCAGGGCCGGTACCTGCTGGCGATGGATTTCAACGACCCGGACGCCTACGCCTCGGTCTTCACCGAGGACGCGGTGCTGGACTGGGCCGGGGGCGAGGTCGCGGGGCGCGAGGCGATCCGCGATTTCCTGGCCAGCGGCGCCTATAACCCGACGCGCGGCGCGGCGGAGGTGGAGGGCCACCCGGCCGCCTATCGCCACTTCGTCACCAATCAGGTGATCAAGGTGGACGGCGATACGGCGCGCGCCATTACGTACTGGTTCCAGGCCGGCAATCTGCAGGACCGGGGAACGATGGAGTTCGGCATGTTCGGCAATTATGTCGACACGCTGGCCAAGGTGGACGGCCAATGGCTGTTCACCCGGCGCGAAATCTACAATGAGGGAATCCCCAGCCGGTTTCAGGCCGGCGCGGACAATCCCGATCCGTTTCTGAAATGACGGGGAGGGACACGATGACCCGCACGCTCACCATCGCCGGCGCTGTCATTCTGACGGCCGCGCTGTCCGGGGCCGCCATGGCCCAGTCCTGCGACGCCGAATGTCTGGAAGACGCCGCGGCGCAGTACCGCGCGGCCTATGGCGCACACGATGTCTCGCTCGCGCCGTTCGCGGAGGAGGTCCGCTATACCGAGAACAATGTGGAGATGCCGTTCCCGGACGGCACCTGGGACACGGTGACCGAGGATCTGGGGCCGGTTCAGTATTTCTCCGACCCCGTCACGGGCAATGTGATCTTCTATACCGCGATCATGCAGGACGCGATCGAGGGCTTCCTGGCCGTGCGCCTGCACGTCACTGAGGACGGCGAGATCGACGAGGCGGAGCACATCATCTCCACCGCGCGCAATCTCTCCAGCCCGCCGACGCCGATCGGCAAGGTCGCCGATTATGAGCACGAGCCGTTCGTGAACGATGTCGTGCCGGAAGAGGCGCGCGCCACGCGCGAGGCGCTGGCGGCGCACGCCAACGGTTATTTCGACACGCTGCAGCTGAATGACGGCGAGATCCGCGGCACCTGTTTCCACGACTACGCCACGCGGCGCGAGAACGGGATGGTGTTCACCGATATCGGGCCGGCCTTCGAGACCGGGCGCTATTTCTTCAACAACCGGGTGCGGCGGGAGATCATCCTGATCGACGAGCGGCGCCAGGTGGCGCTGGGGCGCGGCTTCATCGACCACAAGGGCCAGCTGGACGAATACATGCTGACCAATGGCGAGGAGGCGTACTCCATCTTCCAGGAGCCGCAGACCTGGGCCTTCCTGGAGTCGTTCAAGGTGCAGGACGGCTGCATCGCCGCGGTGCTGGCCGCCTTCTATCAGGCCCCGTACTACACGCGCAGCCCGTGGACGGTCGGCCCGGACCGCTGATCCGCGCCGGGCTTGCCGCTCTGGCCCTGCTGGCCGCCGGCGGCGCGGCGCGGGCCGAGCCGGCGGGCGGGGCGCCCGAACCGGTCGAAGGCGCTTTGCTGCCGGCCGGGGAGGGGCGGGCGATCCTGAAGCGCGCCTGCGTGGACTGCCACGATCTGGGCGGGCTGAAGGCCTATGCCGGCTATTACGACGAGGAAAAATGGCGCGCGATGATGGTCACGATGAAGGACCACGGCGCCCAGATCGACGCGGCGGAGATCGCGGTGCTGGCCGCCTATCTGGGCCGGCATTTCGGCCCGCCGAAACACAAAGACGACGCACAGGGAGAGTGACGATGGCCGGAATACGGACAGGATTGATTGTGTCGGCGGCGGCGGTCGCTGCGTCTGCGCTGGGCGCGGCGCAGGCGGGCGATCTTCGCATCGTGCAGACCAATTCGCGCGACAGCGTGATCCATCTGATCGATCCGGAGACGCACAGCATCGTCGGGACGATCGAGGACGTTCCGGTCAATCACGGCGTCGCCGCCGCGCCGGACGGATCGCGCCTGTATTTCAGTAGCGAGGCAAAAGAGACGCTGGACGTCTTCGACGTCGCGACCATGGAGCGGATCGCGGAAATCCCGCTGCCCGCCCGGCCGCACAATATCTCCATCAGCCCGGACGGGGCGCGGGTCTATGTCGGCCTAATGGGCGCGGCGTTCGAGGACGGGTTCGGCGGCATCCAGGTAATCGACACGCAGGCGCTGGCCCCCGCCGCGCTGTGGGACACCAACAGCCGCGTGCACAACACCTATGTGACGAAGGACGGGCGCTATGTCGTCGCCAGCATGTTCGGTGGCGAGCAGAATCTGGGCGTATTCGACGCGCAGACCGGCGAGCTGGCCTGGGGCATGTATCCGCCGCGCAATGAGGGCGAGCTGGAGGGCGTGCGCCCGATCGCCTTCGAAACGAACGCGGACGGATCGACCCGCCGCCTGTTCGTGCAGATCTCCGATTTCCACGGCTTCACCGTGGTGGATTTCGAGACGCAGGAAGAGCTGACGCGGATCGAACTGCCCGAGCGCCCGGCGGAGAAGCAGGAGCCGGGCCCCTATACCCAGGCGCCCGCGCACGGCATCGGCGTGTCGCCCGACGGCAGGACGCTGTGGGTGTGCAGCCGGGTGAACGGGGAGGTCTACGCCTATTCGGTTCCGGAGCTGGACTATCTGGGCTTTGTCGAGGTCGGCAGCCATCCGGACTGGCTGACCTTCACGCCGGACAGCCGTTTCGTCTATGTCGCCAACGGCCATAGCGACGACGTGTCGGTGATCGACATCGCGGCGATCGAGGAAGTGGCGCGCCTGCCGGTCGGCGCGGCGCCCAAGCGCAATATCACGATGATGCTGCCGGACTAGGCGGGCGGGGTCAGACGCCCCGCCGCCAGGGGAAGAGCGCGCGCAGCGCCGGGTCGCGCAGCCACAGCCCGCCCCACATGAACAGCGCCAGATAGATGCTGAACAGGGTGTGGCTGAACAGCGGCATGTCCGCGCGCAGATTGGCGGAGATGGCGCCGCCCAGCAGCCCGGTCATCAGCACCGCGCCGGCGAAGCTGGTCTTCGGAAAGACATAGAGCGCGACGCAGACCAGCTCGATCACGCCGATCAGGATCACGTATTCCGTCGGCCAGCCGATCGCGACAAGGCTCTGTTCGGCGACGTCGCGGACGAAAAATTTCGGCGCGATCGACGCGCCGAGCATGAACAGCACGAACAGGGCGCTGAGCGCGCGCCCGGTCCAGACCATTGGCGTGGCCTTCATGATGGCGTCCCCCCAAAAAGGCGCGGCGAGCCCCGGCCCGCCGCGCCGCGTGCACTATCAGCCTTTCGCCAGATAGTCGTCCAGTACGTCGAAGCTGCCGCTCCAGCCGCCGGTCATGCTGGGCTTCATGCCTTCGAAGGTGGCGACTTCGATGTCCTTGGCGTCCAGCGGGAGCCAGGTCAGGGTCAGCTTCGTCCTGTTGCCCATATCCTCGAACGTGACGGTGGTCAGCATGATCAGCGGCCAGTTGTCGAGGATCGGGGCGGGGATGACGTTTCCGTCCGCGTCGGTGGAGCTTTGCTCCCAGACCAGGCGTTCGGGCGGGGTCACCTCCCGGAACGTGCTTTTGGAATACATCTTCGTGCCATTGGGATGGATCATCCAGCCGCGCCACAGGCCGCCGGGGCGCAGGTCGAACTCGGTGACCGCCCCGTTCGCGCCCTTGGGGCCGAACCATTGGCTGAGCGCCTCCGGCGTCGTCCACGCCTTCCAGACGGTCTCGCGCGGGGCGTCGAAGACGCGTTCGATCACAAACGGGTCGCAGGCGGCTTGTGTCATGTCTTTGGCTCCTTGGCGGCGGGGGCGGCGAGGTCGGCCAGATAGTCGTCCAGACGGTCGAAGCTGGCCTCCCAGAACCGGCGGTATTGCAGCGCCCAGTCGGCGGCGTCCTTCAGCGGCGCAGCCTCCAGCTTGCGCGGCTGGAACTGGCCGTTCCGGCCCTTGGAGATCAGACCGGCGCGCTCCAGCACCTTCAAATGCTTGGAGACGGCGGGCTGGCTGATGTCGAAGGGCTGCATGATTTCGCCGACCGTCGCCTCGCCCAGCGCAAGTCGGGTGAGGATCGCCCGGCGCGTCGGGTCGGCGAGGGCGTGGAAGGTGGCGTCGAGCGAGTGCGTCATGCCGGTCCCAATAGATAACTGAATGGTTATGTATTGGGTCGGGGCGTGTCTGTCCAGCACGAAAAAGCGCGGCCGGATGGCTCCGGCCGCGCTCCCACGTCGAATTTGAAGTGGGCTACAGCCCGCGCGCCTTCAGCGCTGCGTCCAGGCGCGGATACACCCGGCGGGCGTTGCCCTCATAGATATTGTGCCGGTCGTCCTCGCTGAGGTTCAGCGCGTCGACATAGCGTTTGGTGTCGTCGAAATACTGGCCCGTCTGCGGGTCGATGCCGCGCACCGCGCCGACCATTTCCGACCCGAACAGGATGTTCTTATGGTCGATGACCTCGAACAGCAGGTCGATGCCCGGCTGGTGATAGACGCAGGTGTCGAAATAGACGTTCTGCATCACATGGCCGTCCAGCGGCGGCTGTTTCAACATGTCGGCCAGGCCCCGGTAGCGGCCCCAGTGATAGGGCACCGCGCCGCCGCCATGCGGGATGATGAAGCGCAGGTCCGGGAAGTCCTTGAACAGATCGCCCTGGATGAACTGCATGAAGGCGTTCGTGTCCGCCGCGATGTAATAGCTGCCCGTGGCGTGGAAGGCCGGGTTGCAGCTGCCGGAGACGTGGATCATCGCCGGCACGTCCAGCTCCACCATCGCCTCATAGAACGGGTACCAGAACTTGTCGGTCAGCGGCGGGGCGGTCCAGTGGCCGCCGGACGGGTCCGGGTTCAGGTTGCAGCCGATAAAGCCCATATCGACGCAGCGCTTCAGCTCCTCCACCGAATTCTTCAGGCCGCCATCCGAGGCCTCCGGATTCTGGGGCAGCATGCAGACGCCGATAAAGGTCTCCGGATACAGGTCGACGACGCGCGCGATCAGGTCGTTGCAGGCGCGGGACCAGTGCACGGCGGTCTGCGCGTCGCCCACGTGCGGCTCCATGACGGAGGCGCGGGGCGAGAAGATGGTCATGTCCGCCCCGCGCTCTTTGACGAGCTTGAGCTGATTGGCCTCGATCCCCTCGCGGATTTCGTCATCGGAGATGTCCGGGCGCGTCGGCTCCGGCAGCGAGGGGTCTTTCAGGCGCGCCTTCTGCGCCTCGCGATAGTCGAGGTGTTTTTTCGGCGCGACGGTGTGGTGGCCGTGGCAGTCGATGATCAGCGTCATTGAAGCGTTCCCTCTTTTTGGTCTTGCGCGGCGGCGCGCCCCTCAACGGCCCGCAGACTTAGCGGATCGTCCCGCCGCGCGGAATGGGGCAGGGGCGATCAGCGTGGGGAGCTGTTCCAGGTCGTGGAGGCCGACGCGCTCCCGCAGTTGCGAACGGTTCGCAACTCCTTGTCCTACGGGCATTTCCGCGCTTCCGGCGTTGAAATGGGCGCCGCATCCGCATAGCTTCCGCCGCGACCGGCCGACTCTGTGTTTGTCCTTCTTTTCCGGCCTCAACGCACGCGCGATGACCCCTTATCTGTTGGAATACCTGCCCATCCTGATCTTCCTCGGCATAGCCGCAGTGATGGGGGTGGCCTTCATGGTTCTGCCGGCGATCCTGGCTCCGTCCGACCCGGATGCGGAGAAGGTCAGCTCCTATGAATGCGGCTTCAACGCCTTCGAGGACGCGCGCATGAAGTTCGACGTGCGCTTCTATCTGGTGGCGATCCTGTTCATCATCTTCGACTTGGAGGTGGCGTTCTTCTTTCCGCTCGCCGCCACGCTGATCGACATGCCGGACGGGCTGCGCGGGCCGTCTTACCTGTCGGCCATGGTGTTCCTGGCCGTGCTGACCGTTGGACTGTTCTACGAATGGAAGAAGGGCGCGCTGGAATGGGAGTGATCCGTTGACCGAGCGCCTGATCGTGCCGGCGGGGGCGGGCGCCCGCACCCAGCTGGCGGCCTATGACCCCAAGAAACACGACCCGTTCTTCGACGGGGTCAGCGACGCGCTGGCCGACAAGGGATTCCTTGTCGCCGCCGCCGACGACCTGATCACCTGGGCGCGCACCGGCAGCCTGATGTGGATGACGTTCGGGCTGGCCTGCTGCGCGGTGGAAATGATGCATATGGCGATGCCGCGCTATGACGCCGAGCGGTTCGGCTTCGCCCCGCGGGCATCGCCGCGCCAGAGCGACGTGATGATCGTCGCCGGCACGCTGACCAACAAGATGGCTCCGGCCCTGCGCAAGGTCTACGACCAGATGCCAGAGCCGCGCTACGTCATCTCCATGGGCAGCTGCGCCAATGGCGGCGGCTATTATCACTATTCCTATGCGGTGGTGCGCGGCTGCGACCGCGTGGTGCCGGTGGACGTGTATGTGCCGGGCTGTCCGCCGACGGCCGAGGCGCTGCTGTACGGCGTGATGCAGTTGCAGAAGAAGATCCGGCGCGAGGGCAATATCGACCGATGAGCGAGGCGCTTCGCGAGCTGGCCGCCCATGTCGAGGGCGTGCTGAAGGACGACCTCGAGGCGTCGCATATCGCCTATGGGGAGCTGACGCTGGAGGTCGAGCGTCACGCGGTGCTGAAGACGCTGATGCTGCTGCGCGACGACCCCAATTGCCGGTTCGAGGTGCTGATCGATATCTGCGGCGCCGACTATCCCGAGCGCGCCCTGCGGTTCGAGGTGATCTATCACCTGCTGTCGATGAGCCAGAACCGGCGGGTGCGGGTGAAGACCTCCACCGACGAGGAAACGCCGGTGCCGTCGGCGGTGTCGCTGTTTCCGGCCGCCGACTGGTACGAGCGCGAGGCGTTCGACATGTACGGGATCGTCTTCGACGGCCACCCGGATCTGCGCCGCCTGCTGACCGATTACGGCTTCTCCGGCTATCCGCTGCGCAAGGACTTTCCGCTGAGCGGCTATGTCGAGGTGCGCTACGACGAGGAGCAGAAGCGCGTCGTCTACGAGCCGGTCTCGCTGAAACAGGAATACCGGGACTTCGACTTCGAATCCCCGTGGGAGGGCATGCTGAAAGTCCTGCCGGGCGACGAGAAGGCCGAAGACGCGGGGGACGAGGCATGAGCGCGGTCGAAGACGCCCAGCACTATAATCTGAACTTCGGCCCGCAGCACCCGGCCGCGCACGGCGTGCTGCGCCTGGTGCTGGAGCTTGACGGCGAGATCGTCGAGCGGGTCGATCCGCATATCGGCCTTCTGCACCGCGGCACCGAGAAGCTGCTGGAGCACAAGACCTTCCTGCAGGGGCTCGGCTATTTCGACCGGCTCGACTACGTCGCGCCGATGAACCAGGAGCGCGCCTTCTGCCACGCGGTGGAGAAGCTGGCCGGGATCGAGGTTCCGCGCCGGGCGGTGCTGATCCGCACCATCTATGACGAGATCGGCCGCATCCTGTCGCATTTGCTGAACGTGACGACGCAGGCAATGGACGTCGGCGCCCTCACCCCGCCCCTGTGGGGGTTCGAGGAGCGCGAGAAGCTGATGGTGTTCTATGAGCGCGCCTCCGGCGCGCGCATGCACGCGCACTTTTTCCGCCCGGGCGGCGTTCACCAGGACCTGACGCCGCAGCTGGTGCAGGACATCCATGACTGGTGCGATCCGTTCCTGGTCGTGCTGGACGATATCGAGACGCTGCTGACCGAGAACCGCATCTTCAAGCAGCGCAATGTCGATATCGGCGTGGTCAGCGCCGAGGACGCGATGGCCTGGGGCTTTTCCGGGGTCATGGTGCGCGGCTCCGGCCTGCGCTGGGACCTGCGCCGGGCGCAGCCCTACGGCGTCTATGACGAACTGGAATTCAAGATTCCGATCGGCAAGAACGGCGACTGCTACGACCGCTATCTCATCCGCATGGAAGAGATGCGCGAGAGCGTGAAGATCATCAAACAATGCATCGAGAGGATGCAGCCGGGCCCGGTGCTGGAGACCTCCGGCAAGGCCAGCCCGCCGCGCCGCGGGGACATGAAGTCCTCGATGGAGGCGCTGATCCACCACTTCAAGCTCTATACCGAGGGCTTCCACGCGCCGGAGGGCGAGGTCTATTGCGCCGTCGAGGCGCCGAAGGGCGAGTTCGGCGTCTATATGGTCTCCGACGGCGGCAACAAGCCGTACCGGGTGAAGATCCGCGCGCCGGGCTTTCCGCATCTGGCGGCGATGGATTTCCTGAACAAGGGCCACATGCTGGCCGACGTGTCCGCCATTCTGGGCTCCCTCGACATCGTGTTCGGGGAGATCGACCGGTGAGCGACGATCGGCTGCAACGCGGCATGGCGAAGCTGGACGAGATCCATGAGGGTCACGGCCGCGAGGCGTTGACCGCGTTCGGGCAGATCCATCCCGATTTCGGGAAGTTCATCCTGGAGATGGCGTTCGGCACGATCTACGACCGGCCGGGCCTGGACCTGAAGACGCGCCAGATCTGCACCGTCGCGGCGCTGGCCGCGATGGGCGACTCGCCGGACCAGCTGAAGTCGCATGTGCGCGGGGCGCTGAATGTCGGCTGGACGCGCGACGAGATCGTGGAAGTGATCATGCAGATGGGCGTCTATGGCGGCGTCCCGTCGGCGGTGAAGAGCGGCTTCGCCGCGCTGGAAGTGTTCGACGAACGCGGCATGGCGCGGCCCGGCCCGCCGGTCATGCCGGGCGAAGAGGGGAATAGCTGATGTCGGGGCGCCATCTGGCCGAAGTCCAGCCGGACTCCTTCGCCTTCACCGAGGCGAGCACGAAGGACGTGGATTTCTGGCTGGCCAAATATCCGCAAGAGCGGAAGCGCTCCGCCGTGATCCCGATGCTGTGGATCGCGCAGAAGCAGGAAGGCTGGGTCAGCGTGCCCGCGATGGAGCGCATCGCCGAGCAGCTGGACATGGCCTATATCCGGGTGCTGGAGGTCGCGACCTTCTACACGATGTTCAACCTGACCCCGGTCGGGGAGCATCTGATCCAGCTGTGCGGCACCACGCCCTGCATGCTGCGCGGCTCCGAGGCGCTGAAAGACGTGCTGGCCGAACGGATCGGCCCGAAGGGCGCCACCAGCGCAGACGGCAAGTTCACCTGGATGGAGGTCGAGTGCCTGGGGGCGTGCTGCAACGCGCCGATGATCCAGATCTCCAACGCCGAGGGCGACCATTATTTCGAGGATTTGACGCCGGAGAGCCTGGGCCAGCTGCTGGATGCGTTCCAGCGCGGCGAGACCCCGGCGGCCGGTCCGCAGATCGCGCGTCAGACCAGCGCGCCGGAAGGCGATCCGATCACGCTGACCGACGCGACGCTGTTCGACGGCTCGCGCGCCAAGCCGATCCAGCTGCCCAACCGGCCCGCTCCGGCGGCGGCGGCGGACGATGGCGGCGACCCGACGCCGGGCAAGCCGTTCGACAGCCGCGACAACCAGGCCGCGGCGACCGAAACGCCCAAGGACAAGAAAGATGCTTGAGGACAAGGATCGCATCTTCACCAATCTGTACGGCCGCCACGATCCGGGTCTGGAGGCGGCGCGTCAGCGCGGCGCGTGGAACGGCACGGCGGATATCCTGTCCTGCGGGCGCGACTGGATCATCGACCAGGTGAAGGCGTCGGGCCTGCGCGGCCGGGGCGGGGCGGGTTTCCCCACCGGCCTGAAATGGTCGTTCATGCCGAAGGAAGTGGGCGCGCGCCCGCACTATCTGGTCGTGAACGCCGACGAGTCCGAGCCCGGCACCTGCAAGGACCGGGAGATGATGCGGCACGATCCGCATCTGCTGATCGAGGGCTGTCTGGTCGCGTCCTTCGCGATGCAGGCGCACGCCTGTTACATCTATATCCGCGGCGAATATGTCGACGAGCGGCTGGCGCTGGAGAAGGCGATCGCCGAGGCCTATCAGGCCGGACTGGTCGGAAAGAACGCCTGCGGCAGCGGCTATGATTTCGACATCTATGTCCACCACGGCGCGGGCGCCTATATCTGCGGCGAGGAGACGGCCTTGCTGGAAAGCCTGGAGGGCAAGAAGGGCCAGCCGCGCCTGAAGCCGCCATTCCCGGCGAACGCCGGCCTGTATGGCTGCCCCACCACCGTGAACAATGTTGAGTCCATCGCCGTGGCGCCGACCATTATCCGCCGCGGCGCGGAATGGTTCGCCGGCATCGGGCGGGAGCGGAACACCGGCACCAAGGTGTTCTGCATCTCCGGCCACGTGAACAAGCCGTGCAATGTCGAAGAGGCGATGTCGATCCCGCTCAAGGAGCTGATCGAGACGCATTGCGGCGGCGTGCGAGGCGGCTGGGACAATCTGAAGGCGGTGATCCCGGGCGGATCGTCCGTGCCGCTGATCCCGAAGGAAATCTGCGACGACCAGATCATGGATTTCGACAGCCTGCAGAAGGTGAAGTCGGGTCTGGGCACCGCGGCGGTGATCGTGATGGACAAGTCGACCGACGTGGTCCGCGCGATCGCCCGCATCTCCTATTTCTACAAGCACGAAAGCTGCGGCCAGTGCACGCCGTGCCGCGAGGGCACGGGCTGGATGTGGCGCGTGCTGGAGCGCATGGCGCGCGGCGAGGCCGAGATGAGCGAGATCGATACGCTGCTCGACGTCGCGGGCCAGGTTGAGGGACATACGATCTGCGCCCTGGGCGATGCGGCCGCGTGGCCGATCCAGGGCCTGATCCGCCATTTCCGGCACGAGATCGAGGACCGCATCACCTCCTATCGCGCCAGCAAACCGCACGTGGCCGCCGCGGCCGTGGCGGCGGAGTAGGCATGGGCCAGAGCACGTCATATCGCGAAGAAGGCGACCCGATCGGCGTCACCGCGCAGGTCGAGGCGGCCGCGCTGCTGGAGGCGTATGTGACGGTGCTGGAAGCCTCCGACCGGGAGATCCGGTCGGAAGCCGAGCTTCCCTATGGCAAGGACATGATCAAGGCGGCGCTGGCCGAAGGGCTGGAGGCCGCGGACGAGGACGACGAGACCGAGCTGCTGGAGGCGGCCTGGATGGCGCTGGCCTGGTTCCAGCCACTGAGCAAGGAAGAGGCCGACGCGGTGGCGGCGTTCGACGCGGAAGGCGACGGCGAAGCCGCGCCCGAGGCGCTGGAAACCGAAGAGACGCTGGCGGCCTCCGGCGCGGCCTATGCGGAGGTCCTGCTGCGCATCGAGCGGGACACCAAGAAGCTGCGCGCCGAGCTGCGCGATCAGGGATACGGGGAATGAGCGAAGACCTGAAAAAGATCGTCGTCGACGGCAAGGAGATCGAGGTCCCCGGCGATCTGGCGCTGCTGCAGGCCTGCGAGCTGGCGGGCGCCGAGATCCCGCGCTTCTGCTATCACGAGCGTCTGTCGGTCGCCGGCAATTGCCGCATGTGCCTGGTCGAGGTGAAGGGCGCGCCGAAGCCGGTGGCGTCCTGCGCCCAGCAGGTGCGCGACCTGCGCCCCGGGCCGGAAGGCCAGCCGCCGGTCATCAACACCAGCGGGCCGCTGGTGGAGAAGGCGCGCGACGGGGTGATGGAGTTCCTGCTCATCAACCACCCGCTGGACTGCCCGATCTGCGACCAGGGCGGCGAATGCGACCTGCAGGACCAGGCGATGGCCTATGGCCGGTCCTATACCCGCTATGAAGAGAACAAGCGGGCGGTCGACAACAAATATATGGGCCCGCTGATCAAGACGATCATGACCCGGTGCATCCAGTGCACGCGGTGCGTCCGCTTCGTGGCGGAAGTCGCCGGCGAGGAAAGCATCGGCATGGTCAATCGCGGCGAGGATGCGGAGATCACCACGTATCTGGAGGCCGCGGTCACCAGCGAGCTGTCCGGCAATGTTATCGATCTGTGCCCGGTCGGCGCGCTGACGTCCAAGCCCTACGCCTTCGAGGCGCGGCCCTGGGAGCTGGAGCATACCGAGAGCGTGGACGTGATGGACGCGATGGGCGCGGCGATCACGATCGACAGCCGCGGCGCCGAGGTGATGCGCATCCTTCCGCGCGTGAACGAGGAAATCAACGAGGAGTGGATCTCCGACAAGACGCGCTATGTCTGGGACGGCCTGCTGCGCCAGCGTCTGGACCGGCCTTATGTGCGCAAGGACGGGCGGCTGGTCCCGGTGGGCTGGGCCGAGGCGCTGGACGTCGTGGCCAAGAAACTATCCGGCCCGGCCGACAAGATCGGCGCGATCGCCGGCGATCTGTGCGACGCGGAGTCGATGAAGGCGCTGAAGGACCTGCTGGTCCATCTGGGCGTCCAGAACCGCGACTGCCGCCAGGATGGGAGCGCTCTGGGCGGCGCGCACCGCGCCGGCTGGCTGTTCAACTCCACCTTCATGGGGATCGACGAGGCGCAGCATCTGGTGCTGGTCGGCGCCAATCCGCGGCTGGAGGCGCCGGTCCTGAACGCGCGCATCCGCAAGGCCTGGCTGTATGGCGACCTGAAGGTCTCCGTGATCGGCGAGGCGGCGGACCTGACCTATTCCTATGACCGGCTGGGCGAGGGGCCGGGCGATCTGGACCGCGCGCTGTCCGGCGACCTGCTGTCGGCGGTGAAGGACAGCGAGCGGGCGATGATGATCGTCGGCGCCGGCGCCTATGCCCATGCGGGCGGCGCGGCGGTGCTGAACCGCCTGGGCCGTTTCGCGAAGGACGCGAACCTGGCGCGCGAGGGCTGGAACGGCTTCAACGTGCTGCACACCGCGGCCGCAAGGGCCGGCGGGCTGGATCTGGGCTTTGTCCCGGGCGAGGACGGCAAGGACACGGCCGGCATTCTGGCCGGCGCGCAGAGCGGGGAGATCGAGACGGTCTTCCTGCTGGGCGCGGACGAGATCGACATGTCGGCGCTGGGCTCCGCCTTCGTCATCTATCTGGGCAGCCATGGCGACGCCGGGGCGAACCGGGCCGACGTGGTCCTGCCCGGCGCGGCCTATACCGAAAAGTCCGGCACCTATGTGAACAGCGAGGGCCGGGTGCAGCAGGGCGTCCGCGCCGTCTTCCCGAAGGGCGAGGCGCGCGAGGACTGGGCGGTGATCCGCGCGTTGTCCGGCGCGATGGGCAAGGCGCTGCCCTATGACGATCTGGCCGCGCTGCGCGCCCGCATGGTCGCCGACCATCCCGCGTTCGGCGCGATGGACTATGCGCCGGGGCCTGCGGGGGCGGAGGGCTTCGACCCGTCCGCGCTGGGTGCCGAAGGCGACCTGTCGGGCGCAGGCTTCGCCACGCCCGTCCGTGACTTCTATTTCACCAATCCCATCGCGCGCGCCAGCCGCGTCATGGCCGAATGCTCGGCCGCCAAGGCGCGCACGCCGCAGGTTCAGGCCGCAGAATAATGTACGGTTTCTTCGAAAATTGGCTGGGGCAGGCTTGGGGCTATCTGATCGCCTCGACGCTGCACATCCTGATCATCATGGTCGTGCTGCTGCTCAGCCTGGCCTATCTGCTGCTGGCCGACCGGAAGATCTGGGCGGCGGTGCAGATGCGCAAGGGCCCGAACGTGGTGGGCGCGTTCGGCCTGTTCCAGTCCTTCGCGGACTTCATCAAATTCGTGGTGAAGGAGATCGTGATCCCGACCGGGGCGGACCGCGCGCTGTTCCTGCTGGCGCCGCTGCTGACCTTCGTTCTGGCCTTCGCGTCCTGGGTGGTGATCCCGGCGGGCGAGGGGCTGGCGGTGGCCGACATCAATGTCGGCATCCTGTATCTGTTCGCGATCAGCTCGCTGGGCGTCTACGGCATCATCATCGGCGGCTGGGCCTCGAACTCGAAATACCCGTTCCTGGGCGCGCTGCGCTCGGCGGCGCAGATGGTCAGCTATGAGGTCTCCATCGGCTTCATCATCATCACCGTGCTGCTGCTGGTGGGCTCTCTGAACCTGTCGGAGATCGTGGCGGCCCAGGCCGGCGGTTTCTGGAACTGGCACGCCTTCCCGCTGACCTGGCCCAGCATCCTGCTGCTGCCGGTCATGCTGGCGATGCTGATGGTGTTCTTTATTTCGGCGCTGGCCGAGACCAACCGCCCGCCGTTCGACCTGCCCGAGGCGGAATCCGAACTGGTGGCCGGCTATCAGGTCGAATACAGCTCCACCCCCTATCTGCTGTTCATGATCGGGGAATATCTGAACATCGTGCTGATGTGCGCGATGACCACGATCCTGTTCCTGGGCGGATGGTGGTCGCCGCTGCCGTTCCCGCCGTTCGACTGGCTGGACGGGCCGATCTGGTTCGCCATCAAGATCGTCGGGATGTTTTTCATGTTCGCCATGGCGAAGGCCATCGTGCCGCGCTACCGCTACGACCAGCTGATGCGGCTGGGCTGGAAGGTGTTCCTGCCGACCTCGCTGGTCGCGGTCGCCCTCGTGGGCGGATATGTCGCCCTTACCGGCGGGCCCGCTTGAGGCTAGGAGACGCGCTGTGCCTTTGAGAATCAAACAAGCGATCCGCGGCGCCCTGATGCTGGATTTCGCCAGCGCCTTCGTGCTGGGCATGAAGTATTTCTTCCGCCCCAAGGCGACGCTGAACTATCCGTTCGAGAAGGGGCCGCTATCGCCGCGCTTCCGCGGGGAGCATGCGCTGCGCCGCTATCCGAACGGCGAGGAGCGCTGCATCGCGTGCAAGCTGTGCGAGGCGATCTGCCCCGCCCAGGCGATCACGATCGAGGCCGA
>CAJXKJ010000060.1 GCA_913055605.1 uncultured Euryhalocaulis sp. | reverse complement strand
GGGATCGCCTTCTGTTTCATGACCCAGCTGGGCCGCTACGCAAAGATCGCGAAGAAGGATCTGCGCGAATACCGCATCGTGCAGGATCTGCATCTGTCGGCCGGCGGCGCGACGGGCGGGACCGGCGCGGCGGGCGCGGCCGACCCGGTCGAGACCCATGTCCATCTGGCGAGCGGCGAGAATGACGGCTTTGCCCGGCTGTGCCTGGATATGTCCGAACAGACCTGTTTCCTGCACGCGCTCTGCCGCACCGACCTGAAAGTTCGGGTCAGCGCGAACCAGCGGGCCGCAGAGCCCGTTTAACGGCCATGACGCCCCGCCCGCCGAGCAAACCGCCCAATCCCGTCGTCCGCGGCGACCTGGCGCGGCGGCGCAAGGCCGGGGCGATGCCGCCGAAAAAGGGCAAGGGAACGCCCTATGACCGCAGCAAGGAGAAGGCGGTCGACCCCGACGAAGCGGAGTAGGCTTCGCAGCGATGAGTTTCGTCACCCGTTTCGCGCCCTCGCCCACCGGCTATCTGCATCTGGGCCACGCCTTCAGCGCGCTGACCGCGTTCGACGCGGCGGCGGAGGCCGGGGGGCGGTTCCTGCTGCGGCTGGAGGATATCGACCAGACCCGGGTGCGGCCCGAATTCGAACAGGCGATCTATGACGATTTGTCCTGGCTGGGCCTGGAATGGGAAACGCCGGTGCGGCGGCAGTCGGAGCATTTCGGCGAATACGCCGCGATGCTGGACCGGCTGATCGGCCGGGGCGTGATGTATCGCTGTTTCAAGACGCGGCGGGAGGTGCTGGAGGAGATGTCCCGCGCCCCGCACACCGCCGGCGAAGGGCCGGACGGCAAGGTCTATCTGGGCCCGGATGCGCCGATGGACGCGGACGAGGAAGCCGCCCGCGTGGCGCGCGGGGAGGCGTTCGCCTGGCGCATCTCGCTGGCCCGCTGCCGGGAGGTCCTGGGGCCGGATTGGGATTCGCTCAGCTTCATCGAGGAAGGCGAAGGCCCGGAGGGGGAGACCGGAGAGGTCGCCGCCCGCCCCGAGCTGCTGGGCGACGCGGTGCTGGCGCGCAAGGACGCGGCGACCTCCTATCACCTGGCCTGCGTGCATGACGACGCGCTGCAGGGGGTCAATCACGTGATCCGGGGGCGCGACCTGTTCGCCTCAACCCATCTGCACACGCTGCTGCAGACGCTTCTCGGCCTGGACGCGCCGCGCTATCGACATCATCGGCTGATAGAAGACGCAAGCGGCGCCAGACTTGCAAAACGCCATGGCGCGCCATCGATCCGCGAGGCGAAAGCAGCAGGCAAGTCACCGCAAGACGTCAGGGAAATCATCTTCTCCACAAGCTGAGCTGCGATTTGTGCAGTTGCGAACGGAACCTTTTCTGACCTCTTAAACTTTTGCGACGAAAGCAGTTTAACCATTTTGAACGAATCAGATATCAGAGCGGGGGCGGAGCTGGCTGACCTTAAGGGTTTGACAACTTCTGACGCGGGCACTAAGTGCGCCGTCCCAGTCGCCGGCGGATCTATCCGCGGCGGCTTTTTGCTGGCGGAGGCCGCGTGGGAGCGCGGCGTTACACCCGGTTCTTTTGAATGAACATCGTTATGAAAAATCGCGCACGCAGTGCGAAACTTGCGGTGCGCGCCGGGGCGATTGTCGCCTCGTTCTGTCTTTTCGGTTTCGCCGCCCCGGTGGCGGTGCAGCGCATGGGCGTGCAGCAGGTTAATTCCGACTGGCGCGACCGCGCCGAATCCTTCGTCGCGACCTTCGCGCTGGATTCGCAGTCCGCACGCGACAATGACTTCATGATCGGCGACGTGGCCGACGAGCGCCTGTGGCGCATGGCGCGGGCCTATGGCTCCACGCAGAATCTGGACGGGGTCGAGCGCGACCGTGACGCGATCGGCGTGTACCAGACCTTCGCGACCGCCCATTTCGACCAGGCCCAGCGTCAGGCGCAGGAACGCAAATGCCTGGCCGAGACGATCTATTACGAGGCCCGTTCCGAATCCCGCCAGGGCCAGATGGCCGTGGCCGAGGTGGTTCTGAACCGGGTCCGTCACCCGCTCTATCCCGGCTCGATCTGCGAGGTCGTGTTCCAGGGGTCGGAGCGCCCGACGGGCTGCCAGTTCACCTTCACTTGCGACGGGTCGATGCGGCGCACCCCGCGCGGCGCGGCCTGGGCCGGCGCCAATCGGCTGGCGGCGCACGCCATGCTGGGCTTTGAAGACGGTCCGAAGACCGGCGGCGCGACGCACTATCACACCGTGGCGATCGAGCCGTACTGGTCCGCCAATCTGGTGCGCACCGGCGTGGTGGGAAGCCATATCTTCTATCGCTTCCCGGGCGCGGCGGGCCGGCTTCCGGCCCAGCCCAAGGTGGCGACGGCGCGCGGCGAAACCCCGGCCTAGGCCGTCAGCCCTACAAAATGTCCTGAAAACGCCTGAGCGCCCTTACTGGGCGATGTTCAGGCTGATCACGGCGAAGCCGTCATGGCGGCCCTCGCCCCAGCCGTCCTTGGCGTGAGCGCGTTCGCGCCGGACATAGGCCAGCGCCAGATCGGCGTCGCCGAGGTCGAAGGCCAGGCCCGCCTGGGCGTCGCCGACAATGGCGCGGCGCTCCACCTGCGGATCGGTCAGGCCCATATAATCGTCGCGCGGATCGAAGGTGACGGCCTTGGCGCCCGCGCCGGCAAACAGATACCAGCCGCGCTGGTCATCCCGGTGCTCCAGATTGCGCCCCAGGCGCGCCACCACGCCGGCGCCGGCCGCACGGCCGTCCGGGCCGCTGGCGAGCGCGGCACGCGGGCCGATGTCGAAATCCAGCTCGCCCGCGTCGGCGCTGAAGGCGCTGGCGCGCAGGTCCAGGCGCAGGGCCCGGGCGTCATACTGGCCGGACAGCGACGGATCGCTCATCCGGAACGCCTCGGACGGCAGCAGGCCGCCCGGGCGGGCCGATTCGGCCGCCTGCCAGCTGGAGATGCGCAATTCGCTGAAATCGTCGTCCGCGCCGCCGAAGCGCATCCCGGCGCTGGCCCAGCCCGCGCCGGTCAGATCCTGCAACGGGCTGCGCGCGCTTTGCGAATAATCGACGAGGTCGAGGGTGAGGCCGGGCAGTTCGGCGAACGCGACGTCGCCGGCCACGGGAGCTTCCGCCCCCGTGCAGGCCAGCGCACACGCTGCAGACGCCGACGCCATCAGACCAAACATGCCGCACCTCGCGCTCGCGAATCAGCCTGCAGTGCGATCTATGCCCGTCCGGCATAACGCCCGTGCGACGACCCGCTTAATGTCCGCTTAGGAAACAGGCTCAGCCGCCCTGTCGCCCTTGCGAAGATCAACGCCGCGCCCATACGGCGGTTCCCAACGCGGCGATGAATAGCAGAGACGGGTTAGCGCCAGCCTACTGACATGCGAGGCATTCTTCGTAATCGGTCGGCGCGGCGGCGGCCATCGCGGCGGCCATGTCGCCCTCGGGCGAGGCCTCCGCGCGGGTGCCGTTGGCGAAGCCCGCCCGCTGGACCGATTTGGACCGGCAGTAATAAAGCGACTTCACGCCCTTCTCCCACGCCGTCCAGTGCAGCATGTGCAGGTCCCATTTATTGACGTCGCCCGGCAGGAAGACGTTCAGCGACTGGGACTGGCAGACATAGGGCGTGCGGTCGGCGGCGTGCTCGATCACCCAGCGCTGGTCCAGCTCAAACGCGGTCTTGAAGATCGCCTTCTCGTGCTCGCTGAGGCAGTCCAGATGCTGGACCGAGCCGTCATGCTCCAGGATGGAGGTCCAGACATTGGGCGTGTTCGCGCCCTTTTCCTCCAGCAGGCCCTCGAGCTGGGCGTTCTTCACGGTGAAGGAGCCCGACAGCGTCTTGTGGGTATAGATATTGGCCGGGATCGGCTCGATCCCCGCGCTGGTGCCGCCGCAGATGATGGAGATCGACGCGGTCGGCGCGATCGCCAGCTTGTGGGAGAAGCGGGCGTTCATGCCGGCGCGCTTGGCGTCCGGGCACGGGCCCTTCTCCTCGGCCAGCTTGACCGAGGCGGCGTCCGCCTCGCGGCGGATATGTTTGAACATCCGCATGTTCCAGGACTTGGCCAGCGCCGATTCGAACGGCACGCCCTGGGACTGGAGGAAGGAGTGGAAACCCATCAGGCCGAGGCCGACGGAGCGTTCCTGGATCGCCGAATAGACCGCGCGGTCCATTTCCGACGGCGCGCGGTCGATAAAGTCCTGCAGCACATTGTCGAGGAAGCGGAACACGTCCTCGATGAACTGTTCGTCGTCCTTCCACTCCAGATATTTCTCGGCGTTCAGCGACGACAGGCAGCAGACCGCCGTGCGCTCCTTGCCGTTGGCGTCCTCGCCGGTCGCCAGCATGATCTCGGAGCACAGATTGGACTGGCGCACGCGCAGGCCCTGCTCCTTCTGGTGCTTGGGCAGGGCGGCGTTCACCGTGTCGGAGAAGATGATATAGGGCTCGCCGGTCTGCAGGCGCAGCTCCAGAACCTTCTGCCACAGCTTGCGGGCGCTGACCGTGCGCATGACTTCGCCGGTCTTCGGGCTCTTCAGCTCGAAATCCTCGTCCGCGGCCACCGCCTCCATGAAATCGTCGGAGATGTTCAGGCCGTGGTGCAGGTTCAGCGACTTGCGGTTGAAGTCGCCGGAGGGCTTCCGGATTTCCAGGAATTCCTCAATCTCCGGGTGGGAGATGTCCAGATAGACGGCGGCCGAGCCGCGGCGCAGCGAGCCCTGGCTGATCGCCAGCGTCAGGGAGTCCATGACCCGGATGAACGGGATGATGCCGCTGGTCTGGCCGTTCTGCCCGACCTTTTCGCCGATCGAGCGGACATTGCCCCAATAGGTGCCGATGCCGCCGCCATTGGAGGCCAGCCACACATTCTCGTTCCAGGCGCCCAGG
Source organism: uncultured Euryhalocaulis sp. (assembly GCA_913055605.1). Taxonomy (GTDB): domain Bacteria; phylum Pseudomonadota; class Alphaproteobacteria; order Caulobacterales; family Maricaulaceae; genus Euryhalocaulis. The sequence continues at coordinate 11,601 of CAJXKJ010000060.1, read as the reverse complement.
ATCGAATCCAGCGAATCCCCGACCGAGTTCAGGAAACAGGAGATCGGCAGGCCGCGCGCCGCGCCGCCATTGGACAGGACCGGGGTGGCCGGCATGAACCAGAGGTTCGAGATGTAGTCGTAGATCCGCTGGGCGTGCTGGATGTCGTCGGCATAGGCCTTGGCCACCCGCGCGAACATGTCCTGGAAGGACTCGTTCGGCAGCAGATAGCGGTCTTCCAGGGTCTTCTTGCCGAAGGCGGTCAGCAGCGCGTCGCGCGACCGGTCGATCTTGATCGAGTCGACGATGCGCAGTTCCGGCCGTTTCGGCTTGCCGCGCCTGAGCGCCGGGGATTCCTGAGGCGTAACGCCTTGCGGCGCTTCGATTTGTGCTCCGACATCCAAAGGCGGCATTTGGGACCCCCGTATCGTTGTGTCCGGCCAGCTTCGGATGCAACTTTCCCGTGCGCGCAAACACCCTGCGCGCGGCCGGTCCGAGCTAGTCGATTTTTCGGGTCCATGCCCCCGGACCCGCTAGATATAGTGATCAGGTCCGCCGGGAGGGTCAACATCTTTGATCTGCTCGGCGTAATTTTTTCGTCAAGAAAGGGTTAATTCGCAATGATCTCAAGGGGAAAGCATTAACTATAAGCGCAGTTCGGGGCGTCCGGCCGCCTCGGCGGCGGGACCCGGACACCGGCCCGTTCCGAGGCCCCATAAGGGCTCCGAAGGCGGAAAAAGCCGCGCGGAAACGATGCCGCCCATCAGGATCGCGGGCAAACCCGGATTCGCGCGACAGGGGAATTTTCCACAGCCTAGCTGAGGTTCAGCAGGTCCGGATCGCCGCCCTGGGCGGCGACATTGACGGTCAAAGTGCGCTCCACCGCCAGCCGGGGCAGCATCAGCGGCCCGCCGGCCTTGGGCCCGGTGCCCGACAGCCCCTCCCCGCCGAAGGGCTGAACGCCGACCACCGCGCCCACCATGTTGCGGTTCACATAGACATTGCCGGCCGGGACCGCGGCCCGGACCGCGGCGGCGAACCCGTCCAGCCGCGAATGCACGCCCAGGGTCAGGCCGTAATTGCGCGCCGCCAGCGCCCGGGCAGCCGCCTCCAGCCGTCCGGGGCGGTAGCGGATGACATGCATCACCGGCCCGAACACCTCCCCCGCCAGCGCGTCCAGCGACTCGATCTCCACCAGGGCCGGGCCGAAGAACAGGCCGGATTCGGCCAAGGGGCCCGGATCGATCTGGCGGATCAGGCGCTGATCGCGCGCCATGCGGGCGACGTGGTCCTGCAGCGTCCGGCGGGCGTCCGCGTCGATGATCGGGCCGATATCCGTCGCCGGGTCGGCCGGATCGCCCAGGACCAGCGCGTCCATCGCCCCGGCCAGCCCGTCGATCAGCCCGCCGGCGGTCTCCTCCGGCAGGAACAGGACGCGCAGGCAGGAGCAGCGCTGGCCCGCCGAATAGAAGGCGGACGTCACGGCGTCGTCGATCAGCTGTTCGCGCAGAGCCGTCGTGTCGGCGAACATCGCGTTCATCCCGCCGGTTTCGGCCACCAGAACGCCCAGCGCCCCGTCGCGGGCGGCGAGCGCGCGATTGATCGCCTGGGCGGCGGCGACGGAACCCGTGAACACGATCCCGTCCAGGCCCGGATCGGCGCTGAGCGCGGCGCCCACCGTCTCCCCCGTCCCCGGAAGAAGGTGCAGAACGTCCGGCGGCAGGCCGGCCTCAAGGAAGAGGCGAACGGCGGCGTGGGCGGTCAGCGGGGTCTGCTCGGCCGGCTTGGCCAGCACCGTGTTGCCGGCGGCCAGCGCCGCGGCGCACTGGCCGGTGAAGATAGCCAGGGGGAAATTCCACGGGCTGATACAGCCCATCACCCCCCGCCCGGCCAGGCCCAGATGGTTGGTCTCCCCGGCTGGGCCGGGCAGGCGCTCCGGCGCGCCGAAGCGGGCCTCGGCCTCCGCGGCGTAATAGCGGCAGAAATCGGCAGCCTCCCGCACCTCGGCGATCCCGTCGGCCAGCGTCTTGCCGGCCTCCGCCGCCATCAGCGCGATCAGGCGCGGGCCGGCGGCCTCCAGCGCGTCGGCCATGGCGCGCAGGATCTCCGCCCGGGCCGGGCCGCCGCGCCGGTCCCAGTCCGGCTGCGCCTTCGCGGCGGCGGCCTTCGCGCGGGCAATGTCCTCCGGCGCGGCCGTCACGACGGTCCCGATTTGGCGGGACAGGTCGGCCGGGCTGAATGCGGCCTCCCCCGCGCCCTTCCCCGCCTGCCCGGACACGATGGGGCCGGCGGCGATGGACTCCAGCGCCGCCGAGGCGGCGCGTAGGTCCCGCCGCACCGCCGCCTGGCTGAGATCGAGGCCCGCCGAATTGCGCCGGCGCGCGCCGTACAGGTCCGGCGGCGCGGGAATGGCGGGGTGCGGCTGCAGATCGTCCGATCCCGCGAACGGATCGCGGGCGGCGATCTCCGGCGCGATGTCGTCGTCCAGGAAGGTGTGCACGAAAGAGGTGTTGGCCCCGTTCTCCAGCAGGCGGCGCACCAGATAGGGCAGAAGGTCTTCGTGGCTGCCCACGGGGGCGTAGACCCGCACCGGCGCGGCGCTGCCGCGCGCCGCGAGCGCCGCGAAGAGCGGCCGCCCCATGCCGTGCAGGCGCTGGAACTCCAGCGGCGCGCCCTCGGGCGCCCCCTCTCTGGCCATGGCGAGCACCGCCGCCACGGTGTGAGCGTTATGGGTGGCGAATTGCGGATAGATGGCGTCCGGCGCGTCCAGCATCGCGCGCGCGCAGGCCAGATAGGAGATGTCGGTCGCCTGTTTGGTGGTCCAGACCGGATAGCCGGGGAAGCCGCGCATCTGGGCGTGCTTGATCTCCGCGTCCCAATAGGCGCCCTTCACCAGCCGCACCGGGAAGCGCCGCCCGGTTTCCCGGCCGAGCGCCGCGATGCGGGCGATCACCGAAGCGCTGCGCTTCTGATAGGCCTGGACGGCGAGGCCGAGCCCGTTCCAGCCCGCGAGGGCCTCTTCCCGGGCCAGCGCCTCGAACAGTTTCAGCGACAGGACCAGGCGGTCCGCCTCCTCCGCATCGACGCAGAGATTGAGGTCGTGGCGGGCGGCGATTTCCGCGATGGCGCGCAGGCGGGGATAAAGCTCGCGCGCGGCCGTTTCGGCCTTTTCCGCCGCGTAGCGCGGGTGCAGGGCCGACAACTTGACCGAAACGCCGTCCACGGCCTCGCCCGGGCCGCCGGGGCGGGCCGTGCCCACCGCCTCCACCGCCGCGCAATAGCGGTCGAAATAGCGCCTTGCGTCGGAATCGGTTCGCGCCCCCTCCCCCAGCATGTCGTAGGAGAACAGCGTCCCGGTCTCGTCCGCGATGCGGCGGGATCGGGTCAGCGCCTCCCCGATCGTGCGGCCGAGCACGAACTGCTCCCCCATCAGGCGCATCGCCTGCATCATTGCGGCGCGGATCACCGGCTCGCCCAGCCGCGCGGCCAGGCCGCGCACGAAGCCGCCGGGATTGCGCCGGGCGCCGGCGTCGATGTCGACCAGCCCGCCGGTCAGGATCAGGCCCCAGGTGGAGGCGTTGACCAGCCAGGATTCGGATTCGCCCAGATGCGACCCCCAGTCGCCGGAGGCGACCGCCTGGGCGATCAGGGCGTCGGCGGTGTCGGCGTCCGGCGTGCGGAGCAGGGATTCGGCCAGGCACATCAGGGCCAGGCCCTCGCGGTTCGACAGGCCGAATTCCTGGAGGAAATGCTCCATCACGCCGCGGCCGCGGCGCAGCGCCCGGGCCTGGCGCACCAGATCCACCGCGTCCGCATGGGCGGCGGCGCGGGCGGCGCCGTCCATTCCCGTGGCGGCGGCGAGGGGTGCGGCGGCCTGCGCCTCCGGCGCGAACTTGCCGCCGTCCAGCGCGTCCCAGTCGTCGTTCAGCAGCGGTGCGGCCTGCGCAGGTTGGGGACGCGGGCCGCTCTCGCTCATGACCGGACCGGGTCCTCCCACAGGGCGGGCATCTGCATCACTTCCTCGGCATAGGCGTCGATCCGCTCGGCCGCCGCCCCGGCGTCCCCGACCTCCGCCACATGGAACAGGGCGTCGCCGCGATTGACGACGGGCATGGTGGCGAGGCCGACGACCACGCCGTCATGCTGGGCGATCACCGGCTGGGGGCCTTCGCCGAAGGGGCTGGCGACATAGCCCAATTCCTGCCCCTCGCGCACGCGTTCGCCCAGGCGGATCTCGCTGCGCAGGACGCCGGCGGCGGGGGCGCGCAGCCATTTGCTGGCGTGGGCGACGATGACGCGCTTGCGCCCCGGCCGGTGCGGCCGGCTGGCCATGCCGAGCGCCTCCATCACCCGGATCACGCCCAAAGCGGCGCTGCGGATGGAGCGTTCGTCAAAGCGCAGCGCCTCCCCGCCCTCGAAGGTCAGGACCGGCGTGTTGGCCTCCTGCGCCGCGGCGCGCAGCGTGCCCGGCATCAGCCCGGCGTCCAGCACGACCGGCGCGCCGAAGGCGAGCGCCAGCTGTTTCAGATTCTCGTCCTCCAGCCGGGCGCGGACCTGGGGCAGATTGGAGCGGTGGATGGCGGCGGTGTGCAGGTCGATCCCGAAATCGCAGGGTTTGACGACGTGCGTCAGCATGGCGTGGGCGATCTGGCCGGCCAGCGATCCGTTGGGCGAGCCCGGGAAGGCGCGGTTCAAATCGCGCCGGTCGGGCAGATAGCGGCTCTGCTGGATAAAGCCGAACAGATTGACCACCGGCAGCAGGATCAGGACGCCGCGCATCCGGTCCAGCACGCGGGACCGCGCGATCCGGGCGATGGACTCCACCCCGTTCAGCTCGTCCCCGTGGATGGCGGAGCAGACGAAGAGTTTCGGCCCGGCCTGGCGGCCGACCACGATCTCCGCCTCCAGCGAGACCGGCGCGCCGAAGGACAGCTGGGCGATCGGGATTTTTACCCGCCGCCGCTGGCCCGGCTCGACCGTCTCCCCCGCGAAGACGAAGGGCTCAGCCTTTTCCCTTGGTTTTGGTTCTGCCCTGGACGGCATTCTTCTCTATGAAATCGACAATGGCGCCGGCGACGTCTTTCCCAGTCGCATTCTCGATCCCCTCCATCCCCGGAGAGGAGTTCACCTCCATCACAACCGGGCCGTGATTGGAGCGCAAGATGTCCACGCCGCAGACATTGAGGCCCATCGCCTTGGCCGAGCGCAGGGCGGTGGAGCGTTCCTCCGGCGTGATCTTCACCGCCGTGGCCTTGCCGCCCCGGTGGAGGTTGGAGCGGAAATCCCCCTCCGCCCCCTTGCGGTTCATCGCGCCGACGACCTTGTCGCCGACCACAAAGATGCGGAAATCCTCCCCGCCGGCCTCCTTGATGAATTCCTGGACCAGGATGTTCACATTGGCGCCGCGGAACGCCTCGATCACCGAGCGGGCGGAATTATGCGTCTCGCCCAGCACCACGCCGATGCCCTGGGTGCCCTCCAGCAGCTTGATGACCACCGGCGCGCCGCCGGCCATCTCGATCAGCTCGTCGGCCTGTTTGGCGGAATGGGCGAAGCAGGTGACCGGCAGGCCGAGCCCGCGCTTGGACAATAGCTGCATGGAGCGCAGCTTGTCGCGCGAGCGGCCGATGGCGACGGATTCGTTCAGCGGCCAGACGCCCATCATCTCGAACTGCCGCAGGACGGCGAGGCCGTAATAGGTGACCGAGGCGCCGATGCGCGGGATCACCGCGTCGTACGTCTCCAGCTTCTCGCCCTTGTACCAGATCTCCGGGCGGTGGGAGGTGATGTTCATATAGCACTGGAGCGTATCCAGAATGTCGAGCGTGTGGCCGCGCGCCTCGGCCGACTCCACGATCCGTTGATGGGAGTAGAGGCGCGGATTGCGCGCCAGCATTGCGATACGCATGGGAAATCCTGAACCGCTGCGGAGAGAAACGCACGGGACGCGGCCTTAGCGAACGGGCGGCGGCGCCGGTTCCTTGGACGCGCCGTTTTTTCATGTCAAAGCATGATTGCTGTGGGGATCCGGAGGTTGGCCGCCGTGCGCATCATGCTTGTGACAGACGCGTGGGAGCCGCAGATGAACGGCGTGGTTCGCACGCTGTCGCGGACCGTCGCCGAATGCCGCGATATGGGACACGAGGTCGAGGTGATCTCCCCCGACGGCTTCCGCACCATGCCGTTGCCGACCTATCCGGAAATCCAGCTGGCCATGGGGGCAAAGAAGGAGATCGAGCGGCGGATGCTGGCCTTCGCACCGGACGCGATCCATATCGCGACCGAGGGCACGCTGGGCGTGGCGGCGCGCGCGATCTGCCTGAAATGGGGCTGGCCGTTCACCACCTCCTATCACACCAAATTCCCGGAATATCTGTCGGCGCGGGTGAAGGTGGCGCCGCTGCAGGCCGGCTACGCCTTCATGCGCTGGTTCCACAACGCCGGCGACCGGCTGATGGTGGCCACGCCGTCGATGCGCGACGACCTGGCCCGGCGCGGCTTCAAGAACATCACGCCCTGGGCGCGCGGCGTGGATGTGGAGCTGTTCAATCCCGACAAGCGCTTCATGGGCGGCAAGGACGTCTATGAGGGGCTGGAGCGGCCGATCCTGCTGAATGTCGGCCGCGTGTCGGTCGAGAAGAACATGGAGGCCTTCCTGAAGCTGAAATCGCCGGGCACGAAGGTCGTGGTCGGCCACGGGCCCCAGCTTGAGGAATTGAAGGCGAAATATCCGGACGCGGTGTTCGCCGGGTCGCGCTTCGGCGAGGAGCTGGCGCGCTATTTCGCCGACGCCGACGTGTTCGTCTTCCCCAGCCTGACCGACACGTTCGGCCTGGTGATCCTGGAGGCGATGGCGACCGGCACGCCGGTGGCGGCCTATCCCGCGCACGGGCCGAAGGACATCATCCCGGGCTCCGGCGCCGGGGCGGTCGGCGACGACCTGGAGGCGGCGGTCACCGAATGCCTGACGCTGGACCGCGAAAACGTGCGCGCCTACGCGGAGGGCTATAGCTGGCGCAATTGCGCGATAGAGTTCGTGGCCAATCTGGAGGCGCCGCCGCCCAAGCAGCGGCGCCGGTTCTGGCGCCGCCTGCGCAAGATCGGCGGCCACATGCGCCCGCGCCTGCCGATCCGGCTGCGCCGGCTGCTGCGGATGAAGCCGCCGAAGCCGAAGGCCCCGGCGGCGTGATCCGGCGGCTCTCTTATTCGGCGGGGCGGTCCATCGGGGTCATGGCCCGGACGGCCTCCGCCACTTCCATCCGGCGGCCGGACGGCAGCGGGATCAGGCCCTTTTCGGACAGATAGCCGAACTCGCCCATCGCATCCTCGGACGTGTATTCGGCGACAAATTCCGGCAGGCCCGGCGTGACGGTCTGGTTCTGCCCCTTCACATAGACGAAGAGCGTGCGCGAGATCGGGTATTCGCCGGAGGCGATGTTCTCGAAGGTCGGATCCACGCCGTCCACCGTCGCGGCCTGCAGCCGGTCGGAGTTCTGGTCCAGGAAGGAATAGCCGAACACGCCGAAGGCGCTGGGCGTCTTGGTCAGGGTCTGGACGATGGCGTTGTCGTTTTCGCCCGCGTCGATCCAGGCCCCGTCCTCGCGCAGCGTGTGGGCCACGGCGGTGAAGGCGTCGCCGTCCTCATCCTTCATGGCGGCCAGGCACGGATAGCCCTCGGCCCCGTGCTCCATGCCCAGCTCGACGAAGGCGTCGCGCGTGCCGGAGGTCGGCGGCGGACCGTAGACCTCGATCCGCTCGTCCGGGAGCGAGGCGTCGATGTCGCTCCAGTTCACATAGGGATTGTCCTGCAGCGTGCAGTCGTCATCGGACATGGGCACCTGGGCGGCGAGCGCCGCGAACAGATATTTGGCGGGCATGTCCAGCGTCTCGCCTTCCTTGGAGTCGGCGATGACGATGCCGTCGAAGCCGATCGGCACCTCGATGATCTCGGTTACGCCGTTGCGGGCGCATTCGTCGTACTCGCTGGCCTTGATCGGGCGCGAGGCGTTGGAGATGTCCGCGGTCTGGGCGCCGACGCCCTCGCAGAACAGCTTGAAGCCGCCGCCGGTGCCGGTCGATTCCACGAAGGGTGTGGCGAAGCTGGAGCCCGCGCCGAACTGTTCGGCGACCGTGGTGGTGAAGGGATAGACGGTGGAGGAGCCCACGACCCGGATCGCGCCGTCGCCGGTGGCCGGCTGGGCGGCGGGGATTTCCGCCATGTCCGGGGCGTCCGCGGCGGGCGCCGCCGCCTGCGGGGCGGGGGCGGAGCTGTCGCCGCAGGCCGCGAGGGCGAGACCGGCCACGCAGGTTGTCAGGCAGGTCGTGGCGAGGCGGAGCTTGAGCATGGAAATCACCTGTTTTGGGGAGTGGGCGTCTGGGTCCGCGAGTATCAAACTTTTATGACAGTTTTCGCACCAGGCGGGTCCGGCGCGCTGAGTCCGGCGGCCGGTCACCAGTCGATCTGGAAGCGCATCTGGAAAATCTCCGACGAGCCGTCGCCATAGACGCCGCCGTCCACGTCGCTGTCGACATAATTGGCGGTGATGCGCGTGCGGGCGGTGGGATACCAGTTGGCGCCCAGCGTCCAGTTCGACATGTCGCCGCCGGCGATCGCACCGTCGTTCAGGTCCAGCGCGTCATAGCGGACCATCAGCTCCAGCGCGCCGAAGCCGCCCTTGCCCAGCGGGCGCAGCGGCCTGGTGCGGTCGAACTTGCCGGCGCCGGCCTCATAGGTGCGGTGCTCCCCGGTCAGGAACCAGCCGCCGGACAGATAGAAGCCGCTGAAATCCGCGTCGGCCGCCGGGCCGTCGGCCGACAGCCAGGCGTATTCGGCCTCCGCATGCAGCGGACCCTGGCCCCAGGCGGCCTCCAGCCCCAGCATCGTGTCGCTGTCCGCAAAGCGGGCGGTGGAGACGGTGCGCGGCGCCAGATGGGCCAGCGGCCGCTGCGCATAGCGGAACAGCGGATCGGCGCCGTCGCCATGATCGCGCCAGCGGCCGGATGCGCCCAGATGCACATAACGCGCATCCTCCAGCACCGGCGCGAAGGTCGCGCGGCTGGAGACGGACACGCCGTCCGACATCACGTCCAGCCCGTCCATGCGCCCGCCCTGGACCGCGGTGGTCCAGGTCCAGTTCGCGCCGGACAGCGCGGCGCTGGCGCCGACGCGCCGCGACAGGTCGAACGCGTCGGTGAACGAGCCGCGCTCCATGAAGCTGATGAAGCGGCTGGAGGTGATCTCCTCCATCGAGACCGCCTCCTTGAAATGGCCAGCGGTCAGGGTCAGCCGGTCCGACACGCCGACCGCCAGCAACAGGTCGGCCGCCTGGACATCGTCATCGACGAAATCCAGCTCCACCGTGACCTTGGCGGCGCCGGCGGTGATGTCCGCGCCAAAGCGGGCGGCGCGGATTTCGGACTCGCCCACCGAATCCGACGGCAGCGCGAAATCCTGATCGCCGTCGGCGATGTCGTACTGGAGCCGGCCGCGCACATCGACGGTGACCGGGGATTCCTCCGGCGACCATTTCGGCACGCCGTCGTGGAAAATATCGGCCGGCGCGGCCATTGCGCTGTTCGGGGCGCCGGTCGCAGCAGCAGCGAGACTTGCGGAGAGGAGAAGGAGCGTGGCGCGCACGGGGAATATCCTTGCGTGACGAATCCATGTCGGTTCGGTGACAGGGCTTCTGCGTCACTTCGATGACGTTTTTATTACAGCAGGCGCAGGCGCGCATTAACGCTATATTCGATTGAATATAGCGATCTGTTCTTGATAGCGCGGCGCCGGCGCGGGGCGCCAGCGATCAGTTTTCGCGGCGGCTTTTAGAAAATCTGGGGCATGGATGAGGCCGGCTCCGGAGGGCGTGGCCCGGACGCCACAGTGTGTTCGCATCTGCGACAAGTCACTGGTTCCATTGCGGGACCGCGCTAGAGTGCCCGCCCCATGAGTTTGCATGCGGCGGAAGGGAGCCGTTGCGGATGTCGGAAATCACCACGATAGGCATTGTCGGCGCGGGCCAGATGGGCACCGGAATCGCGCATGTGTGTTCGCTGGGCGGATACGACGTGCTGGTGTCGGACCTGTCCCAGGAGCGGCTGGACGCCAGCCGCACGCGGATGAGCCAGAACATGGCGCGCCAAGCGTCCAAGGGCGCGATCGCTCAGGCGGACGCCGACGCGGCGATGAAGCGGATCCAGTTTTCCACCGAGCTGGGCCAGATGGCGCACGCCGATCTGGTGATCGAGGCGGCGACCGAGGACGAGAAGGTCAAGCGCGCGATCTTCGCCGACCTGCAGAGCGTGATGAACAAGGACGCCTTTCTGGCGACCAATACGTCCTCCCTGTCGGTGACTCGCCTGGCCGCGTCCACCGACCGGCCGGAGCGCTTCATCGGCCTGCACTTCATGAACCCAGTGCCGGTGATGAAGCTGGTGGAGCTGATCCGCGGCATCCAGACCAACGAGGCCACCTATGAGATGGCCAAGGGTCTGGTCGACCGTCTGGAGAAGACGCACGCCACGGCCGAGGATTTCCCGGCCTTCATCGTCAACCGCATCCTGATGCCGATGATCAACGAGGCGGTCTACGCGTTGTACGAGGGCGTCGGCACGGTGGAGTCGATCGACCGGGCGATGCGGCTGGGCGCGAACCACCCGATGGGGCCGCTGGAGCTGGCCGATTTCGTCGGGCTGGACACCTGTCTGGCGGTGATGCGCGTGCTGCACGAGGAACTGGCGGACACCAAATACCGCCCCTGCCCGCTGCTGGTGAAATATGTCGAGGCCGGCTGGCTGGGCCGCAAGGCGGACCGCGGCTTCTACGACTATCGCGGCGAGACGCCGGTCCCGACGCGCTGACGCGGTCTGGATGGGAAAGGGAGGCCCCGTTCGGTCCTTGGGGCAATCTCGGACCGCTCAAGGCCTCCCGCCACCGGAAGGTGGGTGCGCCCCCGCCCTCCGGCTTTAACCGACTATCAACGATAGTCGGCGTGCGATGTGCGATATGTCACAGACGCGACGAACCGAATCTCCGGCGCGCGCTTGCCCGGCCGGGTCCCGATGCCTAAGACATGAACGAATAACCGAGGAACGACCGCATGCTGTTCGAAGGCACCGATGCCTATGTCGCCGAGAAAGACCTGACCGTCGCCGTCAACGCGGCCATCCGGCTGGAGCGACCGCTACTGGTCAAGGGCGAGCCCGGCACCGGCAAGACGGAACTGGCGAAACAGGTCGCCGCCGCGCTCGGGCTCGATCTGATCGAATGGCACATCAAGTCGACGACCAAGGCGCAGCAGGGCCTCTACGAATATGACGCGGTGTCGCGGCTGCGCGATTCGCAGCTCGGCGATCCGCGCTTCGAGGACATCACCAACTACATCAAGCGCGGCAAGCTCTGGGAGGCGTTCACCGCCGACAGGCGCACCGTGCTGCTGATCGACGAGATCGACAAGGCGGATATCGAGTTCCCGAACGACCTGCTGCAGGAACTCGACCGCATGGAGTTCTACGTCTACGAGACCGGCGAGACGATCACGGCGAAAAACCGGCCGATCGTCGTCATCACCTCGAACAACGAGAAGGAGCTGCCCGACGCCTTCCTGCGCCGCTGCTTCTTCCACT
>CAJXKJ010000059.1 GCA_913055605.1 uncultured Euryhalocaulis sp. | reverse complement strand
CACGGGTCTCGCAACCGGGGGCGCACGTTTACGGCACCAGCACCGCCGCACCCTCGAGCCGGCCGGCCCGCAGATCATCCAGCGCCGCGTTGGCCGACTCCAGCGGATAGCGGCGGGTGTGGGTCTCGATACCGGCCTGCACCGCCAGCGGCGCGCCAAGGGCGGGGATGGCGCCCGGCGCGGCGGTCAGATGCACCGCCTCCCGCACCCAGCCGCCGTCGGCGCGGCGTTCGAAGGCGAGCACGCCGTCCATCGGCGGCAGGTCGTCGCGCAGGGCGAAGCCGGGCGACAGGTCCAGCGTCAGCCCGTCATCGCCATAGAAGGCGGCGGGCTGGGCCGCGGCGGGCTCCACCGCGGCGGGCAGTTCGGGGAAGAAATACAGGTCGCGCACCGCGTCCGGATCGCCAAGCTCCGCGTCGGCGACATGCAGGGCCACCGTCTCCCCCTGCCGCGCCAGGATCGCGTCCGCGCCGAGCGGGCGCGGGGCGCCGGCCAGCGCGTCGGCGATGGGGTCGGCCCAGTTCGGATTGGCGCGCGGGGTTTGGGTGACCAGAAGGTCGAGGGTGAACGCCCCGTCCTCCGGAATGCAGATCTCGTAACAGACCAGCCAGGTCGCCTCGGCGTTCAGGGTGACGGAGGCGGCGTCCAGGTCGGCGGGCGGGGTCACCGCGATGGGCAGCAGGACCTCGTCCGAATAGCCGTAATTGACCAGCGGCCCGAAGGGCAGGCGCTCGGGCGCGGGCCAGACGATCTCCTCGGCCGTCCAGCCCTCCGGCAGGTCCAGCAGCACCCGCGTCGGCTCCCCGGAATCGCCGGGGTTCTTCCAGTAGGTGTGCCAGTGCGGGGCGATCTTCTGGCTGAGCGCGACATAGAAGGTCTGGCCGGGGGCGATGGAGACCGCGTCGGCGACCAGCTCTGCCTCCACATTCTCGGTGCGCACGACATTGGCCGCGGCCGGGGCGGCGGCGAAGGCGGCGCAGAGCAGCGCGGCGGCGAGGGACAGAGTTCGGGTCATACGAAAACGGCGCGAGACTGGCGGATATTCCCCCAAGATATAGGGGCTTAAGCCGCCGGCCGCACGCCGTATCGCGAATCTGTGAAAGCCGGCGGGAACCGGCCTTCGGAGGCTTGGCCCCGGCCTCAGGCCTGGGCGATGGGCTCTTCGGTCTTCTGCTCGCCCGTCGGCAGTTCGACGAAGCCGCGCTCGACGCTGCGGTGGAGCAGATTGCTCCAGTTCAGCAGCGAGATCTGGTGCGCATAGATCAGCGCCAGATAGCCGCGCTTGTGCAGCTCCTGCAGCTGTTCGGGCTTCAGCTCCCGCATCTTTTCTTCCGGCACGCCGCGGAAGGTCGCCACGCGGGCGTTGACCGTCACGTTGCCGTCGGGGCCGCGCGTCGAATAGTCGGACTGCATGTCGCCGAACAGGTCCAGCTCCCGCAGGAAGGCGACCAGCTTGTCGGTCTCGATCCGGTCGCGTTCGAAGACGTGCAGGAACTCGATCGTGCGCTTCAGGTAGTCGGTCGGCTCTTCGCCGTTGAAGAAGGGGATGTCCGGATTTTCGCCGATCGCCTCGTGCGCGCGGTCGAGGCAGACCACGGACTGACCCTGTTCCGGATTGTTGGCGAAGATGAAGGGATAGCGGCGGGCGTAGCCGGGCACGTAATGGTGCGGCTCGTAGGTGCCGTCCTCGCGCACGAAGACGTTCTGGCCTTCCTTCAGCCCGGTCACCGCGATCGGCATGTAATTCTCGCCCGCGAAGACGATCGGGTAGAAGCGGGACAAATGCGCGAATTCCGCGGCCACGCAGGGCAGATAGCTGGCGCCCTTGAGGAAGCTCAGCATGGTGTCCGGCGTGGTTTTCAGGCCCAGCTTGCCGTGCTGGGCAAAATTCAGCGGCTCCGGCTTGCGGTAGAGCGGCGCGTTGCCGCTGATGCTGAGTTCCGGAATCTGCTCGCCGTTCTCGGCCATGATGGTTTCCCCTCCCGTCTGAACCGCGGGCTAGATAGCCGATCAGGCCAAGGCGAACAAATGCCGCGCGCACGGCCCAGCGGGAAGGAACGCTGCGGGGCCTAGAACCCCGCAGCGAGCGCCAGACGGACCGACCGGCCCGGAAGCGGCAGAATGTCCTTCAGATAGGAGGTGTGAACCCGCGCCTCCTCGTTGAAGATATTGCGGACCCCGGCGATGACGCGCAGGTCGGCGTCCGTCATCGGCCGCCAGGTGGCCTGCAGATTGACCAGATTATAGGGGTCGGTCTTCAGCTCGCCCGGATAGGTCCGGGTCTGGGCGGCGGCGGAGACCAGTTCCGCGCGCAGGGCCAGGGCGTCGCCGCGCAGCGCCTCCAGCCCCAGCGTCGTGGACAGCGGGGGCAGGCGGGGCAGGTCCGGGCCGGATTTCACCGTGCCGTGGACGTATTCGACCGAGGCGTCGGCGTCGATATCCCAGGGACCGGCCGCAAACAGATGGGCCGATGCGCCGAGTTCGGCGCCCCACAGACTGGCGTCGGCCTGGGTCTGCTGGAAGACCGGCAGGCCGTCTTCCTCCAGCCCCGTATCGGCCAGGAAGATGAAGCCGTCATAGTCCGCGCCCCAGAGCGCGGCCTCGGTCTCGATCCAGCCGGCGTCATAGCGGACGATGCCTTCCAGGGTCAGCGCCTTTTCGGTGGTCAGCGTGGCGTCGCCGACCTCGAACTGGCTGGTGGCGGCGTGCGGGCCGTTGGCGAACAGCTCCAGATCGCCGGGCGCGCGCTCGGTATGGGCGGCGGTGACGCCGACGAACAGGCCGGAGGCCGGGCGCAGGAAACCGCCGAGCGACAGGGACACCGCATCGAAATCGCGCGAGAGCGAGGGGGTGTCGACGGTCGTGGAGTCCCAGCGGGCGCCGCCTTCCAGCCCCCAGGGGCCGGCGTCGTAGCGCTGCACCGTGAACAGGCCGACGCTCTGGGTCGTGGTCGGCGGGGACAGCGCCTCTTCGCCGGTGGCGGAGAAATCCTTGTCCAGGACCTGGGCGCCGCTGGCGCCGGTCCAGCCGCCCTGGGCGGCCTGGACCAGTTCGGCGCGCGCCTCCCACCCCTCGGAGTCGAAGACCGTGCCGGGGAAGCCCGGCGCCTCGAACTCGGTATGGGCGTAGTCGGCCCAGGCGCCGGACACGCGCAGGGCGTCGAAAGCGGCGAAGGGCAGGACGAACTCGCCGCGCGTCTCCACGCGGGTCTGCTCCATGTCGATATAGGGGACTTCCTGGACGCCCGCGGCTTCGAGCGCGGCGTGCAGATCGTCCTCTTCCTCCTCGTGGTCCTCGTCCTCGCCCTCTTCGTGTTCGTGCTCATGCTCGTGGGCATGGGAGTGGCCGGCGAGGCCGTATTCGGATTCGAACCGCTTCACCGTGGCGCCGAAAAAGCCCCAGTCGCCGGTCAGCGAGGCGCCGATGGCGCCGGAGCGGAAATCGTAGCCGGAATTGGGGACCTTGCCGTAGGCCTCGGCCTCTTCCTCCTCGTGTTCGTGCTCCTCGTCCTCGTCGTGGTCCTCGTCGTGGTCCTCTTCCTCCGCCTCGTGCTCGGCCTCCTCGGCCTCTTCCAGTTCGCGGAAGCGGGCGGATTCGGCGAAGCCGGGGATGGCGTAGTCCTCGGCGTGGCGGACAGAGAACCGTCCGGTGATCACCAGCGGCCCGGCGCCGCCGGTCGCGGAGGCGGCCGCGGCGACCGAGTCCGCGGCGCTTTCGCCGCCGAGATAGGCGCGGCCCGTCCAGCCGTCCGGCGCGGAGTCCGGGATCGTGCCGTCGAAGACGTTCACCACCCCGCTGATCGCCGAACCGCCATAGGCCAGGGCCGAGGAGCCGCGCAGGATGTCGATCCGCTCGGCCTCCAGCCCCTCGCTGGACACTGCGTGGTCGGGGCTGACGGCCGAGGCGTCGATCAGGCCGACGCCGTTGGACAGGACCAGCGTGCGCTCCCCGCCCAGGCCGCGCACCACGGGGCGGCCGGCGGCGGGGCCGAAGAATGTCGTGGAGACGCCGGGCAGGGCGGCCAGCGTGTCGCCCAGGCTGCCGGCGAAGCCGTCCTGGATTTCGTCGATCGTCACCACGTCGATGTGCTGCAGCGCGTCGGCCTCCAGCGTGCGCAGCGCCGAGGAGGTGACCACGACCCGGTCGTGCAGGTCCGGCGCGTCCGGCTGGCCATCCTGAGCCTGGGCCCGTGCGGCGGCGGGCAGCGCCAGCAGAGACAGGGCGACGGCGGAATACAGGCGAGGCGACATGGATGGCTTTCCTTCTGCGAGGGTTTGGCTGCGCGGGACGCACCGGATTCTGGACGCGTCACATCTTCGTAATGTAATAACATAACGGTTTTAGACTCGGCGCGGCTCGCACACAAGCGGCGGCGCGCCTATGTTCCGCCCATGGCTGTCCGAAATATCGATCGAGACCTGAAAACCGCCGCCCGCGTCTGCGCCGAGCGCGGCGAGCGGCTGACCGACACGCGGGAGCGGGCGCTGCGCCTGATCCTTGAGGCCGAGCAGCCGCTGAAGGCCTATGACCTGATGAATCTGCTGGGCGAGGAGGGCAAGCCGGCCAAGCCGCCGACGGCCTATCGCGCGCTGGATTTCCTGACCCGGCTGGGCTTCGTGCACCGGGTCGAGACGCTGAACGCCTATGTGCCGTGCCTCGATTCGCACGACGATCACGACTGCGCCGGGCCGGAACTCTATATCTGCGAAGCGTGCGGCCATGTGGACGAACGGCACCGCCATGAACGTCCCGGTAACCCTCCGAAGGGATTTCAGCTGGACAGATCGGTGGTCGAGCATTACGGACGCTGCGCCGCGTGCGCAGGGGCGTGAGTCCAGGGGCGCCAAATCGCCTCAAAGCTCCCGAATTCCGGCCCGATTCGGTGCGTTCTATATAGGTTGGAAACAGAAGAAGAGAGCGGCGCCAATGTCGCCCGACCGGACTACAGACCTCCCCCTCAAGCCCGTCCGCGAGCGCCGCGAACCTGTGCGTCAGGCTCCGGTCTCGACCAGCATCGCGCGCGCCTGGCGCGCCGTGGTGCGCAACGGCCTGATCTGACGGATTAGCGTTCGCGCGCGGTTTGAGCCGCTCCGGCGCGGGGTCTAGACTCCGCGCGGAGAGGATTCATGGACGAATTCTGGCGCGGCAGACTGAGCCCGGACGCCTGCGCCGCATCGGGCGCGGCGGACGCGCGCACCCATCTGGCCATCGCGACCGAGGCGCTGGGCGGGCTGGCCGCCGCGCTGGGCCTGGGCGCGCCGTTCGCGGCGTCGGCGCTGGCGCGTCTGTCCCTGCATTCCGCGGAAATCGAAATCACCGGCGCGGCGAAGGCCGGCGACGCCGTGCGCCTGACCGGCGGGGTCGCGGGCTGGACCGAGGACGCGCTGACCGCGGTGTTCACGCATAGCGATGCGGACGGCGGCGCGCTGGCGCGCACGCGCATCCGCGCGCGCCACGTCTCGGCGCGCAGCTTCGAGGCGTTCGCCTGGCCGCGCCGGGCGACCGAGGCGTTCGGCCGCCTGCCGGCGCAGGATACGGGCTGGCAGGCGCTCACGGAGAGCGATGCGCCGGGGCTGGAGCAGGCGCAGGAGCTTGCGGCCGCCGGGCGCGGCGTGTTCGGCGCGGCGGACGCCGACACCGCCGGGCGGGTCACCGCGCACGCCATTCTGGGGCGGCTGCTGGACGCAGCGGGGGAGGCCGATGAGGCAGGGGCGCGGACGAATCTGGTCCTGCACATCGCGGCGCTGCCGGGCCGGCCCTATGCGGTTTTTGCGAAGGACGGCGGCGCCTGGATGCTGGATGCGGCGTCGGGGCGGGCGCTGGCGGAGCTGGCGCGGTGAGCCTGCGGCAGGCGGCGACCGAATTCCGGGTCCAGACCCGGCCGCGGCGGTTCCACGACGTGACCGGCGAGATCGCGGACTGGGCCGCGTCGCAGGGGATGGAGACCGGGCTGCTGACGCTGTTCCTGCGCCATACCAGCGCCTCGCTCGTGATTCAGGAAAACGCCGATCCGGACGTGCTGGCCGATCTGATGGACGCCTATGAGCGGCTGGCGCCGCAGGACGCCGGATACCGGCACGACGCCGAGGGGCCGGACGACATGCCGGGCCATATCAAGGCGGCGCTGGCGCCGGGATCGCTGTCCATCCCGCTGCGCGGCGGGCGGCTGGCGCTGGGGACCTGGCAGGGCATCTATCTGGCCGAATGGCGCGCCCACCCCCACAGCCGCACCATCGCCGCGCATCTGCTGGGCGAGTAGGGCCGGTTCACAAGGCCGTCAGCGGCGATTGAAGCGGGGGCGGGCGCGCATATCTGCAGCGTCCGGTGATCGAACTTTTCATTGCTATCGGGCTGATCGCCCTGAACGGCGTGTTCGCCCTGTCGGAGCTGGCCGTGGTGTCGGCGCGCCGGCCGCGCCTGATCGTGATGGCCGAGCGCGGACGGCCGGGTGCGCGCGCGGCGCTGGCGCTTTCGGAACGGCCCGGCCCCTTCCTGTCCACGGTGCAGATCGGGATCACGCTGGTCGCGATCCTGGCCGGGGCGTTTTCCGGCGCGGCGCTGGGCGCGCGGCTGACCGCCTGGCTGGAGGCGGCGGGCGCCGCCGACGCGCTGGCCGAACCGCTGGGATACGGGCTGGTGATCGGCGTGATCACCTATCTGTCCGTCGTGGTCGGCGAGCTGGTTCCCAAACATCTGGCCCTGCGCAATCCCGAACCCATCGCCTGCGCCGTGGCCGCGCCGATGCGCGCGTTGTCGCGGATCGCCGCGCCGGCGGTGTGGCTGCTGGACCGGTCCACGGTGCTGGTCCTGCGGGTCTTCGGCGTGTCCGCCCGGTCCGCCAGCGCGGTGACGGAGGAGGAGGTCCGCACCGTGGTGGCGGAGGCCGCGTCCGCCGGGGCCATCGAGGACCATGAGCACGACATGATCGCCGGCGTGCTGCGGCTGGGCGACCGGACCGCGCGCGGGGTGATGACGCCGCGGCCCGACGTCGAATGGCTGGACCTGAACGCGGACCCGGACGAGATCCGCGCGCGCCTGGCCGGGGCCGGGCATTCCTGGCTGCCGGTCGCCGAGGGCGATCCGGAAGGGTTTATCGGCGTGGTGCAGGTGCGCGACCTGCTGGGCCCGCTGCTGCGCGGGAAGACGCTGGACCTGCCCGCCCATGTCCGCCCCGCGCCGGTGGTCCCCGACACGCTGGGGGCGCTGGACACGGTGAAAGTGCTGCAGGATTCCGAGGCGCCGATGGCGCTTGTCCATGACGAATACGGCCATTTCGAAGGCGTCGTGACCCCGGCGGACGTGCTGGACGCCATCGCCGGGGCCTTCCTGTCCGACGAGGGCCCGGCGGAGGACGAGGCGGTGCGCCGCCGGGACGGGTCCTGGCTGCTGGCCGGCTGGATGCCGGCGGACGAGATGGCGGACCTGCTCAGCATCCGCCTGCCGGAGCGGCGGGCCTATGAGACCGCAGCGGGATTCATCATCACGCAGATGGGCCGCCTGCCCAAAGCGGGCGACGCCATGGAGGCCGAGGGCTGGCGGTTCGAGGTGGTGGATATGGACGGGCGGCGCGTCGACAAGGTTCTGGCCGAACGCATCTTGCCGGAATCGGGGGCGCCGGACTCCGGACCGGACGCGCCGGCCTAGAGCCGCCGCAGCATGTTGATGAGCGTGGCGAGCCCGTCGTCCGGGCTGACGTCCATGGCGCGGTCGTAATAGTCCATCGCCGCCTGACGGCGGCCGGCGTCCTGCTCCAGCACGCCCAGGGCGACCAGGGTGCGGGCCGAGGACGGGTCGAAGGTGGACAGGCGCTGGAACACCTCGCGGGCGCGGGCGGTCTGGCCGTCGCGGGCCAGGCACGCGCCGTGATCGTACAGCGCGTCCAGCGCCCAGGGATCGGCGCTGACCGCCTGGGCGGCGGCGTCGCAGGACACCCGGTCCAGCGCGGCGGCGAGCAGTTCGGAGGCCGCGCCGGGGGCGCCCGGCGGGGCCGCGGCGCCGGGCTCGGCGTCCGCGCGCGCGGCGCCGCCTTCGTCCCAGATCGCCTGGCCGTCGGTCTCGATCCCCTCCGGCACCTCGGCGGCGGCGGCGAGCCGGTCGGCGTCCGCCTTCGCCTTTGCTTCGGCTTCGGCCTTTGCCTTGGCTTCTGCCTCAGCCTCCGCTGCGGCGACGGCGGCCTCGATCTCCGCATCGCTCAGGCCGGACCCGGGGGGAGCGGGGGGCCCGGATGGCTCCGGCTCCGCCAGTTCGGGTTCGGCCAGTTCGGGGGCAGGCGCGGGCTCGGGCGGGGCCGCCGGTTCGGCCAGGGCCAGCTGGGTCGCGGGCTCCGGTCCGGAATCCGCATCCGGGGTCAGCGGGACGGGCGCGGCGGCGGTTTCGGGGGCGGGGGCCAGGGTCAGCTCGAACAGGACCGAATCGCGGAACACGGTGGCCTCGCCGCCCAGGATGGTCCGCCCGGCGACCGCGCCGACCGACAGGCCGAGCGGCCGGTCGGCCACGGTCAGCTGGCGCAGCACGCCGTCCTGGGGCCGCAGCACGCGTCCGGACCCGTGCGCGCCAGCGATCGTGGCCTCGGCGCGCGCGCCCTCGACGGTGATCGAGGCGCCGGTGGGCTGGACGTCGAAAACGAACAGGATGCGCAGGGAATCCGGCGTGGATTCCGCCTGCACATCAAGGATTTCCGCCGCCGCGGGCGCGGCGGACAGGCCCAGCGCGACGAGGGGCGCGAAAATGCGGGCGGCGGTGCGCATGTGGCCGATTGAACGCGCCCCCGCTTAAATCTGCGTTAACCATGCCCGGAGGCGGGCATATCCCCTGTTCGCGGGGTAGCGAACGGCCCGCCCCGCACGTAAATTGCGAATCCGAGGGAACATCGTGCGCGCGCCAGCTATCATCCTGACCATAAGCCTCTGGCTGCTGGCCGGCGGGGCGCAGGCCCAGCTCTATACAGAAGCCAATGGCGTGCTGATGACCCCGCGCGGGGCGGCCGGCGTGGATTCCGATACGCTGTTCCGCCGGGACGCCATCGCCAACGCTCTGCCCGGCCTGCGCATCACCACGACCAATGTGATGCAGGAGGACGCCACGATCCCGGTGATCCTGGCCTCCGACCGGGGCGAGGTATTGCTGCGCATCTATGGCCGGGACGGGCGGGTCTATTCGGTGGAGGGGCTGAGCCGGCGGGTCTATGGCCCCGGCCGGACCCAGATCGGCATGCCGTTCCGCCGGGTCAGCGGCCAGAACCTGACCTATTGCACGCCGGGCATGGAGGAATGGTCGGGCGCGGTGCTGTGCGGCGCGGCGCCGGACGCGACGCTGTGGTTCGTGTTCCAGCCGACCAATTATGGCGGGCCGGACGGCGAATTGCCGCCGCCGGAGGCGCTGTCCTCCGCCGAACTGGTGCAGATCCGCTGGCTGGCCGAACCGCCGGCGATCATGCAGGCGGGCACTGAATAAAGACCGCGCCGTCGCCGCGCAGCGTCTGATCGCCCAGCATCGCCTCGCCGCCCTCCGGCGGCCGCACGGCCAGGCCGTCGATCCCGTTGCGCGCCACGCCCAGCTCCGTCGCGTCGAACACGAAGCCGGCGTCCGAGCCGCCGGGGCCGGCGCGGCGGACATGGCCGGTGCGGTCCCGGCCGTTCAGCGCGGCCTGCACGATCAGCCCGCCCGCCGCGTTCTCGGTGATCGCGAAATCGGCCTCGCCGCAATCGCCGCCCTTGGCGGTCCAGCGGTGCAGCAGATAGGCGTCCGGCAGGTCGGCGGTGGGCGCGCGGGTTGCCGGATCGCGCTCAGGATTGGGCGGCGGGGTCTGGTTCTGACCTGGCGGCGGTTCGGTCTGAGACGGCTCCGTCTGGGCCCGGTCCTGCCCGGAATCGGGCGCGCAGGCGGCGGCGCAGAGGATCAGGGCGCCTAGGATCGGGGCGGCGGCGAACGGACGGCGCATGGCGGTCTCCCTTCGAAGCGTCTCGAAGGGCCAACGGGCGCGCTTTGTGCTTTGTTCGGGACGGGCTGCAGGCCGGGTCCCGAGACCCGTCAGTCGCCTTCGTATTCGACGAGACAGGCCACGGGCACGCCCATCGCCTCGATCTTCTTCGCGCCGCCCAGATCCGGCAGGTCGACGATCGCGGCGAAGCCGACGGGTTCGGCCTGCGCCCGGCGCAGCAGTTTCACCGCCGCCTCCGCCGTGCCGCCGGTGGCGATCAAATCGTCGATCAGGATGACGCGTTCGCCGGGGGTGAAGGTGTCCTCGTGCAGCTCCATCTCGTCGTCGCCGTATTCCAGCTGGTACGACTCGGTGAGGGTGCGCCAGGGCAGCTTGCCCTTCTTGCGCAGGGGCACGAAGCCGGCGTCCAGGCAGTGCGCCACCGCGCCGCCCAGGATGAAGCCGCGCGCCTCGATCCCCGCCACCTTGGTCGCGCCCTTGTCGGCGAACACGCCGCACAGCGCGTCGACCGCCGCGCGAAGCGCCTGCGGATGGGCCAGCAGCGTGGTGACGTCGCGGAACATGATGCCGGGCTTGGGATAGTCCGGAATCGTGCGGATATGGTCCTTCAGGTCCATGGTTTTCCCCTCGCGCGCCGCCGATCTTAGTGAAGCTCCGGCGACGCCGGAACACCGTCTTTTGGGCGCGGTATGCGGTCAGAATGCGGTCAGACAGGGGCCGCGGCGAGCCGGGTCAGGCCGGCTCGCGCGTTTTCAGCACTCCGCGCTCCAGCGCCAGTTCGGCGATCTGGACCGCGTTCAGGGCCGCGCCCTTGCGCAGATTGTCGGAGACGACCCACATCGACAGGCCCTTATTGTCCGGCACCGTGATGTCGTTGCGGATGCGCGAGACGAAGACGCCGAATTCGCCCTTGGCCTCGACCGGGGTGATGTAGCCGCCGGTCTCCCGCTTATCGATCACCACCACGCCGGGCGCCTCGCGCAGGATTTCGCGGGCCTCGTCGTCGGACAGGGGCTGTTCGAACTCCAGGTTCACCGCCTCGCTGTGGCCGACAAAGACCGGGGCGCGGACGCAGGTGACGGTCAGCGCGATGTCCTTGTCGATCATCTTCTGCGTCTCGTTCCACATCTTGGCTTCCTCGTCGGTGTAGCCGTTGTCGAGGAAGGTCCCGATATGGGGGATGACGTTGAAGGCGATCTGCTTCTGGAATTTGCGCGGCTCGGGGGCGTCGTTGACGAAGATGCCCTTGGTCTGGGTCCAGAGCTCGTCCATCCCCTCTTTCCCGGCGCCGGAGACGGACTGATAGGTCGCCACGATCGCGCGCTTGATCCGGGCGGCGTCGTGCAGCGGCTTCAGCGCCACGACCAGCTGGATGGTGGAGCAGTTCGGGTTGGCGATGATGCCCTTGCGGATGTCCTTGATCGCGTCCGGGTTCACCTCCGGCACGATCAGGGGCACGTCGGGGTCCATCCGCCAGGCGGAGGAATTGTCGATGACCAGCGCGCCCTGGGCGGCGATCTTCGGCGACATGTCCTTCGACGGGCCGCCGCCGGCGCTCATCAGCACCAGGTCGACCGTGGAATAGTCGAACGTGTCGGCGTCCTTGCAGGTCAGCGTTCTGGAGCCATAGGACAGCTCCCGCCCCATCGAGCGGCGGCTGGCCAGCGCCACAACCTCATCGGCCGGGAAGCGGCGCTCCTCCAGGATGGTCAGCATTTCACGACCGACATTGCCGGTCGCGCCCAGTACGGCGACCTTCACGCCCATTTCTGCTCTCCAGTCATGCGGAGCGGGCGATTTAGACCCTCCGGCCCGCCGCTTCAATGCAAAGACGCCGCACCCGCCCGGACGGGGCGGATGCGGCGAGCAACTTTGCGGGGCGCGGCGCTAGCGGGTCAGGCGCAACTGGCCGATGGATTCGCCGATGGAGGCGAAGGCGGTCTGCAGCGCCGTGCCGTTGGAGGCGAGAAGCGCCGAGCCGGACGCGCAATACTCCATGATCGCCTCTTCCTCGGAATCCGCGGCAAGGCGGAAACCGACCGTATAGATCGTGATCCCGGCGGCCTTCATGGCGTCGCACAGGGCCTCGGCCTGGTCGAACGGGTCGCCATTGGTGGCGTCGCAATTGATCTGGCCGCCATAGTCCTGGCTGGGCACGCCGTTGCAGTAGGCCCGGTTGAATTCGCCGTCCGTCATGATGACCGCGACCTTCAGCACCTGCGGCGTGCCATAGGCGGCGGCGTTGTTGGTGGAGGTGGGCCACATCTCGTTGAAATTCGGGGACAGCGTGTACCAGCCCCAGGCGATGCCGATATGGCCCGCCGTGCCGCCGCCGGTCGACAGATTGGTGATCGTCGTCGTCAGCGTGGTCTTGTTGCTGGTCAGCGGGACCAGCGCCCGGTTGGGGCAGTCGCCGTCGCCGCCGTCATTGTCATAGATCATGCCGACCGGCGCGCTGGAGGGCGAGGCGTCCGTATAGGCCTCGTCGCCCGTGCGCTCGCTGACGCAATCGGTCAGGTCCCAGGTGCGCTCGTCGGAATCGTCGAACCGGCCGAAATCCGGGTCCCAGAAGCGGTAATACGGACAGCCATAATAGGTGCAGTCGATCTTTCCGCCCGAGGAATAGGTTCCGTAGGTGTTGGCGCCGTCGAAATTCAGCCGGTCGTCGGAGACCCGGTCCACTGTGTAAAACTTGTCCTGGAAATAGGGCAGGCCGACGTCCGAGACATAGACCTTTTCGCCGTCAGAAAAGCCGTGATTTTCCGAGACGAAGGACTTCTCGGCGTCGAGATTGCTGCACCACCAGTCGTAACAGCGATACAGGACGCCGCCGCCCTCGTATTCGTCCCACCAGCGGCTGTCGATCTTGTTGTTCCAGTAGTCGTAGAGGTCGATCTTTTTCGCGCCGCGGCGGTCGACCCGGTAGGTCTCGCCGTTCAGCTCGGTCATGCCCTGGACGTCGTAGATACGGATATAGTTTCCGTCCTGCAGGCCGTGATTGTCATGGGTGCGGATTTCGGTGGGCCGTTCCTGGGACGCGGACGTGATGTCGAAGCCGCCGGTCATCTCCGAACTGTAGTCGCTGATCTCCTTGGCCGGGACCGGCGCGCCGCGCGCGTCGTCCGCCATGCCGCCCAGATAGACGCCGGTGGAATAGGGGACGATGGCCGCCTTCGAATAATAGGGGGTCTGCACGTCCTGAACGACGGAATTGATGAGGCTGGTCGCGGCGGTCTGCAGCGAGCCGAGGTCGTCCTCCATCGAGCCGGTGACGTCCAGAACCAGCGAGATTTCCAGGTTCACGCCGCCGCGTTCGGCGGCCGAGGACGCGGTAACGGGGCTGACGTCGCGGCCCAGCAGGGCGCTGAACGTCATCGGCACGTTGGACACCGCGTCGACATCGACCCCGCCGCTGGAGCTGCGCGAGATGAGGACCTGGGTGATCGTGCCCTCGCCGTCATAATTGGCGGCGACGAAATTATTGATGGCGGCGTCGATCTGGGCGTCGGTGGAGTTGATCGGCATGCGCGCGGCGGCCAGCACCGCGGCGTCCACGGCGGCCTGGAGCTTCGTGCGCTCCACCCGCATACGCGAGAGATCGACCGAGCCGCCCACCAGAATCGCAATCGGCAGCAGGGCCAGGGCAAAGATCAGGGCGACATTGCCGCCCTTGTCAGTGAAGAACTTCCGCATCTTTTCCGGTTCCGTCGAACCGCCGGACACCCCCTTCCGGCAACTGCGGAAACAATGGATCGATAAAATTGCAATGAAGTTGAGCGACGTCGTTAACGGGATGTGAATTGCACACCGCCGTTCCGTCGTTCCGGCCTTCCGGCGTTACATCGTCAGGCGCAGCTGGCCGATGGAGTCTCCGATCTGGCGGAAGGCGGTGCGCAGCGCCGTGCCCGTGGCCGCGATCTGGGCGTGGGCGGAGTCGTTGGCGCAGGCGCGCATGAAACTGGCTTCGTCCGAATTCGGCGAAATGTCGAAGCCCACCGTGTAGATGACGACTCCCCTGGCCTTCATCGCGGCGCAGAGCTGGGCGGCCTGGGTAAAGGCCGAACCGTTGGTGGCGTTGCAATTGATGCGGTCGGACGAGGAGCCATAGCCGGTGTCCTTAGCCGAGACGCCCTTGCAATAGCCGGTGTTGAACGCCCCGTCCGTCATGATGACGGCGACCTTCAGCGTCTGCGGCGTGGCATAGGCGGCCGGACGGTTCGCCGTGGGCCACAGCGAGGCGAAATTCGGCGACAGCATGTACCAGCCCCAGGCGATGCCGATCTGGCCGGCGGTGGAGCCGCCGTCGTCGAGCAGCGCGATCTGGGCGCCGAGCGCCGTCTTGTTGCTGGTCAGCGGGGTGACCTGCACCGCCGGGCACGGATTGCCGGACGGCGCATAGACCCGGCCCAGCGGCGCGCCGGACGCGGCGGCGTCCGTATAGGCCTGGGTTCCGGTGCGTTCGCTGACGCAGGTGTTGATGCGGTGGGTCTGCAGCGTGTTCGCCGCGGAGGTGAATTCATAGAACTCGCACCCGGCCGTCACGCACCAGACCTTGCCGCCGGAACTGTAGGTCCCGCCGCCGACCGAGCCGGTCAGCAGGAAGGAATTGGCGTTCTTCCGGTTCACCGTGAACGTATTGTCGTTCAGCGTGACCATGCCGGCGGCGTTCACGTCCGTGACGTGCACGCGGTCGCCGCTGGCGAAGCCGTGGCCGTTGGACGTGATCTGCACCTCGCAATCGGCGTTGGCGCACTTCTTCGCCGAGCCGTAGGAGGAGCTGGAGAAGCTGCTGTAGTAGCGGCCGTCGACGCGGTTTCCGTCGTCGTCGTACAGCTCGAACATCGTGTTGGTCCGGTTGGCGACGGTGTAATAGCGGTCGTTCAGCTGGGTCATGCCCTTCACGCCCGCGATGAAGACCTGATCGCCGTTCTGGAAGCCGTGGCCGTTGGACGTGGTGACGACGACCGGGCGCGCCTTGGTGGCGCCGGTGATCGTCTTGGTGGCCCCGGTGGCCCAGGTCGCGTTGGTAAGCGTCTTGCCGGGCGTCACCGATCCCCGCAATTGCGCGGCGTTGGCGCCGACATTCACGGCGTTGGAATAGGGGACGATCGCGACCTTGGAATAATAGGGGGTCTGCACGTCCTGGACGACGGTGGCGATGAGGTCGTTCGCGGCCGCCTTCAGATCCGTCAGTTTCGATCCCCCCATCGAGCCGGTGATGTCCAGAACCAGCGCGACCTCGACATTGACGCCGCCGCGCTCGGCAGAGGCCTGGGCGGTGACCGGGCGCGTATTGGCGCCCAGCATTGCGGCGAAGATCATCGGAACGTTGGAGCGGGACTGGACCTGGACCGCCGAGCCGTTGCGGACGACCTGGGCGGGGGTGAGCGTTCCCTCGCCGTCATAGTTCGCGGTCAGGAAATTATCGATCGCGACCTGGATCTGCGCGTTGGTGGAGGCCGCCGGCATGATCGCGGCGGCGAGCACCGCGGCGTCCGTCGCGCTCTGCAGCTTTGTGCGCTCCACGCGCATCCGCGACAGGTCCACGGACCCGCCGACAAGGATCGCAATGGGAAGAAGAGCCAACGCAAAGATGATCGCGACATTGCCGCGAACGTCCCCGAGAAACCGACGCATCACACGCCAACACCCCGAGTCGGTCCGCCTAGCCGGTTCCGATCTCACGCGCCTTGTCGCACACAGAGATTGAGACGGAATTGAAAGGAATGGCTAACGCCGCATTTACGCTGGCGCCGCGCTAGAGCCGCTCCAGGAATTTGCGCAGGCGCTGCATGTCCTTGGGCGGATCGGTCTCGAAGCGCAGCTGTTCGCCGGTGATGGGATGCACGAAGCCGAGGATGGCGGCGTGCAGGGCCTGGCGGCTGAATTCCTTCAGCTCCTCCCCCTCCGGCGTGAAGATGCGCCGCCAGGTGCGCAGCTTGCCATAGGTCGCATCGCCCAGGACCGGATGGCCGATACTGGCCAGATGCACGCGGATCTGGTGGGTGCGCCCGGTCTCCAGTCGGCATTCGATCTCGCTGGCCGCGGGCGTGCCCGCCGGTTCGTTCGGGATCTGGCCGAACGTCTCCAGCACGCGGTAATTGGTGACGGCGTGCTTGCCGTGGTCGGTCTCCTGCTCCCGCAGCACGGCCATCTTCTTGCGGTCGTGGCGGGAGCGGGCGATGCGCGCCTCGATCTTTCCGGCGCGGGGGCGCGGGGCGCCGCGGGCATAAGCCAGATAGGCGCGCTCCACGCTGTGGTCGGCGAACTGTTTGCTGAGGCCCTGATGCGCGGCGTCGGACTTGGCCGCGACCATGACCCCGCTGGTGTCCTTGTCCAGGCGGTGGACGATGCCCGGGCGCTGCTCGCCGCCGATACCGGTCAGCGACGGGCCGCAGTGGGCCATCAGGGCGTTCACCAGGGTCCTGTCCGGGTTGCCGGCGGCGGGGTGGACGACCAGGCCGGCAGGCTTGTTCAGCACGATCAGGTCGGCGTCCTCGTAGAGGATTTCCAGCGGGATCGCCTGGGCTTCCAGGGCGACAGGCTTAGGCTCGGGGACAAAGATGGCGAAAGTTTGGCCGGCCTTCACCTTGACCGAGGCGGTGGTGACCGCCTGGCCGGCGGCGGTCACCCGGCCCTCCGCGATCAGCGCCTGCAGGCGGCTGCGCGAGAGTTCCGGAAGCGTGGCGGCCAAGAGGCGGTCCAGGCGCTGGCCGGCATCGGCC
>CAJXKJ010000058.1 GCA_913055605.1 uncultured Euryhalocaulis sp. | reverse complement strand
GGGGCGCAGGCGATCCCGATCGAGCTGATCCGCCCCAATCCCGACCAGCCCCGCCGCGTCTTCCGGCCCGAGGAGATCGAGGAGCTGGCCGCCTCGATCCGCGGCAAGGGCGTGCTGCAGCCGATCCTGGTCCGCCCGGCCGAGGGCGAGGCCTATGAGATCGTCGCCGGCGAACGGCGCTGGCGCGCCGCGCAGAAGGCCGGCCTACACGAAATCCCCGCTTTGGTCCGCGTCCTCAACGACGAAGAGACGCTGGAAATCGCGGTCATCGAAAACGTCCAGCGCGCGGACCTGACGCCGTTGGAAGAGGCCGAGGCCTATCAGGCGCTGGCGACCGATTTCGGCCGCACCCAGGCCCAGATCGCGGAGCTGATCGCCAAGTCGCGCGCTCATGTCGCCAACACGATGCGCCTGCTGGACCTGCCCAAGGCGGTGCGCGAGATGCTGGCCGCCGGCCAGCTGACCGCCGGCCACGCGCGCGCCTTGATCGGCGCGCCGGACGCCGAGGCGCTGGCCAGACAGATCGTGCAAAAGGGCCTGTCGGTGCGTCAGGCCGAGGCGCTGGTGAAAAGCGGCGGTGCGGCCAAGGGCGGCGGCGGAAAGACGAGCGGTTCTTCGAAGTCCGCGCACAAGGACCCGGACACCGCGGCGCTGGAGGCCGATCTGGAATCCTCGCTCGGCCTGTCGGTCAGCCTGCACGATTCCGGCGACGGCGCTGGCGAGCTGCGCCTGAAATACGAAACGCTGGAACAGCTGGACGATCTCTGCCGGCGCCTGTCGCGCGGCTAGTTCGCCCTACCGTGCGCTGAAGCGCGGGTCGTCTCTCATCGCGCGCTGAAGCGCGCGAGGCCCATCACGAATTTTCCAAGCACCGCGCCTGCTGGCGCGCCGGACCCTTTCAGCTTCACTTCGACGTCCAGCGCCTCCCGCAAGGCGGAGTCGAGCGCGCGGGCCGGCCAGCGGTTCAGCGCCGTCCCGAAGGCGCGCTTGCGCATCATGAAGACCGGCGGGCGCAGGCCGCCCATGGCGGTGTCGGGGCTTGCCCCGCTGTCGAGCTTCGCGCGGGCTTCCTGCAGCCGGCTCAGATGCCGGGCGAGGGCGCGGATCACGGTGACCGGCGCGGCGCCGGAGGCCAGGATCCGGCGCAGCGCCGCGTCGGCCTGGTCGGCCCCGCCGGTGGACGCCGCATCGGCCAGATCGTCCAGGTCGCCCTCCGCTCCGGCAGACAATGCAGCCGCGAGGTCGGCGAGCGAGACGCTGTCTTCGCCCGCCGCCCGCGCGCCCTTCGGGCCTTTATAAAGGATCAGCTTCTCGATCTCCGCCCGCGCGAAGCCGCGGTCGGAGGGCAGGAGTTCGGTCAGGCGCGCCCGCGCGTCGCGGTCCAGCGACAGGCCCTCGCTTTCCAGCATCGCTTCGGCGATGGAGGCGAGCGCGGCGGGCGAGTCCGGATAGCAGCCGATCTCGGCGGCGGACTTCGCCTTGCCGAACGCGGTGCGCAGTTTGGAGCGGGGCGTCAGCTCCCCGGTCTCGACCAGGATTTTCGCCTCGGCCTGCGCGTCGCCGGCCTCCAGCGCCTCGATGAACTTCGCCGCCGGCGCGCTGTCCCCGTCCAGCCGCACGCGCACCAGCCGCGCCCCGCCGGTCAGCGACATGGCCGCGGCCTCGTCGGCCAGGCGCGCGGGGTCGGACTTGATGTCGGAATCGGTCAGCGTGGCGACGGCGAACGGATCGCTCGGGTCGGGCGTCCATTGCGCGGCGATGGCGGCGGCGCGTTCGCGCACCAGCCCCCGGTCCGGCCCGTGCAGCAGCACGGCCGTCACGGCCGGGTCCGGCGCCTTGGCGAACCGGTCGGCGGCCGCGCCGGAAATCTTCATGATTCAAATCCGCGAAGCGGGGTCGGCCTCATCCGGCCACGATATTGATGATCCGCCCGGGCACATAGATGAATTTGCGGACCGTCAGGCCTTCCAGCCCGCGCGCGGTGCGGGAATCGGCCAGCGCCGCTTCCTTCGCCGCCGCCTCGTCGGCGTCGGGGGCCAGCTCCACCTCCGACCGCTTCTTGCCGTTGATCTGGACGCCCACCGTGACGGTCTGCTGCGCCGCCAGCGCCTCGTCATGCACGGGCCAGGGCGCGACGGCGGCCAGGCCCTCGCCGCCCAGACGCGCCCAGCCTTCCTCGGCCAGATGCGGGGCGAACGGGCCGATCAGCCGCACCAGAATGCCCAGCGCCTCGGCGCGCGCCGCCGTCTCGGTCTCGCCGGACGGCAGCTTGCGCAGCGTGTTCACCAGCTCATAGAGCTGGGCGACCGCGACATTGAAACGGAACTCCTCGATGGCGCGGCTGACCTCCTTGGCGGCGCGGTGCGCCGCACGGCGGATCTCCAGCGCCGGTCCCTCTGCCCCGTCCGCGACGGTCAGCGGGCCGGGCCCGCCTTCGGGATGGTCGTCGACCAGCGCCCACAGGCGCTGGACGAACCGCGCCGCGCCCTCCACGCCCTGGGTCGTGTACTGGACGTCCCGCTCCGGCGGGCTGTCGGACAGGACGAACCAGCGCGCCACGTCCGCGCCGTATTCCTCCACGAAGGCGTCCAGATCGACGACGTTCTTCTTCGACTTGGACATCTTCTCGACCGCGCCGCGCTTCACCGCCGCGCCGGCTTCGTCGACCAGCGACCCGTCCGCCTCGCGCACCTCTTCGGGACCCAGCCATTTGCCGGCCGCGGAGCGATAGGTCTCGTGGGTCACCATCCCCTGGGTGAACAGGCCCGCGAACGGCTCCCCGTCCGGCAGGTCCAGATAACCGCAATCGCGCATCGCCCGGGCGAAGAAGCGGGAATACAGCAAGTGCAGCACCGCGTGCTCCACCCCGCCCACATATTGATCGACCGGCAGCCAGTAGGCCGCCTTGTCCATCTCCACCGGCGTGTCGGCCGCCTGGGGCGAGCAGAAGCGCGCATAATACCAGGACGAGTCCACAAAGGTGTCGAGCGTGTCGGTCTCCCGCTCCGCCATTTCATTGCATTGGGGGCAGTGGACGTGTTTCCAGGTCGGGTGCGCGGCCAGCGGATTGGATGGCGAATTAAAATCCACATCCTTGGGCAATTCGACCGGCAGGTCGGCTTCCGGCACCGGCACGATGCCGCAGGCGCTGCAGCGGATCACAGGGATCGGACAGCCCCAATAACGTTGCCGCGAAACGCCCCAGTCGCGCAGCCGCCAGGTCGTCGCGCCCTCGCCGGCCTTCAACTCTTCCAGCTTCGCAATCGCGGCCTCGATGGCTTTCGGCGTCTCCAGCCCGTCCAGAAATTGCGAATTAAAGCTCACGCCCGGGCCGATATAGGCCTCGTCCGTGATCTCGAAACTGGCCGGGTCGGCGCCGGGCGGCAGGACGACCGGCTTCACCGGCAGGCCGTATTTGCGCGCGAAATCCAGGTCGCGCTGGTCCCCGGCCGGGCTGCCGAAGATCGCGCCGGTGCCATAGGTCGACAGCACGAAATTGGCCGCCCACACGGGCAGCTCCCAGTCCGGATCGAACGGGTGACGGACAGTCAGTCCGGTGTCCACGCCCTTTTTCTCGGCCCGCTCGATCGCCTCTTCGGACGTGCCCATGGAGGCGGTTTCGCGCATGAAGGCGTCCAGGTCCGGCCGGTCCGCGGCCATCGCCTTGATCAGCGGATGGTCGGGCGCGACCGCCACGAAGGCCGCGCCGAACAGCGTGTCGGGCCGCGTGGTGAACACCTCGATCGCATCGGCCGCGCCCTCGGGCGGATTGGACAGCGCAAAGCGGACATGGGCGCCGCGCGACCGGCCGATCCAGTTTTCCTGCATCGTGCGGACCTTGTCGGGCCAGCGGTCCAGCCCCTTCAGTCCTTCCAGCAGCTCTTCGGAATAGGCGGTGATGCGCAGGAACCATTGCTCCAGCTCCCGCGTCTCCACCGGCGCGCCGGAGCGCCAGCCCTTGCCGTCCACGACCTGTTCGTTGGCCAGAACGGTGTTGTCGACGGGGTCCCAGTTCACCTTCGCCGTGCGGCGATAGGCGATGCCCTTTTCGAGGAAGGCCAGGAACAGCGCCTGCTGATGCTTGTAATAGGAGGGGTCGCAGGTCGCGAGCTCGCGCGACCAGTCGATGGCCAGGCCCAGCCGCTTCAGCTGGCCGCGCATCACCTCGATATTGGCGCGCGTCCAGTCCTCCGGATTCACGCCGCGGTCGCGCGCGGCGTTCTCCGCCGGCAGGCCGAACGCATCCCAGCCCATCGGGTGCAGGACGTTATAGCCATTGGCCCGGCGGAACCGCGCCACGACGTCGCCCATGGCGTAGTTGCGGGAGTGGCCGACATGGATCCGCCCCGAAGGATACGGAAACATTTCAAGGACATAGGCGCGCGGCGCATCGCCCGCTTCCTGCGGGTCGCGGGCGCGGAATACGCCCGCGTCTTCCCACGCCGCCTGCCATTTCGGCTCGGCCGTCTTGGGGTCGTAACGCGTCATCTGTGACCGGGACGAACGCCCGTCCTATTCGAGGTTGGAGACCCGCAGCTGGCGCGCCCGCGTCAGGATCGCGTTCTCGATCTGCACCTCGGTCTCGGTGGCGGTCGGCTCGTCGATATAGCCGGTGCCGCGGTCGATCTGGCGGTGGATGGTGACCTTCAGGGCGTCCGCGCGCAGCTGCTGGTCGAGGATATAGACCGTGGCCTTGAACCGCTCCTGCGGGGAGTTCGGGTTCGTGTACCAGTCGGTGATGATCAGGCCGCCGAACGGGTCGACTTCGGACAGCGGCATGAAGTCCAGTGTCTCCAGGCTGGCGCGCCACAGATAGGCGTTAACGCCCAGGCTCGCGCGCTCATTGCCCGACAGGCCGCGCCCGCCCTGGCTGACGCCGGTGATCTGGCCGGTGGAATCGTCTCCGCCGCCAAAGACCGAGCACGCCCCCAATAACAGGGCGGCGGCGACCGGGAGCGCTCGCGTGAAAATCTGCATGGAAAATCCGTTCTCCGGGAGTCCGTCGCGCGCTGGCCGGCGCGAGGCTTGATGCGTGTCGTCCTCGTAGTGGCTGTATAACATCCCTTTTCCTGCGCGCTAGGCCCCGTCCCTGCGGCTCCGCCGCGCCCGGAGGGGCGTGCGCGCCATGACGCATTTGCGCAACAGCCCGCTGATTTATAGCGGATTCGCTGATTCCGGTTAGATTTTGGGAACGCTCGCTCTATATATTGCGTCTGATACGCTATGCGCACCGTGACGATCATCCGCGCCGCCATTCTGGCGGCATCGCTGACCGGCCTAGCCGGCGCGGTCCACGCCCAGGAGGCGGTGGATACCGACGCCGTTGCGCCGGACACCGCGGTCTCGGTTGCGCCGCAGGGGCCCGTGGCCCCGTGGTATCAGGAATTCACCGACAGCGAACGCCGGTTCGACCTGTCCGGCGCGCCGCTGGATCCGGGCGGCGCCACGGTGGAATTCGACGCCGGCTCCAATTGGGGTCTCAGCCTGGGCTTCGAGGGCGGCGCCCGCCGCGACGAGGATCTGGACGGCGTCAGCGCCGGCGCGTTCTATCGCCTGACTCCGCGTATGCGCGTGGGCGGCGAGCTGGGCTATCGCGCCCGCCAGAACGACCCGGCCGGCCTGCGCCCCGACGAAGTCGGCGCGCCGCAGGTCAAGCTGCAGTCCGCCTTCAGCTTCTAGGGCTTCCTAGCCTCCTGAAATCAGATCGCTTACCGGCGTTTGCGGCGGCGACAGCGCGCTGACCGACGCGATCCCTGCGAGTCCCGTTCCGATCAGGCTTGCGGCGTTCGCCGCGCCGACGCCGCCCAGCGCATAGACCGGCGCGGACGCCGCGCGTGCGATGGACGCGGCGCGCAGCAATCCCAGCGGCCGCCCGGCGCTGGGGCTGTCGCTGGCGAAAACCGGCGACAGAAACACGATATCCGCGCCCGCCGCGGCGCCGGACACGGCCTCGCGCAGCCCGTGGGCCGAGACGCTGTTGATCGAAAAATGCTGCAGTTTTGTGCGCAGCATTTTCGGCCGCGCCCAGCCCGGCCAGTGCACGCCGTCGGCGCCGGTTTCCCGGGCCAGGTCCGGGTCCGCGGCGATCAGCAAAGCATGTCCCCCGGCGTCGCAGGCCGCGCGCAACGCCGCGGCGGTGCGCTCGCGCCCGGGCGCGCCGAAATGCCGGAACACGACGCCGCATCCGGGCGGCAGGCCGCGCACATCGGCGACCGGGTTGGGCGTTCGCGCCGGGTCGGTGAACAGGAAAAGCGAAGGCAGGAAGGCCGGCGTCCCGGCCGCCTCGGCCAGGCGGTCCGCCAGCCGGGCCAGGGCCAGTCGTCCCGGCGCCGGTCTTGCCGGCGTCTGGCGCGCATCGTACGCCGCAACCATGTCGCAATCTCCGTCAGACCCCGCCGATATCGCCCAGCGGCGCGCCCGCATCCTGTCGCGCATCGCCGCCGCCGCCAAGGAGGCCCGCCGCGATCCGTCCGACGTTGCGCTGGTCGCGGTCTCCAAGGTCCAGCCGGAGGCGCGCATCGAAGCGGCGCTGGACGCCGGGCAGCGCATCTTCGGCGAAAACCGGGTGCAGGAGGCGCAACAGCGCTGGGCCGAGCGGCGCAGCGCGCAGCCGGATCTGGAGCTGCGCCTGATCGGGCCGCTGCAGAGCAACAAGACCGCGGACGCGATGGCGCTGTTCGACGTGATCGAAACGCTGGACCGGCCGAAACTGGCGCGCGCCATCGCGGACGCCGCAGCCAGGACCGGCGCCGCGCCGCGCCTCTATGTCCAGGTCAATACGGGCGAGGAGCCGCAAAAGGCGGGAATCACCCCGCCGGACGCCGACGCCTTCATCGCGGCGGTTCGGGACGAATACGGTCTCAGCGTCGAAGGCCTGATGTGCATCCCGCCGGCGGACGAGGCGGCCGGGCCGCACTTCGCGCTGCTGGCGCAGATCGCCCGGCGCAACGGCGTGGAGAAACTCTCCATGGGGATGAGCGGCGATTACGAGACCGCGGTGCGGCTGGGCGCGACCAGCGTCCGCGTGGGCGAGGCATTCTTCGGCCCGCGCATTGTGGAAAACGCCTAGGACAGATCGTGGAACGATCGTGAATTACCAGGGGACAGGCCGGGGATAATTCAGCCGCGCTTGAAGATCGGCACGATCAGGCGTTCGCCGATCAGCCAGCCTCTCTCGGGATCGCGCACATAGACGTCCCGGAAATCGGCGATCAGGAACGGGTCGATCGGCAAGGGCGGCGCGCCGTCCTGTGCAAAACTCAGGACCGCGCTCTTGCCGCGCGCGGTCGACAGGGCCGTGAACTCGATCATCAGATTGGAAAAGAAGTGGCGGGAGGTGCGCGGCCCCTTCTCTGTCCGCTTGCGGAAATAGGCCTCGATCTCCTCCGCGCCGCTGCACTTGGCGGTCGGGCTGACATAGAGCGCGTCGCTCGCGAACAGCGCCATCAGCGCCGGAACGTCGTCGTCGTCCAGATGCGCGCAGAAGGCATTGTTCAGCGCCTCGATGGCCAGGCGGTCTTCAAGGCGTTCGGGCGGATGCATTGGCTCAGCCCGTCTGCAGCACGGGGTTTTCGAGAACGCCCAGCCCGGTGATCTCCACCCGCACCGGACCGCCCAGCGCCGTGACGTTCGCGGTGTGCAGCGGCCGACGGGCGCCGCCGGGGCGGAAGGCCGTGCCCATGGAGATGACGTCGCCCGGCCACAGGCTGTGATAGCGGGTCACGAACTCGATCACCTGCGGGATCGAGTAGGTGTAGAAGGCCGTCGAGTCTTCGGCGATCAGATCGTCCTTGTGCCAGCAGCGCACCTCCAGCGCGTGCGGGTCCGGCACCTCGTCCTTCGTCACCAGATACGGACCCATCGGACCGAACGTGTCGCTGCCCTTGTAGCGGGCGGTATAGGACAGATGCTGTTCGCGCTTCTCGACCTGGTTGGGATCGTCCTTGGACGGATACAGCGCCCAGTAATGCACCATGTCCTCCGCGCGCATGCCGTTGCCGGTCATGTCGTTGAAGATGGTGTAGCCATAGACGCATTCCATCGCGTTCTCGGCCTTCACGTCGCGGCAGGTCTTTCCGATCACCACGCCCAGCTCCGGCTCCGGATGCACGCTGCCATAATAGGCGCGCGCCTCGATCGCCTGTCCGTGCCCGATCAGGCAGGAGGCAGGCTTCAGGAACATCAGCGGATGGTCCGGCGCGCTGATCTTGCGCGCGTCGCTGGCCGAATTGTTCATCGCGATGCCGACGATTTTCGACGGGCGGCGCACCGGCGGGCGCCACTCGACATGGCCCGCGTCGATCCAGGAGAAATGATCCGGCGCATGGCTCAGCCCGTCCGCGATGTCGGTCAGCAGGGATTGCCCGGCGTCGCCGGATTCGATCAGCGCGATCATGTCGGCGGGCGCGTCGTCCGGCCCGCGCCCGACATGGGCGGCGGCGTCCGCCAGATCGACCAGCGTGTCGTCGCTGATCGCAACGCCGATCCGTTCTTTTCCCTGAAACGCGAAACTGGCCAGCTTCACTTGGCTCTCCCCCTCGACCCGGCGCCGATTGACCTTGGCGCTGTGCGCCACGATGAATGGCGCGCCCCTCCAAGGGGTGTCAACGCGCGCAGCGGCGATAGAGGCAGACGTGAAGACCAGCACCGACCGAATCCTGACCACCCATGTCGGCTCCCTGCCGCGCAGCGACGCGGTGAACCAGCTGCTGCTGAAGAAGGAGCGGGGGGAGGATTACGACCCCGCCGAATTCGACCGCGTGATCGCGCAGACCGTGGCGGACATCGTCGCAAAACAGCAGGCGGTCGGCATCGACGTCGTCAGCGACGGCGAGACCAGCAAGATCGGCTACGCCACCTATATCAAGGACCGCAACGAAGGCTTCGGCGGCGACTTCACGCCCAAGCCGCACCGCGACCTTCAGGAGCATGACGATTATCGCGAGCTGCTGACCCGCACGCGCGGGCCGAACCTGTTCCGCCGCGCCTGCTGTACCGGGCCGATCAGCCCGAAGAATGAAGGCTCGCTGGAAAAGGATCTGGCGAATTTCCGCGCCGCGCTGGACGGCGCAACAGTCAGCGAGGGCTTTCTGAACGCGGCCTCGCCCGGCGTGGTCGCGGCGTTCCAGCCCAACCGCCATTACGAAAAGCACGAGCACTATGTCGAGGCGCTGGCGAATGTGCTGCAGCCCGAATACGAGGCGATCGTGGAGGCGGGCTTCCTGCTGCAGGTCGATTGCCCGGACCTCGCCATGTCGCGCCATACCGGGTTTCAGGATCTGAGCGACGCCGAATTCCTGTCGCGCGCGCAGCTGCATGTGGAGGCGCTGAACCACGCGCTGCGCAACGTGCCGCAGGACCGGGTGCGCATGCATCTGTGCTGGGGCAATTATGAAGGCCCGCACGATTACGACATCGACCTCAATACGATCTTCGACATCGCGATGAGCGTGAAGGCGCGCGCCATTTGTTTCGAGGCCGCCAATCCGCGGCACGAGCACGAATGGACGATCTGGCGCGACCGCGCGCCGGACGACCGCATCCTGATCCCCGGCCTGCTCGACACCTGCCACAATTATGTGGAGCACCCGGAGCTCGTCGCCCAGCGCATCGTCCGCTTCGCCGAGGCGGTCGGGAAGGAACGCGTCATCGCCGGCACCGATTGCGGCTTCGGCACCTTTGTCGGCTCGGTCCTGGTCGCGCCCAGCGTCGCGTGGAAAAAGCTCGCGGCCCTGGTCGAGGGCGCGCGGCTGGCCAGCGAACGTCTCTACTGACCCCTACTGCCGGTCCTAGCGCGGATTGGCGTGATAGGAATCGTCGACCATGTGGTCGAGCGACCGGTCGATACAGGGCGGCGACTCCACGATCTCCCAGTCCGCGTGCGGGCTGACGCGCGGGTTCAGCCGCCAGGGCTGTTCCAGCACTTCGGGGTCATAGGCGGTGGCCACCCATTGCAGCGCGCCGTCATCGGTCAGGGACAGCTCCTCCACCACGCGCAGATTTTCGGTGTGGAAGGCGCCATTATCGGTCAGCCAGGTGTCGTCGGTCATGCTGACCGTCTCCACCATCAGCGTGTCGCCCTCCCACCAGCCGATCGAGTCGCCGTGATAGGAAGGGTCGATATCCTCCCGGTGCTCGGCGTTCAGCGGCACCATGCGGAAGAACGGGCCGGAGACGTCCTCGTACAGGAACACGAATTCGTCCTCGGCCTGCACGATCTTGTCGGGCGGGCCCAGGCGCGGCAGGCCCGGCGGCAGGCAGCGCAGGACCGGGTCCTCGTCCACCTGCCGTTCGGTCAGATCGGCGACCCGCTCCTGATACTCGGCCTTGTAGACCGGCAGGCTCGGCGCCGGGCGCGCCCCGCCGCCGCCTGATGCGGCCGCCGCGGGCTGCGGGCAGCCGGTCACGCAGATCGACTGGCCCTCCAGATTCTGCGGGTTGAGGAAGCCGATGCCTCCGCCATTGTCCCAGGTGCCGGACAGGTCGGGGCGCTCCTGCGCCATGGCCGCGCCCGCGGTCAGCAGCGCGGCGAGGCCGGCGGATGCGAAAAGCCGATTGGTCATGGCCGCCCTCCGTCTAGTTGGTGGAGAGCTGATAGAAGTGACCATCGGCATAGGTGATGGTCAGGATATAGGCGAGGTTTTCGGTGCCGTCGCGGGCGCGCAGGCCCTCGATCTCGATGACCTCGCCCTCCTCGCCCTGGATCATTTTCCGGGTGATGCCGGCCTTGCGCATCATCGCGGGCGGGATCGACTCCATCTCCCATTCGGTGACGGTGCCGTCGTCATTCTCCACCGCCAAATGGATATAGGTGTGCGGATTGATCCAGTCGATCTTGGTGATCGTGCCCTTCCAGGTCCGCGTTTCGGACGTGTCGAACACGCCGGCGACCGAATGGTGGGCCAGAACCGGCCCGGCGGCCGCCAGAGCCGACGTCAGAGCCGCGGCGGCGGCGATAAATGTGCGCAGGATCATTGCCGTACGCCCTCCCCGATTGATTGTTTTGTTAGACAAAGCATCCGGGAAAATCTGCGCCGCATCAAGCCGCCCGCGCGCTAGTGAAAGTCCCGCGAGCGCGGCATCGCCCGCCCGGCCTTCAGGCGGTTCGCAGCCTGGCGGCGTTTGACGGCCTCGGCGTCGCGCGGCTGCGGCCCGAAACCGGTTTTCACCAGGTCGGCGTGCGCGACATGGCCGTCGCCGAAATCTTCCTCCCCCCGCGCCGCGCGCATCAGGTCCGCGCGCCGGTTCTGCTTGTCCTGCGTCGCCTTGCGCGGGTCGACGCAGGACCCGTGCGCGACCTCGTCCGCATTGGCCAGCGCGGCGTCGCCGAATTCCTCCGCCGCGCTGCCGGCCCCGTTTCCGGCCATCGCCTCCAGAAGATGCGACCGGTCCTCCAGCCGCCGGGTCACCAGATGGATCACCCGGCCTTCCTTCTGCAGCACGCCGTGCGCCGCCATGACGCGGGAGGTCAGCACCGTGCGGCGATAGCGCTCCGCCATGCGCGGCCAGACGATCAGGTTTGCGATGCCGGTCTCGTCCTCCAGCGTGATGAAGATCACCTCGCCCGATCCCGGGCGCTGGCGGATCAGCACCAGCCCGGCGACGCTGACCCAGGCGCCGTCCTTCATCGCCGCCAGATCGGCGCAGTGCAGGAAACGCTCGCGCGACAGGCCGTCCCGGAAGAACTGCATCGGGTGGCCTTTCAGGGACAGGCGCGTGGTCTGGTAGTCGCGATAGACCTCCTCCGCCGCGCCCATGTCGGGCAGGGCGGGAAGCGGCGCGTCCGCGCCCTCCCCCGTGGCGGCGAACAGCGGCAGCGGCGCCTGCGTCCCGCGCGCGGCCCAGCGCGCGCCGCGCCGCCGCAGGTCCAGAGAGCCGAACGCGTCCCCGGCCGCCAGGGCGTCCAGCGCCCGCCGGTCCAGCGCCGCGCGGCGGCCCAGCGCCTCCACCGAATCGAACCGCCCGCCATGAGCGCGCGCGCCCACGATGCGGGCGGCGGCGGCCTCGTGCAGGCCCTTGATCTGGCGCAGGCCCAGCCGAACGGCGTAGCGGCGGCCGGCCTCTTTGTTTTCGCCCGGCTCCAGCACCGCGTCCCAGTCCGAATGGTTCACGTCGGCGGGGCGGATTTCCACGCCATGCTCCCGCGCGTCCCGCACCAGCTGGGCCGGGGCGTAAAAGCCCATGGGCTGGGCGTTCAGGATCGCCGCGCAGAACACGTCCGGGTAATGATGCTTCACCCAGGCCGAGACATAGACCAGCAGGGCGAAGCTGGCGGCGTGGCTTTCCGGGAAGCCGTATTCGCCGAACCCCTCGATCTGGCGGAAACAGCGTTCGGCGAAATCGCGCGCGTATCCGTTGGCGACCATGCCTTCGATCAGGCGGTCCTCGTAGCGGTCGATGATGCCGGCGTGGCGGAACGTGGCCATGGCGCGGCGCAGCCCGTCCGCCTCCCCCGGCGTGAAGCCCGCCGCCACGATGGCGATCTTCATCGCCTGTTCCTGGAACAGCGGCACGCCCAGCGTGCGGTTCAGCACCGATTCCAGCGCCTTTGACGGGTATTCGACTTTCTCCCGCCCGTCGCGGCGGCGCAGATAGGGATGGACCATGTCGCCCTGGATCGGGCCGGGGCGCACGATCGCGACCTCAATCACCAGGTCGTAAAAGGTGCGGGGCCGCAGCCGGGGCAGCATCGACATCTGCGCCCGGCTTTCGATCTGGAACACGCCCACCGTGTCGGCGCGGCAGATCATGTCATAGACGTCCGGGTCGTCCTGGGGGATCGAGGCGAGGTCGTGGTCCAGCGCGTACCGGTCCTTCAGCAGGGCGAAGGCGCCGGCCATCAGCGACAGCATGCCCAGGCCCAGCACGTCGACCTTCATCAGGCCCAGCGCCTCGATATCG
Source organism: uncultured Euryhalocaulis sp. (assembly GCA_913055605.1). Classification (GTDB taxonomy): domain Bacteria; phylum Pseudomonadota; class Alphaproteobacteria; order Caulobacterales; family Maricaulaceae; genus Euryhalocaulis. The sequence goes on along the minus strand of CAJXKJ010000058.1, from coordinate 3,859 downwards.
TCCTTGTCCCATTCGATCATGGTGCGGTCGGCCATCGCCGCGTTCATCACCGGAACGATCTCGTCCAGCCGCTCGCGCGTGATGACGAAGCCGCCCGGATGCTGGGACAGATGGCGGGGAAAGCCGATCAGCTGGCGCGTCAGGGCCAGCGCCTGTTTCAGGCGCGGGGAATCCGGGTCCAGCGCCAGCTCGCGCACGCGTTCGTCGCTGACCGCCTCTTTCGACCAGCCCCAGACCTGGCGCGACAGGGCGTCGGCCATGTCCAGCGACAGGCCCATCGCCTTGGCGACCTCCCGCACCGCGCCCTTGGCGCGATAGGTGATGACGGTCGCGGTCATGCCGGCGCGGCAGCGGCCGTATTTGCGGTAGACGTACTGAATCACCTCCTCGCGCCGCTCATGCTCGAAATCGACGTCGATGTCGGGCGGCTCGTTGCGCTCGGCGGATACGAACCGCTCGAACAGCAAATCGATCTTGGCCGGGTCCACCGAAGTGACGCCGAGGCAGTAACAAACGCTGGAATTGGCGGCCGATCCCCGCCCCTGGCACAGAATGCCCTCGCCCCGGGCGAAGCGGACCAAATCGTGGACCGTCAGGAAATAGGGCGCGTAATCCAGCGACTCGATCAGGCCCAGCTCGTGATCCAGCGCCGTACGCACGGGCCCGGGAATCCCGTCCGGATAGCGGTCCCGCGCCCCGGCCTCGGTCAGCCGGCGCAGGGTCTGCATCGGCGCCTCGCCCGGCTCCATCACCTCCTCCGGGTATTGATAGGTGATCTGGCTGAGATCGAATGCGATCGCGGCGGCCACAGCCTCTGTCCGGCGCAGGGCCTCGCAATCCTCCGGAAACAGGCGCGCCATCTCGGCCGCGCCCTTCAGGTGCCGCTCGGCGTTCGCCTCCAGGATCAGACCCGCCGCATCGATGCTGACCCCCTCGCGGATACAGGTCACCACGTCCTGCAGCGGCCGGCGCTCCGGCGCGTGATACAGGGCGTCGGCGGTGACCAGCGTGGGAAGGCGGTTCTGCGCGGCCCACCCGCGGATTGCGTGCAGGCGCGCGCCGTCCCGCCCGTCGAAAAACCGCGCCAGTGCAACGAAAACCTGCGGGTCCGATCCGGTCTGACCGCGCAAATGCTGCACGAAATGCTGCGCAGCATTCCGGGCCCCATCCCAGTCCGGCGGGGGCAGCAGGATCAGGGTCTGGCCCTCGGCGTGGGCGGCGATGTCGGCGGCGTCCAGCCAGCATTCGCCCTTCGGCGCGCGGCGGCATCCCAGCGTTAGCAGGCGGGTCAGCCGGGCATAGGCCGCGCGGTCGTGCGGATAACAGGCGATCTCCAGCCCGTCCGTCGTGACCAGCCGCGCGCCGGTCAGGACGCGCACGCCGCATTCCCTTCCCGCCTTCCAGGCGCGCACCGCCCCGGCCAGCGAATTGCGGTCGGCGATCCCGATGGCCGACAGGCCCAGCGCCGCGGCCGCGGCGACCATCTCCTCAGGGTGCGAAGCCCCGCGCAGGAAAGAGAAATTGCTGGCCGCCGCCAGCTCCGCAAAGCCCGTCATGACGGCGATCCAGCGCAAAAATGCTGCGCTTTATGCTGCGCACAAAAATCTGCGGGACCGTGGGGGACGAGCAAAAAATGCTGCGCAGCATTTGCTGCAGCAAAACCCGCGGAAAATTGGATGCCGCGCATCATCCCGCCCCGCACACGAACCAGCGCGGATCGGCGGAATTCCCCCCCTCCTCGCGGTCGTCGTCCCGGCCGTGCAGGCCGTCGCGATACAGATAGAAGCGCCGCCCCTCCACGGTCTCCACGCGGAAATAGTCGCGCGTCATGCGCGCCGCGCCCTCGCCGCGCCACCATTCGGGGGCCACGCGCTCCGGCCCGTCGGCGCGGGCGACGCGGTGGCGCACGCGGCGCCAGACGAACAGGCGCGGCGGCCCGTCCGGCAGCTGGGAAATCGCCTCCACCGGTTCGGGCCGCTCCAGCATCAGAAGCGGGCGGCGGGAATCCGGGCGGACGGCGGCCGGGGCCGCATCCTCCGCCCGGGCCCAGAAACTGGCCTGTTCCGGGGCGTGGCTGGCGCGCGCGGCGGCGCGCAGCACCGCCCCCTCCCCCAGCCGCGCGGCCAGCCGGTCGGCCAGCCGGTCCGGGTCCGCCCCGCCGGTCTCCTCCGTGAAATCGGTCTGCGCGGGGCGCAGCGGGTCGGCGGTCAGGGCGGCGGCCTCCACGATCTCCACGCCGAAACCGGTGTCCAGTGCGGCGCGGGCGATCCGCTCGGCCAGCAGGCGGGTCAGATGCGCCGCGTCGCGCACCGGCGCGCCGGCCCCGATGCGGACCTCCAGCAGCCGGCCGTCGACCCGGTACAGGCCCAGCAGCACGCGCCGCGCGCCCAGCCCCTCCTGCTCCAGCAAAGCGCACAAATCCTCGGCGGTCTGGCCGGCGGCGCGCAGGATCTGGTCCTCCCCGGTCAGCGGCTCGGCATAGCGCCGCCGGGCGCGCAGGCGCGCGGCGGGCAGGACGGGGTCCAGCGCCTCCGGCTCCAGTCCCCGCGCCTGATCCAGTCGCCGCACCAGATCCACGCCGAACCGGCGGGCCAGATCCGCCCGGCGCAAAGGCAGCAGGTCGCCCGCATGGCGCAGGCCCAGCGCGTCCAGCGCCTCCGCCGCGTCCGGATCGATGCGCAGCGCCGCGACCGGCAGGCGGGCCAGAACGCCCGGCGCGTCCGCCGCCGGGATGGCGAGCGGCCGGGCGTCCGGCAGGCAGCGCGCCGCGCCCCAGGCCAGGCCGATCGTGGGGGCGGCCGCGATGCGCGCGGTCAGGCCCAGCCGGGCCATGTGCGCGGCGATGTCCGCCAGCAGCGCCGCTTCTCCGCCATGCACCCGCTCGCAGCCCGTGGTCTCCAGCAGCAGCGAATCCTCGCCCGGATCGGCCGGGCGCGCGGCGGTCCAGGGCGTCCAGCGGCCGCACCAGCGGGCGAGACGTCCTAGCGCCGCTTTGTCCGCCTCCGGCTCGGCGTCGCGGGCGGCGATGTCCGGCACGGCGGCGCGGGCGTCCGACAGCGTCATGCCGGGGACGAGGCCCTGCGAAGCGGCGGCGGAATCCAGCGCGTACAGGCGCACCCCGCCGGCGCCGGACCGGGTCAGGACCAATGGAGGAGTGAGAGGATCAGGCCGCGCGGATGCGCGGGGTCCGCTCCCGATCGCCTGCATCCCGGTCCGGATCCGCTCGGCGGACCAGTGCGGCAGGCGGATCGAAACGAAGCGCCGTTTCATTCCACTCGACCTCGAAAGACGGGGGCGCGCCCAGCGCGCGCTCCTGGGTGACGCGCCAGCGCCGGGCGCACAGCCCGGGCAGGCCGGCCGCCCCGGCGAACGGGGCGGCCTCGCCCGCCGCGCCGGCCACGCGCCAGCGCGAACGGGCGGCGGTTTGGTCGCGGCTGCCGGCGCGGCGCAAAACCAGAACCGGAATATCTGTTCGCTCTGCGGCCAGGGTCAGGCGCCGGCTGGCCAGCAGCCCATAGGCCCGGTCCGGCAGCACGGCGGCCACCGCCGCGGCGATCCCGCGCGTGCGCGCGCTCTCCTCCAGCGCCCACAGCGCCGCGCCCGGATCGTGCGCGCGGACAAGGAGTATCCGCTCCGGCGCCACGCCGGCGGCGGCCAGGGCCGCGGCGTTCGGCAACCCGAAATCGAATTCACGTTCGCAAAGGCTGAGCAGGACCGGACCCGGTCGCCCGGCCCCGGCGCGGGCGGCCAGGGCGGCGATAAAGGCGAACCCGGCCGGGGTCTCCAGATAGGCGTCCGGCAGGGCCTCGGTCACCGCGCCCGGCAGGGGATCGGGGATGGCGGAGGCGGCGGGGGGCGG
>CAJXKJ010000057.1 GCA_913055605.1 uncultured Euryhalocaulis sp. | reverse complement strand
ATCACGGCCGCGCTGGACGTCGCGAGAACGCACGACTTAAGGCTCTTACGATAGGACATCGAGTTTTACCTCCCTCAAGAATAATTGGCCCGGCGCCGGATCGAGCCGACGCCGGGCGGGCCCGCCTGATGAGCAGAGTCCCCCCTAACCGTTTTGTAATCGTGCTGGATGGGCGGAGAATCCGTCAACCCTGTTCATAACGATGGTATGACGATTTTGACGGGCGTGATGCGCATATGCCGCACTTTTCCGCACAAGCCGCGGAATTCACTCAGGTTTTGCTGCAGGTGCGAAGAGAGGGGCGCCCGGCGGGGCGGTAGCAGACGGCGGATTCCAGGTGCGCGGAGCCGTCCGCGAGGGCATGGAGCCCCCGCGCCGGAACGGCAGAATTTCAGGGAAACTTCCGGAAAGCGGAGGCCCGGAGGCCGGTTACTCGATCCGCTCGACCTTCAGAACCCGGTCCATTTCGAGCAGGTGCATGCGGTAACCGCCGGCCCAGGATTCGTACATGTCCACGGCGACCGGATCGCGGCTGGTCAGACGCACGCGCTGGGTGTCGGCGTTGGTCTGATTCCAGATCTGGCCGTTATCCAGCTCGAACTGGAGCAGGCCGGGTACGCGCTCGCGATAGGACACGATGGCGGCGCGCACGCGCGGGGCGCGGAACTCGTCGCTGGTATTGGTGCGCATCGCCACCTGGCCGGCGCCGAAGCCCTGGGCGAATTCCGATTCGGAGGCGTAGAGCGCATTCGGCTTGCCGCCGCCGCCATCGCCGAGGATGCCGAGGCCGAACAGCCCGCCGCCGCCCTCGTCGCTGTCCGCCGAGGCCAGCGCGGATTCTGCGGCGACCAGCGCGTCCTGCATGCAGGTCAGGCGCTCGTCATCGGTGGGCAGCGCCATGCAGCGCACGGCGGCCGACTGGCCCCCGGGCGTCGCCGGGGAAGGGGTCGGGGAAAACGTCTGGGGCGCGGCCTGCGCGGCGGCTTCGGCCGCGGCCGCCGCCTCCATCCCCGCGCGGGCTTCGCGCAGGCAGTACAGACGCTGCTGGTCGGTCGGCAGGGCCAGGCACGGATTGGTCTGCGCGGCCGCAGGCGCGGCGGCGAGGCCGGCCGCGGCGGCCAGGGCCGCTGCGATGATCATGAAAACGCCGGCGCGCGCGTTCATGGCGCCTCTCCCGTACAATATTGTTTTGTCGAACCGGGGCGCAGTGTGGCGCCCGGCCCGGTCCGCTGGCAAGCGGGCCGGTCTGCGTTTGAAGCCGCGTTTCGCGCCCGGCGCAAGGCGCTCTACAGTCCCCGCGCCGCACCGGCCGGGGAGGAACGATGACGGCGCAGATTCGCGAAGACGCCGCCGCCCTGGCGGAAGCCGACCGGCTGGACGCCGCCGGCCGCCATACCGAGGCGATCGACGTGATGGCGGGCGCGGTGAAGCGCGGCTGCGTCACCTCGATGACGCGGATCGGCGCGCGCATCATGGTCGGCGACCGGGCGCCCATGCTGGGCGAGCAGGGCGCCGGGCTGATCGAAGACGCCGCGAACGCAGGCGGCGGCGAGGCGGCGGCGCTGATGGCGGTGCTGCGCGGCGCCGGCGTGTACCGCACCGCGGACTGGGGCGCGGCGCTGGACTGGCTGACGGCCTCGGCCGAACGCGGCTTTGGGCTGGCGCAGGGCGCGCTGGCGGCGCTGGCCGGCGCGGAGGCGCCGGATGGCAAGGGACAGATCGACTGGCGGGCGATGCGCGACCAGGCCGCCGCCGAAGACTGGAGCGTTGCGCCAGACCCGAAAACCCTGAGCGGCGATCCGCAGATCCGCGCCTATTCCGGCTTCGTGACGCCCGCGGCGGCCGCCTGGATGATCGGACGGGCGCGTGGCCGGCTGCGCCGGGCGGAAATCTACAACGCGCAGGCGCGCGCGGCGCAGGCGCACGAGAACCGCACCAATTCCGCCGCCAATTTCAGCCTGATCGACGCCGACCTGGTGCAGATCGCCGTGCAGCGGCGGATCGCCGCCGCGGCGGGCGCGCCGTTCCAGCATCTGGAGGCGCCGGCGGTGCTGAACTATGCGCCGGGCGAACGCTTCGCCGAGCATTTCGATTTCATCGATCCGCGCACGCCCGGCTATGAGGCGCTGATTGCGCGGGACGGCCAGCGCGCCGCGACGATGCTGGTCTATCTGAACGCGGACTATGAGGGCGGGGAGACGGCGTTCCCGCGCCTGCACATCCGCTTCCGGGGCGAGGCCTGCGGCGCGCTGTATTTCGCCAATGTGCTGGAGGGCGAGAAGGCGGACGTGCGCACCGTGCACGCCGGCGAGCCGACCGCCAGCGGCGAGAAATGGGTGATGTCCCAGTTTATCCGCAGCCGCCCTGCTCTGCCGGGCGCGTCCGGCGGCGGGTTCTTCCAGCCGTGAGGCAAAGAAAAACCCCCTTCCCCGGGCGGGGAAGGGGGCAAAGCTCCCGGTCAGGTTGAGGGAAGCTTTTTCTTTCCTAGAACCGCGCGGTCGCGCCGAGATAGAAGCGGCGGCCGAGCGTGTCGTAGTTGCCGTTGGTGCTGCTGAGCGCGTTGTTGAACGGCGTGCGCCCAACGACCTCAGGCAGCTCGTCGAGCAGGTTGTCGATGCCCGCCCGCAGCTCGTAATTGTCGTTGATGATGTAGCGGCCGAAGAGGTCCACTTCAGTGTGGGACTCGGCCCCCTGCGTGCCGAGGGTCGAACCCGGCGCCGGCAGGATGTCCGGCAGGTACCGGATGCGGGCGCCCAGGCTGTAGCCGTCGGTCCGCCAGGTGACGGTCGTGAACGTCTTGTAGTCGTACAGACCGCCGTTCGCGAGCGTACCGGCATACTCGATGTACTCGGCGCCTTCGAACGGAGCTTCATCGAACTTGTCGAGGAAGCTGGCCAGGAAGTTCACGCTGAGCGAGCCCGGAATGGAGGACAGGCCCATGTCCGCGAACTCCGCGGCCCAGTTGAGGGCGATGTCGATGCCGGAGGTCTTGGTGCCGCCCAGGTTCACGAACTGCGCGTTGTAGTTCCGGTCGATCCCCGAACCCACGCCGCCGGCCACGCCGGCGAAGTTGGTCGGCTCCCGGTTGATCAGGGCGCAGTACGGGTTGTTGGCCAGGATGTCGGCGCCGGTGACGCTGCCCGCGGACGAAGCGACCAGCGGGTTGAACTCCGGATCCAGACACTGCTGGTACACGGTGATCGCGCTCGGCGTGTCGATCGTGTTGGACAGGTCGATCGAGTACCAGTCCACCGACAGGCTGACCTGCGACAGCAGCGGGTGGGTGAACGGCGAGGTGACCACGCCGCCGAACGTCCAGGTCTCCGCCTCTTCAGACTCCAGCGCCGCGTTGCCTTGAACCAGCGCCAGGGTGATCGGGAACGGAATGTTGTAGCCCGGCACCGTGTTGCGGAAGTTGCTGATATGCGTGGCGTCGAAGCCCGGCGTGCCGACCGCCGAGGCGGGCTGGCCCGTATTGGTCGGGTCGGTGGCCAGCGTCGTGTAGGCGAAACCGCCGTCCCGGCTGATCAGCTCGGCGCAGGCCAGCTGCAGGTTCACCCGGTTCGGGTTGGAGTCGAGGTTCCCGTATTCGGCGGTGAAGCCCGGGATGTTCGTACACGGATCGTTGGTCGCCGAGAAATCGGGCGAGGTCGCGATCGGCGTGAACAGCTCGTAGACGTTCGGCGAACGCGTGGCGAGCTGGTAGCCGCCGCGGAAGCGCAGATAGTCGTTCACACCCCAGTCGCCGAGGATCTTGTACGTCTCCTCGCCGCCGGTCGTGTCATAGTCGGAATAACGTCCGCCAAGCTCCAGGTTCAGCTCCTGGACGAACGGAATGTCCGCGAGCAACGGCACCAACAATTCGCCGTAGACTTCCGTCGCGGCGATCTCGCCCGAGGATTCCTGCGGCAGCGAGATGATGTTGATGACGTTGGCGCGCGCCTGCTGCGCGTTCAGGCCGCTGTCCGGCACGAACTGGTAGCGGACGTCGCGATAGGTCGCGCCCGCGGCGTACCGGATTTCGCCGGCCCAGTTTTCGAACAGACCGCCCTGGACGGTGGCTTCGATGATGTCCTGCTGCAGCGTCGTGAAGCTGTTGGTCTTCAGCGTCGCATAGTCCACGCAGTCCTGGCTGACATTCACCTGATACGGCACGGAGCCGTCGGCGTTGAAGATCGGAATGCCCGATGAGCAGGAGCCGACCGTGGCGGTGCTGAACGTGCCCGCCGGGCCGTTCGTCCAGCCCTGACCCCACGGGCCGGTGGCGGTGTAGTCGCCATAGACCTGCACGCCGTTGACCAGCGAGACCGCGCGGCCGTCGATGATCTGCTGCAGCTTCTCCTGCGAGATGGAGCCGGAGAGCTGCTGCGACAGAACGTCGGTTTCGCCGTGCGACCCGTAGACTTCCCACGTCCAGTCGCGGACCGGCAGTTCGCCGCGGAAGCCGCCGGTGACCTGATAGACATTGGTGGTCGTGTCGGTCTTCAGACGGCCGAGGAAGTCCAGCGAGCGGGTCATCACCCAGTTCGCCCCCGGCACCGCGCGGGCGTTCAGGATGTCCGCCAGCTGCGGGCTGACCGGGTGGAAATTGGTCTGGTCGGCCCCGAAGGTCGGCGAGTCCGGATCGTCGTTGGTCGGCGAATACGGCATGCTGAGCGACCAGAAGTTGAAGGCCGGCGGCACCAGGCTGACGGCTTCGGCGTAGGTGTGCGTGTAGTTCGCCTCCAGGAACGCCGTCACGGTGTCGGTGACGTCATAGTGGGCCGAGGCGAAGGTCGAATACCGCGTCAGCGGGATCGACAGCTGGTTTTCAGGATCGTTGTAGCCGAGCGAACGGAAGGTCGCCGCGGCGTTGGTCAGCGGGTTCAGCTTATAGCCCGCGCCTTCGGTCTGGCTGTTCAGCGGCCCGGTATAGGGCGCCGCCGGGTTGTCCGCCTGCGCGACATTGAAGGTCGAGCCGTCGGAGTTGAGGCCGAAGTTCAGGAAGCCGAGCAGGTTGTACTGCGTCAGGCCGGGAACGGCGTTGTTGACGCTGCCCGCCGAGGTGCCCGGATCGTTCCAGGCGCGGGTGTAGAACTCCCGGTTGCGCTGATAGACCGGCCCGCGGTCGGCCCATTGCAGACCCAGCAGCGCGTTGCCGCGGCCGCTGGAGAAATTGCCCCCGATCAGCGCGCTGAACTGGGCGGTCTTGTTGTCGCCCGCTTCGGCGATGCCGTACTGGCCGTCGACCTCGATCCCCTCGTAATCGTCCTTGAGGATGAAGTTGACGACACCGGCGATGGCGTCCGCGCCGTACACCGCGGCCGCGCCGCCGGTGATGACTTCCACGTTCTGGATCGCCGCCGACGGGATCGTGTTCACGTCCACGACCAGGAAGGCGTTGATCGGCTGGGGCCGGCGGCCGTTCAGCAGCACCAGACTGCGGTTGGAGCCGAGGCCGCGCAGGTTCAGCGTGGCCGCGCCCGGCGCCTGGGAGGCGTCGAGGAACGGCGACCCGCCGCCGCTGGCCAGGTTCTGGCTCTGGCCCGGCGAGAATTGCGGCAGCTGGTTCAGCGCCGCTTCGACGCTGAAGCTGGACCGGTTTTCGAACGTCGACTCGTCCACCGTGACGATCGGGCTGTTGGCCTGAAAGTCGCGGCGCGCGATGCGCGAACCGGTGACCACCACGCGGTCGTCGGTCAGCGTATCCTGCGCCATGGCCGCCGGCGCCGACACCGTCGCGAGCGCCGCGCCCAGCGCCGCGAGGCTGGACGTAGACAGAATTCCATTACGGATTGCGTGAGACATATTCCCTCCCCAGATGCCGGGTTTTTCCGGCTTGCGGTCATTCTTCGCCCGCAGGGAAAGGGAATCAAGGGAATTGTTATATGATTTTGAATAGGTTTTTCGAATATTCTGATATCTAGAATATCCTTATTTCGTATGATATTAGGCCGAGCGATAGCAGCCGGACGCGCGACGGCGCCCGCGCCGGAAAACCGACGCCGGTCACAATTCTGTATTTTTTGTAATGAATCCCGCAGCCTGCGGATTAGCGGACGCGCTCGACCTTGATCTCGCGGCCGGTCTCGCTGAGCTGCATGCGGTAGCCGCCGAAGCCCGATCTTGTGATCTCCACCCCCTGCCGGAGGGCCCGCCGGGGGGTCAGAAGGAATGTAACTTTTTCCGTCTGGCGCCACACCTGACCGTTATCGAGCTGCACGACGAGGAAGCCGCGGGGGTCTTCCTCGGCCCGGGTGATGGAGGACAGGAGGGCCGGCTCGGGGCCTTTTTCCTCCTCCAGCTGGCGCGACTCGTTGTTTCGCACCGCGACCTGTTCGGCGCCGAATTGCTCGGCCTCCGGCGCGGCGGACTGGACGTGCGCCGGCGCGGCGGGCGCGGTCTCGCCGGCCTCATCATCGTCGCCGCCGAAGAAGGGAATGGAGGGCAGGCGGAAGCCGCCGCCGTCCTCCTCGCCGCCTTCGCCGGACATCAGCGCCTCTTCGAGACAGGCGATCCGTTCGGCGTCGCTCGCCATCGCGCGGCAATGGTCGATCGCCGACTGCTGGGCGGCGGCCGGCGCGCCCGCCGATGCGGCGGCGCAGGCGCCGATAAGGGCGGCGAGCGAAACGGTGCGGACGGCGTACGTCATGATTGTCCTCCCCGGCGGGCCGTCTTGCAGCGGCCGCGCACGGGCCGGAGTGTGGAGCCGGGCCGGAAAACTGGCAAGCGGAACCCGGCGCGCCGGGCTCCGCCTGCCTGAGGCCCTGCCTGACGCCCTAGTCGTCCAGGCCGTAGATGACGCCCTGGGTCACCATCGGCTGAACGTTAGAGAAGTTCGGCACATCGGCGACCAGGGTCGCGCCATGCTCGGCCTGCGCCGCGTCGAACGCCGACTGGTCGGCGATATAGATGTTCACGACGGCCACATATTGCGCCGGCGGCATGCCCTCAGGCATTTCGGCCGGCTTGATCAGTTCGAACCGCGAGATGGAGTCGCCGTACAGGTCCATGATCAGGGTCAGGTGGTGGTCGCGGTAATAGTCGATGTCGAACTGGGTCGGCTCGCCGGTTTCCGGATTGGTCGCCGGATACAGGATGGACAGCATCGGCTCGCCCAGCTCCGCCGGGCGCGCGGCGGCGAAGCCCGGGGCGAGCATGGCGGCGGCGGCAAGGCCCGCCAGCGCAGCTTTGACAGTGTTGGACATGATGGATCGTTCCTCCCGTTGCATTCCGCCCGGCATTGGCCGGTCCGGCGGGCGCAAGCCTAGGCATTCGGCGATTCAATATGAAGGCGCCTGTGATAGGGGCGGAAATTCTGCCCCTCTGGCGCCGAAAAGCGCGGCGCATCGCGCAATTGCGGGGCTTTCCCGGGCCTGCTAGCAGCGATGGCAAGACAGACAGAGCGGCCTTCAGGCGGCCGCGCAAGAACAGGGAAAACGACCATGGCCCGCATCATCGGCGCGATCGCCACGTCCCATACGCCGACCATCGGATTCGCCGTCGACGGCAAGAAACAGGAAGACCCGGTCTGGAAGCCGATCTTCGAAGGCTATGAGCCGATCAAGGCCTGGCTGGACGAGAAGAAGCCGGATGCGCTGTTCATCGTCTATAACGACCACATCACCTCCTTCTTCTTCGACCATTATTCGCCGTTCGTGATGGGCATCGGCGAGGAATATTCGGTCGCCGACGAAGGCGGCGGTCCGCGCAACCTGCCGCCGATCAAGGGCCACGGCCCGCTGTCGCGCCATATCGTGCGCTCGCTGGTGGCCGACGAGTTCGACATCTCCACCATGCAGGGCAAGCCGCTGGACCATGGCTGTTTCAGCCCGCTGTCGGTGCTGATGGATCATGACGAGGGCGGCTGGCCGATCCCGATCATCCCGCTGCAATGCGGCGTGCTGCAGTTCCCGGTGCCGAGCGCCAAGCGCTTCCTCAATCTCGGCAAGGCGATCCGCAAGGCGGTCGAATCCTATCCCGAGGACATCAAGGTCGCGATGATCGCCACCGGCGGCCTGTCGCACCAGGTGCAGGGCGAGCGCTGCGGCTTCAACAACACCGAATGGGACGAGAAGCTGCTGGATCTCTACGAGACCGATCCCGAAGGCCTGACCCAGTTCACCCACGCCGACCACGCCCGGATGGGCGGCATGGAGTCGAGCGAGTTCGTGATGTGGCTGGTGGCGCGCGGCGCGCTGTCCAGCGGCGTGAAATGCGTCCACCGCTCCTATTTCCTGCCGTCGATGACCGCGATCGCCACCGCGATCTACGAGAACCAGGCCGTCGACATGCCGAAGGAAACCGCCGAGGCGCTGCGCGCCCGCAATACGGCGCAGACCGACGAGATCGCCGATCTGGAAGGCACCTATCTGTTCGACCTGGAGCGCAGCGTCGAGAACTACAAGCTGAACAAGCTGCTGCACGACCTGGTCTATCCGGAGCACCGCAAGGCCTTCCGCGAAGAGCCGGAAGCCCTGTTCGACCGGTACGGCATCACCGAGGAAGAAAAGCAGATGATCCGCGACCAGGACTGGCAGGGCCTGATCCGGCACGGCGCCATCTTCTTCGTGCTGGAGAAGCTCGCCGCCGTGGTGGGCGTCGGCAATCCGCACGTCTACGCCGCCTTCCGCGGCGAGACGATGGAGGAGTTCCAGGCCTCCCGGAACGCGGTGATGAACTATGGCGTGGGCGGCGACGAAGCCCAGTCCAAGGTCGACGCCGGCAACCGCTGAGGCGGTCTTCCGCTTCGAATGACAAAAGCCCCGGGCAATGCCCGGGGCTTTTTTCTTTGCAGCTCTGCCCTGACCGTCAGGTCAGCTTCTTGGCGCCGGCGACCCCCAGCACCAGGAAAACCAGGAACAGAACCAGGAACAGGAAGAGCAGGAATTTGGCGATGCCGGCGGCCGCGCCGGCGATCCCGCCAAAGCCGAACACCGCGGCGACCAGCGCGATGACGGCGAAAATCAAAGCCCATTTCAGCATGGGGAGCCTCCTTATCGGTTTCCGTTGAAACTCGATCCGGAGGCGGCGGTTCCACGCCGGGCGTGCGGAAGCCCGCGCGGAAAGGGAGCGCTAACCCTTATCCCGCGCGGCCTTCAGCGCCTCGCCCCACCAGACCAGATTGTCCAGGAGGTCGGTGCGGCTCTGTTCCAGGAAGGGATAGTCGGCCATCTGCTTGTCCTGCGTCAGCAGGCCGATAAAGGCGTCGCCGCCGATATTCACCTCGTGCTTCAGCGGGACCATCTGCAGTTCGATCGCCACGCCGCGCATCACCTCGATCGCGCGCGCGCCGCCGACCCCGCCATAGCCGACGAAGCCGACCGGCTTGCGGATCCATTCGAAATAGGCGCTGTCGAACGCGTTCTTCAGGACGCCGGTCGGGCCGTGATTGTATTCGGCGACGGTGCACAGATAGCCGTCATAGGTCCCGATCTTGTTGCGCCAGGCCTCGGCCGCCGGCTCCGAATAGGACCCGCCGGTGAACAGCGGCGAGGCCGGCTCGTTGAAGAAGGGCAGGTTCGCCTCGCGCAAATCCAGCACGTCGAGATCGATCCCGCCATGGGCCTTGGCCCCCTCCACGACCCAGGGGGCGACCTTGTCGGCCAGGCGGTTCGGGCGGGTGGACCCGACGATCAGGGCGATCTTCAACATTGGACTGCGCTCTCCTGGCTCAGGCTTATTGGCGCCTATTCGGGCGAATTGCCCTCGGCGATGTTCTTCATGTTGACCAGCATGCCTTCGAACAGGGTCCGCCGGCGGGCGAGGTTCTCGTCCTTGGCCGCCTGGTCCTCCAGGTTCGAGACGTCGTACATCAGCGTGTAGACGATCTTGGAGGTGTTCTCGCCGGTCGGGCGGGCCTCCATGAAGCCGTGATACAGGTCGTAGAAGCGGCCCTCGACGGCCGGCTGGGCGTAGCCGTAGGACAGCTCGGTCTTGCCGATCAGAATTTCCTCGATCGTGGCCGGACCGGCGGTCAGGGTGCGGACCGCGCCAACCTCGTTGTTTTCGCCGGCCGTGATCTCGCAGGCCAGGCCACCCCATTCCGCGATATCGCAATAATCGCCAACGGCCTCCCACAGCGCTTCGGCGGAGACGTCCACGTCCAGCTCCATCTCGATGGTGGCGTATTCGGCGGCCATCGCGGGCGCGGCAAAGAGCGTCAGCGCAGCGCTGGCGGCGATCACGGTTTTCATAGGCGGTCCTCCCCGTATGTTTTCCGGCGTCTGTGCGCCGCAGGCCAGCACTAGCGCGCCCGGCGCCGGGCGGCAACGAACCGTTCGGCGAGCGGCGGACAAAAAAAGCGCCCCCTTCCGGAGAAGGGGGCGCGACAGCTTCCGGTTAGGGAAGAGGAAGCTGAACTTTAGAACCGGGCCTTGGCGCCGACATAGAAGCGGCGGCCCAGCACGTCGTAATTGCCCGCATCGGTCGTGCCGACGGCCGAACCGGTCGGCGAGGCCGGGTCCACGCCCACCAGCGGCGGACGCTTGTCGAGCAGGTTGTCGACGCCCGCGCGCAGCTCGAGCGTGTCGTTGATCGCCCAGCGGCCCGACAGGCCGAACAGGTCGTAGGACTTGGTCGGCAGGACGGTGGCGGCCGGCGTGGTGACCAGCGTGGAGTTGCGCGTTTCCGGCAGGTGACGCCAGTTCAGGCTGACCGTCGCCGGGCCGACATTGACGCCGACCGTGGAGTACAGCTTCCACTCATAGATCGCGCTGCCCGTGGGCGACGAGGTCGAGTCGGCGTATTCGAGCGCCGTCCCGCCCGGCAGGTCCTGGATCTCGAATTTGTCGACATAGTTGAAGCTGATATTGGCGAAGGCCGTGCCGTCCACGCCCAGCCCATCCGGCAGGCCGGCGTTCCAGGCGAGCGCCGCGTCGAAGCCCGACGTGTTGATCGAGCCCAGATTGGAGAACTCCGCGATCGTGGTCAGCCAGAAGCCGGTCACGTTGGAGCGGACGATCTTGGTGCAGGCCTCGTAGGTCGGGTCGTAGGACGGGTTGGTGCCGTCGGCGTTGAAGCAGTCCCGATAGATTTCCTGCGTGCCGCGGGTCTGGATCGCGCCGTCGATGGTGATGTCATAATAGTCGACGGTCAGGGTCATGTTGCGGAAGCCGTCCGCGTCGATCGGCGAGCGCACCACGGCGCCCACCGTGATCGTATCGGCCTCTTCAGGATCCAGGTCCGGGTTGCCCGTCTGCGAGTCCCGGCCAAGCGGGAAATAGAAGGGCTGGTTGCCGACATAGGAGTCGCCGATGGCGAAGCCGCCGGCGATCGACGTACACAGCGCCTGCACCTGCGCCCGGTCGGGGTTCGAAGCGACATTGCCGAAATCAGCCCGGGTCAGGTTGGAGCAGGGGTCGTGGTCCGACCAGCCGACCGTCAGGAAGGTCGGCGGCTGGAACAGCTCGGCCACGTTCGGCGCACGGGTGGCGCGCTGGAAGCCGCCGCGGAAGGTCACATAGTCGTTGACCACCCAGTCGGCGATCGCCTTGAACGTATGAACCCCGCCGGCCCCGGTA
The DNA here is from genome assembly GCA_913055605.1 of uncultured Euryhalocaulis sp. Lineage (GTDB taxonomy): Bacteria > Pseudomonadota > Alphaproteobacteria > Caulobacterales > Maricaulaceae > Euryhalocaulis. The sequence continues at coordinate 5,442 of CAJXKJ010000057.1, read as the reverse complement.
TTGTAGTCGGAGAAGCGGTAGCCGAGGTTCGCGGTGATCGACCGCGCAAACGGCAGGTCGGCCACTATGGGCGCGAGCAATTCGCCGTAGAACTCCGCCACCTCGACCGAGCCGCCGGTGGGCGTCGTGTCGAACAGGCCGAGCGTGTGCGAGGTGATGTTGGTGGTCGAGAGGTTGGACGACGGCCGGTAGTCGAAATCGTTCTTCCGGTAGTCCGTGCCGATCGCGAAGCGCACCTCGCCGGCGGGCGCCTCGAACAGGCCGCCCTGGATGTTCGCCTCCAGCTGGTCCTGGATCAGGTCGGTGGTGGTGAACAGGCGGGCCTGGACGATGTCGATACAATCCTGCGCCACGGCCCCTTCCAGGAACGGGCTGAGCCCGGTCTGGCACGAGGCCGCGCGGCCCAGCCGGAAGTTCGTGAACGCATTGGCGTTGGCGTCCGGCAGGATGCCGTAGCCCGGCGCGTCGAGCAGGGCCTGACGGCGGGACAGGTCGGCGAAATTCACATATTCGGCGACCTGATAGGTGCGACCGTGCGAATAGAAGACGTCATAGGTCCAGTCCTTGTAGGGCAGATCCCCGCGCACCCCGAACAGCAGCTCGTAGGTGTTGGTGATCGTGTCCAGACCTTCCGGCCCCAGATAGTCGAGCCGCTTCTGGTACTGCCAGTCGGCGTCCGGATCGGGGCGGCTGTTCAGGATGTCGGCGAGCTCCGCCGGCACCGGATGGCCCGCGCCCGGACCCAGCGGGACATAGCCGGGGGAATCCGGGTCGTCCGTGTTCGGGTCGTAGGGGATCGTCACCGACCACTGGTTCACCGCCGGGACGTAGGCCGAGCGGGTGCTGGTCTCGGTCTGGTCGAATTTCGCCTGGCCGTAGACGGTGACGCTGTCGGTCACGTCGTAATGGGTGTTGGCGAAGACCGAATAGCGCGTCAGCGGCAGGGACAGCTGGCCGACCGTGTTATTGCTCGCCAGATTGCCGTTATAGACGATCTTGTGCTCCGGAAAGAGCACGCCGGTATAGCCGGGCGCCGGCTGGCCGGAGACCGAGCCCGCGTTCGGCGAGAACACCGTGGCGGCCTCGGTCGAGGGCGCCTGGTTGAAATAGATGCCGCCGGTCCGGCTGACGTCGCCCTCCGGATAGCCCTTGGCCAGGAACACCGAATTGACCGCGGCCTGGGTCGGGTAGTTGCCGAAGGCCGGCTGGAACCCGCCGAAGCCGGGGAAGGAGCTGCCGCCGGAATTATTGATGTCGGCCCAGCCCTCCACGAAGAAGTCGCGGTCGCGCTGATAGACGACCTCCCGCTCCGAATAGGTCAGGCCCAGCATCGCGTTGCCGCGGTCGCCGGCGAAATTGCTGCCGAGCAGGGCGGACAGGCGGTATTGCGCGCCGTCGCCTTGTTCGGTCTCGCCGTACTGGGCGTCCAGCGTCACGCCTTCATAGTCGTCGCGCAGGATGAAGTTCACGACGCCGGCCACGGCGTCCGCGCCATAGGTGGCCGCGGCGCCGCCGGTGATGATCTCCACGCTGTCCAGCGCGGCGCTCGGGATCGTGTTGATGTCGACGACCAGCGAGGCGTTGGCCGGCTGGGTCCGCCGGCCGTCCAGCAGCACCAGCGTGCGGTTGGAGCCGAGGCCGCGCAAATTGACGGTCGCAGCCCCCGGGCTGGTGGTCGGGGTCGCCTGGGTGGCGCCCGCGTCGGTCAGCTGGTCGCGGCCCTCGCCGAATTGCGGCAGCTGGCTCAGCGTCTGGTCGAGGCTGATTTCCGACGTGTTCTCCAGCGTGTCGGTGTCGACCGTCACGATCGGCGTCTGCGAGGTGAGGTCGCGGCGCGCGATGCGCGAACCGGTGACCACGACGCGGTCCTCGGCTGCCGTGGGCTGCTGGGCGAAGGCCGGCTGGGCTGCGCCCGCGGCGATCGCGACGGCCAGCGTGGCGGCGCCGGCGGTGGAAAGAGCGCTCAGTCTAAGCGAATGACGCGGTCCGTTTTTCATGACTTTCCCCAAAGATCATCTGTTCAGAGACGCGACGCGTCTCTGTTGCGGTGGATTTTCGGCAATAGAGCTCAGTCACGCGCACGATGGTGCGCGCCGGACTGGACTTATTTCCTGCTGATTGGCCCGGATTTGGCGGCTTTCGGAACCTGATCCCGCCGCACGCCCCCTGAAGGAAACAACAAACGCCTTATGCGTAGTGTTTCCGCACTCCGGAAACCTTTTCTATTTCTATTTTTCCGATATTCGGAAACTCATATGCATACCTCCCCGGATTTATATTTATTTCTGCACTATCACGACGAAATGATTTCTGTCCATAGAGGCGTGACAAATACTTTAGTATTACCGGAAAGCGGAAAGCTTCGACTTTGAGCGCACGAAAACGCCGCCGCGAAACCGCGGCGGCGTGCGCGGCAAACCCGCGTGATTTCAGGAACTTGAAGAGGCCGGAGGCCGGCGCGTCTAGCGCGCGCCCTGACCCTGCAAAAGCTGGGCGATGTCGCTGGCCGCCGCGTTCAGCGAGGGCAGGAAGGAATGCATCCGCGACAGGCTGGCCACGCCGACATGCGCCCCGGCGCCGACGGCGGCCAGCGCCTTGCCGTTGATGCGCACCGGCACGGTGATGGATCTGTGGCCCGGCATGGCCTCCTGATCGTTCAGCGCCCAGCCGTCGGCGCGCACCTGCGCCAGGGATTCATAGAGCGCGTCGACCGTGGTGAGGGTTTTGGGCGTGAACGCCTCCATCTCCCGGTCGGCGAACAGCGCCTCCAGCTCCTCGCGCGTTTTGTCGGCCAGCAGGACCTTGCCGGCCGAGCTGGTGTGCGCGGGAAACCGGCTGCCCACGTTCAGCGGCTCGCGCGCGGTCTCTTTCGCGGTGGTGCGCGCGACGAACACCGTGTCGGCGCCGTCCAGGACCGAGATCGCGCAATTGGCGCCCAGCTCCTCAGTCAGCTCCGCCAGGCGCGGCCGCACCAGGTTCGCGACCGGTAGCGAGTTCAGATAGGAATAGCCGAGCTGCAGCACCCGCGGCGTCAGTTCGAACCGCGTGCCGGTGCAGGAGGCGTAGCCCAGAAGGTGCAGCGTGCGCAGGACGCGGCGCGCCGACCCCGGGCTGAGTCCCACGCGGCGGGACACTTCGCTGAGGGTCATCTGCGGCGAGCTGGCCGAAAACGCCTCGATCACCGCCAGGCCCTTGGCCAGCGAATGGATGAATTCCTGATCGTTCGCCGCAATGCTCGCCCGTGAGGGCCGGCCGCGCCGGACGCCGTCCGCCCCGCCGCCGCCATCTTTTGCCTCGTTCAGCATCAGCCGCCTCCCTCTGCTGTCCCGGACCGGAGCGTTTCGCGCTCCCTGTTTTTCCGGATTCCGGAAATATTTCCGGAACTTACGGAAAAAGATGTCCGAAGCCCGGAAGGCTGTCAAACCGGCCTTGAAATCAGGCGGTTACGGCGTCGCTGGGGATCGCGCGCAAAGGCGGGCGCGGCGCATCGCGCGGGTCTGAAATGTCCACGGGGGAGGAAAAAGGAAATGGCGCGCCCGAAGAGATTCGAACTCCTGACCCCCAGATTCGTAGTCTGGTGCTCTATCCAGCTGAGCTACGGGCGCGCGCTCGCACGGGCCATGGCCCGCTGCGGAGGCGCGGAACCTAGCGACGGGCCTTCGGCTTCGCAAGCATCGCCTGCGCCCTTCGCGCAGCATCGCGTCTGCGCATGGCCGGGACCCGCTCCGGCGGGTGGCCGCGCGGGGCGCGGGGAGTATGCTGCGCCGCAATGACACGACTGACCCGCGCCCTTCCCGCCGCCCTTCTGATCCTGGCCGCTTGCGCACCGCAGCGCCCCCTTGCCGCCGAGCCCGTCCCTGAAAACGTCCACGAGACAGCCATGGTCGCCGCGGCGAACCCGCTGGCGGTGGAGGCCGGGCTGGCGGTGTTGCGCGCCGGCGGCGGGGCGGCCGACGCGGCCGTCGCGGTGCAGGCGGCGCTGAGTCTGGTGGAGCCGCAATCGAGCGGGCTCGGCGGCGGCGCCTTCCTGATCCATTACGATGCGGAGACCGGCCGGACGACGGCCTATGACGGGCGCGAAACCGCGCCGGCCAGCGCCGGGCCGGAGCTGTTTTTCGGCGATGACGGCCAGCCTTTGCCCTTCCCCGTCGCCTGGACCTCCGGCCGCGCGGCGGGCGTGCCCGGCGCGGTCGCCATGCTGGGCGCGGCGCAGGCCGATCACGGCCGGCTGGACTGGAGCGAATTGTTCGGCGGCGTGATCGCGCTGGCCGAGGACGGCTTCGCGGTCAGCCCGCGCATGAGCCAGTCGATCGCCCGCGTGGCGCAGTTCGGCCCGCTGGACGAGCGCCCCGCCACCCGCGCCTATTTCTTCACCGACGACGGCGCGCCCCTGCCGCCGGGACATGTTCTGAAGAATCCGGACTACGCGCAGACGCTGCGCACGCTCGCGGCCGGCGGACCCGGCGCTTTCTATAATGGGCCGATCGCGGAGCAGATTCTGGCGGCGGTGCGCGAAACGCCGCTGCCCGGCGGCCTGACCGCGGACGACATCGCCGCCTATGCGCCGCGCACCGCGCCGGCGGTGTGCAGCCCCTATCGCGTCTGGCTGGTCTGTTCCGCCCCGCCGCCGTCTTCGGGCGGGGTCATCCTGGGCGAAACGCTGGGCGTGCTGGAGCATTTCCCGCTCGGCGATCTGGGGCCCGGCGATCCCGAGGCCTGGCATCTGATCATCGACGCGCTGCGCCTCGCCTATGCCGACCGCGACCGCTATGTCGCCGACCCGGAATTCGCGGACGTGCCGGTCGAGGGAATGCTGGACGCGGATTATCTGGCCTCCCGCACCGCGCTGCTGGCGCCGGACGCGGCGGTCCCGGTCGCCGAGGCCGGCGACCCGCCGGGCGCGCCGTCCTATGGGCGGGACACGACCGAGGAAGTGCCGGGCACCAGCCATTTCGTGGTCGTGGACCGCTGGGGCGATGTCGTCTCCGTCACCACCAGCGTGGAGGCGGCGTTCGGCAGCCACCGGATGGCCGGCGGCTTCCTGCTGAACAACCAGCTGACCGATTTCGCGCGCGAGGCCTACGGTCCGGACGGCGCGCCGCTGGCCAATGCGCCGGCGGGCGGCAAGCGGCCGCGGTCGTCCATGTCCCCGACCATCGTGCTGGACGCCGACAGCGGCGCCTTCGTGCTGGCGGTCGGCAGCCCGGGCGGCAACGCCATCCCCTCCTATGTCGTGAAGGCGCTGGTCGGGATGCTGGACTGGAATTTGCCGCCGCAGCAGGCGGTCGATCTGCCCAATATCGTGGCGCGCGGTGAGCGCACGCAGATGGAGACCGGCTTCGACCCGGCCATCGTTTCGGCGCTGACCGCGATGGGCCACCGGATCCAGTCGTCGCAGGGGGAGAATTCCGGGCTGCACGCGGTGCGCCGCCTGCCGGACGG
>CAJXKJ010000056.1 GCA_913055605.1 uncultured Euryhalocaulis sp. | reverse complement strand
GCGGTCACGTCGTCATTGCCGGCATCGGCGAGGCGGATGAGCGCATGCAGCCGGTGCGCCACCCGCTCGTGGTCCTCGGCAAGGTCTGTCACCATTCCGCCGACCGATGGCAGGTCTTCCTTGTCCTTCAGAACCGAGTTCTTCTCGAGTTCCGCGAACTGCGCCGGGGCGAGTTTGCCAAGTGCCCTGATGCGCTCGGCAACCTCGTCGGCGGCGCCGAACATGTCCTGGTACTGCTCCTCGGTCAGCTTGTGCAGCGAGAAGAACAGCGGCCCGGTGACATTCCAATGATAGGCATGGGTCTTGAAGATCAGCCGGTAAGTGTCGGCCAGGATATCGGACAGGCCCTGCGCGATCGCGTCGCGGTTCGCGACACCGGTTTCAACGTCTTCGGCCTTGGGAACGATGTTCAGTGCTTCAGCCATGATATGACCTCCTTTTCAGCGTTTTCTATTCGGTCTGTTGCGCGCGGCGGCCGGAACGGGCCGCTGCGGCTCCTGCGTGTAACCTGGGTCCACATGTCACGGGGCCCGGCCGGATATCGCCCTGGCGACGAGCACCACGACGAACAGCACCACGAAGATGAAGAACAGGATCTGCGCGATGCCGGCAGACGCAGATGCGATGCCGCCGAATCCGAAAATCCCGGCGATTATGGCTATCACAAAGAATACTACAGCCCAGTAAAGCATTGCGCTCTCCTTTGATTTCTCAACCCGGAAACATCCGATCGTAAAGATTGTTCCAGACATCACGAAATCGCGTTCGATTACGATCTAGAGCGCGCTCGTTTCTTTTTCGAACATTCATTGTTTACTGAGCGAAACATCGGAACCATTCGACGCATAGCGCGTTTCAGCGTCGAAGACGAAGATTGAAAGGAGGCCGACCATGGCACGCGCGAACACCAACGGCGGTTCGGCAGAGGAACTCACGACGCAGGACCTGAAGGATCAGATCGGCAAGCTGAGCGACGACATCGCCAGCCTCACCGACATTGTCGGAGGCCTTGGCGAGCAGTCGGCGCGGCCAGTCCGCGATGACCTGAGGGCGCGCGGCGCCGGCGCTGGATGTGCTGCGCGAGCGGATGGCGGAGGTTTCCGCAGCGGCGGTTCTTGTTGGACCGGAAGGGGGATTTTCCCCCGCCGAGCGCGACCGCCTGCGCGCGCACGGCAATGTGATTCCGGTCGGACTGGGCCCGCGCATCCTGCGCGCGGACACCGCGGCGGCCGCGGCGCTGACGCTGGTCCAGGCGGTCTGGGGCGACTGGCGCGGCGATTAGCGCCTTGCGGATCGCGCCGGGCGCGCCTAACTGCCAAAAACCGTGATCCCGAGGGGGGAATGTCCGCCAGTTTCGAAGACGCGCGCCCGGTCGAAAGCCGGGCGGACCTGGCAGCCGCCCTCGAAGCCGGCGGCAAGCCGCGCACGGCGTGGCGGATCGGGACCGAGCACGAGAAGCTGGGCTTCCGCCTGTCCGATCATGCGCCGCTGCCCTACGAGGACGCCTCCGGCGGTCCGAGCATCCGCAAATTTCTGGAGGGCCTGACCCGGTTCGGCTGGGAGCCGACGCTGGAGAACGGCCGGCCGATCGCGCTGAAGCGCGACGGGGCCTCCGTCAGCCTGGAGCCGGGCGGGCAGTTCGAGCTGTCCGGCGCGCCGCTGGATTCGGTGCACGAGACCTGCGCCGAGGTGACCGGCCATCTGCGCGAGGTGCGCGAGGTGGCCGAGGAGACCGGGGCGGGATTCCTGGGCCTGGGCTTCGCGCCGACCTGGACGCTGGACGAGATCCCGGTGATGCCCAAGGAGCGCTACCGGATCATGTCGGCATATATGCCGAAGGTCGGGTCGCTGGGCCGGGAGATGATGTTCCGCACCGCCACGGTGCAGGCGAATTTCGACTTCCTGGACGAAGCCGACATGGTGCTGAAGATGCGCGTGTCGCTGGCGCTGCAGCCGGTGGCCACGGCGCTGTTCGCCAATTCGCCGTTCACCGAAGGGCGGCCCAACGGCTTTTTGTCCTACCGCTCGCAGATCTGGACCGACACCGACGCCACGCGCACCGGCATGCTGCCCTTTGCGTTCGAGGACGGGTTCGGGTTCGAACGCTATGTCGATTTCGCGCTGGGCGCGCCGATGTATTTCGTGGTGCGCGACGGCAATCTGATCGACGCGTCGGGCGAAAGCTTCCGCGACTTCCTGGACGGAAAGCTGCCGCAGCTGCCCGGCGAGAAGCCGACCATGGGCGACTGGGAGACGCATCTGTCGACCATCTTCCCCGAGGTGCGGCTGAAGACCTTCCTGGAGATGCGGGGCGCCGATTCCGGGCCGTGGTCGCGCCTGTGCGCGCTGCCGGCGTTCTGGGCCGGCATCCTGTACGATTCCGGCGCGCTGGCGGCGGCCTGGGACATGGTGAAGGACTGGACGGACGAGGAGCGCGAGAGCATCCGCGCCGACGTGCCGAAGCTGGGCCTGAAGACGCGGTTCCGGAATCTGAGCCTGCAGGAGGTGGCGGTGGAGTGCCTGCGCCTGTCGCGCGCGGGGCTGCGCGCCCGGGAACGGCTGAACGGCCATGGCGAGAACGAGACGATCTTCCTGACCGAGCTGGAAGACATCGCCCGGTCCGGCGTGACGCCGGCCGAGGGCCTGCTGAAACGCTATCGCGAGGACTGGGGCCGCGAAGTCGACCCCGTGTTTCAGGAACTGGCGTTCTAGAGGGAGTATCGTTTTTCGATAATTATTTATTGTTATGCGATGCGGCGTGATCTAGGGTCCCCCCAATAATCGGGAGGGACATCATGCTGAAATGGACATTGCGGATTCTGCTGGGCCTCGCCGCGACGGTGGTCCTGGCCGTCGCCGTCACACTGGTCATGTTCTTTTCCTGGCGCGCCGACGCGGTCGCGCAGCGGGAGAACGACCCGGACCGCCGGATCGCGCAGACCGCGCTGGGGCCGATCGAATACGCGGTTCATGGCGAGGGCCTGCCGCTGCTGGCGCTGCATGGCACGCCCGGCGGGTATGACCAGTCGCTGAGTGCGGTCCGCGCGACGCCGGAGCTTGCGCCCCCGAACACGATGACCATCGCGGTGTCGCGCCCGGGCTATCTGGGAACGCCGCTGAGCTCCGGCGCCAGTTTCGAAGAGCAGGCCGACCTCTACGCCGCGCTGCTGGACGAGCTGGGCGTCGAGCGCGTGGTCGTGCTGGGCGCGTCGGGCGGGGGCGGCGCCGCGCTGCAATTCGCCCTGCGCCATCCGGATCGGACGATGGGGCTGATCCTGTATGCGGCCGAAACCAAAGCCTCGCCGGACTTTCCCGATCCGCGGGAGCTGCCGGCGATGAGCCCGTGGCGGATGACCCTCCTGGAGGGCGGGATGTGGCTGGTGGGCGGTCCGCTGCGCTCCGCCGTCGTGAACGCGTTCGATCCGGACGACCCGGTGCAGAAGACGCGCTGGGTCGCGATGATGAAAACGACCGTGCCCTGGGCCGATCACGTGCCCGGCCAGCATAACGACGTCATCCAGCGGCTGGACCCCGCTTTGGACGACTGGCCGGTGGAGCAGATCGCCGCGCCGACCCTGATCATGCACGGCGACGCCGACGTGAATGTCGACTACGCGAATTCCGTGGAGATGGCGGAGCGGATTCCGAACGCCGAACTCGTGACGTTCGAAGGCGGCGACCATTTTGTGATGATCACCCGATGGGAAGAGGTGGCCGCCGCCAACCAGGCCTTCATGCAGCAGTTCCGGTAGGACCGCCCCGCAGGAGCCGGTCTTCAGGCCGGGGGCCTAGCGCGCCGCGACGAAGAAGCCGTGCTCGCCGCTGACGCGGACCATGGCGGCGCGGCCGGAATCCTGTGAGGCGCGGGCGCGCTTGTGGGCGTGGGCTTTCGCCTCGTCCTTGTCCTTGCAGCGGTGCAGGACCGAGCCCTCGCTGACCACGATCCAGGCGCCGTTATTCTGCTGGACGGTGAAGACCGCCCGGTCGATCACATTCTGCATGACCATGTCCTTTCGCCCGCGTGCGGGGCGGGCGAAAGCCGGGCCGGGCGCAGGAAATTCCGTGAAAGACCCAGTCTAGCAGGCTTTTGCCGCCGCGTCCCGCCGCCGTATCTGCTTGACTTCGCGGGGCGAAGGCCCCACGTGTCGCGCACCGCACACGATGCGGTCCCACGCCCGGCGGCGTGAGCGGCGTCGAAGAACGCCGTCTCGCCGGGCCCGCTAACCCCACCGAATTGCCCAAATCACGCGGGGCGTTCATCACCCCGCCGGCCGTGCGCGCGACGATTCCGCGCGCCGGTCCGCATATGAAAGATTCACTGTGACCACATTCAAAGACCTTGGCCTGGATGAGACGCTGCTGCGCGCGCTGGCCGAGGAAAACTATTCGACGCCGACGCCGATCCAGGCGCAGGCGATCCCGCAGCTTCTGACCGGGCGCGACCTGCTGGGCGTGGCCCAGACCGGCACCGGCAAGACCGCGGCCTTCGCCCTGCCCATCCTGCAGCGGCTGGCCGGCGGCAAGAAGGCGCAGGCGCGCAACGCGCGCGCCCTGATCCTGTCCCCCACGCGCGAACTGGCGACGCAGATCGCCGACAGCTTCCGCACCTATGGGCGGCACCTGAACATGAAGGTCACCGTGATCTTCGGCGGCGTCGGCCACGGCCCGCAGCGCGACGCCCTGCAGCGCGGCACCGACATCCTCGTCGCCACGCCCGGACGCCTTCTGGACCATATGGGCGAGGGCAATCTGGTGCTGGACCGGACCGAGGTGTTCGTCCTGGACGAGGCCGACCAGATGCTGGACATGGGCTTTATCCGCCCGATCCGTCAGGTGGTCGCCAAGCTGCCGCGCGAGCGCCAGTCGCTGTTCTTCAGCGCGACGATGCCGAAGGAGATGGCGGCGCTGGCCGGCGAATTGCTGACCGATCCGGCCAAGGTCTCTGTCGCGCCGCAGGCCACGACCGCCGAGCGCGTCAGCCAGCGCGTGATCTTCATCGAGACGGCGAAGAAGCGCGACCTGCTGACCGAACTGCTGAACAGCGAGGCGATGGGCCGGACGCTGATTTTCACCCGCACCAAGCACGGCGCCGACCGGGTGGTGAAGCATCTGGCGATGACCGGCGTGCCGGCCGCCGCCATTCACGGCAACAAGAGCCAGAACGCGCGCACGCGGGCGCTGGACGCCTTCAAGGCAGGCAAGACGCCGATCCTGGTGGCGACCGACATCGCCGCGCGCGGCATCGACGTGGACGAAGTGACCCACGTCATCAATTACGACCTGCCGAACGTTCCGGAATCCTATGTCCACCGCATCGGCCGCACCGCGCGCGCCGGGGCGGAGGGACGGGCCATCGCCTTCTGCGATAACGAAGAGCGCGCCTATCTGAAGGACATCGAGCGGATCACCCGCCAGTCCATCCCCGCCGAAGACCGCCGCGCGGGACGCGGTGCGCCGGTGGAGGCCGCCGTGGTGGTGAAGAGCGCCGAGGCCGTTCGCGAAGAGTCGCGCAGCGAAAGCGGCGGCGGCCGCGCGCGCCAGGACGGCGGGCGCGGGCGCAAGCCGCGCAAGGGCGGCAAGGGCCGTGGCCGCGCCGATGGCGGACAGCGGCAGGACCGCCAGCCGCGTGAGGCCCGTCAGGCCGACGGCGACCGGCAGGGCGGCGAGCGCCCGCATGGCGAACGTCAGGGCAGCGAGCGCCAGGGTGAACGCCAGGGCGGACATCAGGGCGGACAGAAACGGCGCGGTCCGAAACAGGGCCAGAAGGCGGGCGGTCACAAGGCAGGCGGCCATGGCGGCCACAAGGCCGGCGGAAAAGGCCAGGAGCGCGCTCACGGCGCCGGCGGCCAGAAGCCGGGCGGCGGCAAGCCGCACCGCAAGGGCGGACCCGGCATGCGTCAGGGGCCGAAATCCCGGCGCGCGCCCGCGCACGCCTGACCCGGCCGGCCGGGAATCCGGCCGTACGTCCCACCGCGAAAACCCCCGGCGGGCCAGCGCTTTGCGCTTGGCCTGTCCGGCGGCGCGTGCTGGTATTGCACCGCACCTAATGCAACCCACAGCGGAACGGGCGGGGAAGCCATATGAATATCGTGGTCGTCGCGGGAATCCTGATTGCCATCGCGACGTCCATCCCGGTCTTCCTACAGATGCGGCAGCACCCCAAGGGTCTGCACATCCTGTTCTTCGCCGAGATGTGGGAGCGCTTTTCCTTCTACGGGATGCGCGGCCTGCTGATCTTCTATCTGACCCAGCATTTCCTGTTCGAGGACACGTTCGCGCAGGAGCAGTACGGCTCCTACAACGCGCTGGTCTATCTGCTGCCGCTGCTGGGCGGGTTCCTGGCCGACCGCTATCTGGGCACGCGCAAGGCGATCGCCTTCGGCGCGCTGCTGCTGGTGGCGGGCCATTTGCTGATGGCGGCGGAGGGCGAGCCGGCGGTCCAGACGCTGGAATATGGCGGCGAGACCTATGCGTTCGAGGCGACCGGCACGCAGGACCAGCGCCGCGCCTTCCTGCCGGTCGGCGATACGGTGTGCGCCTTCAACCCGCAGCCGGGCGATGCGGACACGGGCTGCGAGCTGCGCGCTAATCAGGCGGGCGACCTGGAATTCGACGGCCTGCCGGCGGACGCGGGCCTGCCGCAGGTTCTGCCGCGGGCCGATTACGAGCTGGGCGTCGGCGAGCGCAATCCGCTGTTCGTCGGCATCTTCTATCTGGCGCTGTCGCTGATCGTGATGGGCGTCGGCTATCTGAAGGCCAATATCAGCTCCATTGTCGGCCAGCTCTACGAGCAGGGCGATCCGCGCCGCGACCCGGGCTTCACGCTCTATTATTTCGGCATCAATCTGGGCGCGTTCCTGGCCTCCATCCTGTGCGGGGCGCTGGCGGCGGAGTTCGGCTGGTGGGCGGGCTTTGGCCTGGCGGGCGTCGGCATGGCGTTCGGCTGGCTGGTGTTCGTGCAGCGGCGCCTGCTGTTCTTCATTCCGGGTCCGAAACAGCTGCCCGACGAGATCGGCGCGCCGCCCGATCCGGAGCGACTGAAAAAGTCCGTCGCCGGTCCGCTGAAATTCGAGCACACGCTGTATCTGCTGGGCCTGGTCGGCGTGGCGGTGGTCTGGTGGGTGATCCAGCGGCCGGACGTGACCGGGGTGATGCTGCTGGCCGGTCTGGCTTTGTTCGGCGGCTACATGATCTGGTTCATGGTCACGCGCTGCACATGGCGGGAGTCGCAGGAGCTGATCCTGGCCCTGATCCTGATCGTGATGTCGACCGTGTTCTGGTCGCTGTTCGAGCAGGCGGGCTCCAGCATGAACCAGTTCGCCGAGCGCAACACGCAGATGCCGTCCGACGGCTTCTTCACCATCACCGCGGCGCAGACCCAGAGCTTCAACGCCGGCTTCATCCTGCTGTTCGCGCCGGTGTTCGCGGCGCTGTGGACGTTCCTGGGCCGGCGCGGGCGCGACCCGAACACGCCGCTGAAATTCGCGCTGGCGCTGGTGCAGGTGGGGCTGGGCTTCTGGCTGCTGGTCTGGGGCGTCGGCTTCGCCGACGAATCCTATCGCGTGCCGCTGATCTTCCTGGCGGGCGCATACCTGCTGCACACCACAGGCGAGCTGTGCCTGTCGCCGGTCGGGCTTTCGATGGTGACCAAGCTGTCGCCCGCCGCCGTCGTAAGCTTCGTGATGGCGGGCTGGTTCATGGCCTCGGCCTTCGCGCACCATGTGGCGGGGATCATCGCCACCTTCACGGCCAGCGACACGGTGGCCGGGCAGGTGCTGGACCCGGCGGCGAGCCTGCAGACCTATCGCGAGGTGTTCTGGAGCATCGGCCTCGTCTCCATCATCCTGGGCGTGCTGTTGGGCGCGGCGAGCTTCTGGCTGAAGCGGCTGGGCCACGGCAAGGCCGGCCGCATCGGCGGCCAGCCGGGCGCGCCGCTGGCCGAGACGCCGGCGATGGAAGCCGGCGGGCCCACCCCGCACCGCGAGGATCAGGACGGGCGCCAGACGTTCTAGGGTCTAGGGAATTTCGAAGGTCTGGATTTCGGCGGTCTAGAACGTGCCGCGGATCCGGAAATTGATCATCAGCTCGTTATATTCCTTGCGCTTTTCGACCACCGTGATCGGGGCGACATCGCGCGGGCCGGCATAGATATAGCGGATCCGCTCGCCGTAGAAGCGCCCGATATTGCCGATCTGCAGGCGCATGTTCACGCCGAAGAAGCGCGTGGTTTCGACGAAGCCGCCGACGCCGCCATTATTGAAGCTGTTCGCGGTGAGTTCGGCGATCCGGTAGGAATAGCTGGACGAATTGTTGTTGTAGTCGAAGCCCCAGGAGAAGCCGGCCTCCGGATAATCCTTGCGGAAGTCGAGGCGGAAGGAGCGCCGCCCGTTGCCGCCGCCGAAGAAATTGTTTCCGCCGCCGCCGGACAGGAGGCGGATTTCCCCGGTCACCGGGTCGACCACTTCGGACTCGCCATATTCATAGGAGGTCTGGACGCGGGCGTCCTCGATGCCGATGCGGTCGAGCGGGACGTCCAGCGCGACGCGCGCCTTCCAGCGGTCGGCGTCGCCCAGATTGCCGGGGCCTTCGCCGCCGCCGCCCAGCGGCACCAGGCCCGAGGCGTCCGAAATCCAGTCGCGCGTGTATTCCAGCGTCAGGACGCCGTCGTCCCAGAAGCGCTGTTCGGCGACGACCTGGGCGGTCCAGGTCTGTTCGGGCACCAGGTCCGGGTTGCCGGTGTCCTGGGTGTTGTCGTTGAAGCTGACCGAGCTGGCAAAATCGTTGAAGGACAGCTGGCCGACCGTCTTTTCGATGGAGAAGCGCAGCTGGGTGTTGCTGAACGCGTCCCAGGTCACCGAGGCCGAGCCCTTCGGATAGAAGAAATCGCGGGTCTGTTCGGCGTCGCCGGTCTGCTTGATCTGGGAGACCTCGCCGGCCAGCGAGGCGTCGAGCGCCAGATTCGAGGTCGGGCGCCAGAGGCCGGAGATATAGGGCTCGGCGCGCAGCTCCTCGACCTTCGTATTGGCGATGGCGAGCGGGATGGCGACCGGGCCGGAGCCGCTGTCCACCGTGATGGCGTTGGCGGAGTCCAGATAATTGTAGGCCGCCTCCGCCCCCGTCTCGATCGAGACGTTCGAGGCGGGGATCCAGGTGACGAAGCTGCGCAGGATGCTTTCGCCGCTGGTCGATTCGCGGTCGGAGGTCAGCTCGCTGATAAAGCCGGCGGCGTCGTAGCTGGCGAAGGTGGAGAGGCCGTTTTCCTTCTCATAGCCCTGCAGCGCGATGATCTTCAGCGTCATCTCGCTGTTCAGGTCGCGCTCCAGATCGCCGCCCAGCTCGGCCTCGGTCTGGTCGTTGTCGAAGACGGTCTTCTCGAACGGAAAGCCGAAATTGGCGATGCGGGGATCGGCGGTCAGCCCGCGCGGCCGCACCAGGCCGGCGACATAGCGGCCGTATTCGTCGTTGCCGAAGCCGCCGTCGCTGACCCGCCCGTTCAGGCGCAGCGTCCATTCGCCGATGTCGCGGTCGGCGTTGAAGGTCGCCGCCCAGCCCCTGGGGCCGCCCTTGCGGTTCTGGAAATTGTGCTGAAACAGCGCGCCGTCGGGCGTGTAGATATATTCGTCGCGGTGCTGGCCCTGCGGGAAATTATTGGTCGACACGCCGATCGAGACGTTCGCCCCAAGGATCGTCATGTTGCGGTTGATCTCGCCGTTCGGCGCGACCTCGCCGGTATGGGTGTTGTAGTTGGCCTGCAGCCGCCAGGTGCCGCCGCTGCGCGTCGAGACGCGGCGGATGACGTTCACGACCACGGTCTGGCCGCCCATGTCGATGCCCGCGACCTGGCCGCGGATCAGGTCGATGCGGACCACGTCGGCGACCGGGATGCGCTGCAGGATGTCGCCGACATCCTGGCTCTTGGCGCTGGGCCGTTCGCCGTTGATCAGGACGTTGCCGGCGTTCTGGCCGAAGCCGCGCGCATTGCCGCCGCCCTGGGCGTTGAAGCCCGGAACGCGGTTGACCATGTCGTTCGCGTTGGTCGGGTTGTAGGGCGAGAAATATTCCGGCGTGTAGGACGTGACCGATTCGCTGGACCCGCCGCCGCCGGCGACCCCCGGATCGGAGATCGTGCCCGCCGGACCCTCGGTCTCGATCACGTCGGAACGCTCGCCTTCAACCACGACGGTGTCGGGCTGCTCCTGCGCGGCGGCGTGCGCGGCAGGAACGAGAAGCGCAACGGCGCAGGCCGCGAACAGGGACGGCTTCATATACGAATCCTTAGTCGTCCTAATACGTGAGGGGAGCGCCCGAGACGGGCCCACGGTCGGTGCTTTGCCGCGTGGAAGCCACAGCCAGATTGATCAACAGTCCGTGACTCCGCGCCGGGCAAAAAAATTCGCCCGGGAGCCGGGCGGGGGCCTTTCTGCCGCCTGTATGCATTCCCATCTAGTGACAATAAATTCATAAAGAAAGCACGACCTTCCATGGATTGGCTGACGGCCGAGGCGGTCTCCGCCCTTCTTCAGGTTATCGCGATCGATCTGGTTCTGGCGGGCGACAACGCCATCGTCATCGGCCTGGCCGCCGCGGGCCTGCCCCGTGAACAGCGCAGCCGGGCGATCCTGATCGGGATCGGGGCGGCCACCGTGATGCGGATCGGCTTTGCGCTGATCACCACCCAGCTTCTGGCGATTATCGGCCTGCTGCTGGCCGGGGGAATCCTGCTGTTATGGGTGTGCTGGAAGATGTGGCGGGAGCTGCGCGCCGGCCACAAGCACGAGGCCGAGGTGGCGATCGACACGCTGGGCGCGGACAGCACCGAGATCGGGGCGCCGCGCAAGACGCTGCGTCAGGCGGCGACCCAGATCGTGATCGCCGACATCTCCATGTCGCTGGACAATGTGCTGGCGGTGGCCGGGGCGGCGCGGGACCATCTGGAGGTGCTGATCATCGGCCTCGGCCTGTCGGTCGTGCTGATGGGCGTGGCGGCGAGCTTTATCGCCAAGCTGCTGAACCGCTGGCGCTGGATCGCCTATATCGGCCTGCTGATCATCCTCTACGTCGCGCTGGACATGATCTGGCACGGCGCGATGGAGGTCTGGGGCGCGACCCACTAGCGGGCGCTTAGAACTGTTTGCGCAGGCGTAGCTGGATGAAGTCCCGCGGGTCGGTCCTGCGGCGTTCGCGATAGTCGATGGCCTGGGTCAGGCGGTCGGCATAGACGTCGCGCCCGACGCGGAAATCGTTCCAGATCGTCGCCTCGATCCCGAAGGTGAAGCCCGGGCTGATCGTGTATTCGATCGAGCCCTCCACATAATTGTGCACCGTGAAATAGGTGTACTGGTCCGGCTGGTAGTTCGGGTTGAGGTAGTAGGGCAGCCAGAACAGGCTCCAGGTCAGGTTGTAGCGCGGCAGGTCGTGCTCGAACTTCAGGGTCGGGCGGAACGGGCGCACCCCGGAAATCTTCCGCCGCTCGCCGGTCGTTGGGTCGGTGACGCGCGTGTGGTCGAGCGGAAGCTCCAGCGTCAACCGGCCATTGGCGACGCCGAACCGGTCGGTGGGCACGCGCAGGTCCAGCCGCGCGCGGTCCAGCGTGCCGCCGCCGATATTGCCGACCGCGCTCAGCCCGCCGTCCAGCGGGACGGTGTCGATCACGTCGACGATTTCGTCGTGGCGCAGGGTGAGGGTGAGGGCGCCTTCGCCCCAGAACCGGCGCTCATAGACGAATTCGCTGATCCAGCGCTGTTCCGGCTGCAGGTCGGCGTTGCCGCCGAACACCTCGTCGTCGCTGAGCGAGGAGGAGGCGGCGAAATCGTTGAAATCGAGCTGGCCGACCTCTCGCTCGAAGCGCAGGCGGATCTGGTTGTTCTCCGCCGGGGTCCAGGTCAGCGCGAGGCGGGGTTTGGGATAGAAGAAGCTGCGCTCGTTCTCGGAATCCCCGCTCTGGCTGATGGTCGACTGCTCCAGCCGCAGCGCGCCCTCCAGCGTGAGATTGTCGCGGGCCTGCCAGAGGGCGCGGGCCGAGGCCTCGCCGCGCAGCTCCTCCACCTTCACCGAGGCGCCGGGCAAAGAGACGTCCACGCCGTCAATCGCGAAGCTCTGGCTGGCGTCGAGGACATTGTAGGCGACCTCCGCCGTGCTCTCGAGCGTCAGGTTCGGGGTCTTGCGCCAGCGCAGCTCGGTCCGGCCGACGCTTTCGCTGGTCTCGTTGTCGAAGACGAAGCGCTGGGACACGCCGGCGACGCGGCTGCTGGCCACGCCCTCGCTGGTTCCCAGATTCTGGACGACGCGGCCGATCAGGTCGACGCTATCCGACACCGGAAGCTCATAGCGCGCGCCGAATTCCGCCGAGCGGTCGTCATGGCGCGAGTCGAAGCGGCGCAGATCGGCCGGGGATTCGAAAATGGAAAAGTCCTGGAAGTAGTCGTCCGAGGCCGAGGCGGTGAATTCGGCGCGGCCGGGGCCGAGCGGGCCGGCCCAGTCGGCCCCGCCGTTCCAGCCGCCGCCCTCCATGCCGGTGGTCAAATCCTCCAACAGGACCACCGCGCCGTCCGGGCCGGTGCGGACCAGGGAGCCGAAGCCGGTGGAGTCGTCATAGCCGTAGCTGCGCCCGACGCGGGCGCCCCAGCTGCGCTGGCCCTCGCTGGCGCTGAATTCGTAGCGGCCGTTCGGCATGGTCGGGCCGCCCTCGAAGATGATCGTGCGGGCGCTGACCGTGTGCTGGCGGGAGGACTCCTCGCTGAGGATGACGTTGGCGATGACGGACTGGCCCTGCATGTCGATGCCCGGCGCGCCGCCGCGCACCAGGTCGATGCGGATCACCCGGCTGGCCGGGGTGCGCGCCAGCACGTCGGAGGGCGAATCCGATTTCGAGGCCGGGCGGGCGCCGTTGATCATGATATTGCCCTCGGAGCCGGCCAGGCCCCGCACGTCGTCGTCGCCGTCCTCGATCGAGAAGCCGGGCAGGCGCTGGACCATGTCGAGCGCTGTGACCGGATTGGACGAGGCGAAGAATTCCGGGGCGTAGCTGAGCACGCCGCCGCCTTCGGGCGTGTCCGGGGGCGTGTCCGGTCCGGCCGGGACCCGCTCCAGCGGCCCGGGGGCGTCCGTGGCGTCCTGGGCCCAGGCCTGGGCGTGCGGGAACAGGCAGGCGGCGAAGGCCGCCAGGCAGGTCGTCCTGATCACAATCTCTCTCTCAGATGCCGGATGCCGCGGACTCCCGCGGCGCCTCGGATGCGACGTTTGTCGCTTATACGCGACTTGTGTCACGCGTCACATCGGAAGTCAATCAATATTTATCGAAAACCGATAAGGTCAACAAGCGGAAATGCTGCGCCTGCGCACAGCACCGCCCTCGGGGCGGAAAAACCCTTTGAAAATCAGATGGTAAGGAGGCTAGCCGGCACCGCCGACAGTGAGGCCGTGGATCTTCAGCGTCGGCTGGCCGACGCCGCAGGGCACGCCCTGGCCGGACTTGCCGCAGACCCCGACGCCTTCGTCCAGCGCCATGTCGCTGCCGATCATGGACACGCGGGTCAGCGCCGTGGGGCCGTCGCCGATCAGGGTCGCGCCCTTGATCGGGGCGACGATCTTTCCGCCCTTCACGCGATAGGCCTCGGTGCACTGGAAGACGAACTTGCCGGAGGTGATGTCCACCTGGCCGCCGCCGAAATTGGCGGCGTAGACGCCGTCGTCCAGGCTTTCCAGGATTTCCGCCGGATCGTCATTGCCGCCCATCATGAAAGTGTTGGTCATGCGCGGCATTGGGCAGTGGGCGTAGGATTCGCGGCGGCCGTTGCCGGTCGCCTCCATGCCCATCAGGCGGGCGTTCAGCCGGTCCTGCATATAGCCGACCAGCTTTCCGTCCTCGATCAGCGTGGTGCGCCCGGTGGGCGTGCCTTCGTCGTCCATGGTCAGGGAGCCGCGGCGCTCATGGATCGTGCCGTCGTCCACGACGGTGACGCCTTTGGCGGCGACCTGTTCGCCCAGACGGCCGGAGAAGGCGCTGGAGCCCTTGCGGTTGAAGTCGCCTTCCAGGCCGTGGCCCACCGCCTCGTGCAGCAGCACGCCGGGCCAGCCGGGGCCGAGGACGACGTCCATCTCGCCGGCCGGGGCGTCGACCGCCTCCAGATTCAACAGGGCGCGGCGCAGGGCCTCCTGCACCGAGCGCTCCCAGGCGTCGGGCGTGATCCACTGGTCGTAAGACGTGCGGCCGCCGGCGCCGTGGCCGCCGGATTCGCGCTTGCCGTCCTGCTCCACCACCACAGAGACGTTGAGGCGGACGAGGGGGCGGACGTCGCGGTACAGCGCGCCGCCGGGGCGCAGGATGTCGATCTCCCGGTGCTGGCCGGCCAGCGAGACGCTGACCTGGACCACGCGGGGATCGGCGGCGCGGGCATAGGCGTCGATCTTCTGGAGCAGCTCCACCTTGTCCTTGAAGCCGGGCGAGGCGGTGGGGTCGGCGTCGCCGTACAGCTTGGCGTTGGTGCGGCGCGGATCGGCGGCGAGAATCCCGCTGTGCCCGCGCTTGGCGGCCTGGACCGCATCGGCGGCCCGGCGCAGCGAATCCAGCGTCATCTCGCTGGAATGGGCGTAGCCGGTGGATTCGCCGGCGACGCAGCGCAGGCCGAAGCCGCGCGTGGCGTCGTAGGAGGCGGTTTTCAGCCGGCCGTCGTCGAAGACGAACATCTCGCTGACGCCGCGCTCCATGAACAATTCGCCGTCATCGGCCCCGGTCAGGGCGTCGTCGAGGACGGATTTGGCGGAGTCGAGATCGAGATCGTCAGGCGGGGCGTCGTAAGGCATTCCCACAAGATAGTGAGGAACGCCCCGGCGCGACAGGGGGATTGCTGCAGCGCAGCAGGATTTCGGGCGGCCGGAGTGCGGGTCGTTCAGGAGCCGGGTACCGGCTCCTCCACCACCACGAAGCGCGTCAGCTCCTGCCGCGGCAGGTCCCAGTCCGGCGCGATCTCGGCGGCCCGCATATAGTCGTTATAGGCGTCCTCGATCCGGTCCAGCCGCTCCAGCGAGACGGCGCGGTTGTAATAGACCTTTTCCGGCTCATCGAGATCGCCGGCCTCCAGCGCCACGGTCGCCTGCTCCACGGCCTCGTCGAACCGGCCGAGATAGTGATAGGCGACGCCGCGGGTGGCGTAGGCCTCCGCGAAGACGCGGCGCTTCAGGGACTCCTCGATGTCCTCCAGCGCCAGGTCGTACTCCTCCCGATAGATGCGGATGATGGCCCGGTTCACGTAGGTGGCCGAAAGATCGCGTCTGGTGGGCAGGCCGACGCGCAGGGCCTTGGTGCAGTCGTCCAGCGCCACCGCATCGTAGCGCCCGAACAAAGCATGGTTGTAACAGGTCGCCCCCGCGCCGCCGCCGATCACGATTTGCTGAGCCAGCGCCGGGACGGCCATGAACGGGGAAAGGACCAGCGCCAGAAGCCCCGCGCGGACGGGGAAAGGAACGGTTCGTCGGCCTGTGGATATGGGGGTCATGCGCGCCTCCGCTCATTATGCGGCGCGAACTGAACAGGGCGATGGCGCCGCCGGTCCGGTTTGCATAGTACACGCGGGAGATGAGCGTCGTGCGCACGTTTCGGTGAGCGGCCCGTGCGGCAATTCGCGCATCAAAAGCTGCGCTGACTTGGGCCTTCCCCCCTTCTATATTCCGGCTCAGGCGCTAAAAGCCGGGTGGAATCGCGGCGTCCGCCGCGCCAAGACGAGTCTCTGAGGGTTTGATGAACGCGTTCACCGCATTTCTGGCGGCTTTGCCCGTCCTAGGCGCGCCGCGCTCCGGCGAAATGGGTCTTCAGGACCCGGCCACGCCCGTCATGGAAACCCTGGTCGGGTTCCATACCTTCCTCCTGATCATCATCGCGCTGATCACGATTTTCGTGCTGGGCCTGCTGGTCTGGGTGCTGATCCGCTATTCGGCGAAGGCCAATCCGACGCCGGCCAAGTTCAGCCACAACACGCTGGTCGAGGTGGTCTGGACCGCGGTGCCGGTGCTGATCCTGGTCGCGATCGCGGTGCCCAGCTTCAAGCTGCTGTACCTGCAGGACGTGATCCCGGAATCGGACATCACCATCAAGGCGACCGGCCACCAGTGGTACTGGGACTATGAGTTCCCGGACACCGGCGCGACCGTCACCCAGATCATGGTGCCGAAGGAAGAGGCCGAGGCGCAGGGCCGGATCGGCCTGCTGGCCGCCGACGACCCGCTGCTGGTGCCGGCCGGCGCGACGGTGCGCATGCAGGTGACCGCGACCGACGTGATCCACGCCTGGACCGTTCCGGCCTTCGGCGTGAAGATCGACGCGATGCCGGGCCGGCTGAACGAAATCTGGTTCCGGGTCGACGAGCCCGGCATCTATTACGGCCAGTGCTCCGAACTGTGCGGCAAGGACCACGCCTTCATGCCGATCGAGGTGCATGTGGTGCCGCAGGAACAATTCACCGCCTGGATGGACGAGCAGACCGGCGGCTCCGCCGCTGCGGACGCCTCCGGCGGCCGCGCCGCCATTGCGTCGCTGAACTAGGGAACGACTGAACCATGGCATATACGGCCCACGCCGACGCCCACGACGATCACAAGCCCGCGTTCTTCGCGCGCTGGTTCTGTTCGACCAACCACAAAGACATCGGCACGCTGTACCTGATCTTCGCGATCATCGCGGGCCTGATCGGCGGGGCGATGTCCTGGCTGATCCGTATGGAGCTGCAGGCGCCGGGCATCGGCGTGCTGACCGCGTTCACCGGGGGCGACCCGGAAGCGGCCAAGCACTTCTACAACATGCTGATCTCCTATCACGGCCTGATCATGATCTTCTTCATGGTCATGCCGGCCCTGATCGGGGGCTTCGGGAACTGGATCGTGCCGCTGATGATCGGCGCGCCGGACATGGCGTTCCCGCGCATGAACAATATCTCGTTCTGGCTGCTGCCGGCGG
>CAJXKJ010000055.1 GCA_913055605.1 uncultured Euryhalocaulis sp. | reverse complement strand
TCTGGCCGAGGCGCTGGGCGCGGCGGCCGTGCCCTTCCGCAGCGGCAAGGGCGTGGTCGGCGACGACACGCCGATGGGCGCGATGCTGGCGGCCGGGAAAATCCTGTGGCCGGAGACGGACGTGGCGCTGGTGATCGGCAGCCGGTTCGAGCTGCTGGACATGCGCTGGCGCTGGCGGCCCAAGGGCGTGAAGATCATCCGCATCGATATCGACGCGGCGGAGATGCGCCGCCTGCACGCCGATGTCGGGATCGTGGCCGACGCGGAGGCGGCGTGCCGGGCGCTGCTGGCCGCCATCGACAGCCCGCGCGATCTGGAAAGGCGGATGCGCCGCGTGGCGATGGCCAAGACGCAAGGCGCCGAGGATGTGGAGACGGTCCAGCCCCAGATCGCCTATCTGCGCGCGATCCGCGAGGCGCTGCCCCGCGCCGGCCTGATCACCGACGAGATCAGCCAGATGGGGTTCGCGTCCTGGTACGGGTTTCCGGTGTTCGAGCCGCGCAGCTTCGTCACCTCCGGCTATCAGGGCACGCTGGGCAGCGGCTTTCCGACCTCGCTGGGCGTGAAGGCGGCGTTTCCGGACCGGCCGGTGGTCGCGATCTGCGGCGATGGCGGCTTCCTGTTCGGCGCGAACGAAATGGCGAGCGCGGTGCAGTACGGGCTGAACGTCGTGGCCATCGTGTTCAACAACAGCGCCTATGGGAATGTGCGCCGCGACCAGAAACTGGGGTTCGAGGGCCGCGTGATCGGGTCGGAGCTGACCAATCCCGACTTCATGAAATACGCGGAAGCGTTCGGCGTGCGCGGCTGGCGGGTCGAGAGCCCGGAGGCGCTGGGCGGCGCCATTGATGAGGCGCTGGCCGCGAACGCGCCGGCGCTGATCGAGGTGGTCAGCGACGCCGACGCCGAAAGCGACCCGTGGGGCTTTATCCATCCGCAATTCGAGTAAGGTCGCCGCGCCGCTATAGTGCGGCGCGCATCGACGGCGGCGCAAAGACCGCCCGCGATGCGCGAAGACGCCAAGGGAGGGTGGCGCGCCGATGCTGAGACATTTCGCCATATGGCTGGGCGACACCGGCTTTTCGGAATGGATCCGCTTCACGCCGGGCGCGATCCAGTGGCTGCAGACGATCCATATTCTGGGGCTGGCGGCGCTAATCGGCGCGGCCTTCCTGCTGGACATGCGTCTGGTCGGCGCGGTTCGGACGCCTGACACCGCCGCACATCTGCGCCGGCGTTTCCTGCCCTCGCACTGGGCCGGGTTCGCGGTGCTGCTGGTCTCCGGCCTGCTGCTGATCGCGGGGGAGCCGGGGGAGCTGCTGTTCAACACGACGTTCCGCTGGAAGATCGCGGGCATTGTCGCCGCGCTGGTCCTGACGCTGGGCGTGCGGGCGGCGCTGTCCGAAGACGCGCCGCTGTCCGCGCTGTCCAAGAACCGGCGCGCGGTTCTGGCGGCGCTGGGCGCGGGGTCGCTGGCCCTGTGGGTCGCGATCGGCCTGGCCGGGCGCTTCATCGCCTATATCGGCTGAGGGGACGGCGCGATGTACGAGACTATTCTGGAGACGCTTCAGAACCTGCCGATCTCCACGGCGATCGCAGAGGCGGCCTGGTATTTCCCCTGGCTGGAGGCGGTGCACGTCATCGCCGCGGCGCTGGTGGTCGGCGTCATCGCCTGGCTGGATCTGCGTCTGATCTGGGCGGCCTCGCGTGAGCGGGCCGTGTCCGTCCTGTCGGCGGAGGTATTGCCGTTTGTGTGGGGCGCGTTCGCCGTCGCCTTTATCACTGGCGGGCTGCTGTTCCTGTCCGCGGCGACCCGGTACGGGACCAATTTCCCCTTCCTGCTGAAGATGGGCCTGCTGGTGCTGGCCGGGGCGAACATGGCGGCGTTCCATGCGCTAACGGCGAAGCGCGCGCATGAATGGGACGAGGGCCGCCCGCCGGCCTGGGAGGCCAGGCTGGCGGGCGGGCTGTCGCTGATCTTCTGGGTCGGCGTGGTCTATTGCGGACGCTGGATCGGCTTCAGCTGATCCAGCGCGCGCCGTCCTAGAACCGCATCCGCGCCAGGAAGCGGAAACCCCGTTCCTCGAACGGGTGGAAGTGGATGTCCTCCACCGGGGCGGCTTCACCGGCCAGCTGGGACTCGTAGAAATACGAGATCTCGTTGTCCTTGGCGTCGAACAGATTCAGCACGTCCAGCCCGAAGGTGAAGCGGCCGATGTCCTGGCTGACGCCCAGATTGACCACGGTGGCGGGATCTGAGCGGACGGAGTCGTCCTCGATCAGCGGGGCGGACGAGAAGTGCCGCACGCGCATCGAGGCGGTCAGGCCGCGGTTCAGGATCAGTGTGGCGCCGCCGCCGGCGACGAATTCCAGCGAGTTCGGAATCCGCTCCGCATTCGCGGGAACGTCGCGGAACTTGGCGTCGGACCAGGCCGCGCTGGCGTCGAACACCAGCCATTCGCGCGGGCGCCAGAAGGCCGAGGCCTCCACGCCCTGACGGTGGGTGGCGTCGGACGGTTCGGACGTGCCGGCGTCGCCGACGAAGATCAGCTCCGAATCCAGCCACAGCGTGAAATAGGCCATGGAGAAGTTGAAGTTCGGAGACGGCTCGTAACGGAAGCCGGCCTCAGCCGCGTCGCCTTCCACCAGAAGGTCGACGGAGTCGGCGGCAAGGCCCGTGGCCGGGTCGATGGTCAGGGTCGCGCCCGCCGCGTCGTTGGAGTGAAAGCCGCGGCCATAGGCGGCGTACAGCTCCAGATCGTCGCTGACCGCATAGGCAGCCGACAGTTTCGGCGTGACCAGCGCGTCCGACCCGTCGCCGGAATTGGCCGCCAGCGAGGATTCCACGTCATAGGCGTAATAGTCGCCGCGCACGCCCAGCGTGGTGCGGAACCGGTCGGTCCAATGCGTGGTCAGGGCCGCGAACAGGTCGGCCTGCAGCTCGCCCACCGAGTCGTCGCGGATCGTGCCGATGGGCGTGCGGTTCACGGTCGGCCGCAGCGCGGTCTGGCTGATGTCGTCGTAATGGACGTCCGCGCCCAGTTCGAGCGTCGAGCCGCCGGGGCCGAAGCCCAGGTCCCGCTCGTGCCTTGCGTTGCCGCCATAGGACCAGCGCCGGTCGAGCTGGACGAACTGGTCCCCGTTCACCGGGTCGGCGAGATAGAAGGTCGGGTTGCCGTACAGGTCCAGCGAGTAGTTCTGGACATAGGCCTGAACGCGGGTCTGGCCCCAGTCCAGGATGCCGGTGGCGATATAGCGGTGGGTCTCGCCGCCCAGGGTCGGGTCCAGCGTGCCGAAGCGGCCGATAATGCCCTGGTCCACGGCGCGCTGGGGCATCTGGTCGGTGGCGAACCAGCTATTGTCGTAGCCCACGCCCTCGATCGTCAGCTTCGCGCCGTTCGACAGCTCCTGCGTGTACTTGATCAGGCCGGAGCCTTTTTTCAGGTGCGCGCTGCGGTCGAAATGGCCGGTGCCCCAGGAATAGTCCAGGGCGTACAGGACATTGCCCGCGCCCAGCGATTCCGAATTGACCGTCAGCAGGCGGTAGACGCCGTGCGTCTCCGCCGCGACTTCGGCGAAGCCGTCCTCCACCACGTCATAGGTGTTGAAGCGGGCGGACGCGGCGATGGAGAAATCCCCCGTGTCGGCATAGTGCGCGCCCTTGCGGTATTCGACCGTGCGAACGGCCTCCGGAATCATGAAATTGATGTCCAGATAGCCGTTCATGTGCGGGTGGCTGCGCAGGTTCAGCGGCACGCCGTCGAAGCTCGCGGAAAAGTCGGTCCCGTGGTCCAGATTGAAGCCACGCAGATAATACTGGTTGGCCTTGCCGCCCTGGCTGTGCTGGGCGGCGATCATGCCGGGGATCACCTCCGCCAGCTCGCCCGGACGCAGCAAAGGCCGGGTTTCGAAGTCCGCATAGCCGACCACGCCTTCGGAGGCCGATTGCGCCTCCCCGGCCAGGGCGGTGGCGCGGCCGAACACGACGACCCGGTCGGTCGCCTGGGCCAGCTGGACCTCGCCGCCGTTTTCGCCCGGAGTTTGGGTTTGCGCCAGGGCGGCCTGAGAATAGCCGAAGCCGAGCGCGGCGAGCGCCATCAGGCCGGCCCCGCGGGCCAGCCGGTTGCGTCTTGTCGTCATTGTTTCCATCCCGATTTACGTACGGGCGGCCTTGAGGCCGCCTCTCCCTGCCTCGTTGATAGCGGCCTCGCGCGATTGCGCCGCGGAATTACCGTTCCGATTCCAGTTACAATGGGCAGAGGGTGGCGGATTCGCGACGGGGCAGCGGATTCGCGGGTCAGGCGAGACGGCAGCCGCCGCTGTTACATGCCGTTACACCGCATGGCCGTTGAGATTTTGCGTCATTGACCCGGCCCGGCGGGGCGGCTCACATAGGCGAAAGACCCGGGCGGAGACCCGGCCGAGGAGGAAACCATCATGCGAAACAGACTGGCGCTGGCAGGGATCGCCGCGGCCATCGCCCTGCCCGGCGCGGCCGCCGCCCACCACTCGTTCGCGGTCTTTTTCGACGAGGAAAAAATCATCGAGATCACCGGCGTCGTGGACTCCTTCGAGTTCCGCAATCCGCACGGCACGATCGAGCTGACCGTCGAGGGCGAGGCCGGCGAAGAGGCCTGGAAAGCGGAGACCAACGCCCCGGTGATCCTGCGCCGCCGCGGATGGTCGCGCGACAGCCTGCAGCCGGGCGATACGATCATCCTGACCGGGTGGCCGGCGCGCGACGGGTCCAATTATCTGCGCATGCAGAGCGTGCGGCGCGAGGACGGGTCCATGGTCGGCCAGGGCCTGTTCGCCGCCGACGACAACTGACGCGCCGCGAGGAGCCATCCCCATGACCTATCGCATGCTGACCGCCGCCGCGGCGGGCCTGGCCGTTTCCGCCGCGCTGGGCGCGGGCGCGCTGGCCCAGGACGCCCATCCCGACCTGACCGGCTATTATTATTCCGTGCGGGGCCCGGTCCCCGAGGACCCGGAGCTGATGGCCAAGATCGCGCCCAATACGGTGCGGCTGCAGGATCTGGGGCCGATCGAATACCCGAAAGGCGAGTTCGGCGGGCTGGAGGCCACGCCGGAGGCGCTGGAAAAGGCCGCGAACTGGTCGCCCGAGGACGACATGACGCTGTCCAAGGCGTGCGAGGTGCCGGGCATGATCTACACGATGCAGGGCCCCTTCCCCTTCAAGATTCATCAGGGGCAGGACTTCATCATCATCCAGCTGGAATATTTCGATCTGACCCGGATCGTCTTCATGAACGGCGAGCATCCGGACGAAGGCGCCCCGCACACAAAGATGGGCCATTCGATCGGCTGGTGGGAAGACGACACGCTGGTCATCGAGACCACGCATCTGTCCGAAGCGACGATCACCAATAACGGCCTGAATTTCAGCGAGAACGCGAAGTCCATCGAGCGCTATACGCTGAGCGAGGACGGCCAGACCCTGCTGGGCACGCAGGAATTCGAGGATCCGGACGTGCTGAACAATCGGGGGGTGCGGGTCATGGCCTGGGACCGCTCCCCGGTCAGCGAATATATCTATCCCTATGAATGCGATCCCAGTTTCGGGGCCAATTTCGGGCTGAGCGCGGGCGACTGAGCCCCGCGCGCGGCTGGCGGCGCGGCGGAATTGGGGTGCAATCGGCCGCTTCAACCGCTATCCCTTTGCGCACAACGCCGGGCGGGACTGGACTCGGCGGGTCTGAAATGACCGAATTACGATAATCGTCTCGGGGGAGACGCCAGAATAACGGGGAGGCCGTCTTGGCTGATACTGGAACCGGCGCGGCGGGCGCCACAGGCCGTCGCGTAGAAGTCGGCGCGGTGATCGACCAGGGGAAATTCTTCCCTCTGCCGTTCTCCATCTCGATCATGATGATCATCATCATGCTGACGGACGGGTTCGACCTGTTCACCATGGGCTATGTCGGCCCGCGCCTGATCGAGGACTGGGGCGTGACCGGCGCCGATCTGGGGCCGGTGAACATGGCCGGCCTGATCGGCATGGCGATCGGCTCTGTCGGCCTCGGCTGGGCCGGCGACCGGATCGGCCGCAAGCGCGCCTATGTGGCGTGTCTGGCGCTGCTCTTCGTCGGCTCCATCCTCTGTTTCATCTCCCAGAATCTCTGGCAGCTGACGACCTTCCGCCTGGTCACCGGGTTCGGCCTGGGCGGCGTGACGCCGCTGGCCACCACGCTGATCGCCGAATGGACCTCCAAGAAAATCCGCAGCGTCGTGGTCGCCACGGTCATCGTCGCGGTGCCGCTGGGCGGCACGCTGGCCGGCATCATCAACGATGCGCTGGTGCCGACCTATGGCTGGCGCGCGATGTTCTTCGTCGGCGCCGTGGTGCCGCTGGTCCTGTTCGCGCTGTTCTCCTTCACCCTGCCGGAATCGCCGAAATTCATGGCGCAGCATCCGGCCATGCACAAAAAGCTGGCGAACTGGCTGAACCGTCTGGTGCGCGAGCAGCGCTTCGACGGCAGCGAGGACTTCTATGTCCAGGAAAGCGCGGACAAGCCCGAGCCCGCCGCGCCGCCGACCGCGCAGCAGGCCAGCAAGAACCGCCAGATGGGATTTGCCATCGCGGCGGTGGCCATCGTGGTGGCGGTGCTGGGCGCGGCCGTGCCCGGCCTGTCGCTGATGTGGATGATCATCCTGGCGTTGCTGATCGGTCTGGTTGCCGCGTTCTATTTCACCAAGAACACCGCCAACAGCTGGTTCGCCACGATCTGGAGCCCGCGCTACCGCCTGTCCACGATCCTGATCTGGGCGGCGTTCGCGATGAACAGCTTCGTGCTGTACCTCTACACCAACTATCTGCCGACGCTGGCCGAGGACGCCGGCTGGTCGGTCGAGGCCGCCAGCTCCACGCTGCAGAATTTCAGCCTGGGCGCCTTTTTCGGCTCCATCGGCGGGGCGGTCCTGATCGGAGTCTTCGGCTCCCGCATCGTCGGCTCCCTGCTGGCGCTTCTGGGTGTCGTGGCGAGCGCCATTATCGGCATCCTGATGAACGATCCGGGCGGGGCCGTCGGCGTCCTGCTGGGCGTCTGTCTGGTCGGCGGCGCGTCGGTGAACGGCATGCAGGCCTTCATGTATGCGGTCAGCGCCAACGCCTATCCGACCGAGGTGCGCGGCTCCGCCGTCGGCATGGCGCAGACCTTCTCGCGCATCGGCGCGGTGGCGAGCCCCGCCGCCGCCTCGACCTATTTCAGCCTGCGGGAAAGCCAGGGCATGCCGATCAGCACCTTCCTGTTCTTCATCGGCGGGTGCGCGCTGATCACGACGATCAGCTTCTTCCTGATCCCGACGCACATCGCGGCGAACAGGAAAGACAAGGAAGCCGCCGCCACGGTCGGCAAGGACGGCCAGACCGAGGAGCTGGGGCAGGCCGGGCCGTAGCCCCCGGCCCATCCGGACGTTGCAAACCCCGCCGGAGCGATCCGGCGGGGTTTTGCTTTGGGGGGGGCTTTGGGGGTTTTGCTTTGAGCTGGGCCCGGCGCCATGATCTGCGCGACCCCGCGCCGATGGAGAGGCCCATGCGGATTCCGGCATCGAACCTGGCGGCCGCGCTGGCCCTTGCGGTTGCGGCCTGTTCGGACGGGCAGGAGGCCGCGAACGGCGCGCCGGAGGTGAGCGTCGCGACGCTGGACGACCTGCCCACCCCGCTGCCCTATCCCTATGCGGACGAGATCGATCCGGCGGCCACGAACGCGGCGATCGACGCGGCTTTCGCGCAGGCGCAGGAGAGCGGCAAGCGCGTGATCCTGGACCTGGGCGGAAACTGGTGCGGCTGGTGCCGGGGGCTGGCCGGGGTGATGAAACTGCCCGAGGTCGCGCCCTTCATCGAAGACAATTTCGAGCTGGTCTATGTGAATGTCAGCTCCACCTCCGGCCAGACGGACCAGAATCTGCAGGTGCTGGAGCGGTTCGGGACCGAGGCGGTGACCGGCTATCCGTGGCTGATCGTGGTGGAGCCGGGCGGGACGGTGCTGCACAGCTCCTACGAAGTCACCGACGAGAACCACGAGACGCCGCAGGCCATGGTGAACTGGCTGGCCCAGTGGGCCGCGCCGGCGACCTGAGCTTGTAGCCTGCCCCGGCGGGTTTGGGTTTTGCGGGCTTCGGCATAGCATCGTGCGTCCAGACGCGTTTCTGGCGCGGCCCTGGCGCGCCGTCACAACCGGATGCGAATGACGCCGTTCGCCAGCCCTTTTTCCGCAGGCAGCGCCATCTCCTTCCGCCACGCCATGATGGCGGCGGCGGGGCTGGTGCTGGCGGCGCTGGTGGCGATGGCGGCGCTGACCGCCATGGCGCTGGCCGATGCGGACCGCCTGCTGGACCGGCTGTCTCGGTCGCAGGACCAGCTGGCGCGCGTGACGCGGATCGAGGCGGATATCAACGCCCTGCTGCTGTCCGGCTATGCCCCCTCGACCATGGCCGACCAGGCGCGCGCTTTGCGGGAAATCGAGGACCAGCTGGCCGGATATTCGGCGACCATCGCGGACGAGCTGGCGGCCTATGAAGACAGCCCGGCGATGCGCGACCGGCAGGCCGAGGAAGCCGCCCGCGCCGTGGAGCTGGGCGTGCTGGTCGCCGACCTGCGCGAAAGCCTGCAGGGGTTCGCCCAATCGGTCGCCGCCGGCCCCGCCGCGGCGGAGGCGCAGCGCCGGTCGCTCGACCGGCTGGCCGCGCGCATCGAACAGGGCGAGGAGGAAGAGGCGCGCGAGGCCATCGCCGCCATGCGCAGCCTGAAGGCGCGCACGCTGCGCGCAAGCCTCATCGTCTTCGCGTTCTTCGCGGCGCTGGCGGGCCTGGGCGCCTGGGCGATGGGGCGCAGCATGGGCCGGCCCCTGCGCCGGCTGGAGGCCGCGGCCGAACGCGTCGGCGCGGCGCGCCCGGACACGCCGGCCGAACCCCTGCGCCCGCAGGGCTTCGCCGAGATCCAGAACGTGGCGCGCGCCTTCAACCGGCTGGAAGAGGAAGTGACGGCGCAGCGCGAGGCGCTGGCCCGCCACGCCCAGACGCTGGAGGCCGAAGTCGCCGAACGGACCGCGGAGATCGAGGCCGGGCGCGAGCGGCTGGCCGAGATCGACGGGACGCGGCGGAAATTCTTTTCCAAGGTCAGCCACGAACTGCGCACGCCAGCGACGGTGATCCGCGGCGAGGCGGAAGTGGCGCTGCGCAACGCCGAGGCGACGGTCGACTATCTGAAGGAGGCGCTAGAGCATATCGCCGCCAACAGCGCCTTTTTGCAGCGGCGGCTGGACGATCTGCTGGCTCTGGCGCGGGCCGAGGACGGGCGGATTGTCCTTCGCCGCGAACCGATTCAACTGAACCGTTTGCTAAGCGGCGTCGTAGCACTTGCAGAGCCATATACACGATCCAGCGGCCTGGTGCTGACCGGGGACGGGCTGGACGGGGAGGAACTGGTGGTGATGGGCGACGAAAGCTGGCTGCAGCAGGCGCTGCTTGTGCTGGTCGACAACGCGGCGAAATTCGCCGCCGGGTCGCCGGGCGTGCGCCTGTCCCTGCACGCCGATGAGGGCGAGGCGCATATCCGCGTCACCGACGGCGGGCCGGGCGTGGACCCGGACGCCCTGCCCTTCCTGTTCGACAGCTATTTCCAGGGGCCCGAGGGCGCGCGCGCCGGGGGCGCGGGCGTCGGCCTGTCGGTCACGCGCTGGGTGGTGGAGCAGCATGGCGGACAGGTGTCCGCGCGCAATGTGACGGGACAGGGCCTGACCATCGAACTCAGCCTGCCGATGACCGCATGACGATATTGCTTGTCGAGGACGATCCGGGGATCGCGCGCTTTGTCATCCGCGGGCTGGAGCCCGAGGACTATCGCATCGAATGGGTGCAGACTGCGGCGGAGGGGCTGGCGGCGCTGTGCGCCCGGCCCTATGCGGCGGCGGTTCTGGATGTCGGCCTGCCGGACGGCGACGGGCTGGATCTGTGCCGGCAGGCGCGCGACGCCGGGGTGGAGACGCCGGTGCTGATGCTGACGGCGCGCGAGACGCTGAACGACAAGCTGGACGGGTTCCGGTCCGGCGCCGACGACTATCTGACCAAGCCCTTCGCGTTCGAGGAATTGCTGGCGCGGCTGACCGTGCTGACCCGGCGCGGCGAGGCGCTGAGCGCGCAGATCGTCACCGCCGGGGCGCTGCGCCTGGACCTGAAGTCGCGCACGGCGGCCTGCGACGGGACGGACATGCCGCTGTCCAATCGCGAATTCGACCTGTTGGCCTGTCTGGCGCAGACCGGGGACGACCCGGTCAGCCGCCAGTCGCTGCTGGACAAGGTGTGGGGCGTGGACAGCGAGCTGACCGAGAACACGGTGGACGTGTATATCGGCTATCTGCGCAAGCATCTGGCCGACCAGCCGGCCGCGCCGCGGATCGAGACCGTGCGGGGGGTCGGTTTCCGCCTCGCGCCCCGGCGCGCGGCGACCTGACGCACAGCGTCCCATATTAAGACACTGATTTCTAAGAGACATCTCAGGACCAACGGGGGTCCTGCGCGCTATCACACTGTCTGTCCGGCGGTTGAGCCCGCCCGGATCAGGGCCGCTGCCAAGCCCCCCTAGCAGCGGTTCATGCACAGACAGCCCGGCGAAAGCCGGGTGTGTCCCCACCCTACCTGGACCCGGCGCTCCCTACAGCGCCGGGTCCGCTTTTTAAGGCGGGGTTTATGAGAATGTTCTCAGGATTTGGGCGCGGCGGTCCGGTAAGCCGCCGATAACAATAAAACCCCCGGGAGAAAACGAGATGACCATCCAGCGCGCCGCCAGTCTGGCTCTGCTCGCCGCGTCGGTCAGCGCGCCGGCCCTGGCCCAGGGCCAGGGCGAAATCGACCGCGTTCTGGTTACCGGGCTGAAGCCCGCGGGCAGCGAAGCCGAGCCGGGCGGCCAGCTTCTGCCCAATGAAGACGGCGCGGCCGCGGGCCTGCCGTCTCTGGGCGATTTCCTGCGCCGCAACGGCGCGGCGATCACGATCAGCGAGCCGCAGGGCAATCCCTTCCAGCCCGAACTGTCCTATCGCGGCTATTCGGTGTCCGGCCTGCTGGGCCTGCCGCAGGGCATCGCCTTTTATCAGAACGGCGCGCGGATCAATGAAGGCTTCGGCGACGTGGTCAATTTCGACCTGGTGCCGGAAGTCGCCATCGACTCCGTCAATGTGCTGGGCGGCGCCAATCCGCTGTTCGGGCTGAACGCGCTGGGCGGCGCGATCGCCGCGACGATGAAGACCGGCTTTACCTTCGAGGGCGCGGCGGTGGAGGCCAGCGGCGGCAGTTTCGGCCGCCTGCTGACCAGCGGCGAGGCCGGCTGGAACGACGGCGACTGGGGCCTGTACGCGGCGGGATCGTATTTCGAGGAAGACGGCTGGCGCGACTATTCGCCGTCGGAACTGGTGCAGCTGTTCGGCGATGTCGAGCGGCGCTTTGCGCGCGGGCGCGTCGGGATGAGCGTGACCTATGCCGACAGCGATCTGAACGGCAACGGCGCGGCGCCCTTCGACCTGCTGGAAGCGCGGCGCAAATCCGTGTTCACCCATCCCGACAACACCCAGAACGAATTGCTGTTCGTGCAGGCGCGGGGCGATTTTGAGCTGTCCGACGTGCTGACGCTGGAGACCGGCGCCTATCACCGCCGCTATCGCCAGGACACGCTGAACGGCGACGAGACCGAGGCCGAAGAGTGCGAGGACCCGGCCTTCGAAGACTTCCTGTGCGAGGAGGACGGCGAGGGCGAGGTCCTGGAAGACCTGTTCGGCGAGGAGATCGAGGAAGACGATATCGGTGACGAGCCGTTCGGCCTGTTCAACCGCTCCGGCACCGACACCGACTCGACAGGCGCGACGGGCCAGCTGGTCCTGCGGCCGCAAAGCGGGATGCTGGCCGAGCTGACGGTCGGGGCGGCCTATGACGAGAGCGAAAGCGATTTCGCCAGCAGCGCCGAGCTGGGCGAGCTGACCTCCACGCGCAGCGTCGAGGGCAGCGGCGTGTTCCTGGGTGGCGACGAATACAATACCGGCCTGGTCACGGACTCTGCCTATTGGGGCTTTTACGCCGGGGCGGCGTTCGACCTGACAGAGCGGCTCTCGGTCGAGGTGTCGGGCCGCTACAACAAGGCCGATATCGACCTGGTCGACCAGATCGGCACGGCCCTTACCGGCAGCCATGAATTCGAACGCTTCAATCCGGCGATCGAGGCGACCTACGATTTCGACTCCGGCCTGCATGTCTTCGCGCGTTACGCGGAGAGCAACCGGACGCCGACGCCGGCGGAGTTGGCCTGCGCCGACGAGACCCAGCCCTGCCGCTTCCCCAACGCCTTTGTCGCCGACCCGCCGCTGGAGCAGGTGATCGCGAAGGGCTGGGAGGCCGGGATCGGCGGCGATCACGACGCGATGGGCGGTGCCCTGAGCTGGTCGGTGACCGGGTTCACCACGACCAACAAGGACGACATCATCTTTGTCAGCTCCGGCCCCATTGTCGGGTCCGGCTACTTCCGCAACGCCGGCGACACCAAGCGCCAGGGCTTCGAAAGCTGGCTGCGCTGGACCGGCGGCGACTGGTCGCTGGGCGCGTCCTATTCCTATATCGACGCGACGTTCGAGGACGCGCTGACCCTGCGCGCCGACGACAACCCGAACGCCGGTCCGCTGGGCGAAATCGCCGTGTCGCCGGGCGACCGCATCCCGCTGATCCCGCTGCACAGCGGCAATCTGAACGCCGAGTGGCGCTTCATCGAGCGGGCGGCGGCCGAGCTGAACCTGATCGCCACGTCCAGCCGCGTGCTGCGCGGGGACGAGGGCAATGACGGCGACCGTCTGGACGGCTTTGTCCGGGTGGACGCCGGCCTGTCCTTCGACGTGACGTCGAAAGCCACGCTGTTCGCCCGCGTCGAGAATGTGTTCGACACGAACTACGAGACCTTCGGCACGTACGGGGAAGCGGACGAGGTGTTCCTGAGCGAAGCGCCCGCCGCGAGCGACCCGCGCTTCCTGACGCCCGGCATGCCGCGCGCGGTGTTCGTTGGCGGACGGCTCAGCTTCTAGAGCCGCCCCACGCGCACACTAAAAAGGGCCGGCGGTTGCGCCGGCCCTTTTCTTGTTCTGGAGCTTCGTGTTCTGGAGACGCCCCTAGCCGGGGTCGCCGACCAGGCCCGCCGCCTTGATCCCGGCCAGGCAAGCGGCCTCGTCATTGTCCGAGGTGTCGCCGGAAATGCCGACCGCGCCCAGCAATTCGCCGTCCTCGGACTTGATCAGGACCCCGCCCGGCACCGGGACGAGGGGGCCGGCGACATGGCTCGCGGCCGCAATGAAATAGGCCTGCTGTTCGGCGCGGGCGCCGAGGGCGCGCGAGCCCATGCCGAGGGCCAGCGCGCCGTGCGCCTTGCCGTGCGCCACCTCGAACCGCTTCAGGCTGACGCCTTCTTCCGAGGCGGCGGCCTTCAGCGCGCCGCGCGAATCCAGCACGGCAACCGATAGCGGCTTCAGATCCGCCTCGCGGGCGTGCGCGAGCGCCGCATCGATGACTTTTTGCGCATGGGACAGGCTGATGCTGGACACGAAATTCCCCCCGGACCGGAAATGAATGAGGCGGCCACGCTAACGCGCGGCCGCCCCAGGGTCACCCGGTTTTGCCGGGATGCGGCGGAATACCGCCTATTCGTCCAGCGTCTTCAGATAGGCGATCAGGTCGCCGCGCTGGGTCTCGTCCGGCACGGGGATCGCCATCGTGGTGCCGGGGATCATCGCGCCCGGCATTTTCAGGAATTCGCTGAGCGTTTCCTCGGTCCACACCACATCGGCGCTCTTCAGCGCCTGGGTGTAGAGCTGGAAGTCCGGCTGGGAGCCGGCCTTGCGGCCGATCACGCCGTGCAAATCGGGCGCGATGGCGCCGGCCTGGCCGGTATGGCAGGTGCCGCACAGGGTGAAGGCCTGTTCGCCCTTGGCCGGATCGCCGGCCGCAAACGCGCCGCTCACCGCCCCCAGCGCCGCCATCAGGGCGAGCGGGAACGCTGCAGTCTTCTTCATTCGCATGTCTCCAGAGAAAGGACGCCGGCCAGAGCGTGCCCAGCCGAAGCTGAACACGCCCTGAACCGGATCGAAGCGGGTTTACGCCGACGCCACGCTGGCGCCGCTCATCGGCAGGCTGCGCACCCGGCGGCCCGACGCGGCGAAGATGGCGTTGGCCACGGCCGGCAGCACCGGCGGCAGGGCCGGTTCGCCGAGGCCCGTCGGCGGGTTGTCGGTGATGTGGAAATGGATATCGACCGGCGGCATCTTGTTGATGCGCGGCAGGGCGTAGGTGTTGAAGTTCGAGTCGACGACCTGGCCGTTCTCGAACGTCAGGCCCAGCGTCATCTGGCCGAGGCCGTCCAGGCACCCGCCCTCGCACTGATTCACCGCGCCGGTCGGGTTGATGATCTGGCTGCCGACATCGCCGACCATCCAGATCTTGTCCACGGCCCAGCCGCCATTGGCGTCCACGGTCACTTTCGCGACGTGGGCGAAATAACCGAGGTGGCAGTAATAGGACGCGATGCCGAGGCCCGTGCCCTGCGGCAGCGAGGCCCGGTCGGCCCAGCCGGCGCGTTCGGCCACGATGCGCAGGACATCGGCCATGCGGGCGTTGTTGAAGCCCGGCTGCGGGCCCATGAAGCCCGGGGTCATCACGACCTCGCGGGGCTCGCCCAGCACGTCGAGATGGAATTGCAGCGGGTCCTTGCCGGACTCGGCCGCGACCTCATCCAGGAAGGACTGGAAGACGAAGGCGAGCGCGTTGCTGCCCGGGGCGCGCATCGGCCCGGTGGGCATGTTCAGCGGCAGGAGCGTCTGCTCGTAGCGGACATTCTCCACATACTCGACCGGGAAGGTCGTGGGCGCGAGGTCGGCCGAGGAATGGGGCCGGCCGTCCTGGCCGAAGGACACGAAATGGTCCTTGAAGCCGACCAGATTGCCCTGATCGTCCAGCGCGGCGCCGAATTTGTGGAAGCCGGCGGGGCGATAGACGTCGTGACGCAGATCGTCCTGACGGTTCCAGACCAGCTTCACCGGCACGCCGGCGCGCTGGGCGATCACCGCCGCTTCGGTCATGAAGTTGTTGTTCAGGCGCCGGCCGAAGCCGCCGCCGTTCCGGATCATGTGGATGGTGATCTGAGACGGGTCGACGCCCAGCGCCAGCGCCACGCCGGCGCGGCCCGGTTCCGGGTTCTGGGTCGGCGACCAGACTTCGACGCTGCCGTCCTCATGCACCGCCACCGTGGTATTTTGCGGCTCCAGCGGGGCGTGGCTGAGGAACGGATAGGAGTATTCGGCCTCGATCGTCTTGGCGGCGCCTTCGAACGCGCCATCGACGTCGCCATCATCGCGCAGAACGTCGCCCGGGCCGGACGCGAACGCCTCGGCCGCCTTGGCGGCGTGTTCGGCGTCGCTGGCGGATTCGCCCCTGGTGTCCCATTCGGCGTTCAGGACCGAGCGGGCGCGGTTGGCGTACCACCAGTTCTCCGCGACGATCGCCACGCCGTCCATCAGGCCTTCCAGGACGTTGCCGCCCAGCGTGCCTTCGGTGCTGTTGTTGCCGCGCACGATGAAGGCGTCGATGACGCCCGGCATCGCCTTGGCGGCGTCCAGATCGGCGCTGACCAGCGTGCCGCCGAAAACGGGGCACTTCTCGTACACCGCGTATTTCATGCCCGGCACTTCGACATCGATGCCGAAGATCGGCTGGCCGGTCAGGATCCGCATCGTGTCGACCTGCGGGATCGAGGTGCCGATGATGCGGAAGTCCGCCGGGTCTTTCAGGGTCAGCGTCGCGGGGTCCGGCGCGGTCAGCGCGGCGGCCGCGACGGCCAGCGCGCCGTAATCCAGCTCCTGCCCCGTGGCGGCGTGGACGACCTTGCCGGGCGCGGTGCTGCACTCGGCGGCGCCAACGCCCCATTGCTGGGCGGCGGCGGCGATCAGCATGGCGCGGGCCGCGGCGCCGGTCTGGCGCATCGGCATCCAGTTCATCGGCGTGGCGAAGCTGCCGCCCGCGAACTGGGCGCCGTATTTGGCGCCGTCGGCGTCAGCCTGCACGACCGTAACGCGATCCCAGTCGGCGTCCAGCTCCTCGGCGATCAGCATGGGCAGCATGGTCTTGATGCCCTGGCCGATTTCCGGGTTCTTGTTGACGATGGTGATCGCCCCGTCCGTGCCGACGGTGACATAGATGTTCAGCACGCCCTCGGTCGCGGCCGCGGACTGTGCGGCGGCGGTGGCGGCGAAATTCAGTCCGACCAGAAGTCCGCCGCCCGCGGCGGCCCCGGCCCTCAGGAAACCGCGGCGGGAAAGGCCGGCCGCGGGAAGCTGTTCAGCGTTGTCGAGCGGCATGGTGCGTTATCCCCGGGTGTCGGCGGTGTCGAGGCCGGCGGCGCGTTTGATCGCCTTGCGGATGCGCTGGTACGTGGCGCAGCGGCAGATATTCCCGGCCATGGCGGCGTCGATGCCTCCGTCCGTCGGCGCGGGCGTGTTCGCCAGCAGCGCGGCGGCGGACATGATCTGGCCGGCCTGGCAGTAGCCGCACTGGATCACGTCTTCTTCCAGCCAGGCGTCCTGCAGCTTGGCGCCGATTTCGGTCTCGCCGATCGCCTCGATCGTGGTGACCTGCGCATCGCCCACGGCGGACACCGGGGTGACGCAGGCGCGGATGGCGTTGCCGTCCAGATGGACCGTGCAGGCGCCGCAGAGCGACACGCCGCAGCCGAATTTCGGCCCCTTGATGTTCAGCTCGTCCCGCAGCACCCAGAGAAGGGGCATGTCTCCGTCAACGTCCACGGTATGATCCGCGCCGTTCACGTTAATAGTGAAAGCCATTAGTCGCTCCGCTTTCCGGCGTGTCGATATGCCCGGGCTGGGCTGCGAATTGCCTGCTTCGCCGGCCCGGACGGTGTCTCCCGCGATGAATATACGATTTTCGCCGCTTTTAACAAAGTCCCGCGGCGCATCCGGCTCTGAACTTACGGTAATGTGAGAAGGATTCTCAGCTGGCGGTTTCGCCGCCGAAATCGGCCGGCGTGTCGAAATCCGCGAGCCAGGCGGCGGGCGCCGGAACGGCGGCGGAATCCGGCGCGGCGCGGAGGATTCCGCGGGCGCCCAGATCGCCGGACACATCCGACAGGTCCGTCAGCCAGCCCGCGCCGAACGCCGCCGGCGGGCTGCGCCAGCGCTCCGCGCCCTCGGCCAGGCTGAAGGCCAGCGATTTCGGATCGTCGGGATCAAGGCGATCCAGCAGGGCGCGGACATGCGATTCGGGGATGTGCGGCATGTCGGCCAGCGCCAGCACAACCGCCTTCGGAGCCTTTCGCGCCGCGGCCGCCGCCCCGACGCGCAGGGAGGCGCCCTGCCCGTCTTCGGGCGCGGGATTCACGACGGTCTCGAAGCCCAGCGCGGCGAGCGGCGCGGCCCGGCCGGGCGCATCCGGCGGGATTACGGCGACGCGGGCGGCGAAGGGGATGGCGGCCAGCGTTCCAGCGGCGTGGGCGATCAGCGGACGGCCCTGGTATTCGGCCAGCAGCTTGTCGCCCGGATGGCGGCGCGATAGGCCGGCGGCGAGCAGGATCAGGACCGTGTCTTCAGCCCGGACGGCCATCTAGGCGGCGCGCGCGGCCCCGACGATCTCGGTCAGCGCGGACAGGGCCAGGGCGGACGGGTCGCGCGTGGAGGCCAGCATGCCGATCGGCCCGCGCAGGCGGCTAGCCGCGTCCGGCGAGACGCCGACGGCGAACAGATCCTCCAGCCGGGCAGCGGCGGTGCGGCGGCTGCCCACCGCGCCGACATAGAAGGCGTCGCTGGACAGCGCGGCCTTCAGGATCGGGATTTCCCATTCGCGCTCATGGAACAGCAGGACGACGGCGGTCCATTCGTCGATGGCGATGTCCGGCGCGCCGCCCGCCGATTTCAGCGCGACGGCGGTCGCGCCTGCGTCCTCGCACGCCGCCAGCGCATTGGCGTCCGGAGACACGGCGGTCATGTCATAGCCGGCGGCGCGGACGAGGCGGGCGAGCGTTGTCAGCTCCGCCCCCTGCCCCGCGGCCACGACCCGCAGGCGCGGCGCATAGGCCCGGGCGAAACGCCCCTCGCCCGCGGCCTCGTCCGCGTTTACGCGGAACGACACCGCGCCGGAGGCCAGATCGAAGGCCAGCGCGAAGGGACGGCGCGCAGCGGCGGCGTCCAGCGCATGGTCCAAAGCCTGCGGCGAGGGGCCGACGGAAAACAGGATCTGGAGGGCCGAGCCGCAGGGCAGCGCGATGTCGATGTACTGGGAGCCCTGGCCGTAACGGCCCAGGCGGCTGGCGCCCGCCTCCATGGCGGCCTGCGCCTCCGCCACGATGGCGCGCTCCAGACAGCCGGAGGAGACGTGGCCGGCGCTGCGCCCGTCTTCGCTCACCGCCATCTGCGCGCCGAGGGCGCGCGGGGACGTGCCGAAAATCTGGACGACGGTGGCGAGGCAGACCGGCCGGCCGGCGGCGCGTTCGGCCTGCGCGAAGGCGAGGACGTCCACGCCGGAGGGATCGAACGCCCCCGGGGCCGCGGGCGCGAGGCCCGCCTCGTCTCTGTCCAGCGTTACGCTCAAGAACCGTCCCTTATCTGCTCTGGCGTCTACTGCCCTGCGGTCGCCTCCATCACGAAGGCCTTTACCGGCTCGCTGAGCGAGGTGTCCGGCGTGCCGATCGCATAGGCTTCCGAAATATGGTTGTGGTTCGGCAGGTGCACACGATGGACCGGCTTGCCCGCGTCCTCAAGCGCGCCTTCCAGCGTCTCGGCCTGGGCGTTGGAGTCCGGCAGGTCCAGCTCGGCGTCCACGATCAGCAGCGGCACGTCGGTTTCCACCAGTCCCGGCAGGGACGCCATGTCCGGGTATTGCGCGGGATCGTCGCCGTAATAGGAGGCCCAGACCGAAGGCTCGTCCGGGGACAGCCGGTAGAAGCCGGACATCAGGACCGCGCCGTCGATCTCCGACTCCTCATCGGCGTGGGCGGCGACATAGTCGGCGACGTGGCTGGCGCCGGCCGAATGGCCCCACAGCACGATCCTGTC
>CAJXKJ010000054.1 GCA_913055605.1 uncultured Euryhalocaulis sp. | reverse complement strand
ACAGCGGCAGACGGAAACCGATCGGCGAGTCCCCGGGCGACAGGAACATGCGTCCGCGGCGGAAACGCCAGCGCTCGCTGACCCAGCCCTCGCCTTCGACCTTTGTCAGCGTCTTGCGCAGGGGCAGGACATAGCCGACCGGCTGGGTCATCCCGGCTTCCAGCGTCCGGCGCAGGGCCGTGCGCGCGGCTTCGTCGTCCAGCTCCTCGCTCAGGATGTCGACATTGTCGGGCAGCTCGCCCTCGGCGCGCATCGTGGCGATCGGGTCCTCGCGCGCGCCCATGATGTTGCGCGCGTCCAGGCCCAGCCGCTCGGCCAGCGCGCCCAGGAATTTGCGCGCGTGATGGGCGGTGACGGGGCGGCCCTTGCGGCCCTCCTCCGCGCCGGTCCCGCGCCAGACCGGCTGGCCGTCATGGCGCCAGTACAGGCCCAGCGCCCAGCGCGGCAGCGGCTCGCCCGGATACCATTTGCCCTGGCCGTGATGCAGCAGGCCGCCCGGGCCGAACCGCTCCCGCAGCCGCTCGATCAGGCGTTCGGCCATCACCGTCTTGGCCGGGCCGGTGGCGGCGGTGTTCCATTCGGCGGATTCGAAATCGTCAACCGACACGAAGGTCGGCTCGCCGCCCATGGTCAGGCGGACGTCGCCGTCCTTCAAATCCTGCTCCACACGCTGGCCCAGCGCGTCCAGCTCCGCCCAGGCGCGGTCCTCGAACGGGCGGGTGATGCGGATCGGCTCCACCATCCGCGTCACCGACATGTCGAAATCGAACTCGGTCGCCGCGGCGTCGGCCGCCCCGGTGATCGGCGCGCAGGAGCGGTAATGCGGCGCGGCGGCCAGGGGGATATGCCCCTCCCCCGTTAGCAGGCCGGACGTGGCGTCGAACCCGATCCAGCCGGCGCCCGGGATATAGACCTCCCCCCAGGCGTGCAGGTCGGTGAAATCGTTCAGCGTGCCGACCGGCCCCTCGATCGGGTCGATGTCCGCCTTCAGCTGGATCAGATAGCCGGAGACGAACCGGGCGGCGAAGCCCAGCCGGCGCAGCGCCTGCACCAGCAGCCAGGCGCTGTCCCGGCAGGAGCCGGAGCCGGCCTCCAGCGTCTCGTCCGGCGTCTGCACGCCCGGCTCCATGCGGACCAGGTATTTCACCCGCTTCTGGATGTCGGCGTTCAGCCCGACCAGGAATTCGACCGTGGACCGGCCGGTGAGGTCCTGCTGCGCCACGAACCCGTCCAGCAGCGGCCCGCCCTCTTCCGGCTCCAGATAGGCGGCCAGGTCCATCCGCAGATCGTCGGAATAGGACCAGGGGAATTCCTCGGCATAGGGCTCGACGAAGAAATCGAACGGATTGACCACCGTCATCTCGGCGGCGAGGTCCACCGTGACCGAAAACTCGGTCGTCCGTTCCGGGAAGACCAGCCGGGCCAGCCAGTTGCCGTGCGGATCCTGCTGCCAGTTTATGAAATGGTTGGCCGGGGTGATCTTCTGGGAATAGGAGACCACGCGCGCCCGGCTGTGCGGCGCCGGACGCAGGCGGATGACGTGGGGGCTGAGCTCCACGGGCCTGTCGTAGCGGTATCGCGTGACATGGTGGAGTGCGGCGATGACCGACAGGGCTCAGCTCCGGGCTGCTGGAATGTGGCGCTAGACGCGGGGCTTATGGCTATCTCGCCCGGCCCCGCGGGGAAAGTGGAAACACCGCGTAGTCGCAACCCTTACGGGCCTTTAGCGGGCGATATAGGCGCGCCAGCCGCCAAGGCCGGTAATGTCCTCCGCCCCCAAAGCGGCGCGCGGTTCGGCGACGAAACCCTTCACGCTGGACCCGTCGGCCAGGGTGACCGTGCCGATGGCCAGCGGCGGCGGAACCTCCGCCACGAACGTACCGAAGGCCGCGGCGTCCAGCTCATAGACCTCCACCTTGATCGCCCCGCCCGTGTCGTCATGGATCAGGGCCGGTTTGGGCGGGGTGGAGTTCGCCATCGCGTAGAGGCGGTAGGTCGGCGCGGTCTCGGTCTCCTCCACGAACACGGCGTCGCGGGAGGTCAGCTGCCAGTGCAGCGGCATGTCCTTCAGGTGCGCGCCGACCACGGCGAGCTTGATGCGGTCCATTCGTCCCTCCAGATCGGGTTCGGGGTTTGGATAGGGGTCGCCCTCGCCCCAGCGCCCGGCGATCTCCAGCAAGGCGGCGTCGGTCCCCGCCGGGGCGATGAAGGTGACGCCGAAGCCGGTGCCGTTGGCGCGGAAACCGGCGGGCGTGGCCACGGCGGCCATGTCCAGCAGGTTCACGAAATTGGTGTAGAGGCCGAGATTGGCGTTCAGCGCCACGGGGCTCTGCAGCATCTCCCGCACGCGGTAGATCGTGGGCGCCGTGGGCAGGGCCAGCACGTCCACATGCTGCCATATCGTCTCGGCGACACGGGCGTGGGCGGCCAACTGGT
This sequence comes from uncultured Euryhalocaulis sp., assembly GCA_913055605.1. Classification (GTDB taxonomy): domain Bacteria; phylum Pseudomonadota; class Alphaproteobacteria; order Caulobacterales; family Maricaulaceae; genus Euryhalocaulis. Next base: position 17,346 of record CAJXKJ010000054.1, on the reverse strand, counting down.
ACTGGCCGCGGAACGCCTCCACCGCGCTGATGCCCTTCCCCGCCGCCACGATGTCCCGCACCGTCGGGTCCATCGCCTCCGGATTGGTGTCCAGCAGGTCCTCGAGCGCCGCGGTGCGCTCGGCCACCCAGGGGCCGCTATATAAGAGAGACGCCGCGTCCAGCAGCGGCGCGACGTCCAGCTCCGCCACGCCATAGCCCAGCGCCGACAGCCGCCGGACCGCGCGCGCATACAGCGTCCCGGACTCCAGATCCCCGAACCAGTTCAACTGATGCGGCAGCGGCACGCCGATGCGCAGCCCCGCCTCCCGCGCCTCCAGACGGCGGGAGAACGGGTCTTCGGCGTCGAACCCGGCGGCGACCGAGTCCACCAGCGCCGCGTCCTCCGCATCCGCCGTGAACGCCGTGATGCAGTCCAGGGAGCGGCAAGCCGGGACGAGACCCGACGTGCTCCAGCGCCCCTTGCTGGGCTTCAGCCCGACCAGGCCGTTGAACGCCGCCGGCACGCGGCCCGACCCGGCGGTGTCCGTGCCCAGCGAGAACGCGACCAGCCCGGCGGCGACCGCCACCGCGGAGCCGGAGCTGGAGCCGCCGCTGACATAGTTCAGATTGAAGACGCAGCGCGGGGCGCCATGGGGGCTGCGCGTGCCGTTCAGCCCGGTCGCGAACTGGTCCAGATTGGTCTTGCCGATACAGACCGCGCCCGCATCCAGCAGGCGCTGAACGACGAAGGCGTTGCGCTCCGGCGTATAGGCATAGGCGGGGCAGCCCGCCGTGGTGTCCAGCCCGGCGACGTCGATATTGTCCTTCACCGCAAACGGAACGCCGGCCAGCGGCAAATCCTCCCCCGCCGCGATACGCGCGTCCACCGCCCCGGCCGCCGCGATGATCTGGTCCGGCGTGAAGCGGCTGATCCAGGCCTGGGGCTGGATCGCGTCATAGACCGCGATCCGCTGCAGCGCGCCGCGCGCGGCGTGAACCGCGCTGCGCTTTCCGGCGCGCACCTCGGCGGCGATGGCGGCGGCGCGGCCCATCAGGCGGCCTCGATCGCGAACATGGCCGCGCCGGGCGCGACGGACTGGCGCTCGGCCACATAGATGCGGCGGATCACCCCGCCGACCGGCGCCTGAACCGGGCATTCCATTTTCATCGCCTCGATCACCGCGACCGGCTGTCCAGCCTCCACCATAGCGCCTTCGGCGACGGTGAGTTTCCAGATGCTGCCGCCGAATGGCGCCTCGATCAGGTCGCAGCCTTCGGGCAGGTCGATCTGGGCGGCGTCTTCCCCGCTGTCCGCTTCCTCGCTCAGCGCCGCGACGCGGTCGAACTCGCCGCGCCGCTCCCACTCCGCCCGCTCGGCGTCGAAGGCGGCCTGACGGCGGGACTGGAAGGCGGCGATGCTGTCGGCGTTCTCCGCCAGCATCGCGCGGTATTCGGCGAGGGAAAATGTCCCTTCCTCCACCGTCACGGTGCGGCGCCCGAGCGGGAAGTCACGCCGCCAGGCGGTCAGCTCCTCATGGCTGACGGGGAAGAATTTGATCCGGTCGAAGAAGCGCAGCAGCCAGGGCTTGCCGTCGCGGAACAGCTCGGTCTGGCGCCAGGCGTTCCAGACCTGGATCGTGCGGCCGAACAGCTGGTACCCGCCCGGCCCCTCCATGCCATAGATGCACATATAAGCGCCGCCGATCCCCACCACGTTGGGCGGCGTCCAGGTGCGCGCCGGATTGTATTTGGTGGTGACTAGGCGGTGGCGCGGGTCGACGGGCGTGGCCACCGGCGCGCCCAGATAGACGTCGCCCAGCCCCATCACCAGATAGTCCGCGGCGAACACGATGCGCTTCACGTCATCGGCGCTGTCCAGCCCGTTCACGCGGCGGATGAACTCGATATTGTCCGGCGTCCAGGGCGCGTCGTCACGAACCGAGGCCATGTATTTGTCGATGGTCTCGTAGATCGCCGGGTCCGCCCAGGACAGCGGCAGGTGCACGTTGCGGGACGGGATTTCGAAATCCTCCAGCCCGCCCAGGCGCTGCTCCGCCTGCGTCAGCGCCTCGACCAGAAGGGACTGGGTCAGCGCCCGGCTGTCATAATGGATCTGCAGAGAGCGGATGCCGGGCGTGACGTCGATGACGCCGGGCAGCGCCATCCGCTCCAGCTCCAGCATCAGCGCGTGGATGCGCAGGCGCAGCTCCAGATCCAGAACGATCGGCCCGTATTCGACCAGCAGGTTCCGGTCGCCCTGCCGGCGATAGCGGACCTCCGGCCCCTCTTCGTCCGCCGGGATCGTGTGCAGCACGGGGCTGTCCAGCGGCGCGGGCGGCGTCTTCGCCGCGCGCGGCGGCGCGCCCAGCGTTTCGACATAGGCGTCCTGATCGCCCAGCGCCTTCGCCGCAGTCTCCTCGCTCACCGGCAGGAAGCGCACCGTGTCCCCGGGCGCGAGCTGCCCCACCTTCCAGAGGTCCGCGGCGATCACGACGAACGGGCAGACGAATCCGCCGAGCGACGGCCCGTCGGGGCCGAGGATGATCGGCATGTCGCCGGTGAAATCCACTGCCCCGATGGCGTAGGCGTTGTCGTGAATGTTGGAGGGGTGCAGGCCCGCCTCCCCGCCATCCTTGCGTGCCCAGTGCGGCTTCGGCCCGGTCAGGCGCACGCCGGTGCGGTTGGAGTTGTAGTGAACCTTCCAGGGCGTGGCGGCGATCATCTCCACATCGCCGTCGGTGAAAAAGTCCGGCGCGCCGTGCGGGCCGTAGAGGACGCGTACCGTCCAGTCCTTCTCGATCTCCGGCGGCGTCAGGTCCTGCACCGCGCCCGTCTTCGCGCCCGGCGCGGCCAGATGCAGCGTATCGCCGGTCATCACCGCGCGCCCGGCATGACCGCCGAATTCGCCGAGCGTGAAGGCGCTGCGGCTGCCGAGATAGACCGGCGCGTCCAGCCCGCCGGCGACCAGCAGGTAACCGCGCATGCCCGCCCCGGCGACCCGCCCGATCTGCAGCGTCTGGCCGGCGGCGACATCGACAGGCGCGTGGCGCGGAACCGGCGCGCCGTCCAGCTTCGCGCCGAAATCGGCGCCGGTCAGGCAGATGCGGGTTGCCGTATTGAAGCGCAGGGTCGGCCCGGCGGCCGTGAACTCCAGCCCGGCCGCATCCTCGTCATTGCCCAGCAGCCGGTTGCCCAGCCGGAAGCTGAGCGCGTCCATCGGACCCGAAGGCGGAACGCCGACATGCCAGTAGCCGACGCGGCCCGGCCAGTCCTGAACCGTGGTCGACGCGCCCCCGGCCAGGACCTGGATCGTGTCCGGCGCATGCGCCACCGCCTCCAGCGCGCGGGTGGAAACATTGCCGCTGACGAAGGCGTCGGAGCGCACGACGTCGCGCAGCCAGTCCAGATTGGTTTCGATCCCGGACAGGCGCGCGCCGTCCAGCGCCGACTGGATGGCGGAAACCGCCGCGGCGCGGTCCGGCGCGGTGACGATCAGCTTGGCCAGCATCGGGTCGTACCAGGCGCTGACCTCCGACCCCGGCCCGACCCAGGAATCCACGCGCGGCCCCTGCGGAAACACGACCTCGGTCAGCAGGCCCGAACTCGGCCGGTAATTCTGCGCCGGGTCTTCGGCATAGATGCGCACCTGGATCGCGGCGCCGCGCGGGTTCGCCGCGAACCCGTCCAGAAACGCGAAATCCCCCGCCGCGCCGCGCACCATCCATTCGACAAGATCGACCCCGGTCACCTGTTCGGTCACGCCGTGCTCCACCTGAAGCCTTGTGTTCACCTCCAGGAAGAAGAAATCGTCACGCGTGGCGTCATACAGAAACTCGACCGTCCCGGCGGAGCGGTAGCGCGCGCCCTCGGCCAGCCGCACCGCCGCATCGATCATCGCCGCGCGCGTGGCGGGCGGCAGGTTCGGCGCCGGGGTCTCCTCCACCACTTTCTGGTTGCGCCGCTGCAGCGAGCAGTCCCGCTCCCCCAGCGCGACGACGCGCCCCTGCCCGTCGCCGAAGACCTGGACCTCGATATGCCGGGCGGTCTCGACATAGCGTTCCAGGAAGACGCCGTTGTTGCCGAAACTGCCCGCGCCCATCCGGGCGACGCTTTCGAACGCCGCCTCGACCTCCGCCGCGCTGCGGCAGATCTGCATGCCGATGCCGCCGCCCCCGGCCGTGGCCTTCAGGATGACGGGAAAGCCGATCTGTTCCGCCGCCGCGACCGCGCCCGCCGCGTCGGTCAGCAGGCCCGTGCCGGGCGCCAGCGCCACGCCGTTGGCTTCGGCCAGCTCGCGCGCCCGGTGCTTCAGGCCGAAATCGCGGATGTTCTCTGTCGTAGGTCCGATAAAGGCGACGCCCGCCGCCGCGCAGGCCTCCGCGAACTCCGTGCTTTCGGACAGGAAGCCATAGCCCGGATGGATCGCCTGCGCGCCCGTCGCCTTCGCCGCCGACAGGATGGCCGGGATGTTCAGATAGGATTCGGCGGCCGGCGCCGGGCCGATATGGATCGCCTCGTCCGCCTGCGCGACGTGGAGCGAGCCGGCGTCCGCATCGCTGAACACCGCGACGGAGGCCACGCCCATCTTCCGCAGCGTGCGAATGATCCGGCAGGCGATCGCGCCGCGATTGGCGATCAGGACCTTGCCGGACATGCTCATCCCTTGCGGCTCACCCGGCGACGATCATGCGCACCGGCGTCGGATTGAAGCCGTTGCAGGGATTGTTGATCTGCGGGCAGTTGGACACGACTACGTCGACATCCATCTCCGCGCGCAGATCCACCGTCAGGCCGGGCGCCGAAATGCCGTCCACGATGCCGAGCGCGCCGTCCGGCTCCACCGGCACGTTCATGAAGAAATTGATGTTGGAGACCATGTCCCGCTTGCCGCGGCCGACGCGGACATTGGCGTCCAGAAAATTGTCGACGCAGGCGTGCTGGGCCTTGGTGTGGTGGCCATAGCGCAGCGTGTTGGACTCGCAGGAACAGGCCCCGCCGATCGTGTCGTGATAGTCCACATTGGTGCCGGTGATGGTCATCATCGCCCGCCCCTCATTGGACAGCAGGACCGTCCCGGTGCGCAGGAAGATATTGGCCTGGGCCGTGATCGTGTCCTGCGCACTGTAACGTTCGGCGTCGTCGCCGGCGGCGTACATCAGGAAGTCGACGGCCTGATTGCCCTCCAGATCGACGATGCGCAGCGTCTGGCCCTTGTTGACCCGGTGCAGCCAGGGCGCGCGGGCGGGCACGATTTCGTCATGCAGGATCGCGCCGGACAGCCCGGCCAGGGCGGCGTCGGAATGCGCGGCGTCAGCGTGCATAATAATCTTCGGTGTTCAGGAAGGCGCGCAGGCCCTCCGGCGTGGCGTTGCGGGCGTCGTCGTCTGCGGGCGTGACCTCGCCGCGCCAGGCGGTCGCGCGCACCGGCGTCACCGAATAGTCGTCGCGCGGGTCCAGAACGTGCGGGCAGTTCGCCAGCACCACGATCACATCCATCTCGGCGCGCAGGACGATCTCGCGTCCCTCGTCGAACGGGCCGATGTCCGGCGTGGTCGCGCCGTCTTCCTCCACCCGCACGCCCTTGAACCAGTTGATGCAGGGATGGACGTCCTTGCGTCCCAGACCGTGCTTGGCGGCGCCCAGCATGAAGCGGTCGCGCGCATTCGGATGGGCGCCATAATTCTTGCCGTCGCCGTATTTGCGCGCATTCGACGCCTCGTTCGACGCGCCGCAGAAGGCGTCGTGCGTCCCGGCCGTATCGGTCAGAATGGTCATCATCACCCGGCCCATATCGGACAGAAGCAGACGCCCCTGCCCCAGATAGCCGTTCCACTGGACCTTCACCGTGTCGGCGACGTTCAGCCGCTCCAGCGGGTTCTCCACATTGAAGACCAGCATGGAGACGCAGGAATCGCCGCTGAGGTCGATCAGGCGCAGGCGCGCGCCGCGCGCCAGGCGGCGGCTGGCATAGCCGCCGGCGGCCACCGTCTCCTCCCACACCACCGGGCCCGACGCGTCGTCGGCCGCGGCCGGCAGGGTCGGCATCGCCTCCACTTTTGTCCCGGCCATGGCGCGAGCGTGCGCCTGTGCGCCGTAGGGGTCGGCGGTGCCGCTCACGCGCCGCTCTCCGCCTTGGCCAGCGGCGGCAGCAGCACCGTCGTGGTCACCAGATTGATCTGCTGGACATGGCGCACCTTGCGCAGCGCATCGCACAGGCCCTGCAGCCGGGCCGCCGTGCCCTGGACCAGCAGAACCTCCATCGAATGGTCGTCCTCAAGGAAGACGTGCTGGGAGGAGATAACTTCCTCGATAAAGCCGGCCTGAACCCGCGCCACCGCCTCCCGCACCCGGCCGGACTCGGCGCGGTAGATCGCGGTGACCGTGCCGGCCAGCACGGTGTCCGGCTTTTCCCGCGCGCTGTGGGCGGCGAGTTCGTGCCGGATCATCTCCGCGATCATCTGGGAGCGGTTCGCGACCTCCCGCTCGGCCACCATGGCGTCGAGCTCGTTGAACAGCTCGGCCGGCAGGCTGACGCTGAGGCGGACAAGGGATGGCGTGTCTATGGAGGCCATGGGCGATTGACCTACCCGATATTACGATTATGGTAAAGCGTAATAATTGGTGCATTGCACAATAGGCTGATGCACCGCAGCGGCGAAAAGGGCATCCTGCCTGTGCCGGCCCGGGGGACGGGGCCGCGGCAGGACGCCATCCTTTTCGCCAGCGAGGCGCGATGCGGGTCGTCAATATCAAGCTGAACCGGGGCGGACGGCTTCTCGCCGGCGCCATCCCGATCATCGCCATGCTGATCGTCTATGGCGTGATGTCGGCCGCGCGGCTTGAGGCGAACGAATACGACAAGGTGCTGCCGACCTTCGGCGCGATGTCCGACGCCTTTCTGCGCCTGGCCATCGAAACCGACGCCCGCACCGGCCAGATCACCCTGCTGGCCGACACGCTGGCCAGTCTGCGGCGGCTCGGGATCGGGGCGGCCATCGCCACCCTGTCCGCGCTCGTCTTCGGCATCGCGCTGGGGGTCGTGCCGACCGTGCGTGCGGCGCTGGGGCCGCTGATCGGGATCATCGCCGTGATCCCGCCCATCGCCATCCTGCCGATCCTGTTCATCGCGCTCGGCCTCGGCGAAACGTCCAAGATCGCGCTGATCGCCATCGGCATCGCGCCCTTCATGATCCGCGACATGGCCGCGCATGTGTCCGCCCTGCCCGTCGAACAGATCATCAAGGCCCAGACCCTCGGCGCGAACAGCTGGCAGCTGACCCTGCGCGTGGTCGTACCGCAGGCCCTGCCCCGGCTGATCCATTCCCTGCGCCTTTCGATGGGACCGGCCTGGGTCTTCCTGATCTCGGCGGAGGCGATCGCCTCCAATGTCGGGCTCGGCTACCGGATCTTCCTGGTCCGCCGCTATCTGTCGATGGACATCATCCTGCCTTATGTCGCCTGGATCTCGCTGCTGGCCATCGCGACGGACGCGCTGCTGATGCTGCTGTCGCGCCGCGCCTATCCGTGGGCGCATGAGGGTGGACGATGAGCGCCATCCTGTCCTTCGACAATGTCTGGGTCGAATACCGCGACAAGGTGGTGCTGGAATCGGTGACGCTGGACATCGAGGAACGCTCCTTCGTCTCGCTCGTCGGCCCGTCCGGCGCAGGCAAGAGCACCTTCCTTCGTCTGGTGCTGGGCCAGGAGGGCCCGACGCGGGGTACGGTCCTGCTGGACGGAACGAAGCTGAAGCCCGAATGCGAGCCGGACCGCGGCGTGGTGTTCCAGAAATACAGCGTCTTCCCCCACATGACCGCGCTGCAGAACGTGATGCTGGGGCTGGAATGCGCCCGTGCGCCGGTGATGGCGCGGCTCTACGGCAAGGCGCGCAAACGCGCGCGAGACGAGGCCGCCGCGATGCTGGAGGCGGTGGGGCTGGCGCATAATCTGGACATCTATCCGGCCCAGATGTCCGGCGGCATGCAGCAGCGCCTGGCCATCGCGCAAGCGCTGGTGAAGCATCCGCGCATCCTGCTGCTGGACGAGCCGTTCGGCGCGCTGGACCCCGGCATCCGGCTGGACATGCAGGCCCTGGTCACCCGCCTGTGGCGGGAGCACGGCCTGACCATCCTTCTGGTCACCCACGACATCCAGGAGGCGTTCAAACTGGGCACGCGCGTGCTGGCCTTCGACAAGCGTCGCCACGACCCGCACGCCCCGCACCGCTACGGCGCCACCGCCGTCTACGACGTCGCGCTGGACCGCAAGGACCGCGAGGACGCCGAGCGCGAACTGGCCGCGCATCTGTCGCCCCAACCGGCCGCGGCCGGCGCGGCCTGAACTCCTCCAAAAAGAAAAGGGCCCCGGCGCGCCGGAGCCCTTTCCCGCCAGCGAAGAGGCCGCCCTATTCGAGAGAGCCGTCGGCCGCCATCTGCATGTAAGTGGAGTCGAAGCGCAGCTGGATATTGCCGGTGTCGCCGAGCGTCTCGCCGCCCGGGAACTCCATGCCGATCGCATCGACCGAGTCCGCGCCCGGCCCGTACAGGCCCTGGTCAAAGCTGAACTGGCGCACCAGGTCGCTGTGCTCGATCAGGTCGGGGCTGGTGACATAGGCCACCGCGGCCGCGGGGTCGGTATAGAGATAGGTCGTGGCCAGCTGTCCGGCGAAGCTGTCCGGCGTGGTGCCGGCGATGGACGCCATCGCGGCGGTCGCCTCTTCCTCCATGTCGCCGGTGATAACGCCCATGGTCTCGTACCAGGCGCCGACCAGCGCCATGCCCAGCTCCGGATTTTCCGCCAGCGTCTCGGTGGAGACCACCATCAGGTCCTGGATCTCGTTCGGGATCTGGGAGCTGTCGAAGACTTCCGTGCCGTCATCCATGGCCAGGATTTCGGACAGCGGCGGGTTCCAGGTCACCACCGCCGTGACTTCCGGCGTCTGCCAGGCGCCGACCATGTCGGCGTCGGACGTGTTGACCGTGCTGACCTGCGGCATGGTCATGTCCGCCATCTCCAGCGCGCGCGCCAGCAGATAGTGGGACACCGACAGCTCCACCAGATTGACCGTCTGGCCGTCCAGATCGGCGATGCTGTCGCCCTCCTTCAGGACGATGCCGTCATTGCCGTTGGAATAGTCGCCCATGATCAGGACGGTGGTGTCCCGCCCGCCCGCGGCCGGGATGGTCAGCGCGTCCATGTTGGTGGAGGTCACGCCGTCCAGCGTGCCGGCCGTGTACTGGTTCAGGGATTCGATATAGTCATTCACCTGAACCATGTTGATGACAATGCCGTATTTCTCGGCCCATTTGTCGATGATGCCTTCCTGCTCCGCATAGGGCCACGGCATCCAGCCGGCATAGATCGACCAGCCGATATCGAATTCCGGGGCCGGACCGTCGGCCGGTTCGGCCATGACTTCGGTCTCGGTCTCCATGGTTTCGGTCTCGGCGACCTCGGTCTCCGGCTCGCCGCACGCAGCCAGCGCGATGAGCCCTGCGAGGCTGGCGCCCCGCAACGCATTCCACATGAACGTCATAACGATCCCCCTTTCATTCGGAATCAAGCCAGTTTCTGCCTGCGGTGTCGGAACTCCTGCCCGAACGATGAAAGCGGGCGCGCCTCCTCTGGCATTTCGATTTCGCCGCGTTGGGCGCGGTCTTTCAGGTAACGGAAGGTCTGCACCGTCTGGGCGTAGAGATGCTCGCCCGTGCGGATCAGCGGCGCCGCCGCGTCCGCGTCCAGCGGACGGATCGCGGCGTCGTAATCGAGCGCGAAGAAGAGCGGGAAGGAGTAGCGCTCCTCCGCCACCTTGCGCACGCGGTGCGAGGTGGCGACGAATTCGCCGCCCGACCAATATTCCATCATGTCGCCGATATTGACGACGAGCGCACCCTCCACCGGCGGCGCATCGATCCACTCGCCGGCGCTGTTCATCACCTCCAGCCCCGGCGCCGTGGCCAGCAGCATGGTGAAGCACTCATAGTCGGTGTGCGCGCCGATGCCCTGCACGTCCACCGCCTCCGCATTATAGGGATAGTGGATCAGGCGCAGCTGGCTGGGCGGCGTGGTGACCAGATGGTCGAACGCGTCCGCCGGCCGGCCCATCGCCATGGCGAAGCCGCGCAGCAGGCGCCGGCCCAGCGCGAAACACGCGCTGTAATAGGCCATGACGTCCTCGCGGAAGCCGTCCATGTCCGGCCACTGGTTCGGACCCAGCATCGGGCGCGGCGCGGCCAGCTCTTCGGGCCGGATGTCGAAGGACAGATCGAACGCCTCTTTCTTGTCCTTGCCGCCATAGGCGAAGACCTCCTCCCCCTCCGGCACATAGCCGCGATGATTGGCGGACTGGCCGATCCAGACGCGCATCTTGTCGTCCAGGGGAAGGTCGAAGAAGCGCGCCGCCGCCGCGCGCATCCGCGCGATCACCGCCGGCGCGATGCCGTGCCCGGTGACGTGCAGGAAGCCCACCTGCGTCGCGGCGTCGCGCAGCTGCCGCACCACGGCCTGTTCGGCCGCCGCGTCCCCGCCGCCGATCGCCGCCACATCGACCACCGGCACCTGCCGGAACGGCGCGGCGGGCTGCAGGCGATGAATCTCCGCCGTCGTCGCCTGCGCGGCGGGCGGCGGCGCGAGGGAGAAATCCCCGCGCACATCTTCGGCCACCAGACGCCGCGTCACCGGCAGGCCGCGCGCATCCATGTCGGACATGTTCAGCGCATCGCCCTGCCACGCCGCGTCCGGGCCCATCAGCATCGCCCCGGCCCGCCAGGGCAGGGTCGAGCGGTCGATCCGCCAGCCCTCTCCGGTGACCGCGCCCACCGAAATCTCGCAATCGACCAGCGCCTGCGCGCGCGCCGCGTCGGCGCCCGCCAGCAGATCGGACAGACGCCCGCCCGGCGCCAGCGTCTCGCCCCGGTCGCGCGCATAGATGAAATGCCGGCCCCAGCGGACCAGATAGGCCGCGCGCCCGTCCCCGGCCGAGCGCAGGCGCGCCGCGGCGCAGGGCTGCGCGCCGTCGGCCGGCGGCCGCTGCCAGTGCTCGACATAATCGGCTTCCAGCCCGTGCTCGATCAGCAGGTCGCCCTCGCGCGACAGCCGGCCCCGGTCGCGCAGCGTCCCTTCGGGCTGGAAATCCAGCGCGCGCAGCCACTCGGCGGCGTCGCCGTCCAGGACGAACTCGCCCGCGAACCCTTCCTGACGCGCCAGAACCCGCGCCTCGGCGACCGACAGCTCGGAAAGACAGGAGGCCTGGACCTGCGCCTCGATCCCGACCGGCTGGCGTAGATCGGCGAAATAGCCCGGCCCCTGGATCCATACTGTATATGTATGGGCGTCGACGGGTTCGCCCGGCCGCGCGATCAGCAGCCGGCGCCATAAGCCCTCAATCGCGTTGGCGCCATCGGTCACAGGAACCGCGGAACTCCCCAAAACCGGAAAGACCCGCGAAGATTAGGCCGCTCAGGTCATATGCCTAGCTATTCATTTTCGATGAAGGTCATAGACAGGGATTATGACTGGCGGGCCCGCAGCCGCCGCCGGATTTCGTCCAGGAACAGCTGCGTGGCCGTATCCCGCGAGGGTTCGGCCCGGGAAATCAGGAAAATCTCGTAGGACGGCTCGATATCGTCGGGCAGCAGCGGCCACAGCCGCCCGCTCTTCACCGCCGCCTCCGCCGCCCCGGTGGGCAGGAAGCCGATCCCGACATTCAGGGAGATCAGGCGGAACGCCTCGTGGATGTCCTCCGCTTGCCCGGCCGGCTCTGCGCCCAGGCCGTATCGCGCGCGCAGTCGGGTCACCGCCTCCGGTTCGTCCGCCCCGGTCAGCACGAAGCCCTCATGGCGCAGCGTTTCGGGCCGCGCGATCCGCCCATAGAGCGGATGCATGCGGGAGCAGAACAGCTGCTGCTTCTCCACGAAGATCGGCTCGTAGTTCAGGCTGGCGCTGACATGGCTGTCATAGCCGATGCCGAGCTCCACCTCCCCCCGCTCCAGCGCGTCCAGCACGCCGCGCCAGGGCGACACGCGCAGCTCGATCGTGATGTTCGGATGGCGCGCGTGGAAGGAGGCGATCGCCTCGTCGAACTCACCGCTGATGATGGAGGAGATGATCTGGATCCGCACCTGGCCGGAGACCTGCTTCACCGCCTGGGCGATCTGGTGCGGCGCCATGCGGACGGATTCGAACATGTCCTCGCACAGGATCTGCAGCGCCTCGCCCGCGGGGGTCAGGCGGATGCCCGCCTTGGACCGCTCGCACAGCCGCACGCCCAGCTGGTCCTCCAGCCGCTTCAGCGCGGCGCTGACGCTCGGCTGTTGACGGTTCAACTTGCGCGCCGCCGCGCCGATCCCCCCGGCGCGCGCGATTTCCAGGAACAGCTTCAGCAGGTTCCAGTCGATATTGCGGGCGAAATTCCGGTCGATCCGCATCGCGGCGTCCGTCATGATCGCCCCGCGCCGAAGGGTTCTGCTAATCCCGTCATTCCGCGATTATAGGGGCGCGAATCCCGGTCCGCGCGGCTGGAAACGGCGATACATTCGAAAAAACGTTCCGGTTCACCGCTTTACAAGAGTTCCCGAGAGATTTTCCGGCGCGATGACGGCGACTTCCCTGATACGGCCCGTAATTCTCTGCGGGGGCGGCGGCACGCGGCTCTGGCCGCTGTCGACGGACCGCCGTCCGAAACAATTCCTGTCGCTCACCGGCCCCCGGCCGATGGTGACCGAAACCGCCGCCCGGGTGGCCGACCCGGCGATGTTCTCCGCCCCGCTCATCATCGGGTCGCTGCGCCACGCCGATGAGCTGCGCGGCGCGCTGCCCGGCGCGCGCTTCCTGCTGGAGCCGATGGGCCGCAATTCCGCCGCCGCGATCGCCGCCTCCGTCCTGCTGTCGGACAGCGAGGAGATCATCCTGGCGCTGCCCGCCGACCATCATATCCGCAACGTGCCGGCCTTCGTCGCCGCCGTCCGCGCCGCCCTGCCGGCGGCCGAGGCGGGCAAGATCGTCACCTTCGGCATCACCCCCGAATACGCCGCCACCGGCTATGGCTATATCGAGGCCGGCGCCGAAACGCCCGGCGAGCCGACCCGGCCCGTGCAGCGCTTCGTCGAAAAGCCGAAACAGGAAACCGCCGCCCTGTACGTCGCCTCGGGCCGCCACTACTGGAACGCCGGCATCTTCATGTACCGGGCGCGCACGATGGAGGCGGCGCTGCAGCAGCACGCGCCGGACATTCTGGACAATGTGCGTCAGGCGCTGTCCGCCGGCGGGGAGCTGGACCCCCTGGTCTTCGCCCAGGTCCGCAACCAGTCCATCGACTATGCGGTCATGGAGCACGCCGACAATATCGTCGTCGCCCCGGCCTCCATCGGCTGGAGCGACCTCGGCGACCATCGCGCTTTGCATGCGCTGGCCGCCGAAACGGCCGCCAACGGCAATGTCTTTTCCGGCCCGGTCGCCGCGACGGACACGCGCGACTGCTTCGCGCGCAGCGAAGGCCCGGTGATCGCCCTGCACGGCGTCTCCAACCTCACCGTCGTGGCCACGCCGGAGGCGGTGCTGGTCACCCCGCTGGACCAGAAAACGCCGATCCGCGACGTGGTCGCCGCGGCCAAGGATTTCGCCCCCGCCCGCCTTCCCGTCCCGCTGCGGGAGCGGATCGGCCGCTGGCTGTATCAAGGCTGCCTGCCCGGCTGGGCGGAGCGGGCCTGGGATTCCGAAAACGGCGGCTTCGTGGAAAGCCTGACGGTGGCCGGCGAACCCGAAACCGACCTGCCCCGGCGCGGCCGCGTCGCCTCCCGCCAGGTCTTCGCCTTCGCCCGCGCGAAGCTCGCCGGCTGGAACCCCGGCGGGATCGCCGACGATCTGGTCGCCAGGGGACTCGCCTATCTGGACGGCCCGGCCCGCTCGCCCAAGGGCGGCTGGGCGCATGTGCTGTCCCCGGACGGCGCGGTGGCCGATGGGCGCCGCGATTTCTATGACCATTGTTTCCTGGCCATGGCGGGGGCGGAGGCGCTGGCCGCCGGCCACAGCTCCGGCCGCGCACTCACCGAAGAGGTCTGGGAAACGATCGACGCGCTGTTCGCGGACCGCGCCAATGGCGGCTGGCGGGACATCGAAACCCGCCCCACTGTCTCCAAACTGGCCAATCCGCATATGCATATGCTGGAAGCCGCGCTGATCCTCCATTCCGCGACCAACGACCCGGCCGCCCTCGCCCGCGCCGAAACCGTCGCCAGCCTGTTCGAGACGCATATGTTCGACCCGGCGACCGGCGCGATGATGGAGACGTTCGGCCCCGACTGGACCCGCATCTACGAGCCGCATATCGAGCCCGGCCATTGTTATGAGTGGGCCAGCCTGCTGCGCGAACTGGAAACCCGTTCGGGCCGCGACACCGGCAGCTGGCGCCGCCGCCTGATCCGGTTTTCGGAGCGCAGCGTGCTGGAGAACGGCTTCACCGTCGATTATCTGACGCCCGACGGGCCCGGTCAGCCGGTCACGATGCGCCTCTGGCCGCAGCTGGAGCGCCTGCGCGCTTTGCTCCACCACCCGGAAATCCCGTCCGAGCCCGCGCCGCTGCTGGAATCGATCTTCGAGCGCTATCTGGATCCGGGCTGCGCCTGGACCTGGATCGACCGTCTGGACGGCGATCTTGCGCCCGCCGCCGCCTCCGCGCCCGCCAGCATGCTCTATCATTTCATGACGGATCTGGCCCCGGTCGCCATCCGGCCCGACGCCTGACCCCGCCCCGATCCCGTCCGCGCCGCCTCGTATCGGGAATCCGGCCGCCCCGCGGGGCCGTCAAGGCGGCGGCGTCACCGCACATTGAATACATTTTCTATACTCAAAATCTCAGAACATTACGGATCGCCGCGGCGTCTTCCGCGAATTAAGCTTTAATAGTCTGGGCTGATACGCCCAGATTGCGCCCCGGACGGGGACAAAATCCCGGCCTTCTACAAACGGCCGGCCCGGCTTTTCCCAGCAATTCCCCCAGATATCGCAGATGCGGCGCCCGCGCCGGCGCGCCGGAAGACCTCGCATTCGGGTACTCGCGCGAATACTGGCGCCGCGATTGCACAGCCCGCGCCGGGCGAGGAGGGCAAGGGGCGCGAACCCAATGCTGCCGGGGGAAACCGGCACAAAAATTTCATTGTGCAGCGCACCTAAAAGTCTTCCCAAACGGAACGTGACGTGTTAGTAATTCTTTAAGCATACGCCGAACGTTCACCGACTGAGACTAGGCAGCCAGTGGGCCAGGTTAGCTGAAGTCTTGATTCGCGTCTTAGGTGAATCGACTGGTGCTTGAGAAGCAAAGCAACAGAATACTTTCGCGTTGGGGGAACGCGCGCGAGCCTTGATGGGCGCGTTGAGGGGTTTGAACAATGCGAACGAGCTATGCTCGGTCCGAACGGGGTGGGTACAAGGGCAGCATCGCCTGGCCGGCAAAGGCCGCGAGCCCCCTTCCCGCATCCGCGATTACCGTCGCCGACGGTCAGCCGGTCATCGGCCTGCCGCGCTCCGGCGCCCGCAGGCACGGTCTTGAACGCTCCTTCGCGCTCAAGCGCATTCTGGATGTCGCGGTCGCCGCGCTGGCGCTGATCGCGCTCGCGCCGCTCATGCTGTGCATCGCCGCGGCGATCCGTCTCCAGGACGGCGGCCCGGCCCTGTTCCGCCAGCGGCGGGGCGGCCTGAACGGCGAGCCCTTCATGATCCTGAAATTCCGCACGATGTCGGTCCAGGAAGACGGCGACCAGATCAAGCACGCCGCCAAGAAGGACGAACGGGTCACCCGGCTCGGCTCCTTCCTCCGCCGCACCAGCCTCGACGAGCTGCCGCAGCTGCTGAACGTGCTGCGCGGCGACATGTCCCTGGTCGGCCCGCGCCCGCACGCGCTGGCGCACGACCAGTATTACGGCGAGCGGGTCGAGGGCTATGCGGGGCGGTTCGCCGTCCTGCCCGGGATCACCGGCCTCGCCCAGGTTTCCCATTGCCGCGGCGGGATCGGGGCGCTCGGGGACATGGAAAGCCGGGTGCATTTCGATCTGGAATATATCGAGCGGGGCCGCCTCCTCCTCGACCTCCAGATCCTCTTCCGCACGGCCGCAAAAGTGTTCGGCGACAAGAACGCCTACTGAATTCACGCCGCTTCGAAGCCGATACTTGTACGAGGGGACACAAGTGCAAAACGTCGCGCACATTCATACCGCAAAGGAGCGTTCCGCCCCGGCCATCAGCCTGGTTCGCGGCGCCGGCCAGGACGCCGAAGCCGCCGAGGCCGCGGCCCGCGCCCTGTGGTCGGACGTCCCCCACACCACGATCGGCGGGCTCAAGGTCACGACCCTGTCGCGTGAAGACCAGATCGGACTGATGCTGGCCGAGGCGCCGAAAATCCGCGAGGGCAAAGGCCGCGCCCGGCTGGTCTTCGACAGCAACGGCCACGCTTTGTCCCTGCGCGCGCGCGACGCCGCTTTCCGCGGCGCGGTCGATCAGGCTGATATCGTGCACGCCGACGGCGGCGTCATCGTCGCCGCCTCGCGCATCTTCTCGGACTCGCCCATTCCCAACCGCGCGGCGACCACCGACGTCTATCAGGACAGCCTGGATCCGGCCGCCAAACTTGGCGTCACCTATTACCTGCTGGGCGGGAAACAGGATGTCGTCAGCGCCTGCGCCCGCAAGAGCCGCGAACGCGCGCCCGGCCTTCAGATCGTCGGCGAACGCAACGGCTATTTCTCTGTTGAGGAAGAGGACGCGATCGTCGCGGAGATCAACGCCGCGGCCCCCGATGTTCTCTGGGTCGGACTCGGCAAGCCGAAGGAACAGGATTTCTGCATCCGCAACCGCGAACGGCTGAATGTCGGCTGGATCGTCACCTGCGGCGGCCTCTACAACTATATTTCCGGCGACTATTCCCGCGCTCCGCAATGGATGCAGCGCTTCGGTCTGGAATGGGTTCACCGCATGGCCACGAACCCGCGCCAGCTGTTCTGGCGCTATGTGACGACCAATCCCCATGCGCTCTGGCTGATCGCCGCGCGGGGTCTTGTCTCCCGCTTCGGACCCGCCACCGCGCCGGCGCACTCCTAGACCCGCGGATTCTTGACCCGGCGACACGCTGGCCCATTGCCCGGGACCGTCCTTTCTCGCGCCGTTCCAGTGCTGAACCACGGCCGTGCGGCCTCCCGGCCAGGGCAAAACCGCGTCCCCGCCCGCCCGAAAACCCCATCCATTCAGACTGAAACGGGACTGAGACCATGCGCGTCGCGATGATCGGCACGGGATATGTTGGGCTGGTTTCGGGGGCCTGTTTTGCGGATTTCGGCCATGAGGTCGTGTGCGTGGACAAGGACCGCTCGAAGGTGGA
>CAJXKJ010000053.1 GCA_913055605.1 uncultured Euryhalocaulis sp. | reverse complement strand
TTCCAATCCGGGGATTTGGAACGGTCTGGCGTTTAGTGCCGCCCGCCTCCCCGAAGGCCGCGCCGGAGCCTGAAGCCATCATAGCCGCAGGCGCGGACGCGCCACGCACGCTTCGCGTTCCATGGTGATTGGCCACATCCCTCTGGCCGCGAAGCCGAGGGGAGTATGGGGCGCCGCGCGGGGTGTGGGATGACGGGGCGGGTTTCCCCGCTTTTTCCTGTTCTCACCCTCATCCTGAGGGGCCGGGGGCGGAGCTTTTGCTCCGGCTTCGGGCGTCTCGAAGGATGGTCGCGGTGGCGCTGCCCGTGCTGGCTGGAGTCACCCTTCGAGACGCCCGCAAGCGGGCCCTCAGGGTGAGGGGTGTGGGCGGCGAGCGCCGCGCTGAACGCTGGGCCCCGGATAATCGCTGCGCGATTTCCGGGGAACATCGAATCGGGGCGATTTCCGGGGACCAAGGAAGAGGGCGTGCGGGGAGGCGCTAGTGCCCTGCGTGCGGGTCGGGGGCGGGGGCGGACAAAGTGAGGACCGGCGCGGGGCTTTCCAGAGCGCCCCAGGCCTGACCGTCCGCCGGAATCTGCACCCAGTCCCGCGCGCCGTCGCGGCAGGTCTGCTGCGCCGGGAAATAGAGTGGGCCGGCGGCTGCGGGCAGTTTCATCATGATCCCGAACTGGTCGAACTGGTCGTCGGCCAGCTCGCCCGTCCAGGTGATCGCCGTCACGCGGCTGGTGACCGGCCCGCCCTCGCCCTGGATGGGCCGGGCAAGGTCTTCACGCTCCACGGTCAGGGTCCAGCCCGGCTTGGGCTGGGGTTTGGCGCTCTCCACCCCCTCCGGAATGGATATCCGGATGGAGACGGTGGGCGAGCCCTCGCAGCCATGGGAGACGCGGAAGAAGCCGGCGTAATAGGCGCCGGAGTCCGCCTGGGGCGTGGCCAGCACGATATGGGCCGCCGCCGGGCTGGCCGTCAGGATTGCGAGCAGGATGCTGGCGGCGAGAACGCCGCCAGCCAGCAGGGTCACGGGAATGATCTTTCGCATGGTCGTTCCTCCTAGAACCGGGCGCTGAGGCCGCCGAAGATTGCCCGGCCCTCGCCGGGATAGAAGACGGCGAGATTGGCGCCGGCCGCCGCGGCGTTCGAAATCGCCCCGAATTCCGGCGCCCAGGCCGTGTCGAAGACATTGCGGACATCGACGAACAGCGAGACGCCGCCCGCGAAATCCCAGCCCGCGTTCAGCGACCAGACGTCATAGCCGGGCGCAGTCATCGTGTTGGCGTAATCGACCCAGACGTCTTCGGGCCGCCATTCCACCGAGGGGGCGATGAACCAGCCGTCCGCCGAGCGCCAGCGCAGCGTGGCGTTCAGCTGGTGCTCCGGCGCGACCGGCAGGCGGTTGTCGCCCCAGGCGGGATCGCCGTCGAAGCTGAAATCCGACCAGGTCCAGGCCCCGCGCAAATTCAGCACGCCGGATGCGGCGCGCAGGATCGTCCAGTCCAGCGCCGCCTCGAGACCCTGGTGGACCGTGTCGCCGGCGTTGGCGAAGGCCGAGGGCAGGCCATAGGCGTTGTTGAAGGTGAGAAGCTCCCCCTCCAGTTCGGACCTGTAAAACGTGACATCCCACAGGACCGGGCCGGTGCGGCCGCGCGCCCCGGCCTCGCCCGTCCAGGCCTCCTGCGGGTTGACCGGGACGAAGCCCGGGAAGGGCGCCTGGACCAGCGCGCCATAATGCGGCGGCTCCACCGAGCGGGTGACATTCGCATAGAGCTGGAGCCCGGACTCGTCTTCCCACAACAGGCCGATGCGCGGGGCCAGCCAGTCGAAATCCACCGAGTCGTTGTTGGCGGCGTTCAGATTGTCCGTGTAATCGCGCGTGGCGGAGCCGTAGGAGCCGCCGGCGACGACCGCAAGGCGCCGGGTGACGAACCAGCGCCCCTCCATGAACAGGTCCAGGCCGGTCGCCTCCCGCCGGCTGTCGCCGGCGATGGGGAAGAGGATCGGGCCCAGAAGCTGGTCCACGAATCCCTGACGGTAGGCGGCGCCCCAGAACACGTCGGTGCGGTGGCCGGCGACCTCCCCCTCCCAGTCGAAGCGGCCGAACGCGCCCTGGGTCCAGGATTGCTGGTCGATCAGCAGCGAGATCGGGTGATAGAGATCCATGCCCGTGGCGTAGACCCCGCCCTCGAACAGGGTGGAGGGGTTCAGCCGCCAGCGCGTCTGCAGCGTGGAGCGCCAGAGCGTCTGGTCGCGCGCCGAGTCGGCGGCGAGCGACGCGGGATTGGCCATGCGCGGGCTGGTCAGCGCATTGGCGAGGGTCAGGGCGCCCGGCACCTGCTGGTCGATATCCGCGCCATAGACGATGAGGCGGATCTCCCGGTCCTCGCCGAAGCTGCGGCCGAGATTGACCGTGCCGCGCAGCTGTTCCTGTTCCGCGTGTTCGCGATAGCCGTCGGCGCGCATGCCGGTGACGGCGGCGAAGCCGTCCCAGTCTCCATTCGTCCGGGCGAGCTGGATGCCGGCGCGGGCGAGGCCGAAGGAGCCGCCCTCGGCCCGGATCAGATTCTCCGACTGGGCCGTGCGGCCGGTCGGGGTGACCAGATTGACCGCGCCGCCCAGCTGGGCCCCGCCGAAGCGCAGGGCGTTCCCGCCGCGATAGACCTCCACATAGCGGGCGGTCAGCGGGTCGATCTTCTGGAAATCCGAGAACCCGTCGGCGTCGGCGAAGGGCACGCCATCCTGCGCGAACAGCACGCCGCGCTGGTGATAGGACTGGTCGATGCCGGAGCCGCGGATGGAGAAGCGCGACTCCTCCCCATAGCGCTTCTGCGCCAGCACGCCGGGCACGTCGCGCAGCATGTCGCCGAGCGACTGGGCGGTGCGGGATTCGAAGCTTTCATTGGCGACGGCCGAGACCGCGCCCGGCGTGCGGGACAGGCGGTCGCGGGCGTCCGCCACCACGGCCGGATCCTCCGCAAAGGACTGGCCGGTGACGATGACGATGTCGGCGGTGGAGGACTGGGCCTGTGCGGCCACAGGGGCGGACAGGATGGCGGCGCCGCCCAGCATAGCGTGCGCGAGGGAACGGGTTTTCATCGGAATTCTCAGACCTGAACAGGCGGACCGGCGCGCATTTCATGGGCTGCGGGTCCGCGAAAACGGGGCCGGGCGGCGCCCGGCGCGGAGATATGTTCAGGCGGAAAGAGGCGGGCCGCGCGCGGGCAGCGGGCCGGGAACCGGCGCGGCCGCGGGCGGGGCGTGGGCCGGCGGCGGCGGGGCCGGCAAGGACGCCGCGCGCGGCGCGGCGGGGGCCGGGAAATCCGGCGCGACGGCCGATAGCGGGGCCGAGGCGAAGGCGCACAGGCCCGCCGCCCCGTCGTCCGAATGATCAGGCTGATCGTCAGTATCGGACGGGGCGTCGGCCGGGACCCATTGGCCTGTCTCGGGGTCGAAGGCGACATACTGGCCGCCCTGGCCCGAGCACAGCTCGATCGTGAACGCGCCGCTTTCGGACGGGGCCAGCATGAAGCCGGCCGGGACCATGGCGCGCGCAAGCACGACCAGCGCCAGAGCGAGGACGGCGATGCGCGAAGCAGGGAATGGGCGGCGGCGGAGCATGCGGGCGCTGGTCTAGGCCTGGACAGCGGCGCGGGCAACGAAAAGCGGACCGATGCGGCGTTTGGCCGCCCGGAGGGGCGGGCCGCATACCCCCCCTCTCGACTCTCCGGACTAATACCCCCTAGGGGTATATGGCGAGGAGGCAGGAGCCATGAGACAGGCGTTACGCGAGGACGTGAAAAAGCGGCTGGCCCGGATCGAGGGTCAGGTGCGCGGACTGGCCGGAATGGTGGAGGCCGACCGGTACTGTATCGACGTGGTGCTGCAGGTGCAGGCCGCGCGGGCGGCGCTGGCCAGGGTGGAGAGCCTGATCCTGGCCGATCATGTCGACACCTGCGTCCAGCACGCGCTGGATTCCGACGATTCCGACGAACGCCGCGCCAAGGTGGACGAGCTGATGAGCGTGCTGGCGCCCGGAAAAGGGGGGCGCTGACCATGCTGACGCGCCGCGATTTCCTGAACCGGTCCGGGGCCGCGGGCCTGGCCTGCGCTTTCGCTCCTGCATGGGCCCGGGGCCAGGGCCTGACGGCCGGGGCGCGGACCGGGTTCGACCTGACCATCGGCGAGACGCCGTTCACTGTGGACGGCCGGGCGGGCGTGGCGACCACGATCAATGGCGGCGTGCCCGGCCCGTTGCTGCGCTGGCGCGAGGGGGACGAAGTGACGCTGCGCGTCGCCAACCGTCTGGGCGACGACACCTCCATCCACTGGCACGGAATCCTGCTGCCCAACGCGATGGACGGGGTGCCGGGCGTGACGTTCGGCGGGATCCCGCCGGGCGAGACCTTCACCTATCGCTTTCCGGTGCGGCAGAGCGGCACCTATTGGTACCACTCCCATTCCGGGTTCCAGGAACAGACCGGCGTCTATGGGCCGATCGTGATCGACCCGGCCGGGGCGGACCTGGTCCAATACGACCGCGAGCATGTGATCGTTCTGTCGGACTGGTCGTTCATGGCGCCGGGCCGGATTTTCGGCGCGCTGAAGAAGCAGGCCGACTATTTCAACCGCCAGCGGCCGACCCTGCTGGGCGGCGGCGCGCCGGATTTCAGCATGTGGGGGCGGATGCGGATGAGCCCGGTCGACCTCGCCGACGTGACGGGGTCCACCTACACCTTCCTGATGAACGGCATGGGACCGGAGGCGAACTGGACCGGCCTGTTCACGCCCGGCGAGCGGGTGCGCCTGCGCATCATCAACGCCTCCGCGATGACGATTTTCGACGTGCGCATTCCGGGCCTGCCGATGACGGTGGTGGAGGCCGATGGCATCGGCGTGAAGCCGGTGGAGACCGACGAGCTGCGCATTTCGGTGGCCGAGACCTATGACGTCGTCGTCACGCCGGGCGAGGGCGCCCATACGCTGATGGCCGAGTCGCTGGACCGGTCCGGCCATGCGCGCGGGACGCTGGCGCCGCGCGCCGGCATGACCGCGCCGGTTCCCGCCGCGCGCCCGCGCCCGAAGCGCACCATGGCCGATATGGGCATGGATCACGGCGCAATGGACATGGGCGCGGGCATGGCCGGGATGGATCACGGCGCCATGGACCACGGCGCGATGGCGCCCGATTCCGGCGGGATGCAGGCGCAGAGTCACGACCATCCGGCGGGGCCGGGGGTCGTCGCCCTGCCCGAGATGACATCCAGCCGCCTGCACGAGCCGGGGATCGGCCTGGGCGAGGATGGCTGGCGGGTGCTGACCTATGCGCAGCTGGAGCGCGCGGCGCCCGCGCCGGACCCCCGCCCCGTGGGCCGGGAGGTCGAACTGCATCTGACCGGAAACATGGAGCGCTTCATCTGGTCGTTCGACGGCCGGAAATTCACGGAGGTGGACGGGCCGATCGAATGGCGGCTGGGCGAGCGCCTGCGCCTGACGCTGGTGAACGACTCCATGATGGAGCACCCGATCCATCTGCACGGCATGTTCATGGAGCTGGAGAACGGCGCCGCGGACCTGCCGCTGAAGCACACGATCAATGTGAAGCCGGCCGAGCGGGTGTCGCTGCTGGTCGGGGCGGACGAGCCCGGCGACTGGGCCTTCCACTGTCACCTCCTCTATCACATGGAGGCCGGCATGTTCCGCGTGGTCCGCGTGGCGGAAGGCGCACCGATGGGCGCCCCCATGGGCGAACAGATGGGCCATGAGGGCCATACGCCCATGGACCACTCAGGACATGGGGAGCCGGACGCATGAGGGCCCCCGCCACGCTGATCGCCGCGATGCTGATCGCTACGCCGGCGGCGGCGCAGGACGGCATGGGCCACGACCACACCGCCGCCACGCATTTGAACCAGATGGGCGGGCGCACCGTGTGGAAGGTGATGGCCGACCGCATGGAGGTGAAAACCCGCGAGGGCCGCGAGGATTTCGTGTGGGAGGGCGCGGCCTGGTGGGGCGGCGACTACAACAGGCTGTGGTTCGAGACCGAGGGCGAGACCGGGCTGGAGCGCGTGGAGACCGGGGAGGCCTCGGTCGAGCTGGCCTATAGCCGCGCGGTCAGCGCCTTTTTCGACGTGCAGGCGGGCGCCCGGTACGATCTCGCGCCCGAGGGGCGGACCGCGGCGATGGTCGGGCTGCAGGGCCTGGCGCCCTATTGGTTCGAGGTCGATCTGGAGGCCTGGATGGACACCGAGGGCGATGTGCGTGGCGCCATGGAGGTCGAATACGATTTGCTGCTGACCCAGTCGCTGGTCCTGCAGCCGCGTGCGGAGGCGGAGATCGCGGCGCAGGACATTCCGGAGCTGGGGCTGGGCGCGGGCTTTACCGAAATCAGCATCGGCGCGCGGCTGCGCTATGACATCCGCCGCGAGTTCGGGCCGTATGTCGGCGTGGAATGGAGCCGGCCGGTCGGCGAGACCGCGCAGATCCGCGCGGCGGGCGAGGACCCGGGCGGCGTCGCGGCGCTGGCGGGCGTGCGGGTCTGGTTCTGACCGGAGACCGGGAGACAAAGACGATGGATGCACGAAACACAGAAGCGGCGACGGAGACGCCCGCAGCAAGCAGCGGCAGGAAGCGCGCGGTGCTGTACCGCATGGTGATGGACAAGCATGTCTGTCCCTGGGGGCTGAAATCGCGATGGCTGCTGCGGCGCAAGGGCTATGAGATCGACGACCGCTGGCTGACCAGCCGCGCGGAGACCGACGCCTTTAAGGAAGAGCACGGCGTGAAGACCACGCCGCAGACCTTTATCGACGGCGTGCGGATCGGCGGATACGACGCGCTGAGCGAATATTTCGGCGCGAAGAAAAAAGACCCGGACGCGAAGACCTATACGCCGGTCCTAGTCGTGTTCGCGGTGACGGCGCTGATGGCGCTGGCCGCGGGCTGGGCGGCGGAGGGCGCGCTGCTGAGCATACGCGCGGCCGAGTGGTTCATCGCATTTTCCATGTGCGCGCTGGCCATGCTGAAGCTGCGCGACATCGACGGTTTCGCCACCATGTTCCTGGGATACGACCTGCTGGCGCGGCGCATCGTGCCCTATGCCTATGTCTATCCGTTCGCGGAGCTGCTGGCGGGCGTGCTGATGGTCGCCGGCGTGCTGAATGTCATCTCCATCCCCGTGGCGCTGTTCATCGGGACGGTGGGAGCAGTCTCGGTTTTCCGCGCCGTCTATATCCAGAAGCGGGAGCTGAAATGCGCCTGTGTCGGCGGCGACTCCAACGTGCCGCTTGGCGCGCTGTCGCTGACCGAGAACCTGATGATGATCGCCATGGCGGTGTGGATGGCGCTGGGCCACGGGGCGATGTAGGGGGGCGATGTAGCGGCCGGAACGGTCCGCCGCGCGCTCGCGTTGCCCCGACGCCCCGCCTATTCAATCAAACCGCGCAGGAGCGCATCCATGTCCTACGCCCGCTTCGCCCTGATGATCGCGACGTCGACCGTCGTGATGTTCGGCCTGATGTATCTGAACACCTATGCGCTGGACCATGTGACGTTCAGCCAGACGCGGGCCTGGATGGCGCTGCTGATGGGCGCGACGATGGCGGTGGTGATGCTGGGCTTCATGTGGGGCATGTACCGCAACGCGGCGGTGAAGATCGGCGTGATGGCGGGCGCGGTGGCCGTCTTCGCTCTGTCGCTGTTCCTGGTGCGCAGCCAGGCCACGGTCGACGACGTGTCCTATATGAGCGCGATGATCCCGCACCATTCGATCGCGATCATGACCAGCCGCCGGGCGAATATCAGCGACCCGCGCGTGCGCGAGCTGGCCGACGGCATTATCGAGGCGCAGGTGCGCGAGATCGACGAGATGAAGGCGCTGATCGCCGATCTGGAAGCCGCCGACGACTAGACGCGCCGCTCTCGGGGGCGGCGCTTTTCCCGTTTTGCCGAATTTAAAGAGGCCGGCCCGATGAGGACCGCACTTCTTCTGCTTCTGATCACGCTGGCCGAGGCCACGATCGGCGTGTTTGTGAAGCTGACCGGCGACGCGATCCCGATCCATACGCTGAACTTCTATGCGCTGGCCTTCGCCACGGCGTTCCTGTTTCTGACCGGGCTGTTGCGGCGCAGCCAGCGCGTGTCGTTCCCGGCGGGCAATCTGCGCGACACCGCGATCATCGGCGTGCTGATTGCGATGCAGATCAGCGTGTTCAACACCGCCATGACGATGGCCCCCATCGCAAACGTGGTGATCTTCTGGAGCGTCGCGCCCTTCTTCGTCTTCATCTTTTCGGCGGTGTTCCTGGGGGAGCGCGCGCGCTGGACCTATGTGGGGATTTTCGCGGTGGCGCTTGTGGGCGTCGGCGTGGCGCAGCCGCTGCAGGGCGACGCCATGGCCGGCAATCTGGTCGCGCTGGCCGACGGGGCGATCTATGCGGCCATGGTTACCTATATGCGCCACGAGGGGCGGGAGGAGCCGGGCAGCGACATCGCCTGGTCGCTGCTGCTGGCGGCGCTGTTGCTGGCGCCCGCGCCGTTCCTGTTCGGGTTCGGCGCGCTGGGCGAGGCGGTGAACAACAGCCGGCTGGAGCTGGGCGCGCCGGCCATGGTCTGGGCGGCGTGCCTGGGCGTGGTGTCCTACGGCTTTTCCTATTTCGGCATTTCCAAGGTGCTGAAGACCATCAGCGCCAATGTCTATTCGCTGGTCGACATCATCGTGTCGCCGGTGGTGGCCGCGTTCCTGGGCTTTCTCGCATTCGGGGAGACGCCGGCGCTGACCATGATTTTCGGCGGCGCGCTGCTGCTGTCGGCCGGGGCGTGGCTGACGCGGGAGATGGCGAAGGAGCGCGGGGGCGAAGGGGCCGCTAATCCGCCATAGAAAAAGCCGCCCCGTTGCCGGAGCGGCTTTTCCTGTTGGTTTGGCGGAAGGCCTAGGCTTCGGCGGTTTCGGCCTCGCCCTTGGCTTCCAGATCCTCGCCGGTTTCCTGGTCGACGGCTTTCATCGACAGGCGGACCTTGCCGCGGTCGTCGAAGCCCAGAAGCTTGACGCGGACCGTATCGCCCTCCGCGACGACGTCGGAGGGGTGGTTCACCCGTTCCGCCTTCATCTGGGAGACGTGGACCAGCCCGTCCTTCGGACCGAAGAAGTTCACGAAGGCGCCGAAATCCATCACCTTCACGACCTTGCCTTCATAGATCTCGCCGACTTCCGGCTCGGCCGTCAGGCCCTTGATCCATTTCAGCGCGGCGTCGATGGAAGCCTTGTCGCTTGAGGCGACCTTGATGACGCCGTCGTCATTGACGTCGACCTTGGCGCCGGTCTCTTCGACGATCTGGCGGATCACCTTGCCGCCGGTGCCGATCACGTCGCGGATCTTGTCGGTCGGGATGGTGATCGTCTCGATGCGCGGAGCGAACTCGCCGACTTCCTCGCGGGCGCCGGTCAGGGCCTCGTTCATCTTCTCCAGGATGTGCATGCGGCCGCCTTTCGCCTGTTCCAGCGCGGTCTGCATGATGTCCTTGGTGATGCCGGCGATCTTGATGTCCATCTGGAGGGAGGTGACGCCCTCGGACGTGCCGGCGACCTTGAAGTCCATGTCGCCCAGATGGTCCTCGTCGCCGAGGATGTCGGACAGGACGGCGACGCCGTCCTCATCCTTGATCAGGCCCATGGCGATGCCGGAGACCGGACGGCTGATCGGCACGCCGGCGTCCATCAGGGCCAGCGAGCCGCCGCAGACCGTGGCCATGGAGGAGGAGCCGTTCGACTCCAGGATCTCCGAGACCAGACGGATCGTGTAGGGGAAGCTCTCGGCGTCCGGCAGCACGGCGCGCAGCGCGCGCCAGGCCAGCTTGCCATGGCCGATTTCCCGGCGGCCCGGGGCGAGACGGAAGCTGGTTTCCCCGACCGAGAAGGGCGGGAAATTGTAGTGCAGCAGGAACGTCTCTTTGTAGGTGCCGGTCAGGGCGTCGACATATTGCTCGTCTTCGCCGGTGCCGAGCGTCGCCACGCACAGAGCCTGGGTTTCGCCGCGCGTGAACAGCGCCGAACCGTGGGCCCGGGGCAGGGTGGCGACTTCCGACACGATATTGCGGACATCGGCGAGGCCCCGCCCGTCGATCCGCTTGCCGGTCTTGATGATGTCGCCGCGGACGATGGAGGCCTCGACGGACTTGAACACGTCGCTGAACACCGTCTTGGACATGCCGTCCGGCTTGTCCTCGGAGGCGACCAGCGCCTCGGTCGCCTTGGTCTTGGCCGCGGCGATCGCGGTCTGACGGGCCACCTTGTCGGTGTTGCCATAGGCCGCGCGCAGGTCGGCTTCGACGAGGTCGGCGACCTGTTTCTTCTCGGCGCTGTGGTCTTCCGGCTGGAAGTCCCAGGGCTCTTTGGCGGCTTCCTCGGCCAGCTGGATGATCAGGTCGATCACCGGCTGGAAGCCCTCATGGCCGGCCATCACCGCGCCCAGCATGATCTCTTCCGACAGCTCCTTGGCTTCGGATTCGACCATCATCACCGCATCGGCGGTGCCGGCCACGACGAGGTCCAGCTCGGACTCGTCCATTTCCTCGACCGTCGGGTTGATGACGTAGCCGCCATCCTTGTAGCCGACGCGGGCGGCGCCGATCGGGCCCATGAAGGGCAGGCCGGAAATGGTGAGCGCCGCGGAGGCCGCGACCATGGCCACGACGTCCGGATCGTTTTCCAGATCGTGGCTCAGCACGTGGACCATGACCTGGGTGTCGTTCTTGAAGCCCTTCACGAACAGCGGACGGATCGGCCGGTCGATCAGGCGGGAGACCAGGGTTTCTTTCTCGGAGGGACGGCCCTCGCGCTTGAAATAGCCGCCCGGAATCTTGCCGGCGGCGTAGGTCTTTTCGATGTAGTTCACGGTCAGCGGGAAGAAGTCGAAGCCTTCCTTGGCCTGGGCCTGCGCGACCGCGGTGGCGAGAACTTTGGTCTCGCCATAGGTGGCCACGACAGACCCGTTGGCCTGACGCGCCATCTTTCCGGTTTCGAGGGTGAGCGTACGCCCGGCCCACTCGATGGATTTCGTTGTCACATTAAACATTTGCGTGCATTTCCTCCCCGCGCTTAGCGCCGCAGGCCGAGTTTCTCGATCAGCGCCTGATAGCGCGCCTCGTCCTTGCCCTTCAGATAATCAAGCAGGCGGCGGCGCTGGGACACCATTTTCAGGAGTCCACGCCGGGAGTGATTGTCCTTTTTGTGCGTTTTGAAGTGTTCGGTGAGATTGGCGATCCGTTCGGTCAGAATCGACACCTGCACCTCGGGCGAGCCCGTATCGGCTTCGCCGCGGGCATTGTCCTTGATCAGTTCGGCCTTGCGGTCGGACGTAATCGACATCGGGATATTCTCCTAAAGATTAAACACGCGCAGGGGCGTCAGCTTGCCTGCGCGTGCGTCGCCAAGGGCGACCGGTTCATCATTCAAAAGCGCCAAAGCCCATCGCGAGGCGTCCTTGCCGGCGATCCGCCGGGGACGCGCGCGCGCTTTCAGCTCTTGCGCTTGTCTTGGAAGCAGGACGATCGGTCGTCCTTGCTTCAGTTTGAACGCCTCCTCGCCGGTAACGGCCAGCGCCGGGATGTCGTCCAGCGCGGTCTGGACCGGTTCGAGGGCCTCCAGAACCCGCGCCTTATGCGCCAAATCCTCCAATGCGTCCATAGGAATGGACTGCGCCTCGCCGAACGGGCCGGTGCGGATCCGTCGCAGGGCGGAGACATGCCCCTCCGCCCCCAGGGCGCTCGCGAGGTCCCGCGCCAGAGAGCGGACATAGGTGCCCGAGCCGCAACGCATTTCCAGCACCGCATGGTCCGCGTCCGGCGTATCGGTCAGGAAAAGCTCGTGAATCTGGACGGGCCGCGGCTCCGGCGCGACGTCTTGGCCGGCGCGGGCGAGGTCGTAGGCCCGCTTGCCGTCGATCTTCACCGCCGAATAGGCGGGCGGGGCCTGCAGGATTTCGCCCAGAAATTGCGGCAGGGCGGCCTCTATCGCCTCGCGTGCGGGGCGGACATCGCTTTGCCCGGTCACATCGCCCTCGGCGTCCAGCGTGTCGGTGGAGCGGCCCCACTGGATCGTGAAGCGGTAGGTCTTCTCCGCCCCCTCCAGCAGAGGCACGGTCTTGGTCGCCTCGCCGAAGGCCAGCGGCAGGACGCCGGTGGCCAGCGGGTCCAGCGTGCCGACATGGCCGGCCTTGGCGGCGTTCAGCAGGCGGCGGACCTTTCCCAGCGCCTGGGTGCTGGTCAGCCCGACAGGCTTGTCCAGAACCAGCCAGCCATGGACCGGATCGCCCTTCCGCTTGCGCGCCACGCGGTCAGTCCCCGAGGTCGCGGGCGACGTCCGGGCGGGACAGCAGGGCGTTCATGTCGCTGGCCGCGTCGAAGCTTTCGTCATGGACGAAGCGCAGGTCCGGGGTGAATTTCATCTCGATCTGCTTGCCCAGCCGGCCGCGGATGAAGGCGCTGGCGCGGTTCAGGCCAGCCACGACGCCAGACGCGTCGCCGCCGCCCAGCTGGGCGCCCAGCGGCTCCACGAAGACGATGGCGTGCTTCAGGTCCGGCGAGACCTGCACCGCCGAGACGGTGACCGACACGCCCTGAAGGGCGGGGTCGCGGAACTGCTCCCGCGCCAGGATGTCGACCAGCGCGTGGCGGATCAGCTCGCCCGCGCGCAACTGGCGCTGCGAGGGACCCTTGGCGTTGGCGGTCTTGCGGTGACGGGCGGGCATGGGACGTCCTGTGGCTGGCCGCCCGCGCGGCCCCGGCCCCGAAAAGATCGGGGCCGGCCTGCGGGCCGGAGGTTCAGGCCGGAAAGGCGCGGGGGCCTAGTTCCGGGCGCTGAATTGCGATTCCAGCGTGCGGTCCACCTCGGTGACCTCGAAACACTCGATCTGGTCGCCGACCTGGAGGTCCTGATAATTCTCGAACGCCATGCCGCATTCCTGGCCGCCGTTCACTTCGGCGACTTCGTCCTTGAAGCGCTTCAGCGTCGACAGCTTGCCTTCGTGGATCACCGTGTCGTCGCGCAGCAGGCGCACGCCGGAGCCGCGGCGGACCACGCCCTCGGTGACGCGGCAGCCGGCGACCTTGCCGACCTTGGAGATGTTGAACACCTCCAGGATCTCGGCGTAGCCGAGGAAGGTCTCGCGGCGCTCCGGCGCCAGCATGCCTTCCAGCACGGCGCGGATGTCGTCGATCAGCTCATAGATGATCGAGTAGTAGCGGATCTCCACGCCTTCGCGTTCGGCGAGGTCCCGCGCCTGTTTGTTGGCGCGGACATTGAAGGCCAGGATCGGCGCTTCGGAGGCCTTGGCGAGCAGCACGTCGGATTCGTTGATGCCGCCGACGCCCGAATGGATGGCGCGGGCGGTGACTTCGTCGTTGCCGATCTTGCCGAGCGCGCTGACGATGGCCTCCGCCGAACCCTGCACGTCCGCCTTCACCAGAACCGGCGCTTCGGCGACCTGCTTGTCCTTCAGCTTGGTCATCATCTGTTCGAGGGACGCCGCCGCGGTCGGCGCGGCGAGCGAGCCCTGACGGCGCGTGCGGGCGCGGTATTCGGTCAGCTCGCGCGCGCGGGCCTCGCTTTCCACCACGGCGAAGGGCTCGCCGGGCTCCGGCGCGCCGTCCAGGCCCAGAAGCTCCACCGGGTCGGAGGGATGGGCCTCGGGCGTCTGCTGGCCGCGCTCGTTGGTGAGCGCGCGGACCTTGCCCCAGTGTTCGCCGGCCACGACGATGTCGCCGCGCTTCAGCGTGCCGCGATGGACCAGCACGGTGGCCACCGGGCCGCGGCCGCGCTCCAGCTGGGATTCGATCACCACGCCGTCCGCGTCGCGGTCCGGATTGGCCGTCAGCTCCAGCATTTCGGCCTGCAGCGAGATCGCCTCGGTCAGTTCTTCCAGGCCGGTCTTGTTCAGCGCCGACACCGGGATCGCCTGGGTGTCGCCGCCCATGGATTCGACCACGATCTCGTGCTGCAGCAGGTCCTGCAGGACCTTGTCCGGCTTGGCGCCCGGCTTGTCGATCTTGTTGACCGCCACGATGATCGGGGCGCCCGCCGCCTTGGCGTGATTGATGGCCTCGATCGTCTGCGGCATGACGCCGTCATCGGCCGCCACCACCAGGATGACGATGTCGGTGATGTTGGCGCCGCGGGCGCGCATCTCGCTGAACGCGGCGTGGCCCGGCGTGTCGATGAAGGTGATCCGTTCGCCGGATTTCAGCTTCACCTGATAGGCGCCGATATGCTGGGTGATGCCGCCGGCCTCGCCCGAGGCGACGTCGGTGGAGCGCAGCGCGTCCAGCAGCGACGTCTTGCCGTGGTCGACATGGCCCATGACCGTGACGACCGGCGGGCGGCCCTGCTTGGTTTCCGCGGCGTCGTCGTCCTCGATGAAGCCCAGCTCCACGTCGGATTCCGACACGCGCTTCACGTAGTGGCCGAATTCCTCGACGATCAGCTCTGCGGTGTCGGCGTCGATGACGTCGGTGGCGCGGACCATCTGGCCCTGCTTCATCAGATATTTCACGACGTCGGCGGTCCGCTCGGCCATCCGGCCGGCCAGGTCCTGGATCGTGATGGTTTCGGGGACCACGACCTCGCGGCTCTGCTTTTCGCCGCCGGAGCCGGATTCGCGGCGCTCCCGCTCCCGCTCGCGGGCGCGGCGCACCGAGGCGAGCGAGCGCTGGCGCTCCTCGTCGTCCTCGAACACGTTCTGGATGGTCAGCTTGCCGCGGCGCTTGGGCGTGTCGCCCTTCTTTTTCTTCGCGGCGGGCGCGGCGGCGCTGGTCTTTTTCGACTTCACGCGGCCGCCCATTTCCTCGAGCGCCTCGTTCAGATCGGTCTCGCCCTCGGGCGCGCGCTCGCGGTCGGCGGCGCGGCGGCCGGTCTCTTCCTTCGGCGGGAGGGGGACCTCCTCGGCGGCGGCGTCCGCGGCGGCGGCTTCTTCCTTCGGGGCGGCCTTGGCGGCCTCCTCGCGCGCGGCGCGCTCGGCCTCGACGCGGGCGCGCTCTTCCTCGAGGCGCTTCTTGTCTTCCTCGGCGCGGGCGGCGCGTTCGGCCTCCTCGCGCTCGCGCTCGGCCTGGCGCTGTTCTTCCTCGGCGCGGGCCTTCTCGATCGCGCGCTGGCGGGCCTTCATCTCCTCATTGCTGAGGGAGCCCGGGGCGGCCTGGGTCTCGTCCTCCTGCGGGGCGACGGTCTTCAGCCCGCTGCCGCTCTCGGCGCCCTTGGGGCCCAGAACGCGCTTGCGCTTCTTCTCCACGACCACGGACTTGGTCCGGCCGCGCGCGAAGCTCTGGTTCACCGTGCCGGCGCCGGTGGTGCGCTTCAGCGTCAGAGGGCGGCGCCCCGGGGCCTGGGAGTCCTTGTCCTTGGTGTCGCTCATACGGTCTCGTCTTCCAGCGGCGGGTAAGTGTGACGAAGACAGCGCGCGCCGCGCGCGCCGCCTTCCCGTTTCAATACGCCGCCTGAATGGGCGCTAACCTAGCCCCGTTCAGGCGGACTTCAACCGCCCGGCAGGTCCCATTCGGCAGGGACCAGCGGGCGAAACCCTTTCAGCCGCGCCATCTCCGCGCCGAAGCGGTCGGCAAGACCGCCGGGCGCGAGCGCCGCATGCACCACCGCCTCCCGCCCCAGCGCCGCGCCCAGGGCGTCAGCGCCGAAACAGCCGGCGAGCGGCACGTCGCCGTGCGCGGCGTAGGCCAGCGCCAGCAGCTTGCCGCGCCCGTCCGCCGCGCCGTCCGCCGCCTCGATCAGCCAGGCCGGGCGGCCCGATTTCAGGGCCTCCCGCACCTTGGACTCGCCGGCGGCGATCCCGCCGCCGCGCCGCGCCAGGCCCAGAAGGCTGAGGGCGCGGGCGGCCAGCAACGCTTCGATCCGGTTCGCCAGATCGGTCGGCGTCCGGACCTTTGTCTTCGCCGAGCGGGAAAACGCGTCGCGTTTCACCGCCAGGTCCACCGCGGCCCGGTCCGCCGACACCCAGACGCCGCGTCCGGGCAGATCGGCGGCCAGATCCGGAACCGCCTCGTCCTCGGGCCCGATCGCGATGCGGATCAGCGCCGCCTCCGGCCTGACCTCGCCGGACGCCGCGCAGCGCCGCTCCCGCGACCCCTTGCCCACCTATTCGGCCGGCTCGGCGACCTCTTCGCCTTCGCCTTCGGCCTCCTCTTCCTCGTCCTGGCCGGTGGCGGCCTTGTAGTCCTCTTCGCTGATCCAGCCCGCTTCGAGACGGGCGCGCATGATCAGCTCCTCGGCCTCTTCGGAGGTCAGCTTGTACTCGTCCAAGAGGCCCGGCTCGCGCACGCGCTCGCCTTCGCGGGTCTCGAACCAGCCGCGCAGATCGTCCGGGGTGAGGCCGGCGAAATCGTCCACCGATTTCACCTCGTTCTCGCCCAGTTTCACGGCGGTCTGCAGCACTTCGATGGACTCGCCGCCCAGGAAGGCCAGCAGGCCGTCCTCGACGCCCAGTTCGCCGCGCTTTTCGTTCAGCTCGCCGGCCAGACGCTCCAGATGCTCGCGGGCGCGGTCCTGAAGCTCCTGCGCGGTGTCGTCGTCGAAGCCCTCGATGCGAAGGATTTCGGACGGGTCGACATAGGCGACTTCCTCGACCGTTTCGAAGCCTTCGGACACCAGGAGCTGGGCAATCGTTTCGTCGACATCAAGGGCTTCCATGAACAGCTCCGTGCGTTCGCGGAATTCCTTCTGACGGCGCTCGGATTCCTCGGCCTCGGTCAGGATGTCGATGGACCAGCCGGTGAGCTGGCTGGCCAGGCGGACATTCTGGCCGCGCCGGCCGATGGCCAGCGACAGCTGTTCTTCGGGCACCACGACCTCGACGCGGGCCTCTTCCTCGTCCAGCACGACCTTGCTGACTTCCGCCGGCTGCAGCGCGTTGACGATGAAGGTGGCGTGGTCCGGGTTCCACGGGATGATGTCGATCTTCTCGCCGGCCAGCTCGTTCACCACGGCCTGCACGCGCGAGCCGCGCATGCCGACGCAGGCGCCGACCGGGTCGATGGAATTGTCGTTCGACAGCACGGCGATCTTCGCCCGGCTGCCCGGATCGCGGGCCACGGCGGGGATTTCGATGACGCCTTCGTAGACTTCCGGCACTTCCTGGCTGAACAGGGCGGCCATGAAGTCCGGATGCGCGCGCGACAGGAAGATCTGCGGCCCGCGCGTTTCGCGCCGGACGTCGTAGATATAGGCGCGCACGCGGTCGTTCACCTGCAGGCTTTCGCGCGGCAGGCCGTCATTGCGGCGGATCACGCCTTCGGCGCGGCCGAGGTCGACGATGACATTGCCGTATTCGACGCGCTTGACGATGCCGTTCACGATCTCGCCGACGCGGTCCTTGTATTCCTCGTGCTGGCGCTCGCGCTCGGCCTCGCGCAGGCGCTGCATCACGACCTGCTTGCCGGTCTGCGACATGACGCGGCCGAAATCGAACAGCGGCAGGTCCTCGGTGAAGACCGTCCCGATCTCCGCCGCCTTGTCCTTCTTCTGAGCCTCGGCCAGCGTCATCTGGGCCGACTCGTTCTCCACCTGGTCGTCCTCGACCACGGTGATGCGGCGGGTCAGTTTCAGCTCGCCGGTCACGGGGTCGATGTCGGCGTCGATGTCCAGCTCCGCGCCATAGCGGCTGCGGGCGGCCTTCTCGATCGCCTCTTCGATGGCCTCAAGGACCAGATCCTCGTCGATGGATTTCTCCGCGGCGACCGCCTTGGCGATCTGCAGAAGCTCCAGCCGGTTGGCGCTGACGCCGGTGACGGTCATCGGTTCATCACTCCGCACTCTCCGTATTGTCCCCGCCGGCGGACTTCTGCCGGCGCAGGCTCTCTTCAATCAGCGCATCGCTCATCACGAGCTTTGCGTCCTCGATCCAGTCGAAGGGGATGAGGGCGGTCTCGTCCTCTCCCTTCAGGTCGATGGCGACGGCGCCATCTTCCACCCCGGCCAGTTCGCCGGTGAAACGCTTGCGGCCCTCGACCAGGCGGTCCAGCTCCAGCTTCGCCTCGTGGCCCTCCCAGCTGGCGAAATGGGCCAGCGTGGTCAGCGGGCGGTCGACGCCGGGGGAGGATACCTCCAGCGTCCATTCGCCGCTGAACGGGTCCTCCACGTCCAGGACCGCCGACAGAGCGCGCGACAGTTTCGCGCAATCGTCCACGATCATGCTTCCGTCCGGGCGCTGCGCCATGACTTGCAGGCGCTTGGTCTTGCCGCCCATCACGCGCAGGCGCACGACCTCGAAACCCAGATCGGCGGCGACGGGATCGGCGATCTCCAGCAGCCGCGCGTCAATCGCGGTCTTCGCGCGCATGGGGCGTTTATGCCCTCCGGTTTGCGCCCGACGCAGGTAACAAAAAAGCGGCCGGCCCCGGGGCCGCCGCTCTTAACGTCATCGACGTCAGTGCGTGTCTGTTGGCGTCTATATAAGCCTTTGCGCATGAAGGCGCAATCGCGTGCAGCACTCAATTCCGCACGAAGTCGTAGAAGACCGGGGCGGCGTCGCCGAGGCGCTTTTCCTCATAGCGGGTCGTGGTGTGGTCGGCGGGCGGCGTGCGCCAGTCGCCGGCGCGGCGCGCGGTCCACTCCAGATGCGGGCTGCGCGCGAAGCGCTCGATCGCCCAGTCCTGATAGGATTCCACATCCGTTGCGAAGCGCAGCGACCCGCCGGGCGCCAGGACCCGCGCCAGCTGGGCCACGAAGGCGTCCGACACGATGCGGCGCTTCCAGTGCCGGGTCTTCGGCCAGGGGTCGGGGAACAGGACGAAGATGCGGGCGAGGCTGGCGTCCGCCATGCGCTCCACCGTCTCGCGCGCGTCGCCGCGCTGCAGGCGGACATTTTTCAGCCCGCCGTCCTCGATGGCCGTCAGCATCTTGGCGACGCCGTCCAGATAGGGCTCGATCCCGATAAAGCCGGTGTCCAGGTGTTTCGTGGCGCGGGCGGCCAGATGCTCGCCGCCGCCGAAGCCGATCTCCAGCCAGACGTCTTTCTTGTCCGGAAACAGGGCGCGAGGGTCGAAATCCCCCTCCGGCAGGCCGATTCCGGGCAGAAGCCCCTTCACCAGAGCCTGTTTGCGCGCGCTGAGGGCGTGGGAGTGGGAGCGGCCGTAGAGGCGGCGGTTCTGGGAAGCGGGGTCGGGCATTGGCGAGGGCGCAATATCAGCCCCCTTCCCCTCGTGGGAAGGGGGTTGGGGGAAGGGGGCGGTGTTCGTGGAGCGCGAGGCGTCCGGACCGAGCGCCCCCTCACCCCATCGGGCTTGCGAAGCGCGTGCCGCGCTTCGAGCCCGATTGCCCCTCTCCCACGAGGGGAGAGGGGACGAGCTGGAAAAACAAAGGGCGCCCGTTTCCGGACGCCCTTTGCGCAAAGGATGTGGACCAGACTTAGCCGGCCAGGCCTTTCAGCTCGGAGACCAGATCGGTCTTTTCCCAGGAGAAGCCGCCATCGGCCTCCGCCTCGCGGCCGAAATGGCCATAGGCGGCGGTGCGGGCGAAGATCGGCTTCAGCAGGCCCAGATGCTCGCGGATGCCGCGGGGGGAGAGGTCCATGACCTCGCCCAGCGCCTTTTCCAGCTTGGCTTCGTCGACGCGGCCGGTGCCGTGCATGTCGACATAGATCGACAGCGGCTTGGCGACGCCGATGGCGTAGGCGAGCTGGATGGTGCAGCGGTCCGCCAGGTCCGCGGCCACGACGTTCTTGGCCAGATAGCGCGCGGCGTAGGCGGCCGAGCGGTCAACCTTGGTGGAGTCCTTGCCGGAGAACGCGCCGCCGCCGTGCGGGGCCGCGCCGCCATAGGTGTCCACGATGATCTTGCGGCCCGTCAGGCCC
>CAJXKJ010000052.1 GCA_913055605.1 uncultured Euryhalocaulis sp. | reverse complement strand
GCGTTCAGCGGATCGGGCGCCAGCGCGCGCGCCTGACCCAGCGCGCCATGGCCGCGCATCGCGGCCAGCAGATCCTCGGTGCCCTCGCCGCCGATCCCGTTGGTCAGATAGACCGCCTCCTGCCCGCCCGGGATGTCGGCCTCGGCCAGCCGTTCGGCCAGCGCGGCGCGGTCGGCGGCCCAGGCGGCCGGGCTGTGCGCGGCCAGGCGCCGGCGCGCCTCGGCCGGCGGCTGCGGCGCGACATCGGCTTCCTCAAGGCGCGGCGCGGTGAAGACCAGCGTCACCGGCTCGCCGGACCGGTCGGCGACGTCGATGCGCGCGCCGGCCTCCTGCACCAGACGGTCCCAGTTCGCGCTCGCCGCCCAGTCGTCGTCCATCACCAGCAGCAGCGGGCGCGACGGCCCCTCGTCGCGCGGGAACAGGATCGGCCGCGCCAGACCCAGAATGACCAGCGTCGCGATCAGCAGGCGCAGGATGACCAGCCATAGCGGCGTGCGGCGCGGCGTCTCCTCGTCCAGCTCGGTGTCGGCCAGAAGCCGCATCGGCGGGAACGGCGTGCGCCGGGGCGCCGGCGGCGTCGCGCGCAGCAACAGATACAGCACCGGCAGCGAGGCCAGCGCGGCCAGCGCCAGCGGCGCGGCGAAGCCGAGCGCGCCCAGGCTCAGCATGGGCCGCCCCTGCCTTCGGAGGCCTCATATATATAAAGCGCCGGCATCACCCCTCCCGGCCCAGCGCCTGGTGCAGCGCCAGAAGGGCGGAGGCCGCCGGCGTATCGGTGCGGTGCGTCAGGAACATCCAGTCGGCGCGGCGCGCCACGTCGGCCAGCGCCGCGCGGTGCGCGGCGAAGCGCTCGCGGTATTCGTCCGCCACCGCCTCGGCGCGGCCGATCAGCAATTCGTCGCGCCCCGACGGCGCCTCGAACAGCGTCCGGCCGTCATAGGGAAATTCCTCTTCGGCGGGATCGACCACCTGGATCATCACGCCCGACGCGTTGCGGTCGGCCAGCGCCGTCAGCCGCTGCTGCCAGATTTCGGGCGGCTCCAGAAAATCGCTGGCCAGCGCGATCCGCCCGTGGCGGGACACCGCGGCGGGCGACAGTTTCTCCGGCCCCGCATCGGTCAGGGCCAGCGCCCGCGCCGCGCGGTCCAGCCCCGGCGCGCCGCGGCCCGGCGGGCCCTCGCCCATCACGGCGCAGCGCTCCCCGGCGCGGTTCAGCAGCACCGCCAGCGCGATCATCAGCACCGCGGCGCGGTTGCGCTTGGTCGGCAGCCGGTCGTCGGAGCGCCAGTCCATGGACGGCCGCCCGTCGCGCCACAGCCAGACCGTGTTGGCGGCCTCCCACTCGTTCTCGCGCACATAGAGTTCGTCGCCGCGGGCCGAGCGGCGCCAGTCGACGCTGGCCGCGTCGTCCTCATGCGTCCAGCGGCGGTATTCCCAGAATGTCTCGCCCGCCCCGCGCCGCCGGCGGCCGTGCACGCCCTGCGCCACGGTCGCCGCCACGCGCTCGGCCTCGGCCAGCAGCGCGGGCAGGTCCGCGGCGGCGAGCTCCGCCGCGCGCCGCAGCCGGACGTCGGCCGGCTCGGCGCGTCGCAGGCCGGCTCCGATCATTCAAGCTCCTCGGTCAGGCGGTCGATCAGGCCGTCGATCGCGACGCCCTCGGCGCGCGCGCCGAAGGACAGCGCCATACGGTGTTTCAGCGCCGGCTTGGCCAGCGCGATCACGTCCTCGGTCGACGGTGCCAGCCGCCCGTGCAGCAGCGCGCGGGCGCGCGCCCCGATCATCAGCGCCTGCCCGGCGCGCGGCCCGGGGCCCCAGGCGACGAATTTCCGCGTCGCCTCCACCGGGCTTTCGTCCGGACGGGCCAGCCGCACCAGCTTCAGAATGGTTTCCAGCGTCTTCTCGCCGACCGGCATGCGCCGCACCAGCGTCTGCAGGCCCAGCAGCTCCTGAGACGTCAGCACCGCGGCCGGCGCGGCCATCGACACGCCGGTCGTGGCCAGCAGGATTTCCCGCTCGGCGTCCAGCGTCGGGTATTCGACGTCGATCTGGAACAGGAACCGGTCCAGCTGCGCCTCGGGCAGCGGATAGGTGCCTTCCTGCTCGATCGGGTTCTGCGTCGCCAGAACGTGGAACGGCTCGGGCATGTCATAGGGCTTGCCGGCCACCGTGACGTGATGCTCCTGCATCGCCTGCAGCAGCGCCGACTGGGTGCGCGGGCTGGCGCGGTTGATCTCGTCGGCCATCAGCAGCTGGCAGAAGATCGGCCCCGGCACGAAGCGGAAGCTGCGCGCCCCGCTCGGGTCCTGATCCAGAACTTCGGAGCCCAGGATGTCGGCCGGCATCAGGTCCGGCGTGAACTGCACCCGGCGGCTGTCCAGGCCCAGCACGACGGCCAGCGTGGAGACCAGCCGCGTCTTGGCCAGACCCGGCGCGCCGACCAGAAGACCGTGCCCGCCCGACAGGATCGCCGCCAGCGCCAGCTCGACCACCGCTTCCTGTCCGATAATGACGCGGGAGACCGCGGTTCGCACGTCCGACAGGCGGGCAATGGCTTGGTCGGCTTCGCGGACGATGTCCGCATCTTCGGCGTGCGTCTGGTCCATCAGGTCACCATCCCATATCTAAGGGGGCGAATATAAGGCGCACCTTCAGCGCCCCCGGCAGACGGTCATCATCGCACTATGACGCACGCAAACGCCAGCGCGGGAATGCGTCGCCCCCCGGCGGACAAAACGGGGGGCGCGGGCTCCGCCTTGCGCGACGCCGCCGCCTGGACCGCGCTGATGCGCGCGCGCCTGGACCCTGTGCGCCCCTGCGATGCGCCGGACTGCGGCGCGGACGAGACCGCTGCCGCCGTGCTCGCCCCGCTGGTCCTGCGCGAGGGCGAACTTCACGTCATCTTGACCGTGCGCCCGGACACGCTGCCCCGGCACGCCGGACAGATCTGTTTCCCCGGCGGCCGCATCCATCATGACGACGCGGACGCCGCCGCCGCGGCCCTGCGCGAGACCCATGAAGAGATCGGCGTCGCCCCGCACAGCGTCGACCTGCTCGGGCGGTGGGAGGCGCAGGGAACGGGTCAGGGCTTCCGCGTCACGCCCTTCGCCGGCCTCGTCGATCCGGCCGCGGCGCTCGCCGCCTGCCCGCGCGAAGTGGCGGAGATTTTCGAGGCGCCCTTCGCCTTCCTGATGGACCCCGCCAATCACAGCGAGGAGTCGATGGAGTCGGCGCAGGGCGTGCGGCGGTTTTCCGTCATCCGCTATGGCGACTATACAATCTGGGGCGCGACGGCGGCGATGCTGCGCGCCCTGTGGCGCCGGCTCGACGGCGCGCCGGACGCGCTCCTGTCCGGACGGGTCGAAGGGAGGCCAGCGGAATGATACGCCTGACCCTGATCGGCCTGGTCCTGTTCTGCCTGCCGTTCGCCATCTATTTCGTCTATCGCGGCCTGCTGCTGCGCCTGAAGATCGAATCCCGCGGCCGGTTCGACGAACGCCCGATGCAGGCGCTGATCCTGGCCGGCGGCGCGCTGACGCTCGCGGGCCTGGCCGTCTTCGCCTTCACCTCGGGCGAGCGCGGCGATACCGTCTATATCCCCGCCCATATCGAGGACGGCCAGGTCGTGCGCGGCCGTTTCGTGCCGGCGGACGAGGCCGGCGATCTCGCCCGTATCGACCCCAAAGAGCGCGCCAATCCCCGCCCGTCCGATGTCAGCGGCGTGGGGGACAACACGCCTTGAGCGGCGGCCCGGAAAGTTCGGTTCAGCTCGACCCCGCCGAACATGACTGGCTGCGCGAAGGCCCCGCGCGCACAGTCATGGACGCGCTTCTGGCCGCACGCCCCGGCGGCGCGCGCTATGTCGGCGGCTGCGTCCGCAACGCGCTGATCGGCGCGCCCGTCGCCGATGTGGACATCGCCACCCAGCTCACGCCCGACCAGGCCGCCGCCGCGCTGAAAGACGCGGGGCTGAAATCCGTCCCCACCGGAATCGACCACGGCACGGTCACCGCGGTGGCCGATGGCGTGGGCGTGGAGGTCACGACCCTGCGCCGCGACGTGGAGACCGACGGCCGCCGCGCCGTCGTCGCCTTCACCGAAGACTGGGCCGAGGACTCCGCGCGCCGCGATTTCCGCCTCAACGCCATCTATTGCGGCGCCGACGGCACGCTGTTCGATCCCCAGGGCGGGATCGAGGACGCACGCGAAGGCCGCATCGTGTTCATCGGCGACGCCGGCGCGCGCATCGCCGAAGATGCGCTGCGCATTTTGCGCTTCTTCCGCCTGCACGCGCAGTACGGGCGCGGCCGGCCCGACCGCGACGGGCTGCTCGCCTGCGCGCGCGCGAAAACGACGCTCGAAAATCTGTCCGGCGAACGGGTGTGGGCGGAGCTGAAAAAACTCTTCGCCGCTGCGGCGCCCGAAGCGACTCTGCGCTGGATGCAGACCGCGGAAATTCTGCGCGTCGTTCTCGGTCCCTGCGACGGACTCGAAGCGGCCGCCCAGCTCTCGTCTCTGCGCCGCGAACACAGCTGGCCGCGCGACCCTGTTCTGATGCTCGTCGCGCTCACCGGCGCCGATGAAAATCGCGGCGAACGACTCGCCGAAACGCTCCGGATGAGTCGCGCCGAACGCGCCGCACTGATTCGCTTTGCACGAATCACTTGCGCTGAAACCGCCGTGCAAAGCTCCGGCGATGAAAAAATTTCGCTCGCGGCGCCAGAGCAACTGTATCGCAATGGTGCAGCCTTCATCGCCGACACGGCGCGCCTTTGCTGGTCGCGAGACCGCGCGCGCGCGGCGTTGAACGATGAAGAGCAAGGCGTGCACGACGATGCGTACAGCAACGCCATCGCAATCGCATTGTCCTGGACGTCGCCTGAATTCCCGTTATCGGGCAAAGACTTGCAAGACGTCGGTTTCACACCCGGCAAGATGATCGGCGATGTTCTGAGTGCGCTCGAGACTCGCTGGATTGAGAGCAAGTTCACCCTCACCAAGTCCGAGTTGATGACGATGGCGCGCGGCATGGCCGTCTGACGCTGACCTGTGGGCCGGTCGAATTTTTCGACGCACGGAAAATCGAGGATAGAAATTTTTAGAAGAATGGATGATGGTTCCGCGTCAGTTCAAACGTAGGGGGCCCACACATGGCGACCAAGAAACCGGCGAAGAAGAAGACAGTGAAGAAGGCGGCCAAGAAGCCCGCCAAAAAGAAGGCGGCGAAAAAAACCGTGAAGAAGGCGGCGAAGAAGCCCGCCAAGAAGGCCAAGAAGGCCGCGAAAAAGCCCGCCAAGAAAACCGTGAAGAAGGCGGCCAAGAAACCCGCCAAGAAGGCTAAGAAGGCGGCGAAGAAGCCAGCCAAGAAAGCCAAGAAGCCGGCTAAGAAGCCGGCTAAGAAACCGGCCAAGAAGCCGGCGAAAAAGGCCAAGAAGGCAGCCAAGAAAAAGGCCGCCAAGAAGGCCAAGAAACCGTCCAAGAAAGCTGCAAAAAAACCGTCAGGCCCGTTAGCCGACACGGACACCAGGCCGCCGGTCACGGCGACCTACACTCCGGCGGTGACGCCGGGGCAGCTTGCCACCAAGATCTAGACGGGCGCCGTTGGCCGGCCGCGTTGTCCGCGCCGGCCCGAACGACCCGCACAGCACGTAATCCTACAGCGTGTGTTTCCGGCCGGCGGCGCGATCATCGCGCCGCCGGTCTGGCGTTTAAGCCTCCGGCTTTCTGCAAACCGCTTGGAAAAAGACGCGCCTGACGGACTCTCTTGACCGGGCGCGCGACGATGGCCGGCGATCAGGCCTGCATCGTCCAGCCTTCCACGCCCATCGCCGCCTGACGCACCGCCTCCGACAGGGTCGGGTGCGCGTGGCACGTCCGCGCGATGTCCTCGCTGGAGGCGCGGAACGCCATGGCCAGCGCCGCCTCGGCGATCAGCTCGCCCGCACCGGTCGCGACGATATGCACGCCCAGGACCTCATCGGTCTTCGCGTCGGCCAGGATTTTCACCATGCCGTCGGTCGTGTGGTTCGTGCGTGCGCGCGAATTGGCCATCATCGGGAAATTGCCGGTCTTGTAGTCGCGGCCCGCTTCCTTCAGCGCATCTTCGGTCGCGCCGACCCAGGCGATCTCCGGCGCGGTATAGACCACCGACGGAATGACGCCGTAATCGACATGGCCGGCCTTGCCGGCGATGCGCTCGGCCACCGCCACGCCCTCTTCCTCGGCCTTGTGCGCCAGCATCGGCCCGGCGACGCAGTCGCCGATCGCCCACACCCCGTCCGCAACCTTCAGATGGTCGTCGGCCGGGATGACGCCGCGCTTGTCGGCCTCGACCCCGATCGTCTCCAGCCCCAGATCCTGCGTCGCCGGGCGCCGGCCGATACAGACCAGCACGACATCGGTCTCGATCGTCTCGCTATCGCCGCCCTTGGCGGGAGACACGCTGACCTTAAGCGTCTTGCCGCTGGCGTCGACGCCCTCGACCTTCGTGCCCAGGCGAAACTGCATGCCCTGCTTGGCGAACAGTTTCTGCGCGGTCTTTACCACGTCGGCGTCCGCGCCCGGCATGATCCGGTCCAGATATTCGACCACCGTCACCTCGGCGCCCAGCCGCCGCCAGACCGAGCCCAGCTCCAGCCCGATCACCCCGGCGCCGATCACCACCATCCGGTCGGGGACCTCCTCCAGCGCCAGCGCGCCGGTGGACGACACGATGCGTGTCTCGTCGATCTCCACCCCCGGCAGCGGCGCGACCTCGGACCCCGCGGCGATCACGATCTGCCCGGCCTCCAGCGTGCGCGTCCCGTCCGCGCCGGTGACCTCGACCTTGCCCTTGCCGGCGACCTTGCCGCGGCCGGAAATCCACTCGACCTTGTTCTTCTTGAACAGGAAGGCGACGCCCTTGGTCAGGCCGTCCACCGCGTCGGCCTTCTGCGCCATCATCCGGTCCAGGTCGAGCGACAGCGCGTCGAACCCGATGCCATAGGATTCGAACCGCTCTTTGGCTTCTTCGTACAGCTCGCTGGCGTGCAGCAGCGCCTTCGAGGGGATGCAGCCGACATTCAGGCACGTCCCGCCCAGCGTCGCGCGCGACTCGATACAGGCGACCTTCAGGCCCAGTTGGCCACAGCGGATGGCGCAATTATAGCCGCCCGGTCCGCCGCCGATGATCACCACGTCATAGGAGTCCGCCATTGATGCACGCGCCTTCCGTTTCGCTTCCGGTCACGCCCTTTGGGGTCGGTCCGCAGGGTCGCCAAGTCAAGGGCGAAACCACGGTCCCGCTGTCCCCGCACGCGGATTCGGCGCCCAAAACGAAAACGGCCGCCCTTCCGGGCGGCCGTTCCGTGTTCGATGGGCGCGCCCCTATTCGGGAACGACGCGCAGGATGACCGCCGGGTCGTCGTCGGTGGCCAGGTACAGATAGCCGTCCGGCCCCTGCTGCACGTCGCGGATGCGGTGGCCCGGCGTCTCCAGCCACTCCTCGCCGGTGACCTGTTCGCCGTCCATGGTCAGGCGCACCAGTTTCTGGCTCGCCATGCCGCCGATGAACAGATCGCCCTGCCAGCCGGGGAAGGCCTCGCCGGTATAGAATTCCATGCCGGACGGCGCGATCACCGGGTCCCAGTAATAGACCGGCTGGGTCACGCCATCCTGCTGCTGGATGTCGTCGTACATCGGCTGGCCGGAATAATCCTCGCCATAGGTGACGAAGGGCCAGCCGTAATTCTTTCCGGCTTCGGGATGGTTCAGCTCGTCGCCGCCCGCCGGGCCGTGCTCCATCGTCCACAGCCGCCCGGTCTC
Organism: uncultured Euryhalocaulis sp.; assembly: GCA_913055605.1. Classification (GTDB taxonomy): domain Bacteria; phylum Pseudomonadota; class Alphaproteobacteria; order Caulobacterales; family Maricaulaceae; genus Euryhalocaulis. The sequence goes on along the minus strand of CAJXKJ010000052.1, from coordinate 12,209 downwards.
GGGATGGATGGTCGCGCCCTGCATGTTGCGGTGGCCATAGGACCAGACCAGCGGCTCGCCGCCCTCGCCGTCGGCGAAGGGATTGTCTTCAGGGACCGACCCGTCCGGGTTCAGGCGCACGACCTTGCCCAGATAGGTGTTCGGCGTGAACGCGTTCTCGCGCGCCGGCGGCATGAAGCGCTCGCCCAGCGTCACGAAGATCGCGCCGTCCGGCGCGAACGCGATGCGGGACCCGAAATGCAGCGGCTGCGGCGCGGCCGGCGTCTGCTGGAACAGCACTTCGGCATCCGACAGCGAGGCCCGGTCATCGGACAGCACCGCCGTGCCCAGGCTGGTGCCGCCGCCCTCGGCGCCGCGCGGTTCGGAGAAGGTGAAATAGATGCGGTTGCTGGACGCAAAGTCCGGCGCCAGCGCCACGTCCAGCAGGCCGGCCTGACCGCCCTGCATCACTTCGGGGACGTTGGCGATCGGCGCGCCGACCGTGCCGTCGGTCCCGACGATGCGCATCGTCCCGCCGCGCTCGGTGACCAGCATGTCGCCCTCGGGCAGGAATTCGAACGCCCAGATATTGGCCATGCCGCCGCTGGCGACCTCTTCCAGCGTCCAGGCTTCGGTCTCCGCCGGGATCGGCGCGCGGGTCTGATTCTCGAACGCCGGGGTCTGGCCTTCGGCGTTGGGCGGGCGCGTCTCCTCGGCCTGCTGGGCCTGGGCTGCGCCGGCCAGCAGCAGGATTGCGGTCGAGGCGGAATACAGGGCGCGGGAACATTGGGCGCGGGAACATTGGGCGCGGGAATGCAGGGCGCGCATGATGGTCGGTCCTCCGAACAGGTGTCTATGCGTGGGAAATCCGCCCGCCGGTTTTCGGTTTCCGGAAAGCGGAGACCCAGTCCTCACCCGTATCGGCCCGCCGCGCAAGTCCGGCGCTGCGGCAGATAACACCCTTGTGTGGTTTTACGCGGGGCCTTCGCGCGCTCAGGCAAGCGCCTCGCGCAGCCGCCGTTCGGCCTCGGCCCGCACCGCCTCGATGCGCGCCCGCTCGCGGCGCCAGCGCCGCCAGATCAGCAGGATTTTCGGCCCGTCGACCAGATAGCGCCGCCACAGCCGCCGCGGCTCGGAGGCGAGCCGGTGCAGCCATTCCAGACGCGCGCGCTGAATCCATTGCGGCGCCCGCGCGGTCTCGCCGGTCAGGAACTCCAGCGACGCGCCCACGCACAGCCCGACGCCGGTGCAGTCGCCGCGGTCCTTGATCGCGCGCGCCACCATCTCCTGTTGCGGGGAGCCGACGCAGATAAAGGTGAAGCGCGCCGGATTGCGCGCGGCGAATTCGGCGCATTCGGCCACCGCCGCCGGATTGTCGCGCAGCCCCATTGGCGCGTCGTGCCAGCGCACATCGGTCAGGCCATAGCGGGCGGACAGGCGCGAAATCGTCTCTTCGGTGCCGCCGATCACCGCGACCGGCTCGTCGGGATCGATCTCGGTCTCGAACAGCGCCCGCGTCAGGTCGGACCCGGGCGCGACGTCCACATGCTCGCCCGACATCTGGGCGATCAGCTCCAGCACCCGGGAATCGCACACGGTCAGCCAGGCCTCGGCGTACAGGACCGCCTCGCGCGCGCGCCCGGTGGCCAGGCGCACCAGATGGTCAACATTCGGGGTCACGACGAACTGGAAGGGCAGCCAGCGATTGCGCTCGGCGATCCGGCGCAGGGCCAGGTCCGGCCCGATCCGGTCGAACGCCGCGTTCATGAAACAGATATGGCGCGCCCCGGCGCGCCGGTCCGCGAAATTCGGGTCGATTGCGTTCACGCGGGGCTCCTGCGGCCGCGTCCCGGACAGGGACGCCTCGCCCGTCAGGATGCAATCGCCGCGCCAGATTCCCCTGTGCGGAGAATCCCGCCGCGGGACGGTTAATCCCCGTCCTTACTCGCCGCCTTACTCGCCGCCTTACTCGCCATCCGGCGCCGAATACGGGATCGGCCCCATGGTCGTGCTCGGCGCATGGGTGCGGCTGATGCTCTGGATCGCGCACCGGCTGCGCGGCGTGAACACGTCGCCGAAGGCGGAATCGGTGCAGATCCAGTTCGACGGCGACACGTCGATCGCCACCGCGTCGGTCCATGCAAGGTCGGTGCAGGTTCCGAACGTCTCGACCAGATAATAATCGTTAACGCCGACCCGGATGCGCACCGTGTCGTAATCGACGGAGCTGAAGCTCCGGATATCCCGCACATTGAAGCATTCGCGCTCGGCCAGCTCGGCCGGCGGCGGGGTTTCGGTCGCCATCGCGCAGGCGGCCAGCGCCAGCGGCGCCAGGGCGGTCAGATGGGCTTTCATGGGGTCCTCCCGGGGCTTCTCGGCCTGTCCGCCGAGCATCGCGCCGGAAACCCCGTTATTCAATCGTGACTTACCCGCCGCCCGTTCACAGCTTCGTTCCCGCCGCGCCGCTCAGGCGGGCCCTCAAACCGTCAGATCGTGCTTGCGGATCAGATTGCGCATCTGGTGATAGGACAGCGACAGCGCGTCCGCCGCCTTGCCCTGGTGCCCGCCGCTGGCGGCCAGCGCCCGGCGCGCCAGGCTGCGCTCGAATTCGGCGGTCAACGCCTTGAAATCGCAGGGCACGGCTGCGGCGGGCGCGTCCGGCCCGGTCTCGTCCCGCGGCGCGGCCTCCGCCCCGGCCCGGTCCGCCGGCCGCCAGGGGGAGGCGAACGGGTCCAGCGTCACCATCTCCACCGGGGCCAGCGCCGCGGCGATGCCGGCGCGATAGACCGCCCGCTCCACCACATTCTTCAGCTCGCGCACATTGCCGGGCCAGGCGTAGTCCATCATCGCCCGCATCGCCTCCATGCCGAACCCTGCGAACCGCTCCAGGCCCAGCTCCGCCGCCATGCGGTGGGCGAAATGCTGGGCCAGGATCGGGATGTCCTCCCAGCGCACGCGCAGCGGCGGCAGGGTCACCACCTCGAAGGCCAGCCGGTCCAGAAGGTCGGCGCGGAATTTCCCGGCCCGCGCCATCGCCGGCAGGTCCACGTTCGCCGCCGCGACGACGCGCACATTGGTGGTCAGCACCTCATCCCCGCCCACGCGCTCGAACTCGCCGTATTCGATCACGCGCAGGATTTTCTCCTGCACGGTCTGGGAGGCGTTGGCGATCTCGTCCAGGAACAGCGTGCCGCGGTCCGCGCGCTCGAACCGGCCGATATGGCGCTTGGCGGCCCCGGTGAACGCCCCCGCCTCGTGCCCGAACAATTCGGTCTCCAGCAGGCTGTCGGTCAGCGCCGCGCAATTGACCTTCACATAGGCCCCGCGCCAGCGCGGCGACAGGAAGTGCGCGCGGGCCGCCGCCAGCTCCTTGCCCGTGCCGCGCTCCCCGATCACCAGCATCGACCGGTCCAGCGAGGCGGCGCGCGACAGCGTCTCCATGGTCTGGAGAAAGGACGGCGCCTGGCCGACCAGCGGCGGAAGATCGGGCGCTGACACGCCGCTATTTAGCGCTTTTCACCAGCTTATTTCACCAGTTTTCTCGCGAATTTCGCCAGATTTTTGCGCCCGACCATCCCCTGTGGATAATTTTACTCCGCAATTTCAAGGCCTTGTCGATTTTCACCGGACTTGGCACGCCGCGTGCAGAGATGGTTAAGACGCAACAAGAAAGGCCGCTTGGGACGCGATCCCGCGGCGAACGATCAGGAGACGAACACAATGGGCGTGTTTTCCCGCTTCAGCGACATCATCAACTCGAACATCAACGCGCTTCTCGACAAGGCCGAAGACCCCGAGAAGATCGCCCGTCTGATCATCCAGGAGATGGAGGACACGCTGGTGGAGGTCCGCACCGCCGCCGCGCGCTCGATCGCCGACAAGAAGGCGCTGGCCCGCGAGGTCGACGCGCTGGAGGACACCGCCGGCGAATGGGAGCGCAAGGCCGAGCTCGCGGTCGAGAAGGGCCGCGAGGATCTGGCCCGCGGCGCGCTGGCCCAGAAGCGCCGGCTGGAGGAAGCCGCCGGCGTGAAGTCGAAGCAGCTGGGCCTGGTGGAAGAAGCCATCGGCAAGGCCGAGGACGACATGCGCAAGCTTCAGGACAAGCTCGACGAGGCCAAGGCCAAGCACAAGGCGCTGATGACCCGCCGCCTGGCCGCCGAGAAGCGCCTGCGCGTCCGCGAGCATATCGCCGACAACAAGATCGAGGATACGCTCGGCCGCTACGACATGGTCGAACGCAAGGTCGAGGCCCTGGAGGCCCAGGTGGAGGCCTATGACCTCGACCACGGCCGCAGCCTCTCCAGCCAGTTCCGCGAACTGGAGGAGAGCGACAAGGTCGAGGAAGACCTGCAGGCGCTGAAGAAGCGCATGGGCAATCGCGCCGGGGGCGGCGGCGAACAAAGCGCGGCTGAATAAGGGGCCGCCTTACGCGAGGGGAGATCCGTTATGGATATCGAGTTTTTCGCCATCATCGTCCTCACGGTCCTGGTGCCGCTCTGGATGATCCTGCACTACGGCAGCAAGAAGCACGCGCAGAGCCGGCTGACCCCGGACGACGAGCGCATGCTCGAGGATTTGTGGCGCAGCGCCAAGGAAATGGAGCGCCGCATCATGGCGCTGGAGTCCATCGTGGAGCCGGACGCGCCGCACACGGACCATCGGCCGGGCGCCCGCCCCGCCGGGACGGTGATGTAATCCATGACCGAGATGCTCATCCCCCTTGGCGTCGTCTTCATGCTGTTCATCGGCCTGCCCTGGCTGATCCTGCATTACGTGACCCGCATGAGAGAGACCCGCGGCCTCAGCCAGGACGACGAACACATGCTCGAGGATCTGTGGCGCAGCGCGCGCGACATCTCCCGCCGTCTGGAGACGGTGGAGAACATCCTCGAAATCAAACCCGATCTCGATAAGGACCCGAAATGACCGACGAACTGAACCGCTCGCCCAACCCGCACCGGCTGCACCGCGATACGCGCAACCGCTGGATCGGCGGGGTCGTGTCGGGCGTCGCCAACTATTTCAATGTCGATCCGACCATCCTGCGGGTCGCCGCCATCGTGCTCTTCCTCTTCCCCGGCACGTCCGGCTTCATGATCATCGGCTACATCATCGCCTGGATCGTGATCCCCGAACGCCCCGTGGAGGTCCGCGCGACCAGTCCGGAGGAAGACACGTTCTGGCGCGGCGTCTCACGCCGGCCGGACGTCACCTTCTCCAATCTCCGCTACACGTTCCGGGATCTGGAGGAGCGCCTGCGCAGCGTTGAGCGCGTCGTGACCAGCGAGGAATGGCGGCTGCGCCGCGAATTCCGCGACCTCGAACGCTAAGACACACCGACCAGAAGGGGGACGTCATGATCAAGACTTTCATCATCGCGGGCCTGGCTTCGCTGTCGATGGGCGCCTCGCCCGTCCCGCAGGCCGCGCCTCAGGTCTCCGCCCCGAACGTCGCCATCTGCATGGCGGGGCTGACCATGGCCTGGGGCGGCGGCGCGCCGCTGCTGTCGCTGTCCGCGGCTCCCGGCCGCTGCGCCTGTCCCGACGGGTGCGCCGCCTCGATGTTCCGGCTGGACATCGCCGGCCTGACCTTCCGGGTCTAGGACCTTACGGGTCTGGGGTCTTCCGGGTCCAGCCTTCCGGGTTCGGGGCCTCACCGCCGGCGCAGTTCGCGCCACAGAAAGCGGGCCGGGTGCAATGCGCGCCGGCCCGCCGCCTCCAGCGGCGACGGCTCGCCGCAGATTTCCGAAGCGACCGACCGGGCCAGAAGGGGCGCGTGCGCGAAGCCGCGCGACCCCAGCCCCGTCAGCGTCCACAGCCCGGGCAGGACCGCGCCTTCCGCAACCTCCGGCGCCGGCCCGCCCTTCGCCGCCGCGCCGAAGATCTCCGCATAGGCCGCCGGATCGGGGACCGGTCCGGCGCAGGGCAGGCGGTCCGCCGTCACCGCCCGCACCCCGGTCCAGATCCGCTCCGCCTCCGGCGCGATCCGCACGCCCAGCCGCGCCGCCGCCTCGTCCGCCATCGCTGCGGCCCGCGCGGCGTCGGGCGCCGGCGGCGCGGCCGTCTCCACGCCCTCATGCGTCGCGCCCAGCAGGATGCGCCCGCCGCACGGCGCCGCGAACCCGCCCCAGGCCGCCGCGCCTTCCAGTCCCGCGCCGTCATGGATCGACACCTGCCCCGCGCTCAGACCCAGCCGCAACGGCGACAGCGTATCCATCGCCGCGCCGCCCGCCCCGCCGGCCAGAACCAGAACCGGCGCGGACGCGATCCGCGCCCCGTCCGCGTCGAACAGGACCCACACCCCATCCTCGCGCTTTATCTCCGCCACACGCGCCGCGATGCGTGGCGCATCCCCGGCCAGCGCCGCCAGCGCCCGCGCCGGGTCCAGAACCCCCGCCGCCGGAATCGCGAGCCCGTCCTCTGAAATCTCCAGCCCCGGCCAGAATTTCGCGATGGCGCTCAGCCGCGCCGCCTCCGCCGCGTCCTTCGCCATGCGCCGCGCGCCGCGTTCGCTGAATGCGCCGGCCTGTTCGTACAGCGACGCGGCGTGCAGGAAGGCCGCGAACAGCGCGCGCTGGTGCGGCCGGTCGGCGTTTTCCAGCCGCGGCGTGAACATCGCGGCGGGCACCGCGCTCGCCCCCTCGCCGTCGCTGACGATGGTCACGCCCCGCCCCCGCGCGCGCAGCGCATGGGCCAGCGCGCATCCCGCGATCCCCCCGCCCAGGATCAGCACGTCGCCCGCCGTCTCCGCGCCGCGCGCCAGCGGATCGGCGCCACGCGCCGCCTCCGGCGCATGCGTTAGCACCGCCTCCAGCCGCTCGCGCTTGCGTCCGAAGCCGGGGCGCTTCTCCGCCGTGAAGCCCGCCTCGCTCAGCCCCCGCCGCGCCGCGCCCGCCACGGTGAAGGTCGCCGCGCGCGCGCCCGGCGCGGACAGCGCCGCGATCCGCGTGAACAGCTCGCCCCGCCACATCTCCGGATTTTTCGACGGCGCGAACCCGTCCAGGAACCAGGCGTCGAACCGGCCCTCGACCGCGTCCAGCGCCGCCCCCGCCTCGCCGTGCAGGACGGTCAGGGAAAATCCGTCCTCCGGGAAATCCAGCAGATGCGCCCCCGGCGCCCGGGCCGGCCATTGCGCGCGCATCCGTGCGGACAGCTCCGCGACCTCGGGAAACGCCGCATGCGCCCGCGCCGCCTCGTACACGCCGATCGGGAATCCCTCGACGCTGACCATGCGCAGGCGCCCGCCCGCGGGCCGCGTCCGCCGCCACAGCTCCCACAGCGCCAGCGCGTTCAGCCCGGTACCGAAGCCCAGCTCGCCGACACAGAACAGATCGCGCCTCGCCCACGCCTCGGGCAGGCCGCACCCGGCCAGGAACACGGCCCGGCTCTCGTCCAGCCCGCCCTCGCGCGAAAAATAGGAATCGCCGAACCGCGCGGAGACCGGCGCCCCCTCGCGCCATTCCAGATCCGCCGCCTCGACCGTCACGCTCCGCGCCTCCGCACTTCGTTACGCGTCAGGCTTAGAGGAAAAATGCGCAAAGAAAGAGGGCCGCCCGGATGGAGCGGCCCTGCCGGGCGCTGCGAAGAGGTCGCGCCCGTAAGTTGTCCCTGACTAGTAGTTATCTCTGACTAGCAGATTTCGCCGGTCAGTAGTTCTCGCTGAACTGGTCGTTCTCGGTGCGGGCCGGCTCGCCGTCGGTCTCGACGTCGATATCGCCCATGTCGATCTCGGCGTCGGTCCGCGCCTTGGCTTCGTCATAGGCCTCGCGGGTCCGCTCGGCCGCGGCGTTCACGCCGGCGACCGCGCCCGCGCCCATGGCCTGGCCGACCGCGGCGACTTCCTCCACCGCGTCCTCGGCGACCTCCTCGGCGGCCTGAACGTCGGCCTCGTTACAGGCGGCGAGCGCGCCCAGCGCCAAAACGCCGGCCGCGGCGATGATCATGGTCTTCATGGCTGCGCTCCAGAATCTCCGCGCGCGGAAACCGCGCGCTGTCACGGGCGATTCCAACGCGGTCCGGTGCGAAGCGTTCCGTTAAGCACGGCGGCGCGCCGCCGTTCCGCGGCCGCCCTATTCGGGGCTGGGCGCGTCCATCGGCTCGTCCATGGGCGGCTCGAACTCGGAATCGTCCATGCCGCCCATTTCGGCCTCCGCCTCTTCGGCGGCGGCCGCGACCGCGTCCTCCACGGCCTCGGCGGCTTCGGCGATTTCGGCCTCGGCATCCTCGAACGCCGCCTCGGCGTCCTGCGGATCGCTCATCGCTGCGGCGTCTTCCACCGCTTCGGCGGCGTCCTCGGTCTCGGCCACCGCATCGTTGGCGACCATGCCGGAATCGGCGTCCGCGGCCTCGTCGGCCCCGTCGCTGCACGCGGCGGCCAGCGCCATCGCGCCCGCCGCCAGTGTCATCGTCGTCAGTCTCATCGCTGGCATCCCCTGCTTGCGGGCCGGGCATGGCGCAAACGGCGCGCGCCACGCGCGGCGGTCACGGTGCGAACACGCGGGAACCATGCGGGTTCGTTCGCACCCGCACAATGGGGAATTTTGCGGAAGGAACGCGCAGAGGGCCTTAGGCGGCGGCCTGCACGTTGTTGATGGCCTCTTCCAGCTCCATGAAGCTCGGCTGGGCGGCCGACGGGATGCTGCCGCGGCCGATCTCGACGCTGATCTGGGCGGCGTTGCCGTGCAGGTGGGACACCAGCACGTTCTGGATGATCTTGTAGAAGATCGCTTCCTCGTCATAGACGGCCTTCAGGCGCACCGACATCGGCCCGACAAAGCCATAGGCCAGGAACACGCCCAGGAACGTGCCGACCAGCGCCGAGCCGATCATGCGGCCCAGATATTCCGGCGGCTCGGTGATCGCGCCCATCGTCTTGATGATGCCCAGCACCGCCGCGACGATGCCCAGCGCCGGCAGGGCGTCGGCCATGTTCTGCAGCGCGTGCGCCGGTTCGGCGGCTTCGTGATGGTGCTTTTCCAGCTGCTTTTCCATCGCGTCCTCGACCTGGTGCGGATCCTCCAGGTTCATCGTCATCATGCGCAGCGTGTCGCAGATGAAGTCGGTCGCGAAATGGTCCTTCAGGATCTTCGGATATTCCTGGAAGATCGCGCTGTCGTGCGGGTTCTCGATATGCTGCTCCAGCGCGATGACGCCCTTGGTCTTCATCGTCTTGGTCAGCGTGTAGAGCAGGGTCAGAAGGTCGGTGTAGTCCTTCGCCTTCCATTTCGGCCCGCTGATCAGCTTGCCGAAATCCTTCAGCGTCTTCATCACCGTCTTGCCGGAATTGCCGATCAGGAAGGCGCCGATGGCGGCCCCCATGATCATCATCATCTCGTAGGGCGCGGAGTGGATGATGACCTCGAAATGGCCGCCGGCCAGCGTGAAGCCGCCGAACACCATCGCGAACACAACGACAACGCCGATAATCTGGAACATAAGTCTCTCCGCCCGGCCGCGACGTTCGCGGAGGCTCCCCCTGAATTCTGTGCCGATATTGGGCGGGGAATGCTTAATGCCCGGCTAAACGCGGGCGTTTTGCGCGCTCAGGAGCGCCAGCGCAGCGTGGTTTCCGGCACCGGGTTGCGGAATTCCCGGCCCTCTTCGCGGTGCGCGGCCCATTCGCGCTTCAGCTGGGCGTACCATTTGGCCTGCGCGTCGGCGTCGTCGATCAGCATCAGCCGGGATTCGTGCTTCAGCCCCTCCTGCTGCAAATCCACCATCGCCCGGTCCTGATTCAGGAAGGCGCGCACCAGCGGCCGCAGGATCGGCCGCAGCACGCTCAGCATGCCGATGTCCCAGTAGAAAATCTGGGTCACCTCGGTGCGGTCCTCGTCCAGCGGCGTCACCGCCGTCAGGCCCAGAACAATGCCCTTGGCGTTGCGGATCGTCTCGAACCGCACGCCGGGCAGGCGGAAATCGATCTCCGTCGTCGGTTTCCCGCCCAGCAGGCGATAGGCGAAGCTGTTGGACGACGGCGCGTGCTCCACCATCGCGAAACCGTAAGGCCGGGGCGCGAAGGCCTTGGCCTTTTCGTGCATCGAATGCTCGGTCCGCCACCACCATTGCCGGTGGACGTACGGCCCGTGCGCCGGGTCCATCAGCCCGACCACCGCATGGTCGATATTGCAGTCGAACACCGCCCGCTCGACCAGGCGCGGCCCGCCCGCCGGCTGGCGCGGCGGCTCCGGCGGGCCGAACTCCGGCGCCTCGGCAAAGCGCGGATTGGACGCGGCGAACATCCAGATCACCCCGTCCCGCTCGACGACCGGGAACGAACCGGCGCGGATCCGGTCCAGTTTCAGCGTCTGGCCCTCGGCCAGCGACGGCACCGCGCGGCAGATCCCGTCGCCCGTGCCGAACCGCCAGCCGTGATAGGGGCATTCGACCGTCGGCCCGCCGCCCGCCTCGGCGTCCGATTCCACGATCCGCCCGGCCGACAGCGGCGCGGCCCGGTGCGGGCAGACATCGCGCAGCGCGAAGGCGTTTCCGCCCTGGGTGCGGCCCAGCGCCACCGGCTCGCCGGCGATCAGCTTGCGCGTCATCCGGCCCGGCCGGACCTCGCGCGACAGCGCCGCGACATACCAGATGTCTTTCAGCAACATGCCGCCCCTTTAGCCTGTGGCGGCCCCCCGGTCACGCTGTCCCAAGGCCGCAGGCCGTAAATACGAAGTGGCCGCAGGCCGAAAATCCGAAGTGGGCCGCAGGCGCTAAACCCTCGCGTCGAACTGGACGGAACGGCCTCCCGGCCCCATCTTCGGCGCATGGGCCCGCTTCGCCGCATCTCCGCTTTCGCACTCATCGCCGCCGCCATGGCGGCTTCGGCGTGCGACCGCCGGCCCCAGGAAACCACCCCCGCCGAAGTCACCGCGAAAATCCGCGCCTTCGCCGCCGAGCGCTGCGGGGAGGCCGGCATCGCCACGTCCGGCCTCGCGGGGTTCGAACCGGGCTATCTGCGCGTCGCGGACATCTCCCGCGACGGCTCCCCCGACTATGTGGTGGATTTTTCGGCTTTGCGCTGCGGGGAGGAACGCCCCGTCCTGTGCGCCGACGCCGGCTGCCCGCGCGAGATCTGGGTGTCCGACGGGCGCGGCGACTACGCGCTGGCCTTCGGCATGGCGGTGCGCGCCTTCGCGCTGAACCAGGACACCTCGCCGCCCACGCTCGACGTCACGCTGGCCGGCGACGCCTGCCCCGCGCCCGCCCCGCGGGAGCCCGCCGTGCCGCCGGCCGACGCCGTGCCGGCGCGCGAGGCCGCCCCGTCCCGGCCGGACATGGCGGACGTGGTCTGCCGCAAATCCTATGTCTTCGACCCGATCCGGCTGAACTTCCTGGACGCCGACCGCGCGGGCGCGGAGCCGATCCCGGCCCGCGACTATCTGCCCGACGCCCCGGCCACGCCCCAGACTCCTTAATAGGCCAAGGCCCTATTCGGCCTCGCCCAGCGCCGCCTGCGCGGCGGCCAGCCGCGCGATCGTTGCCGATTCGATGCCGCAGCGTTCGGCGACCGCCGCCGGTGCGTAGTCGTCACCGAGATAGGTCTCGGCCATGATCGCGAAGACCGGCCGCGCCTTTCGCCCGTAGGCAAGCGTCGCCTCCCCCTTCAGGTCGGGCCTGGCGTCATTGTCTTCCGAAGACGCCGGCTTGCCGGTGCGCCGGTCTATGACGAGCGGATGGCCGTCTTCACCGCGCGCGAACAACCCGTGATCCGCAGCCCCCGGGTCGTCGATCACAAGCCACGGCGCATTGGTGTAGCGCACGAGATAGGTGACATCGACGCTGCCATTGCGCAGCAATTCGTGAATCAGCGCGAGAATGAAAAGCCCGTCCGTGCCCGGCGTTATCCCCACCCATTCGTCTGCGATTGCGTTGTAGCCGGTGCGCACCGGATTGACCCCGACGATCTTCGCGCCGCGCTGCTTGAGCTTGGAAAGCCCGATCTTGATCGGGTTTGAATCATGGTCCTCGGCAACACCGAAGATCATGAAATATTTGGTCCGATCCCAGTCGGCCGTGCCGAACTCCCAGAACGCCCCGCCCATCGTGTAGATGCCGCCGGCGGCCATGTTGACCGAGCAGAAACCGCCATGGGCGGCGTAGTTGGGTGTGCCGAAGGCCTGCGCCCACCATGAGGTGAAGGATTGCGACTGGTCGCGCCCGGTGAAGAAGGCGAGCTTCTTCGGGTCGGTCTCGCGGATCGGCTTCAGCCATTCGGTGGCAAGCGTCAACGCCTCG
>CAJXKJ010000051.1 GCA_913055605.1 uncultured Euryhalocaulis sp. | reverse complement strand
TTTTACGCGCGACTGGGTTTGAAGAGTTCAGCCCGGACGCCCTGCGCGTGGATTTCCCGAAGGCTCTCGCCCCGCGTTTCCAATCCGGGGGTTTGGCGCGGTCTGGCGTTTAGTGCCGCCCGCCTCCCCGAAGGCCGCGCCGGTCCGCCGGATGTCACCCCGGCGTGCGGACGCGCCACGCACTCCCAACCGCCGCAAGTGACTGAGCTCCCGTCCCCGGTGCGGCTGGGACGGGGGGATTATGGGGGAAGTGGGAAGGGCGGGGACAATACGTATGCCTGCCAAAATTTTTCTTTTTATATCAGCGGCTTGCTTTTGCGGCGGTGTGGAGATTTGCGCCGTTCACCCCGCCTCCCGCTCGGGGGCGGGCCGCTTCCTCCTCAGGCGAGTGCGAACCGGTTTCACCAGGCATCTTCGTCTGTTGGCTTCCAACGAGACGACCGGGCAAGGGTGAGAAACATTCGTCTCTCACCCTTGCCGCATTTACGGTAGCCAACCGATGATTAGGCGGTTGCTTCGTATGCTTCCATCAACCTAATACGAGCTTGCGAGATCGCCATTTGCCGAAGCTCGCTTTCGGTCTGCTCACCTGGCGGATTGAACGGCCTCACGATCACGCTAACACCGAGACCGGGACGTGGACCAAAATCCACTTTGGCAAAGTTCATGTCCATGTTCAGGCTTACCCGAACACCCTTGCTTACAGTCATCGTCTTTTCCTGATTTTCTATCGAACCCAACGACGAGACGGCGCGCGGAGCTTGAAACTATGGACTTCGCGCGCCGCCGGTTGTGGGAACTAGCGGCCTTTCGGACGCTGCCCTTTCGTTTGGTCTTGGCTCAAGGCCGACGCAGCAACGCTGCGCACCTGAGCTTTCGACGGATTTTTGAGATCGCCCGACAGGATGCGCGAGGCGATCGTCGAGACGCGCGATGACGTCTCTTTGGGTGGCGGTTTTGCCATTTTAAATCTCCGAATTTTGACTTGTTAACGCTTTGAGCGTAGTTCGGAGCCGTGGGCGCACCGCGTGCGGCGCGCCCCCGGCCGTTAGCTCACGCTATTGTCCGGGCCATGGACCACATGGCGCACCTCCTTTCCTCCGGGAAGGACGCCGCACCTCACCTGCCAGGGATCGTCGTGCGGAGTCATGGAGCTACAGATCAGGCGACCGGTCACGGATCGGTCGCCTGATTTTTGGATTTTGCCGTCAGATATTGAATGAGCGTCCAAATCGCTTCGCGCTCAGAATCACCGACGCCATCTTCTTTCATCAGGTCGACGAGTTTGTATTCGAGCGCCTTGTCGGACATCGGGTCCGCGTCAGGCGTTCGAGGCGATCCAGATGATTCCTTGTCCGCCTTCCGTTGTCGTTTACTGCGGCCAGAGCTGGGTGATGACGACGTCGGTTTGCGCGCTGCAAGGTGAGCAGAGATCGACAAATCCGCGTATTTTGCGGATGCGATGAAGAAGGAAGCTACCTTATCAACAGTAGATCCCTTGACGTCGTATTCTTCTCTAATGTGTTCGTCGAATTGACCTGCAGTAGCCGCCGCCAAATCGATCGATCCATCCCATAGGGTTGGATACCCTGCACGCAGTATATTCTGCATGAGGGGTTTGCGATCGTCATCAGACGCATTGACGAACGCTTTTAATTCTTTGGTGGGAATGCCATCGGACGTGATTAGGCGCAGCGATTTCAGTGCTGCAATTACGCTATAGCTAACACTTCCCGACGCGTTGCCAAACACAGATGGATCAATACGCGCGGGAATCTGCGTGTCCCTTAACTTATTGATAAAGTTAAGGAAAGTCGGGAAGGTCGCGTACGGAGGCGAGGTCTTCTTGGGCTTCTCGGCCATGGCTACGTTCTCCAGCGAACTAAGCGCATGAGCCATAGCATAGCGGCCACACAGAACGCAACGCTTGGCATGAAAAATTTATGTGTGGCCCACAGAATGTCCGGCAAGTTATTGTAATTATTATATAAATCGGCCTTTTGTTAGCGTCCCCCTCGCGGAAATCTGGTTCGCCTCCTTCGCCCCGTTTTGTCGAACTCGACGACCAGATTCGAACCTTCGGGAGATGTATTAGCCGTAGCCGAATTTGTCGTCGAATACGCGGACCCCGAGGGGTATGCGTAACGGGGAGCGATTAGGCGGGGCTCGCCGTCTCGGATTGTTTCGCCCGCGTAAAAAATGCCGACCCCGTCTGTAACGTGACAGGGTCGGCCGGCGGGCGCGGCGAGAGGCTCGTCTATCGCCTCACCTCGATTCCATCGCCGCCGCATCGCCTTGGCTGACCGTCTCGGAAACGCTTCGCGCCGCCGCGTCGATGACGTCGGCCACTTCGTGGGGGTGGGTGAAGAAGAGGACGTGGCTGGCGTCGATTTCGGTGATCGGGGCGCCCATGCGGTCGGCGGTCTGGCGCAGGAGGCGGGGGTCGATGGCGCGGTCCTGGGTGGCGATGACGGCCCAGCTGGGCTTTGTGCGCCAGGCGGCCCGGGTCAGGGGCGCGCCGAAGATCTCCATATTGATCGGGACCTGGGAGTCGCGGAGGAAGGCGGCGTCCGCGTCGGACGTATCGCCGGCGAAGCCGGCCTTGAACATCTCCATATTGACGAAGCCGAAGCCGTCCGGGCCGGTCTCGATCACGAATTCGGGCGGGGCGGGGATTTCGGCGAACTGGCCGCCGGTGGTCTCCCCCACGTCGGGGGCGAGGGCGGAGACGTAGACGAGGCCGGCCACGGCATCACCGGTCCCGGCCTCGGTAATCACCGTTCCGCCATAGGAATGGCCGACCAGGATGGCGGGACCGTCCTGACGCTGGAGCGCGCGGTGCGCAGCGGCGACATCGTCGGCCAAAGTGGTCAGCGGATTCTGGACGATGGTGACGCGGTAGCCGCGGGCGGTGAGGTCGTCATAGACGCCGCGCCAGCCGGAGCCGTCGGCGAAGGCGCCGTGGACGATGACGACATTGCGCACGGGCTGATCGGCGGGAATGGCTTCGGCCGTCTGGGCTGCAGCGCCGGCTACGGACAGGCCGGCGGCCGCTGTAGCGGCGAGGGTGGTGCGGATCGTGGTGTTCATGGGGTGCGTCCTTTCTAGGCCGTGGGGGTTGTGCCGCCGTCGATGACGTATTCCGCGCCGGTGATGGAGGCGGCGCGGCCGGAGGCGAGGAAGGCGATGAGGCTGGCGACCTCGTCCGGCCTTGAGGGCCGGCCGATGGGGATGCCGCCGAGGGAATCCATGATGATCTGCGCGCCGCGTTCGCGGTCGACGCCGGCGTCCTTCGCCACGCGCTCGGTAAAGCGGCGGGCGGCCTCGGTCTCGATCCAGCCGGGGGAGACGCGCACGACGCGCACGCCCTTGGGCGAGACCTCCTTGGACAGGCTCTTGGAGTAGGTGGAGAGCGCCGCCTTGGCCGCCGCGTAGGCGGTGGTGGATTCCGGCAGCGGCAGCGCCCGCTGAATGGAGGTGACGTGGACGACGACGCCGCGGCCCCGCGCGACCATGTCCGGCACCAGCGCGCGGTCCAGCCGGACGGCGGACAGGAGGTTGAGATCCAGCTCCGCCGCCCAGTCGGCGTCGCCGAGCGCGGTATATCCGCCGGCGGGGGCGGAAGAGCCGCCGAGCATGTGGACGAGGATGTCGACCCCGCCGAGCCGGTCGCGCGCGGCGGCGGCGAGGGCGGCGCATCCCTCCGCCGTGGTCAGGTCGGCCTCAACGAACATGGCGTCTCGAAGCGCGTCGGGCGGAGTCTCGGGGCGGGAGCGCGCGGTGGTCAGGACGCGGGCGCCCAGCTCCAGAAACAGCGCGACCGTGGCCGCGCCGGCGCCGCGCGTGCCGCCGGTGACCAGGACGCGCCGGTCTTCCAGTTCGAGGAAGCCGGTCACGCGCCGATCTCCAGCGTGTCGATCCGGCCGTTTCCGATCCGGAAGGCGAAGGAGAGCATGGCCGGGCTGCCCGGAAACTGTCCGGTGACCTCGGCGCGGACGACGGTGCGGCCGCCGTCGCGGGCAAGCTCGCGCGGTTCGGCGGTGTGGCGGTACTGGTCCTTGGCGGCGCGCCACCATTGCGCGATCGCGGCGTGGCCGACATGGGTGCGGCCCTCATCCTTCACGATCGCGTCGGGGGCGAAGGCGGGAAGCGGCGCGGACCCGTCCGCGCTTTTGTCGGCGTCGAAGAAGAGCTGAACGGGCGCTGGCAGTTTCATGGTCGGAATACCCCGCATTGAAGCCAGGCATTCATCTAGGCGTGGACGAGTGTCCGAAAAATAGGGATAAACGGGGACAAGAAATTGCGGAAAACGGGATAATGTACCGGCCGGGACTGACCGAACTGGACGCGGTGGTGGCGGTGGCGCGGGAAGGGTCGTTCCGCGCCGCGGCCGGGGCGCTGGACATGTCGACATCGGCGCTGAGCAACGCGGTGGCGAAGCTGGAGACGCATCTGGGCGTGCGGCTGTTCAACCGCACGACGCGCAGCGTGTCGCTGACCGACGCCGGGCGGGTCTTCCTGGAGCTGGCCGCGCCCGGCCTGCAGGACATCCATAGCGCGGTGGAGGTGGTGCGGTCGCGGCAGGCCACGCCCTCCGGCGTGCTGCGCATCAACGCCTATATCGCGGGGGCGCGCGAGATCATGTCGCCGCTGATCCTGGAATATGTGCGCCGCTATCCGCGGGTGCATGTGGACCTGGTGACCGAGGGGCGGCTGGTGGACATCGTCGCCGAAGGGTTCGATCTGGGCCTGCGGCGCGCCGATCTGGTGCCGGCCGACATGATCGCGGTGCGCCTGGGCCGGCCGCAGCGCTACGCCATTGTCGGCTCGCCGGACTATTTCGCGGAGCATGGCAGGCCGGACACGCCCTCCGACCTTCTGAAACATCGCTGCATCCGCGTGCGCCTGCCGAACGGGGGGCTGTTCCGCTGGCATTTCGAAAAGGGCGGGCAGGTCGCGCAGCTGGACGTGAAGGGCCCCCTGACGCTGGACGAAGGCAGCCTGGTCCGCACGGCGGTGCTGGAGGGGGCCGGGATCGGGCTGGCGTTCGAACAGACGGTGCGCGGGGATATCGAGGCCGGGCGGCTGGTCCGCGTGCTGGAGGACTGGACGCCGATGCTGAGCGATCTGGCGCTGTATTATCCCGGCCGGCGGAACGCGTCGGCCTCGCTCAAGGCGTTTGTCGGCCTGGCGCGCGAGGTCGCGAAGGCGCCGAAGGCCTGAAGGCTGCGGGCGGGGCGTCAGGCCCCGCTGACGAAGCTCGCGATCACTTTTTTGGTGCCGGCCTTTTCGAATTCCACGACCAGTTTCGACCCCTCGGCCGACACGACGCGGCCATAGCCGAATTTGTCGTGGAAGATCCGCGCGCCGGGGGGGTAGGCGGCCTCGCGGGGGTCGGAATGGGCGACCAGGCGGGCCTCGCCGTCCAGGGTCGGGGGCTGGGACCCCGCCTTGCCGCGGTTGGACTGCATGCGGGCCCAGCCGGGGGAGGAGTAGGAGGAGGTGAAGGTGGAGACGTTTTCCTTCATCCCCTCATAGCCGGGGCCGGAGTCGAAATAGCCGGTGTCGCCGGAGGCGTCGACATGATCGGGCGGCAGTTCGTCGATGAAGCGGCTGGGCAGGACCGATTGCCAGCGGCCGTAAATCTGGCGGTTGGCGGCGAAGAAGATCATCGCCTTTTCGCGCGCGCGGGTGATGCCGACATAGGCGAGGCGGCGTTCCTCCTCCAGCGCGGCGTTGCCGCCTTCGTCCAGGCTGCGCTGGGAGGGGAAGACCTGCTCCTCCCACCCCGGCAGCATGACGAGGGGGAATTCCAGGCCCTTGGCCGAATGCAGCGTCATCAGGGAGACTTCGTCGCCCTCGTCGGTGCGGTCGGCGTCGGTGAGCAGGGCCACGTGCTCCAGATACGCTTCCAGCGTGTCGTATTCGGCCATCGACTGGACAAGCTCTTTGAGGTTGTCGAGCCGGGTCTGGGACTGGGGCGATTTGTCCTCGCGCCACATGGCGGTGTAGCCGGACTCGTCCAGCACATGCTCGGCCAGTTCGGCGTGGTTCATCGTCTCCGCGTCGCGGCGCCAGCGGTCCAGATCCTTCAGGAAACGGGACAGGCCGGTGCGGGCGGCGCCCTTGATCTCGTCGCTCTGCAGGATCAGGCGCGTGGCCTCGGACAAAGACACGCCCTCCGCCCGGGCGAGCATCTGCACCTTCTGGACGCTGGTCGCGCCGGCGCCGCGCTTGGGCGTATTGACGATGCGCTCGAAGGCGAGGTCGTCCTCCTCGCTGCGGACCAGGCGCAGATAGGCGTGGGCGTCGCGGATTTCCTGACGCTCGAAGAAACGCGGCCCGCCGATGACGCGATAGGGCAGGCCGGTCATGATGAAGCGGTCTTCGAAGGCGCGCATCTGCCACGCCGCGCGGACCAGGATGGCGCAATCCGAATAGGACCGCTCCTTGGAGACCCAGTTCTCGATCTCCTCAGCGACGGCCCGGGCCTCCGCCTCCCCGTCCCAGACGCCGCGCACGGCGACCTTTTCGCCGCCGTCGGCCTCGGTCCACAGCTCCTTGCCCAGGCGCGCGCGGTTTGCGGCGATCAGGCCGGAGGCGGCGCCCAATATGTGGCCGGTGGAGCGGTAATTGCGCTCCAGCCGCACGACCTTGGCGCCGGGGAAGTCCTTTTCGAAGCGCAGGATGTTGTCCACCTCCGCCCCGCGCCAGCCATAGATGGACTGGTCGTCGTCGCCCACGCAGCAGAGATTATTGCTGCCCTGCGCCAGCAGGCGCAGCCACAGATACTGGGCGACATTGGTGTCCTGATACTCGTCCACCAGCATGTAGCGGAAGCGGCGGTGATACTCGGCCAGGACGTCCGGGTGGTTCTGGAAGATGGCGAGGTTGTGCAGCAGCAAATCGCCGAAATCGACGCAGTTCAGGACGCCCAGCCGGTCCTGATAGATTTTGTAGAGCTTCTTGCCTTTCCCATCAGCAAAGGCCCAGCCGTCATCGTCGCTGAGCTTGTCGGGCGTCAGGCCGCGGTTCTTCCAGCCGTCGATCAGGCTGGCCAGGTGGCGCGGGGTCCAGCGCTTGTCGTCGATATTCTCGGCCTGGAGGATCTGCTTGATCAGGCGCAGCTGGTCGTCGGTGTCCAGGATGGTGAAGGACGGTTTGAGGCCGACCAGCTCCGCATGCCGGCGCAGGATCTGGGCGGCGACGGCGTGGAAGGTGCCGAGCCAGGGCAGGCCCTCCGCCGCCTCGCCCAGCAGCTCCGCCACGCGGGACTTCATTTCCCGCGCCGCCTTGTTGGTGAAGGTGACGGCCAGGATCTCCCACGGCCGCGCCTTGCCCGAATGCAGGATATGGGCGAGCCGGGTGGTGAGCGCCCGCGTCTTGCCCGTGCCGGCGCCGGCCAGGACCAGGACGGGCCCCTCCGTCGCCTCCACCGCCGCGCGCTGTTCCGGGTTCAGCGCCGCCAGATAGGGGGCGGTGGGGCGCGCGGCCTCCGATATTTTCGCGGGCTGGTTCATGAGGTTGCCTGATCATGTAGCGACTCGCACGAAACGGGAACAGAGCGGGCGCTGCGCATGGGCTATGCTGGAGCGATTATCAGGGGAGCGGCAGATGAATTCGATTACGACGCACGGCGGCGAAGCCGTGATGAATCTGGGCGCAGGGTTTCTGACCGGCGCGATTGTATCGGCCGCCTTCGCGCCCGCGGTTCCGCAGGGCTATGGCTGGCTGGCCGCGCTGGGCGTCGGCTTGTTGGCGGCCGGGTTCATCCTTAAATTCGTAAAAGAGGACTGGACGCTATGATTGATGTTTTGAACATCGCTTTTGTCTTCGGCGGCGCGGTCTTTGTGCTGGCCGTAGGCGCGATCCTGGTCGCCGCCGCGCGCACCGTTGCGCGCCGCCAGACGCACTAAGGGCGGCTCCGCGCCCTTGCCTGGGCCGTGTGGGCGTCATACCCGTCGCGCATGCACTGGAACCCGTTCACAAAGCCCGCCCCTGTCGTGCCGCTGGTCCGGCTGGAGGGGCAGATTGCGCCGAAGAGCCAGTTCGGCCGGACGTTGAGCATCGACGCGGTCGGCAAGCTGCTGGACAAGGCGTTCGCGACGGGCGGGGCGAAGGCGGTGGCCATCGCGCTGAACTCGCCCGGCGGGTCGCCGGTGCAGTCCAATCTGATCTTCCAGCGCATCCGCGAGCTGTCCGGCCAGCATGAGCTGCCGGTCCTGGTGTTCTGCGAGGACGTGGCGGCCAGCGGCGGCTACTGGATCGCGCTGGCGGGAGACGAGATTTTCGTCGATCCGGCCAGCATTATCGGGTCGATCGGCGTGATCTCCGCCAGTTTCGGATTCCAGGAGCTGATCGCGCGCCATGGCGTGGAGCGGCGGATGCACACGTCGGGGGAGGACAAATCTTTCCTGGACCCGTTCCTGCCGGAAAAAGAGAAGGACGTTGCGCGGCTGAAACACCTTCAGGCCGGGATGCACGAACAGTTCATCGACCTGGTGAAGCAGCGCCGGGGCGGCAAGCTGAAACCGGGCGCGGACCTGTTCAACGGCGATTTCTGGCTGGGGAGGGAGGCGATCGAGCTGGGGCTCGCGGACGCCATCGGCACGCCGGAGCGCGTGCTGCGCAAACGCTATGGCGACGAGGTGAATATCAAGCGGATCGGCGGGCCGAAGCGCGGCCTGCTGGGCCGGCTGATGGGCGGCGGGGCCGACGCGATGATGGACGCGGTGGCCGCGCGCCTGGCCTGGGCGCGGTTCGGGCTGTAGCGGCGGCGCCGTCCAGACATACAGAAAACGAAAAGGGCGGCCCGGAGGGCCGCCCTTTGAAACGTTCGGGGTCGAGGCGAGGGGGCTCTAGGCCGCCTCGGTCTTCTTCCCTTCTTCCGGGTCGCGCAGGACATAGCCGCGGCCCCAGACGGTTTCGATATAGTGCTGGCCGTCGGTGGCGGCCGCCAGCTTCTTGCGGAGCTTGCAGATGAAGACGTCGATGATCTTCAGCTCCGGCTCGTCCATGCCGCCATAGAGATGGTTCAGGAACATCTCCTTGGTCAGGGTCGTGCCCTTCCGCAAAGAGAGCAGCTCCAGCATCTGATATTCCTTGCCGGTCAGATGCACGCGCTGGCCGTCGACCTCGCAGGTCTTGGCGTCCAGATTGACCGTGATGTCCCCGGTCTTGATGACCGACTGGGAATGGCCCTTGGACCGGCGCACGATGGCGTTGATCCGGGCGATCAGCTCGTCCTTGTGGAACGGCTTGGTCATGTAGTCGTCGGCGCCGGAGCCCAGGCCCCGCACCTTCGCGTCTATGTCCGCCGTGCCGGAGAGGATCAGCACCGGAGTGCCGATCTTGGCCACGCGGAGCGTTTTGAGGACGTCATAGCCGGGCATGTCCGGCAGATTGAGGTCCAGGAGAATGATGTCGTAGTCGTAGAGTTTGCCGAGGTCGACGCCTTCTTCGCCCAGGTCCGTCGTATAGACGTTGAACCCTTCGGATTTCAGCATCAGTTCGATCGACTGGGCGGTCGAACTGTCATCCTCGATAAGAAGAACCCGCATTTTGAAAGCTCGCCCCCGAGTTTCCGATTCGAATCAGATGCTGACGCGCACCCATGGTTAACGCTTCGGACACGCTAGGGACAAATCCTTAAGGAAGGTTAACCGCGCGGGCGAATTTGCACCGTTAACAGCTGCGCAAGGCCAACCCGGTAAATTCGACCCACCAAAGGCGCGACCCCACGACTCCGCGCCGCGAAACAGGTTGAAGATGCGGGCCGCCATCGCCGAAATTGAAAGTCTTGAGCCCCGGTCCTGGACCGGGCGGGCCTGCACGGCCGGCGGTCTGGTGCTGGAAGCCACCGGGCCGGCCGCCGCATTCCCGCTGGGCGCGCGCGCCGCGGCGCAGTCCGCCGCCGGCGACACGCCCTGCGAAGTGGTGGGCGTGCGCGACGGCCGCGCGCTGCTGATGCCGTACGGCCTTCTGGAAGGGGTCCGCGCCGGCGCGCCGGTGCGCCTGGTGGAGGCCGATCCCACCATCCGCCCGTCGGACCAGTGGCTGGGCCGCATTGTGAATGCTTTCGGAGAGCCTGCCGACGGCAAGGGGCCGCTGGGCGCCTCCGGCATCGAGACGCGCCGCCTGCGCGCCGCGCCGCCGCCGGCCTGCACCCGCGCCCGGCTGGGCGAGCGGCTGTCGCTGGGCGTGCGGGCGCTGGACGTGTTCGCGCAGATGCGCCGCGGCCAGCGTATGGGGATTTTCGCCGGATCCGGCGTCGGCAAGTCGGTCATGATGTCGATGCTGGCCCGCCAGGCCGACTGCGACATCGCGGTGATCGGCCTGATCGGCGAACGCGGCCGGGAGGCGCGCGAATTCGTGGAGGACGTGCTGGGCGAGGAGGGGCTGGCCCGCTCCGTCGTCGTACTGGCGACGTCCGACGAAAGCGCGCTGGCCCGCCGGCAGGCGGCCTGGACGACGATGGCCGTGGCCGAGCATTTCCGCGACGAGGGCAAGGACGTGCTGTGCCTGATGGACAGCGTCACGCGCTTCGCCATGGCGCAGCGCGAGATCGGACTGGCCGCGGGCGAGCCGCCGACGACCCGCGGCTATACGCCGTCGGTCTTCGCCGAGCTGCCGCGCCTGCTGGAGCGCGCCGGACCGGGCATGGTGGAAACGGGCGGGTCGATCACCGGCCTGTTCAGCGTGCTGGTCGAAGGCGACGACATGAACGAGCCGATCGCCGACGCGGTGCGCGGCGTGCTGGACGGCCACGTTGTGATGAGCCGCAAGATCGCCGAGCGCGGGCGTTTCCCCGCGATCGACGTGCTGCGCACGGTCAGCCGGTCGATGCCGGACTGCCAGACGGAAGACGAACGCGAAGCGACCGGCGCGGCCCGCCGGATGCTGGCGCTTTATGAGGACATGGAGGAGCTGATCCGGATCGGGGCGTACAAGCCCGGAACGGACCCGGCCCTCGATGAGGCGATCCGGCTGAAGCCGGCGCTTGAAGGCCTGCTCGCCCAGAGACGGGACGAGGCGACTCCACTGAATGAGAGTAACGCCCGCCTGCAAATGATCCTGGAGAGCGAGGGGTGGGTGAATGATGAGGACAATAACAATGAACCGATCGCATGAATCCCTGATCAAGCTGGCGCGGTTCCAGGTGGAGGAACTGCAGCGCCAGATGGCGGATGTGGACGCCGCCCGTCAGCGACTCCACGCCCAGGTCGAAAAACTGGACGCGGACGTGGAACGGGAGCGGAAACTGGCCGAGACCAATCCGGACGCCGCCGCGACCTTCGGCGCCTATTCCCAGGCAATGAAGACGCGCAAGCAGAATATCCACGTCTCGCTCTCGGACATCGACGTGCAGGCCGAAAGCCTGCGCGAAGAGCTCCGCGAGGCGTTCGAGCAGCTCAAGAAGTACGAGCTGCTGGAAGAACGCCGCCAGGCGGCCCAGCAGGCGCGCGAGCGCGCCAGCGAACAGGCCGAACTGGACGAGATCGCCCAGCGCAAGAAGAGCGCCTAGGGCCGTTCCGGACGGGACAGTCTAACGTGTGAGCGGCGGGCTGCAGCGCGTGGAAACGCGCTGCACCGCCGCGCCGCGTTCGTACCAGGCCTTGCTGCGGTTCACGATGGCGACGACCGACAGCATCACGGGCACTTCCACCAATACCCCGACCACCGTGGCCAGGGCCGCGCCGGAGCCGAAGCCGAACAGGCTGATCGCGGCGGCGACGGCCAGTTCGAAGAAATTGCTGGCCCCGATCAAAGCGGACGGCCCGGCGACGCAGTGCGCCTCCCCCGCCGCGCGGTTCAGCAGATAGGCCAGGCCGGAGTTGAAATAGACCTGGATGATAATAGGCACGGCCAGCAGGGCGATGACCGCCGGCTGGGCGATGATCCGTTCGCCCTGAAACCCGAACAGCAGGACCAGCGTGGCCAGCAGCGCCACCAGCGAGACCGGGCCGATGCGCCCGAGCGCACGCTGCAGCAGCGCATCGCCGCCGCGCCGCAGCAGGAGCGCGCGCAGGACCTGCGCCGCGGCGACCGGGATCAGGATATAGAGCGCCACCGACAGCAGCAGCGTCTGCCACGGCACGACGATGGCCGACAGGCCGAGCAGGAGGCCGACGATGGGTGCGAAGGCGACGACCATGATGGCGTCGTTCACCGCGACCTGGCTGAGCGTGAAGTTCGGCTCGCCGCGGGTGAGATTGCTCCAGACGAACACCATCGCCGTGCAGGGCGCGGCGGCCAGCAGGATCAGCCCGGCGATATAGGAGGGGATCTGGTCTTCGGGCAGCCAGGGGCGGAACAACCAGCCGATAAAGACCGCGCCGAGCGCGGCCATGGAGAAGGGCTTCACCGCCCAGTTCACCAGCAGGGTGACGCCGATGCCGCGCCAGTGGCGGCCGACGGCGCCCATGGCGGCGAAGTCCACCTTCATCAGCATGGGCACGATCATCAGCCAGATCAGCACGGCGACCGGCAGGTTCACGTTCGCCACTTCCGCCTCCCCGATCGCGCGGAACACGCCCGGCATGAGGCGCCCGAGCGCGACGCCCGCGACGATGCAGAGCGCGACCCAGAGCGTCAGATAGCGCTCGAAGCGCGACATGGCCTTGGGGCCGTCCTCTGGCCCGTTCTCTGGCCCGTCCTCTGGCAGGGGCGGTTCGATGCTCATTCGGCTTTGGCTGCGTCCTGATGGATCTGCGTGAGGTGGCCGCCGATGCGCAGCCGGTCCAGGGCGGCGTCGGGCAGGGCCATCAGCAAAATGATGCGCGCGCGCAGCTGGCGCGTGGCCTCGGCGAAGGCGGCGCCGATTTCCGCCTCGTTGCCCTCCACCGCCGCCGGGTCCGGGATGCCCCAATGGGCGGTGACCGGCTGGCCCGGCCAGACGGGGCAGACCTCGCCGGCGGCGTTGTCGCAGACCGTGATGACCAGATCGAGCTGCGGCGCGCCCGGCCGCGCGAACTCGTCCCAGGACTTGGAGCGGAAATCGTGCAGGGCATAGCCCATCGACTGCAGGATCGGCAGCGTGTGCGGATTGATCTGGCCTTTTGGGTCGGAGCCGGCGGAATAGGCGCGGAAGCGGCCCGTCCCCTCGGCGTTCAGAATCGCCTCGGCCAGGATCGACCGGGCCGAATTGCCGGTGCAGAGGAAGAGGACGTTGAGCGGGCGGTCCATGGCGGGGGCGGTCAGCAGCTGACCTTGCGCAGGCCGCTGGCCAGCGGCGCGCAGACATCCGGATTTCCCTGACAGCAATCCTTGGTGAGGAAGAGCATCAGCTCCGCCATCGCGTCGAAGGCCGCGGTGTAGATGATCGAGCGGCCATGGCGGCGCGAATGCACCAGGCCCGCCTGCCACAGCACGGCGAGATGGGCGGAGGCGGTGTTGGCGGGGATGGCGATCGCGTCCGCGATCTCCCCCGCCGGCAGGCCGTCATGGCCCGCCCGCACCAGCAGCCGGAACGCCGCCAGCCGGGTCGGCTGGGCGAGGGCGGACAGGCGGGCGATGGCGGTTTCCGATTCCATATTTCCAGAATAATGGAAATATCAGGAGCGGCAAGCCCCGCGGCGCCCGCGGCTAGCGGGAGCGTTCGATGTGCGCGTCCACCAGGGCGTTATTGTAGGCGAGCAGGGCGTCGGTGCGGCTGATATGGCCGACGACGGCCTCGTCGCCGCCGCGGCGCTTCACGGCCGCGCCGTCCAGATCCTCCGCCTTCAGCAAAGCCAGCGCGCGGCCAAGGCTGTCGTCGGCGTACAGGGCCGGGCCTTCGGAGAGAGTCTCGTTGGCGTCGGAGCCGACGGGCGTCATGAAATCGCGCACGCGCACGGTCTGCAGGATCAGGCGCTGGGGCCCGGCGGCGAGCTCCCACCCGTGACGCTCCACCTGTTTGTGGAAGAAGGACCCGCCGATGCCGGACTGGGTGATGACGGTGGCCATGGACACGGCCACCAGCATGGCGGCGCCGGCTTCATAGGACTGGGTCATTTCGAACACGATCAGCGTGGTGGAGATCGGCGCGCCCAGCACCGCGCCGGACACCGCGCCCATGCCGATCAGGCCGAAGAACGGCACGCCGCCGCCGTCCAGCCCGATCAGCGACACCAGCCCGCCAAAGGCCGCGCCCAGCGCCGCGCCGATCACCATGGCGGGGGAGAACACGCCGCCGCCGAAGCGGAAGCCCAGCGTCAGCGCCGTGGCCAGGATCTTGGCGAGCATCAGCGCCAGCAGGAAGCCGACGCCGTGCTCACCCCCCAGGGCCATGGAGACGGTGTCGTAGCCGACGCCCAGGACCTCTGGCATGAAGACGCCGAGCGCGCCGACCAGCAGGCCGCCGAAGGGCGGCAGCGCCCAGAGCGGGACGTGCAGCCGCCCGGCCCAGGCGGCGGTGCGCTTCGTGGCGCCGAGGGTGAAGCTGACGAACGCCATGGCGGCCAGCGCCGCCAGCGCGCCCAGGACGGCGCTGGCCGGGAAGTCGAACACGCTGGCGGGCGGAAGCTCCGGCACCGTAAAAGCGACGTCCGCGCCCAGATGGATGTCCGCGACCACGGCGGCGGCGAGCGAGGCGATGCTGACTGGGGCGATCACGCGCAGGGCGTAGTGGCCGAGAATGACCTCCAGCGCGAAGAGGACGCCGGCGATGGGCGCGTTGAAGCTGGCCGCGATGCCGGCCGCCGCGCCGCAGGCCAGCAGCGTGCGCGCCTGACGCTGGGTGAGGCCGAGCCCGTCCGCCACCAGCGAACCGACGGCGGCGCCCAGATGCACGACCGGGCCTTCGCGCCCGGCGCTGGCCCCCGCGCCGAGAGAGACGGCGGCGACGCCCGCCGACATCGCGGCGGTGCGGACCGACATGCGGCCCTTGCCGACGGCGCGCGCCTCGATCACGTCGGCCACGCCCTCGGCCCGCTGTTCGGGCAGGGCCTTCAGCCGCATCCCGATCCAGAGCAGGGCGGCGACGATGATGCCGCCCGCGACCGGGACCAGCAAAGTCTGCCACCAGAACTGGTTGGCCGTGGCGGCCTCCATCTCCGCATGGAAGACGCCGAAGGAGGCGAACTGGACGCTGCGGATGGCGAGGCGGAAGGCGAGCGCGGCGTAGCCGGCGGCGATCCCGATCAGAACGGCCCACAGCCAGATCGCGGCCTCGCCCTGGGCCCAGAACAGCATGACGAAGCGGCGCAGCGGCGCGGTCAGGCGCGCGCGCCAGCCGGGCCCGGCCTGTTCGGGGCCCTGTTCGTCCGCCTGATCCGATGCGCCGCCCTCGGTCATGGGCGCCAAAGAACACCCGGCGCGCCCGCCGGATCAAGGCCTTGCGCCTTTCCTTGCGCCTCTTCCTGCGCCTCTAGGGCAAGGCCTCCAGCCGGGAGAAGGCGGTGGCGAGTTCGGAATAGAGCGCGGCCAGACGCTCGTCGCGCGTATCGCCGGGATCGTCCGGGGCGTTCAGCGGCTTCGCTTCGCGGCCCTGTTCGGCCTGGACCATGAACCCCTTCCAGATCTGGGCGGGCAGGCGGCCGCCGGTGACGCCGCTCATCGAGGTGTCGTCGTCATTGCCGACCCAGACGCCGGTGACGAGGTCGCCGGTGAAGCCGACGAACCAGGCGTCGCGATAGTCCTGGCTGGTGCCGGTCTTGCCGGCGGCTGCGCGGTCGTCCAGCCGGGCGCGGGTTCCGGTGCCGCGGGTGACGACGTCGCGCATCATGCCGGTCATCAGCCGGGCGAGGCGCGCCTCATAGACCTGCTGGGGGTCGATCTCCGGGCGCTTGTAGATGACGCGCCCGGCGGTGTCGGTGATCTCCGTGACCAGATGCGGCTCCAGATAGGCGCCGTCGCGGGCGAAGACGGAATAGGCGGAGGTCAGCTCCAGCAGCGTCAGCTCTGACGCGCCGAGCGCGATGGAGGGCGTGGCGTTCAGCGAGGTCTGCACGCCCAGGCGGCGCGCCATGGCCGCCACGGTCTGCGGGCCGACATCCTGGCCGAGTTCGGCGGCGACGGTGTTGATGGAGCGGTAGAAGGCCTCGCGCAGCGTGACCTGGCCGCGATAGCCGCCGCCGAAATTTTCCGGCTCCCAGTTTCCGATGCTGAGCGGTTCGTCGGTGCGCAGCGTGGCGGGGCGCATGCCGAGCTCGAACGCCGAGGCGTAGACGACGGGTTTGAAGGCCGAGCCCGGCTGGCGCAGGGCCTGGGTGGCGCGGTTGAACTGGCTGTCCAGATAGTCGCGGCCGCCGACCATGGCGAGAATCTCGCCCGAATAGTCGAGCGCGACCAGCGCGCCCTGGCTGGCGCGCTGGGATGCGCCATCGCCGGCCAGCACGCCGGTCAGCGCGGCCTCGGCCTGGCGCTGCATCTGCGGGTCCAGCGTGGTGTGGACGACGAGATCCGGGTCGTCCGGCGCCAAAGCGCGGGCGGCGCGCACCGCCTCGTCGAAGGCGTAGCCATAGCCGGGCTCGGGCGGGGCGTCGGGGATGGAGACCAGCTCCGCCGGTTCGGCGACCGCCGCTTCAGCCTGGTCCCGGGCGATGAAGCGGGCGTCGACCATGCGGCCCAGCACCAGTTCGGCGCGCTCGCGCGCTTCCTCCAGATTGGCGGCGGGGGACAGCCGGGTCGGCGCCTTGGGCAAGGCGGCCAGCAGCGCGGATTCGGCCAGCGTCGCTTCGCGTGCGCTATGGCCGAAATAACGCAGCGAGGCGGCCTCCACGCCATAGGCGCGCTCGCCCAGATAGACGCGGTTCATATAGAGTTCGAGAATTTCGTCCTTGGACAGGCGGCGCTCCAGCGCCATGGCCAGGCGCGCCTCCTGCGCCTTGCGGCGCAGGGTCTGCTCCGGCCCGACGACGAGGTTCTTCACCAGCTGCTGGGTGAGGGTGGAGCCGCCCTGGACCGTCTCGCCCGCCGACCAGTTCGCCCAGGCCGCGCGCATCACCGCCATCCAGTCGACGCCGGCGTGGCGGTAGAAGCGCCGGTCCTCCGCCGCCAAAAAGGCGTCCACCAGTTCGTCCGGCATTTCGTCCACCGGCAGGCGGCGGGCGTAGGACGGGCCGCGATGGCCGATCAGCGTGCCGTCGCGGGCCAGCACGTCCACCGACGGCTCCCGCCCCAGCGCCCAGAGCGAATCCACATCGGGCCGGGCGGGCATGCCCGCGAACAGATGCCGCCACATGATTCCGCCGCTGATCGCCGCGCCGGCGACCAGGATCAGGGCCGCGGCGGCGGCGAGGCCCAGCGCCATACGGCGCCGCCCCGTGGACGCGGGCACGTCCGCGCGGTAGCCCGGGCCGTGATCCTGGTTTTCGCGGTCTTCGGGACCCATGCAGAACGAACCATTCTGGCGGCGCAAACGCCTGGAGGAGATGACCGGCGCGGAGTGGGAATCCCTCTGCGACGGCTGCGGGCGGTGTTGCCTCGTCCGGCTGATGGACGAACAAAGCGGCGAAATCGGGACGACCAATCTCGCCTGCCGGCTGCTGGAGGTGAAGACCTGCCGCTGCACCGACTACGCCAACCGGGCGGTGCGGGTTCCCGACTGCGTGAAACTGACGCCGGAGCTGGCGCGCAGCGAGACCTGGCTGCCGGAGACCTGCGCCTATCGCCGGCTGGCGGAGGGGCGCGACCTGCCGGCATGGCACCCGCTGCTGACCGGGCGCCGCGAAAGCACGGACGAGGCGGGCTTCGCGATCTCCGACTTCGCGGTCAGCGAAACCGAAGTGGAGGTCGAGGATGAAGCCGACCTCTGGGACTATGTGATCGAGTAGTACTCTCCCTTCCCCCTTGAGGGGGGAAGGGCCGGGGATGGGGGTGGACGTGTCTGGCAGATGGGACGGAGAGCGGCCGGACGCCCGCGGCGTCTCCCGCGCACGCGCGCTTCGCCGGACGCAGACCGTGGCGGAGCGGCGCCTGTGGGAGGTTTTGCGGAAGCGGAAACTGGGTATCCGGCGCCAGGCGCCGATGGGGCCCTATGTGGTGGACTTCGTCTGCCACGCTGCACGTCTGGTGATCGAAATCGACGGCTATTATCACGGGTCGGACGACGCCCGGCGCAAGGACGCCGAACGCGACGCCTGGTTGCGGGCGCGCGGATACCGGGTCATCCGGTTTCCCGAGAAAGAGGTTCGTGAACGTTTGCCCGAAATCGCCGAGCGGATCGCAGCGGAGGCGTCCACCCCCGCCCCTGACCCCTCCCCCCTCAAGGGGGAGGGGGACTCGCTATGACCTTTCCCTTCACCATTCACGCCACGGACGGCGCGGCGCGGAGCGGGGCGCTGGAGACCGCGCGCGGGACGATCCGCACGCCGGCTTTCATGCCGGTGGGCACCGCCGCGACGGTGAAGGCGCTGACGCCCGGGCAGGTGAAGGGGACCGGCGCGGACATCATTCTGGGCAACACCTATCATCTGATGCTGCGCCCCGGGGCGGAGCGGGTGGCGCGGCTGGGCGGGCTGCACGCTTTCATGAACTGGGACGGGCCGATCCTGACGGATTCCGGCGGGTTCCAGGTCTGGTCGCTGGCGGGGCTGCGCAAGCTGACCGAGGAGGGGGTGCGCTTCCAGTCGCATATCGACGGCAGCACACACATGCTGACGCCCGAGCGCGCCATCGAGATCCAGGCCGACCTGCTGGGCGCGGATATCTCCATGCAGCTGGACGAGTGCACGGCGTTTCCGGCGGAGGAAAAGACGGCGGCGGAATCCATGCGCCTGTCGCTGCGCTGGGCGGAGCGGTGCCGGACGGCGTTCGGGGAGCGCGGCGATGCGCAGGCCCTGTTCGGCATCGTGCAGGGATCGACCTATCCGCATCTGCGCCAGGAATCGGCGGAGGGACTGAAGGCCATCGGGTTCGACGGCTACGCCGTCGGCGGGCTGGCGGTGGGAGAGGGGTTCGAGGCGATGTGCGCGGTGCTGGACGCCACGACGCCGCATCTGCCCGCGAGCCGGCCGCGATATCTGATGGGGGTGGGGCGGCCGATCGACATCGCGGAGGCGGTGGCGCGCGGGATCGACATGTTCGACTGCGTGATCCCGACCCGGTCGGGCCGGCACGGTCAGGCCTGGACGGATTCCGGACCGGTCAATCTGAAGAATGCGCGCTTTGCGGAGGATTCAGAGCCACTGGACGCGGACAGCGATTGTCCGGCCAGCCGCGACTATTCGAAGGCCTATCTGCACCATCTGATGAAGGCGGGGGAGATGCTGGGCTCCGTCCTGCTGTCCTGGCACAACGTGGCCTATTATCAGAGCCTGACGGCGCGCATCCGCGCGGCCATCGCGGCGGGACAGTTCGAAGACTTCCGGGCCATGCTCGCAGCAAAAACGGCGGCCGAAGCCGCCGTTTCCGCATCGTCGGATTAGGAGCTGATCCTAAAAGACGGTGTTGTCGGTCTTAAAAGACGCTCGGGCTGACTTCGTCGGGCTCCAGCCATTCATTGGCGAGATTGGCCGCGACGAGATCGGCTTCGCGTTCGTGCGCGATTTCCTGCTCCAGCGTCATGTTCGGGTCGTTTTCCAGCGCCGGCTGGTCGCCGAAATGGAACAGACCGGCGGCTGCCAGGTAGATAGCGACGAGAAAGGGTGTGGCGGGCATGGCGCGCCTCATTCGTTGGTATTAGCGACGTTCACCCCAAACAACGCAGGTCGCGGCGCCCTGTTCCGGACATGAGAAAGGCCCGTGCAGTTGCACGGGCCTTCCCGGTTTCCGGCGAAATCCGGCCCCTGCTGCGGGTGGGCCTAGTTTCCGCCGGGCCCCTCGGATTGCGGCAAGGGCGGGGGTGGCACAGGCCCGGCGGCCGGGGGCGGGGGAACCGGCTGGTCGCAGCCTTTGCCCATGTAGACGCCGGCCAGATAGTACCAGCGGTCCTGCGCCAGCTCGCGCCGCTCGTCGGCGGCCTTTTCCTGCTGCTCCATGGCGCCGCGGGCGAGGCCGCCCAAGCCCCCGAGGCCGCCCAGAACGCGGGCCGCGCCCGCGCCGCCGGCGCGGATGGCGAGGTCCGTGCCCAGGCCCATGGCCTGATCGGCGCTGAGGCCGAAGGCCGCGCCGGCCGGCTTGGCCCCGATCTCGTCCTCCATCACCGCGGCTTCCTGCTGGAGCTGGTCGCAGCTGTAGCGCTCCTCGCCGCCCTGCACGGGCGCGTAGCGCGAATTGTCCTGGGCCATGGCCGGGGCGGCGAGGCCCGCGAGGCCGGCCGCGGCGCCGGCCGCAAGAAATGCGTATTTCATGATCGATCCCCCGTTCGGTGCTGCGCCTTTCCCCATTTCGAAGGCGCGCCGGACTGTCATCGCTGGGGCGGGCGGGCGCTATCCCCCGTTCCGGGGAGCCGCGGGCGCAAAAAATGCGGCCCGAAC
This sequence comes from uncultured Euryhalocaulis sp., assembly GCA_913055605.1. Lineage (GTDB taxonomy): Bacteria > Pseudomonadota > Alphaproteobacteria > Caulobacterales > Maricaulaceae > Euryhalocaulis. Next base: position 149 of record CAJXKJ010000051.1, on the reverse strand, counting down.
CGCGGCGTCTGCGGGTTGCGGCGGAGGGGCGGGGCCTCTAAACCCCCCCGGACATTTTGGCCATGAGTCATGAGCCCGTAGCTCAGTTGGTAGAGCAACTGACTTTTAATCAGTAGGTCCAGGGTTCGAATCCCTGCGGGCTCACCATT
>CAJXKJ010000050.1 GCA_913055605.1 uncultured Euryhalocaulis sp. | reverse complement strand
CGCCCCGATCTCGTGCAATTCCTATTGCCAGCCCTGCTACGGCGTCGAGGTGATGCCGCGGCGCTGGTATGACCGCCTCGGCAAGGACGTGCGCGCCGCCGTGCTCGACGTGACGGATGGCTTCAAAGACTGCGGATGTCAGGGACAGGTACGAGAAATAGCCAAAATCAGGACCTGCGAATTTCGGTAACTGCTTGTCGCGATGGGCCGTCACTTCCGCCCACCAGCCATCTGATCTCCTCGGATGGGCTGACCGATGGCGCCAACTCTGCATATTTGCGGACGTTGTGATCGACGAGCGCGGACTTCTCTTCAAGCCAAGACCGAAAATCCTCGACGAGCGAGGCTACGCCCGGATCTGTGTCGCAGACGCTCGTGATCGCTGACCGCGTTGCCTCGGCATCGCTGGCTTGCGAGATATAAAAGAGATCGAAGGCGTCGCGTGGTCTCTTGATCTGACGCACGCTCTTTAGCTTCGACAGGACGAAGCCGTCATAAGTGAGCAGTGGAAGCGACGTGGTTGCAGGATCACTTTGGGTATCCTCGCCCGAGATGTCGACCGCATTCCACATGCTGTGCCTGATAACGGCGCTGCCATCGGTGAAGGCGATCGATTTGCCCCAGCGGCGTCCGCTGCCATCCGCCATGTCCGACACCTGCAAATCGATGATGTCCTGAAACATATCCGGGTTCTTCAAGCCATCGGTCGGGTGCAGGAAATCGACGTTGAAGATGAAGTTTGTGCCGGACACATTGATCGGGCAAAGCAGCTGGAATTCATGCTTCGCCGACGCGAAATAGCCGTTGCCAAGCAAGGCGCGGAACGCATCTTGGGCGGACTCGACTGTACCGATCAGGAGGATGTCAACGTCGCGCGTGCCGGGGTGACAGAGTGCCTCGGCACCTCCGCGAATGACGGGAACCCAGCCACCGACGACAATAAAGTCGACCTTCTGAGCCGTCAGCGATCGCGATACAGAAAGAAGCAGGCCGTGTGCGGCTGCTGCGAGACTGTTGAACATCGGGCGCACCATCTTGTCGTTTGGAAACGCGATCTCCGCGAGTCTCCAGCCCACTAGAGCCAACAATCTCTTGAATGCAACGCGAGCATCGGCGTGAAGATCGTACAGTCGCTTGGGTCTTAGCGATTCGACCGCCGAGCTAAACCAATGTCCGCTTTCCGCGATCTGACGCCGATAGCCGCCGGTCGGCAGACGGCCATATTCATCAGGCCTAAGCCAATGAAAGCCGTCCCCGTCCCCATCCGCAAGCTTTGCAAGCTTTTGAAATCATGGCGCTTGGAAGAAATTCCAAACGTATTAATCCCACACCCCTTCCGCTCCCCCATACTCCCTCCCGTCCCCGCGGATGAGGGAAGGTGGCCACTCACCATTTCCGCGGGGCGTGCGTGGCGCGTCCGGGCGTGGGGCTGTGAGATCCCCGCGCTCCGGCGCGGCCGGCGGGCAGGGCGGATGGCACTAGACGACCGACCATCCCAATCCCGTCCTGGAACCGGGGGCGAGAGCCTTCGAGAAATCCACGCGCGGAGCGTCGGCGGCGGACTCTCAAAACCGTTGGCGCCTTAAAATCCGGGTTCGCAGCTGACGCTCCGCTCCCTTGCCTTATGCATCCCGTCTCATCGGAGCGGGCGATGACGCATGCCGGTTTTCGGGAGGCCGCGCGCGGCGGCCGGAGGGTCTAGCGGGCCAGCAGTTTCTGGACGCGGCGCAGCAGCTCGGTCGCGTGTACCGGCTTGGCCATATAGTCGTCCGCCCCGTTCTGCAGCGCCGCCAGGACGTGGTCGTGGGCGGTGCGGGCGGTCAGCATCAGGACCGGGATCTGCGACAGATAGCGGTCGCCCTTGATCCGCTTCACCGCCTCGGTCCCGTCCATGCCGGGCATCTGGCCGTCCATCACGACCAGGCTGAACTGGTATTCCTTCATGCGGTCGAAGGCCTCGGCCGCGTGGCGGGCCAGCACGACGTCATAGCCGGCGTCGCGCATCTGCCAAGCGACCAAGTCGCGGATGGCGCGGTCGTCGTCGCACACCAGGATGCGCGGCGCGTCCTGCACCGGAATCCCCCGCGGGCGCGGGGGCTCCATGTCGATGGCGATGATGTCGTCCAGCTCCATGGCGGAATCCATGACTCCCGCCCGGTATGCGAGGCGTTAACGCCCGCTAGCCCTCTGCATAGGGCGCGAATTCCGGCTGGGTTTCGCTCAGGATCTCCAGCGCCGCCTGCGCCGCCCTGCCGTCCATCGCGCCCTCCTGCGCGCCTTCTCGGGCGTCCAGATCCGCCGCGATCCGGCGATAGACATAATCCCGCGCAAAGCCGGGCAGGGCGTCGAACGCCGCCGACTGCACGACATAGGAAACCGGATATTCGAACAGCCGCGTCTCCAGGTTCAGCGTGCGGAGGGAGCGGCCCTGTGCATCCGCCGGCCCGCGCCCCTGGAACCAGACGTCGAAGCCCGATCCGCCCGCGACCGGCTCATCCAGCGCGATCGCCCCGTCGAAGGTCAGCAGCCGCACCAGCTCGTCCAGCATCGGCTCCAGATAGGTCTTCGCCCGCTCCGGCACCGCCTCCCATGTCTCGGCGTGCGCGGCCTCGGCCATGCCGGTCCGCTCCAGCACCGCCGGGCCCTTGAACTGAACATAGGCGATCTGGTTCTGCGCCTCGACCTGATGTTCCATCACCATCAGCGCCACGATGTCGCTGGTCGCCGCCAGATAGGGCTCGGCGTCGAACAGATCGTGCAGCGAGTCCAGATTGCCGAGCCGCGCGCCCTCCAGCTCCGCCGATTTCTCGATCAGCACATTGCCCATATGCACCTGCCCGCCATGGCGCCCGGTGACGTACCAGCCGCCCCAGCGCTCCGACAGCGGCGTGCGGTCGGTGGTCAGGGTGGAGGTCTCAACGCTCAGCGGCGCCCCGCTGCGCCGCACCAGGGTGGAGCGCACGGGCAGCGCCGGCGTGCCGCCGCCCATCATGCCTTGCGTGTCGTGGCAGGTCAGGCACCGCCCGGTCTCCCGCCCGAACCGCGCGCCTTTCTCCCGCTCGTTATGGAAGACGTAGAAGACGGGGCCGAGCTCGGCGTCCATCGCGGCGATCTCCACGATGTCCGAATTCTGGACCCAGCCGATATAGACCGTGTCGTTGAAATACAGCGCCCGCGGCGTCTCGCTGCTGATCAGCGGGTATTGCAGGCTGGTCTTGGAATAGACCAGCGTCTGCGAGCTGACGTCGATCTCCAGCGCCGCCAGCAGCGAGTCGAGATAGCCGTGCTCCGGCCCCCAGACCAGTTCCGTCCGCCCGGCGTCCAGATCCGCGATCAGCTCGGCGACCGGATTGGCCCGCGCCTCGCCGCTATATTCCAGACCCGGATATTCCGCGTCATAGCGAAAATCCTGCGCCGCGGCCCCGCCGGCCGGCAGCGCGATGGCGCAGGCCAGCGCGGCGGCGACAGCCCGCAGGCGGGTATTGGGAATGGACGATCTCATAGGCCCTGTATTTGGCCGCAACGCCCTGAGACTCAAGTGAAACCGCTGTTAGGGGGCGGTTTCGCCGCACCCCTGCGCGGGCGCTCAGCCCGGCTCGTAGACGCTGATCTCCAGCCCCGCCGCGACCGGCAGCAGGATGCTGCGCAGGTTCGGCGCAGCGCGCACCGCGTCGGCATAGGCTTTCACGTTCGGCCCGCCCGGCGTGATCATGTTGTCGGCCACGATGATCGCCCCCGGATTCAGCTTCGGCAGCACCGCCTCCAGGCACGGCACATACATGTCCTTCCAAAGATCCAGCAGCACGAAATCGATCCGGTCCGGCAGGCCGGCGATGATCTCCAGCGCGTCGCCGACCCTGAAGTCGATCACATCGCTGAGGCCCGCCTTGGCCGCCATGTCCTTGGCGTATTCGGTCTTGTAGTCGGCGAGCTCCACCGTGGTCATCCGCCCGCCCGCCGCGCGCGCGGCTTCGCCCAGCCAGATCGCGGAATAGCCGTAAGAGGTGCCCAGCTCCAGGATGTTCGGGGCGTCCAGCGACCTGGCGATGATATTGATCAACTGTCCGGTTTCGGGCCCCACCGGCAGCAGCACCGTGTCGCGCCATTCGCGCGCGCTGTTGCCCGGCGTGACGCCATAGCCTTCCTCTTCCTGCCGGATCCGCTCGTGATAGGCGTCCAGCACCGCATTGATCTTGTCGTCCATGGCGTCCCCTCTCTATTCTTTGCGCCTCTTATGGGCGGCTCCCCTGCCGGCGTGCAAGCACGCGAACGCCGGGCGGTTCAAGGAGTGGGATCATGACGGGTTCCGGACCGGTCCGGTCGCAGCGCGCCCTCAGCGTCGGCGCGGCGGCTGTCGGCGCCTTTGCCTGCGGGGCGCTGGCGGTGGGCGCCGTCGCCATCGGCGCGATGGCCATCGGCCGCCTGAAGATCAAACGCGCCCGCATCGGCCATCTGCACGTCGACAATCTATCCGTCGGGCGGATCAGCGGCCCGTTGCGTCTCCCGCGGGATTAGGCGGACGGCTCCGGCTCCGGTAAAAGCGCCTGCATGTCGGCCCAGAAAGACCTCAAGCGGATCACCGCGCCGGACATCCGCGCCCGCAAGGGCGGGGAGCCGGTCGTCTGCCTCACCGCCTATGACGCGCCGACGGCGGCGATCCTGGACCGGCATTGCGACCTGCTGCTGGTCGGCGACTCGCTCGGCATGGTCGTGCACGGGCTGGACACGACGGTCGGCGTGACACTGGAGATGATGATCCTGCACGGTCGGGCCGTAATGCGCACATCCAAGCGCGCGCTGGTGGTCGTGGACCTGCCCTTCGGCAGTTACGAGGAAAGCCCGGAGGCCGCGTTCCGCAGCGCTTCCCGCGTGATGGCCGAAACCGGCTGTCAGGCGATCAAGATCGAAAGCGGCCGGTTCGCGGCGGAGACGATCGCCTTCCTGACCGGGCGCGGCATCCCGGTGATGGCGCATGTCGGCCTGCGGCCGCAATCGATGCACATGCTGGGCGGGTTCCGCATCCAGGGCCGCGCCAAGGGCGCGCGCGAGGCGATCGTGGCGGACGCCGCGGCGGCCGACGCCGCGGGCGCCTTCGCCATCGTGGTGGAGAAGGTGGACCAGGCCACCGCACAGGCCGTGACCGACGCGGTCGAGGCGCCGACCATCGGCATCGGCGCGTCCAATGTCTGCGACGGCCAGGTGCTGGTGACCTCCGACATGCTGGGGCTGATCGACTGGGCGCCGAAATTCGCCAAACGCTATGAAACGATGGGCCAGCGGATCGACGCGGCGGTGCGGGACTATGCCGCGGATGTGAAGGCGCGGCGCTTTCCGGGGCCGGAGCACACATACGGCGCCGCGCGCCGGTAACAGCGCCGACTCATTCGGTTGAAGCAGGGCGAGCGGGGGGGTAGTTTCCCGGCCCTTCGCCCCATTTGATTAATGGAATCGCCCCCTTGGCCGATATTTTCTCCGAAGTTGAGGAAGAACTCCGGCGCGACAAATACAACGCGCTGCTGCGCCGCTATGGACTCTGGATCCTGGGCGCGGCCGCGCTGATCGTTCTGGCGGCCGGCCTGTATCAGGGCGTCTGGGAGCCCTCGCGCGCCAACCGCATCGCCGGCTATTCCGACGCCTATCAGCAGGCCCAGGCTCTGCGCGCCGCCGGCCAGCTGGACGCCGCCGATTCCGCCTATGCCGACCTGTCCGAAGGCGACCATGACGGCTACGCCGCGCTGGCCCTGATGCAGCGCGCGGATATCGCGGAGACGGCGGGCGACGCCTCGCGCGCCGCGGCTCTCTACGCCGAGGCGGCGGAGAAGGCGGACGACGAGGCGCTGGCCGGGCTGGCGCGCGTGAAGGGTCTGTACGCCATGGCGGACGAGGCCAGCTATGACGAAATCCTGTCGCGCGCCGAACCGCTCGCCGCCGCGGATTCGCCCTATCGCGCCTCGGCGCGGGAGCTGATCGGCGCGGCGGCGCTGCGCGCGGGCGATCTGGATCGCGCGCGCCGGGAGTATGAATATCTGACGCTGGCGCCCGAAACCCCGCAGGGGATTCGCGTTCGCGCCGGGGAAGGGCTGGCCGCCGTGGAGCGCGCGGCCGCCGCATCGCAATCGCCGGAGGAGGCGCCGTAATGAGAAGCTTGCGTGGAGCATCGCCAGCCGCAATTCGTCCGCTGCTGATCGCGGCGGCCTGCGGCGCGCTGTCCGCCTGTTCCGTCGTCGGCGACGTTTTCGACGGCGACGACCCGCCCCAGATCGTGCGCGGCGAGCGGATCCCGATCCTGACCGCCGAGCAGACCCTGTCCGTCGATCCGGACCAGGCGACGCCGGCCAATGTGCCGCCGCCTTACGTCAACGCCTCCTGGCCGCAGACCGGCGGGGCGCCGACCCACGCCATGCAGAACCCCGACGGGGGCGGCCTGTCCCGCGCCTGGCGCCGCAGCGTCGGGGCCGGGGACAGCCGCGACAGCCGCATCACCGCCCAGCCGGTGATCGAGAGCGGCCGGATCTTCGCCATGGACGGCGATGGCGAAGTCGTCGCCTTCGACGCCGACACCGGCAGCCAGCTCTGGCGCAAGCGCCTGCGGGTCGAGAACGATCGCGACAAATACGGCTTCGGCGGCGGGCTCGCCATCGCCGGCGGCCGGGTGATCGTCGCCTCCGGCATGGGCCTCCTGGCCGCGCTGGATCCCGAGGACGGGGATATCAGCTGGTCGGTGGAGACCGCCACGCCGCTGCACTCCGCCCCGACCGTCTCGGACGGGCGCGTCTTCGTGGTCAGCGACGACAACGTTCTGACCGCCATGGACGCCAATACAGGCGAGCGCCTGTGGAGCTTCCAGGGCATCACCGAGCCCGCACGCCTGCTGACCTCGCCGGCGCCGGCGGTGTTCGGCGAGATGGTCGTTTCGCCGTTCGGCTCGGGGGAGCTGGTGGCGCTGAACGCGGCCAGCGGCCAGCCGATCTGGTCCGACACGCTGACCCGCGCCGGGCGCCTGGCGCCGATCTCCACGCTGAACGACGTGGCCGGTTCGCCGGTCATCTATGACGGCGTGGTCTATGCGATGAGCCATTCCGGCGTGCTGGCCGCGGTGCAGATGAGCACGGGCGAGCGGGTGTGGACGCTGCCGGCCGGCGGCGTGAACATGCCCTGGCTGGCGGGCGACTCCCTGTTCGTGGTGACCGGCGACGCCGAACTGGTGGCCATCGACCGGACCGGCGGCGCGGTGCGCTGGATGAGCCAGCTTCCGGGCTTCAAGAACGAAGAGAAGCGGAAGAACAAGATCAGCTGGGCCGGGCCGGTCCTGTCGGGCGGTCAGCTGGTCGTGGTCTCCAGCCAGGGGGAGGGCCGTCTCTACGATCCGGTGACGGGTCTGCAGACCGGCGAATTCGAACCCGGCGACACCTTTGTCTCGCCGATCGTGGCCGACCGCACGCTGTATGTGCTCAATAGCGACGGCGAACTGTCCGCCTACCGCTAGGAGCCGCATGTCATGGCGGCGAAAATCGCCATCGTCGGCCGGCCCAATGTCGGCAAATCCACGCTGTTCAACCGGATAGCGGGCCGGCGGCTTGCGCTTGTCCACGACATGCCGGGCGTCACCCGCGACCGGCGCGAGGCGACCGGGCGGCTGGGCGACCTGGACCTGATCCTGATCGATACGGCGGGGTTCGAGGAAGCCGACGCCGCCAGCCTGGAAGGGAGGATGCGCGCCCAGACCATGGCCGCGATCGGGGAGGCCGACGCGGCGCTGTTCCTGATCGACGCGCGCGCCGGGATCACGCCGCTGGACGAGACCTTTGCGCAATTGCTGCGGGAGGCGGGCAAGCCCGTCGTGCTGGCGGCGAACAAGGCGGAAGGGCCGGCGGCGGAGGCCGCCGCGCACGAGGCCTGGCGGCTGGGCCTGGGCCAGCCGGTGCCGCTGTCGGCGATGGAGGGCGACGGCCTGTCCGACCTGCGCGACGCCCTGGCCGCCGTGCTGGCCGAATTGCCGGAGAGCGCGGAGGAGGATGAGGATGAAGAGGGCGAGGGCGCGCCCATTCGCCTCGCGGTTGTGGGCCGGCCGAACGCCGGCAAGTCCACGCTGCTTAACGCGCTGCTGGGCGCCGACCGCCTGCTGACCGGGCCGGAGGCGGGGATCACGCGCGACGCGGTGCCGGTCAGCTGGGAATGGCAGGGCCGGCGCGTGCGCCTGCACGACACCGCGGGCATGCGGAAAAAGGCGAAGATCAGCGACGCGCTGGAAAAGATGAGCGTGTCGGACACCGTGCGCGCGATCAATTTCGCGGAGGTCGTGGTGCTGGTCCTGGACGCGGAAAACCCGTTCGACAAACAGGACCTGTCCATCGCCGACCTGGCGATCCGGGAGGGTCGGGCGCTGGTCTTCGCGGTCACCAAATGGGACCTGGTGCACGAGAAGGGCACACGGAAGAAACAGATCGAGGAAATGGCCGAGCGCCTGCTGCCGCAGGTGCGCGGCGCGCCGGTGCTGTTCCTGTCCGGCGCCACGGGCCGGGGGATCGACAAGCTGATGCCCGCGGTGGAGCGGCTGCGCCGGGACTGGAGCGCGAAGGTGAAGACGCGCGACCTGAACGACTGGCTGCACGAGGTGATAGAACGGCATCCCCCGCCCGCGGTCGCCGGAGCGCGGATCAAGCCGCGCTACATGACCCAGACCAAGGCCCGGCCGCCGACCTTCGTCCTGATGGCGAACCGGGCCGACCGCATGCCCGAATCCTACAAACGCTATCTGGTGAACGGCGTGCGCGAGGCGTTCGACCTGTGGGGGACGCCGATTCGCCTGTTCGTCCGCTCGGGCAAAAATCCCTACGCCGACAAGGAGTAGGCCGCCCGCCGGCCCATGCATTTCGTGCAGGGCTGGTATCGCATTGCGGAACCGGGCCACGAAGCTGTCGCATCGCGCCGGGGCGCTTTCCTTTCATATCAACAGCTTGGGCATATCGCTGCACGCGATTGTCTAACGCGAATTCTGTTTTCGCATGGCAGGTCCAACACGGATCGGCCGGACTTGCAGTATTCGCGCGTCGCTGATCGCGGTCATACTGCAAAGGTCAATAAGGGGGCGAAACGACAAGAACCCCATTAATTAGGAGCTGACCTATGACGAAGATGACTGCCCTGTGCGGCGCGATCGCCGCCGTTTCGTTCCTCGCCGCTCCCGCCGCCATGGCGGAGTCCGCCACGGAAGTGGTGGACGTGGTGGTGAGCTACGCCCCCGCGCCGGAGGCGACCTATTTCGACCTGCAGCGCGAAGTCCGCGCCGCCTGCACGTTCAAGGGCGCGAAGGGCGTGAACTCGGTCGACATGACCTGCGTGAGCGAGGTGATGGACAAGATCATGTCCACGCCGGAATTCGCGATGGCCGAGCTGGAAGCGCCGGCCGACGCGGTCGCGCGCTAGACGTATCGTCGTCGTCCCGCCGCACCGGCCGCGCGCCGGGGCGGCGGGGCCGCGCCTATCCCGGCCCGGACAGGGCCGTTTCGGCGGTCGGGAAATCGACCCAGGCCCCGTTTTCCGCATAGTCCGGCCCGGCCATGTCCGCGATCAGCGGGGCCAGCGCCTCGGGCGGCGGCAGGGTCTGCGGATCCTCGCCGGGGAACGCGGCCTTGCGCATCGCGGTGCGCATCGGCCCCGGATTGACCAGATTGGCGCGCACATTCGTCGCCGCCATCTCCTTCGCCCAGCATTCGACCAGTGCGTCCAGCGCCGCCTTGGAGGCGGCGTAGGCGCTCCAGTAGGCGCGGGTGGACTTCACCGCGCCGGAGGTCAGGAAAACCGCGCGCCCGGAGTCCGAGGCCTTCAGCAGCGGCTCCAGCGCGCGGATCAGCGCCCAGTTGGCGTGGAAATTCACCGTGAAGGTTTCGGCCCACAGCTTCGGCTCGATCTGCGAGACCGGGGTGAGGGGGCCCAGAACGCCGGCGGCGGCGACCAGCGCGTCCAGCCGGCCCCAGCGGCTCTCGATCGCCTTGGCCAGCTCGATGCAGCTTTGCGGCTCCCGCAAATCCAGCGGCACCAGCGTGGCGGAGCCGCCCTCGGCGCGGATGGCGTCGTCGACCTCTTCCAGCCCGCCCTGGGAGCGGGCGGCGAGGATCACGTGCGCGCCCTGGCGGGCCAGCTCCTTCGCCGCCGCCGCGCCGATGCCGCGCGAGGCGCCGGTGACGAGCGCGATGCGCCCGCTGTGAGACTTCCGGGTTGTCATGAAATCAGGCCACTTCGACGAGGAAGGAGAGCTGCTGGTCCTTGTCCGCCAGCTGGCGGTTGGAGTCGGCGAGGCCGGTCGGGTAGTCGCCGGTGAAGCAATGGTCGGTGAATTGCGCCGCGTCGTCGTTGCGCCCGTTCTCGCCCATCGCCCGGTACAGGCCGTCCACGGACAGGAAGCCCAAGCTGTCGCAGCCGAGCTCGGCGCGGATTTCCTCCAGCGTATGGGTCGCGGCGATCAGCTTGTCCCGCACCGGCGTGTCGATGCCGTAATAGTCGGGCCATTTGATCATCGGGCTGGCGGAGCGGAAATGGACCTCCGTCGCGCCGGCTTCCCGCATCATCTGCACGATCTTGCGGGACGTGGTGCCGCGCACGATGGAATCGTCGATCAGCACGACCCGCTTGCCCTCGATCTGGGCGCGGTTGGCGGAATGCTTCATGCGCACGCCGATGTCGCGGATCGTCTGGGTCGGCTGGATGAAGGTGCGGCCGACATAGTGGTTGCGGATGATGCCGTGCTCGAACGGGGTGTGGGAGGCTTCGGCGAAGCCGAGCGCGGCCGGCACGCCGGAGTCCGGCACCGGCACGACGACGTCGGCCTGGGCCGGGCATTCCTCGGCCAGGATGCGGCCCATGGACTTGCGCACCTGATAGACCGGCTTGCCGTCCACGATGGAGTCCGGCCGGGCGAAATAGACATATTCGAAGATGCAGGGCCGGGGGCGGCGCTCCGGCGCGTACATGATGCTTTCGACGCCGGCCTCGGTGATGATCACGACCTCGCCCGGCTTCACGTCGCGGACGAATTTCGCGCCGATCATGGTCAGGGCGCAGGTCTCCGACGCCAGGATCCAGGCCTTGCCAAGCTGGCCCAGCACCAGCGGGCGGATGCCCAGCGGGTCGCGTGCGCCGATCAGCTTCTTGTTGGTCAGGCTGACCAGCGCATAGGCGCCCTCGATCTGGCGCAGCGCGTCGATGAAGCGGTCCACGATCTTGCCGCTGCGCGAGCGGGCGACGAGCTGGATGATGACTTCGGTGTCGGAGGTCGACTGGAAGATCGCGCCGGCCTCGACCAGCTGTTCGCGCAGGATGCGGGAATTGGTCAGGTTGCCGTTATGGGCGATGGACATGCCGCCGGCCGACAGGTCGGCGAACAGCGGCTGCACGTTGCGCAGCACCGGCGCGCCCTGGGTCGAATAGCGGTTGTGGCCGATCGCGGCGTGGCCGGGCAGGCGCTGCGGCACGTCGGGCCCCGCGAAATTGTCGCCGACCAGGCCCAGATGCCGCTCATTGTGGAAGCGCGCGCCATCATAGGTGGTGATGCCGCAGGCCTCCTGTCCCCGGTGCTGCAGCGCGTGAAGGCCGAGGGCTGTCAGGACCGCCGCGTCGTCCGCCCCGAACACGCCGAAGACGCCGCATTCCTCCCGCAGCCGGTCCTCGAACGGATTGAACCAGCACGACGGGTCGCCCGACGCATCGTCAGGCGGAACGTCTGGGCGGGCGCTCATTGCGCGTCTCCTTCGTTTTCGGCGTCGGCCTTGGCGCCGATAAGCTGGTCGAGGCTGCGCCGGGTCGTCTCGCCGTATGCGGCTTCGTCCTCTGGGGGGGTGTTTTCGGCCTCGCGCGCCGGGGCCGGCGCGGGGGAGGCGGCAGGCGCCGCGGGGGCGGCCTGGGTGGCGGTGGCCGGCACCGGGGTGCTGGCGATGTGGGAGGATTCGGGCGCCAGCTCCTGCAGCGCGACGGCCGTGGCGCTGACCATAGGATACAGGCGCGCCTCGGTCAGCCAGCGCGAGGGCCGGTCCGGCGGCACGAAGGCGGTGTAGAGGATCACGAACAGGGCCAGGATCACGACGCCCCGCGCCACCCCGAACGCCAGGCCCGCGACGCGGTCCAGCATGCCCGGCTCGTCGCCGCCGCGCAGATGCTTGGCGATGGAGGAGGTGATCAGCGTGACGGCCAGATAGACCAGAAGGAAGACCCCGACGACCGCCGCGATGTCCGCGGCCCAGCCGGGCTGGATGACGCCGCGCACCGGTTCGCGCAGGACCGGGAGCATCCAGAGTGCGGCGAGCGAGGCGGCGACGAAGGCCGCCACCGAAAGCGTCTCGCGGATGAAACCGCGCACCAGCGCCAGAAGGCCGGACAGGAGGAGGACCCCCAGAACCACGGCGTCAAAGGCGGTCACGCTGCCGTCCACTAGGCCATGTCCTCCATAGCGCCGGTTTCGATACGGGTGACCAGATCGGACAGGCGCGCGATTTCAGCCACGCGGACGCCGGAGACGAGCCCCGCTGCGCCAGCGGGCGCAAGTGCGCCGCCAAATCCCAATTTTTTGGCCTCTCTCATCCGCGCCTCCGCGCGACCCACCGGACGAACGTCCCCCGACAGGCTCGCTTCACCGAAGACGACGCAATCGGCGGGCAAGGCGACATCGAAGGCCGATGACGCCAAGGCCGCTGCGACCGCCAGATCGGCTGCGGGCTCGGTAATCTTAAGTCCTCCAGCGACGTTCAAATAAACGTCACGTCCTCCGAATCCAAGGCCGCAGCGGGCTTCGAGAACAGCCAGCACCATGGCGAGGCGCCCGGAATCCCATCCAACCACCGCCCGGCGCGGCGTACCGAATGCTGCGGGCGCGACAAGTGCCTGAATTTCCACAAGAACCGGGCGCTTGCCCTCCATGCCGGCGAACACCGCCGCGCCCGATGCAGGGGCGCCACGGGCGTCGAGAAACAGCGCCGAGGGGTTGTCGACCTCCGCCAGCCCGGCCTCGCCCATCTCGAACACGCCGATCTCGTCGGTCGGGCCGAAGCGGTTTTTCACCGCGCGCAGGATGCGGAAATGGTGGCCGCGCTCGCCCTCGAAATACAGGACGGCGTCGACCATGTGCTCCACCACGCGCGGGCCGGCAATCTGACCCTCCTTGGTGACGTGGCCGACCAGCACGACGATGGCGTTGGTCTTCTTGGCGAAGCGGACAAGGTCCTGGGCGCAGGCGCGGACCTGGGCGATCGTGCCGGGCGCCGCGCCCAGCTGATCGGTCCAGAGGGTCTGGATCGAGTCCAGGATCACCATGTCCGGCTTGTCGCGCTTCAGCCCGTCCAGGATCGGCTCCAGCGCCGTCTCGGCGGCCAGCATGACCGGTGCGTCGGCCAGGCCCAGCCGGGATGCGCGGCCGCGCACCTGGTCCACCGCCTCCTCGCCCGAGACATAGGCGATGCGCGCCCCGGCCCGGGCCATCAGCGAGGCGGCCTGCAGCAGCAGGGTCGATTTACCGATGCCTGGATCGCCGCCGACCAGAATGGCGGACCCGGCGGTCAGCCCGCCGCCCAGCACGCGGTCCAGCTCCGCAATGCCGGTGGTCAGCCGCTCCGGCGGCGCCTCTTCGGAGGCGAGATCGACGAATTCCAGCCCGCGGCCGCGCTTGCGGGGCTTGGCCTTCGCGCCGCCGCCGACCGGGGCGGACAAAGCGGCTTCCTCGACCAGCGTGTTCCACTCGCCGCAGGAATCGCAGCGCCCCGCCCACTTGGCGTGGGCCGTCCCACAGCTCTGGCAGGCGAACACCGTCTCCGCCACGGCCATCGAATCACTCCCGGCGAGATTTGAGGATAACCCTATTCGGCGTAGACGCGCTCGAACCGGGCGCCGAGGCGGGTGAGAAATTCATAGGAGATCGTCCCGGCCGCCCGCGCCGTGTCCTCCAGCGCCGGGCCCAGGAACTCCACCATCGCGCCGGGCGCGGCGTCCAGACCGGTGACGTCGACCGCCGCGAGATCCATCGACACCCGCCCGACCAGCGGCGCGCGCGCCCCGTCCAGCAGGCCATAACCGCCCGGCCATGAGGCGCGCAGGAAGCCGTCTGCATAGCCCAGCGCGACGATCGCCACTTTCATGTCCTGCGGCGCGGTGAAGGCTGCCCCGTATCCGATGGCCTCGCCCTGTTTCAGCGTGCGCAGGCGGATGACCGGCGCGGCGATGCGGACGACGGGTTTCAGGTCCGGGCAGGGCGTGCTGCGCGGCTGACCGCCATACAGGCCGACGCCCGGCCGGGTCAGGTCGAACTGATAGTCCGGCCCGGTCAGCGCGCCGGCGGAGTTGGACAGGCTGCGCGGGACGCCGGGGAACAGGGCGGACAGCGCCTTGAAGTCCGCGAGCTGACGCGCGGTCATCGCATTGTCCGGATCGTCGGCGCAGGCGAGGTGGCTCATCACCAGGCGCAAATCCAGTCCGTGGCCGGTGGCGGCCAGATCCCGGGCCTCATCCGCCGACAGGCCCAGCCGGTTCATGCCGGTGTCGATATGCAGCGCGCAGGCGCCGCCGCCGCCGTCGCGCCAGGCCGCGATCTGCTCTGGGCTGTTCAGGACCGGGCGCAGCGCGTGGTCGCTGTAGAGATAATGGTCGCCGCCAGCCGGGCCGTTATAGACATAGATGGCGCAGTCGGCGTGCAGGAGCGCGCGCAGGGCCGCGCCCTCCTGCACCTGCGCGACAAAGAACGTGCGGCAGCCCTCGGCCTCGAAAGCGGGGGCCAGCCGGTCCGCGCCTAGGCCATAGGCGTCGGCCTTCACCGTCGCGCCGGCTTCCGGCGCCAGGCCGGCGAACAGGCGCCAGTTGGCGCGCGCCGCGGCCAGATCGATGCGAAGGACCGCCCGCCCGTCCGCCACGTCAGCGTTGATAGTCGTCGTACCGGCCCGGCCGGGCGAGGTTGTCGAAGCGCGTATAGGCGCCGGTAAAGGCCAGCTTCACCGTGCCGATCGGCCCGTGACGCTGCTTGCCGATGATGACCTCAGCCTGATTGGCGATCTCGGCCATCTGCTCCTGCCAGGCGTCGTGCTCCGGCGTGCCCTCGCGCGGCTCGGCGCGGCCCAGATAATATTCTTCCCGGAACACGAACATGACGACGTCGGCGTCCTGTTCGATGGAGCCCGATTCCCGCAGGTCGGACAGCTGGGGCCGCTTGTCGTCCCGGTTTTCGACCTGACGGGAGAGCTGGGATAGGGCCAGGACCGGCACGTCCAGCTCCTTGGCCAGCGCCTTCAGCCCGTTGGTGATCTCCGACACTTCCTGCACGCGGTTGTCGTTGCGGCGGCTGTCGGAGCCGGAGGCGAGCTGGAGATAGTCGATGATGATCAGGTCCAGCCCGTGGATGCGCTTCAGCCGGCGCGCCCGGGCGGCGATGCCGCCGATGGACAGGCCGCCGGTCTCGTCGATGTGCAGCGGAATGGACTGAAGGTCCGTCGCGGCGTCGCGCAGCTTCTCGTATTCCGGCGGGGTGATCTCGCCCTTGCGGATATTGTTGGACGGGATCTCGGCGTGCTGGGACAGCAGGCGGGTGGCCAGCTGTTCGGCCGACATTTCCAGCGAGAAAAACCCGACGACGCCGCCGGAGACCGTCTTGCGCCCGCCTTCGGGCGTCGGCTCCCACTTGTAAGCGCGCGCCACGTTATAGGCGATGTTGGTGGCCAGCGCCGTCTTCCCCATCGAGGGGCGGCCGGCGAGGATGACCAGGTCCGATTTGTGCAGCCCGCCCAGCTGGGCGTCCATGTCGCGATAGCCGGACGAGATGCCGGAGACATGGCCTTCGCGCTCATAGGCGGCGGCGGCCATGTTCAGCGACTGGACCACCGCGGACTCGAAACTGACGAAGCCCTTGGACGTCGCGCCCGCCTCGGCCAGCGAATACAGCTTGCGCTCGGCGCTTTCGATCTGGCCGCGGGCGTCGGCCTCGGTCTCCGGGTCGTGGGCGTCGGCGGTGATCTCCCCGCCGATGCGGATCAGGTCCCGCTTCAGCGCCAGGTCATAGATGATGCGCGCGTATTCCAGCGCGATCGGGCCGGGCGCGGCCTTGTCCAGCAGGTCGGCCAAATAGGCCTGGCCGCCAATCTCCTCCAGCCCCTCGTCACGCTCGAAGCGGGACTTCAGCGTCACGCCGTCGGCAAGCGCGCCCTTGGCGATCAGCTCCGCCGCGACGGCGTAGATGCGGCCATGGACCGGGTCGTAGAAATGCGGCGCCTGAAGGAAGTCGCTGACGCGGTTATAGACCTCGTTGTCGAACAGGATGCCGCCGAGCAGGGCCTGTTCCGCGTCGAGATTGTGGGGGGCTGCATCCGGCGCCGGAGCAGAGGGAGCTTCTGGCCGTTGATAGGCGAGATCGGTCATTCGGCTCGGGCGCTGCGAGGGTTTTAACGGGCTTTAACGATTAGCACCGCCGCCCCGCGCAGCGCGAGCGGACAAGCTGCGTTCTCTGTGGATCATGTCGAATATTTTTCAGTGCAGGCGCGAAACGCGGCCGCAAAAAAAAGGGCGGCGCCGGAGTGCGGCGCCGCCCGTCACGTTGGAAATTCGCGCGCTTATTCCGCGTCGCTTTTTTCGCCGTCGGAAGCCTCCTCAGGCGCCGCCTCTTCGGCGTCGCCTTCTTCCGCGGCGTCGTCGCTGCTGGCTTCGGCCAGATCCGGCTCGGCGCCTTCCTCGAACAGGCGCATGGCCTCTTCTTCGGACAGGCCGGTGCGTTCGGCGATGGCCGCGGCGCGATCTTCCTCGCGGGCGCTGGCCACCACATCCTCGCCCGCGGCCTGACGCTCGGCTTCGTCCGAGCTGCGGGCCACGTTGATCTGGACGTTCACATAGACTTCGGCGTGCAGGCGGATGCGCACGTCATAGACGCCGATCGTCTTGATCGGATCGTCCAGGCGCACCTGACCGCGCGTCACCGAATGGCCCGCCTCGGTGGCCGCGTCCGCGACGTCGCGGGACGTGACCGAGCCGTAGAGCTGGCCGGTGTCGCCGGCCTGACGGATCAGCACGAAGGCCTTGCCGTCCAGGCCCGCGCCGGCCTGTTCGGCCTCCGAGCGGCGCTCGTCATTGAGCTTTTCGAGGGCTTCGCGCTCGCGCTCGAAGCGTTCGATATTGCTCTCGGTGGCGCGCAGCGCCTTTTTCTGCGGCAGCAGATAGTTGCGCGCATAGCCGGGACGGACGGTGACGACATCGCCCATCGCGCCCAGGTTTTCGATACGTTCGAGAAGAACGACCTCCATGATCGGTCCTCCTATTGCTGGGCGTAGGGCAGCAGCGCCAGATAGCGCGCGCGCTTGATGGCGCGCGCCAGATCGCGCTGGGCCTTGGCCGAGACCGCCGTGATGCGCGCCGGAACGATCTTGCCCTTTTCGGACATGTAGCGTTGCAGCAGCTTGGGGTCCTTGTAGTCGATCTTCGGCGCGTCATCGCCGGAGAACGGGCACACCTTCCGGCGGCGGCCGAAGGTGCGGCGGGTCGGGATGCTGGAGATGTTCGGCTTGTCCTGAGACATGTGCTGTCCTCCTAGTCGCGGCGCGGCTTGCGGTCGCCGCGGTCGCCGCCGCGGTCGCCCCGTTCGCCGCGATCGCGGTCGCGCTTGGCGACCACCGGCGAGGCGTCGTCGGTGATTTCGTCCACCTTGATCGTCATGTAGCGCAGCACGTCCTCATGGATGCGCAGCTTCCGCTCCATCTCGGCGATCAGGGTGGCGGGCGCCTCCATGCCGATCAGGGCGTAGTGGCCCTTGCGGTTCTTGGCGATGCGGTAGGCGAGGTTGCGAAGGCCCCAGTACTCGGTCTTCTTGACCGAGCCGCCGGCGGCTTCGATTTCGGATTTCAGCCCCTCGACGATTTCGTCGACTTGCTGGGGCGATACGTCCTGACGCGCGATCAGGACATGCTCGTAGAGCGGCATGTACAAGCCCTTCCTTCAGGACCGCGGCGCAAGAGGGGCGAAGGGGCCCCGGACCTTGCGTCGGCTCCCGCCATGCGCGCCGGAACGATTGCCGTACCGGACTTGACCAGACGCATGCGGGACCGCGGTCCGCAATGAGGTGCGCTCTATAGGGCGCAGGCCGTTGCGGGGCAAGCGCCTTGCGCCGCTGGCGGCGGCCCTTACAAAGCCACCGGCGGACGGGTCGATCCGCAGTTTCAATGACAGGTAATCATGGCGCTCGCATTCTGCTTTCCCGGTCAGGGCAGCCAGGCGGTCGGAATGGGCAAGGCCCTGGCCGACGCATTCGCCCCGGCGCGGGAGGTTTTCGCGGCGGTGGACGAGGCGCTGGGCGAGAATCTGTCCGCCCTGATGTGGGACGGGCCGGAAGAGACGCTGCGCCAGACCCAGAACGCCCAGCCGGCGCTGATGGCCGCCTCGATGGCGGCGGTCGAGGCGCTGCGCCAGGAATTCGGGGTGGAGCCGGAGGCCGCCGACTATCTGGCCGGGCACAGCCTGGGCGAGGCGACGGCCCTGTGCGCCGCCGGGGCCATTCCGCTGGAAGACTGTGCGCGCCTGCTGCGCCGGCGCGGCGAGGCGATGGCCGCGGCCTGTCCGCCAGGCGAGGGGGCGATGGCCGCCCTGATCGGCGCCGATTACGAGACCGCAAACCGCGCCTGCTCCGCCGGTTCGAATATGGGGGTCTGCGACCTCGCCAACGACAACGCGCCGGGCCAGATCGTGATCTCCGGCGGCCGCTTGGCCATCGAGCGGGCCGTGGAAGCGGCGCAGAGCCTGGGCGTGAAGCGGGCGATCCTGCTGCCGGTGTCCGGCCCGTTCCACAGCGCCCTGATGCAGAGCGCGGCGGCCGACCTGCAGGGGGCGCTGTCGCAAATTACGTTCAAGGAGCCCTCGCGGCCGATCGTGTGCAATGTCACCGCCCGGCCGGAGACCAAGCCGGAAACTCTAAAGAGCCTGCTTGTCGACCAGATGACCGCGCGGGTGCGCTGGCGCGAAAGCGTGGCCTGGATGGCCGGGCAGGGCGTCACGGAAACCTGGGAAGTGGGCGCGGGCAAGGCGCTCACCGGGATGATCCGCCGGATCGACGACCACATCGCCGACCTCGCCCGGCTGCTCCGCGATCTTCGGATCGCCGAGGACACGCTGGTCGTGTTCTCCAGCGACAACGGCCCCCACACCGAGTCCTACCTCAAGGGCGCCCGCTACCGCGCGGACCTGTTCCAGGCCTACGGTCCCTTCGACGGCATCAAGCGCGACACGCTCGAGGGCGGCATCCGCGTCCCGGGACTCGCCTGGTGGCCCGGGACCATTCCGGCCGGCCGCGTGGTCGAGGGTCACTCGCAGTTCCACGACTGGCTCAACACCTTCCTCGACGCCGCCGGCGCCCCCTTGCAGGCCCAGTCCGATGGCGTCTCACTGCTTCCCTCGCTCACCGGCGAGGGCACCCAGGAGACGCCGACCACCTACGTCGAGTACCAGGTCGGCGGCCGGACCCCGGACTACCGGGACTTCGCGCCGAAGCACCGGCGGGCCATGCGGGGCCAGATGCAGGCGGTCTTCCTCGAGGGCTACAAGGGCCTGCGCCGGAATATCCAGGGCAGCGACGACGACTTCCAGATCTTCGACCTTTCCGCCGATCCGAGCGAGCGGAGGGACCTCGCCGAGTCCTCGCCGAAGTTCCGGGACCTGCAGCAGCAGATGAAGGACCGCGTGCTCCGGCTCCGCCGCCCGAACCGCAGCGCACCCCGGCCCTACGATGGGGCGCCGATGCCCGCCCTGCCCGGGCGGACGACCGAGGCGGGGGTCGACTTCGCCTTCCTTGCCGGCGAGTTCCCCTGGGTGCCGGTGATCGGGACCGGGCAGGGAACCCGCGGCGAGGCCGACGGCTTCGAGATCGAGATCCCCGCCGCCGGCGCGGTCGAGGTGTCGGGCTACCTCGAAGTCCCCGAGGACGGCGAGTATGCCTTCAAGCTCACCGCCCCCGACGCCGCCGTGCTGCACGTTCACCAGGCGCTCGTCGTCGACGGCGACACCCCGGGCGAGGACGGCGGCACGCTCACCGCCACGGCAAGGCTCGAGGCCGGCCTGCACCCGTTCCGGCTGCGCTACCTGTCGGCCGGCGGGAACGCCACCCTCGCCGTCGACGGCCCGGCCAAGGTCGGGTTCCGGCGCTGACCAGGGCCGACCGGGAGACGCCGTGGCCGCTACGGCAGCTCGCCCCAGATCTCCCGCATCAGATCGAAGATCTCCGGCTCCCCCTCCCGGAGATCGGCGCGGTGGAAAGGGTGGAAGTCGTTCAGCCCGACGTAGGCCTCGGTCATCTCGGCGAAGAACTCCTTGGCGTCGGTCAGGGCGTAGTGACGGACCATCCGCCCGCTGATGTGCCGGACCGACTCGTATTTCCCGGAGTCCGCGAAGCGTTGCCAGGCACCGGCGATGCGCTTCTCCCCGAAGCCGAGCTGCTGGTCATGGTAGGCGTGGGCCAGCTCGTGCAGCACCGCCCAGGGCTGGGTGTGGTGATGCCGGGGCGAGGAAAAGCGCGCGGCAAAGACGTTCAAGGCCAGCCTGCGGCAGGACATGCTGGTGTCGAAGGACGACGTCAAGAAGGCGGTCGGCGGCGGCACGGTGCTGGTCGGCGGCAATTACCGGGGCGAGGGGCCGGAGCCCAATGCGAAGCGGACCTTCGTCGACGCCGCGGCGGCGATCAAGGCGGACGCGACGGAGAAAGGCGATGGCGGTACGGTCGTCGTCTGGGCGGACGAGGTGACCGGCTTCAAGGGCAGGATCAGCGCGCGCGGCGGGGCCGACGGCGGCAATGGCGGGCTCGCCGAAGTCTCCGGCAAGGAGGGGCTCGCCTATTCGGGATCGGTCGATCTGTCGGCGCCGCAGGGGGAGAACGGCACGGTGCTGTTC
>CAJXKJ010000049.1 GCA_913055605.1 uncultured Euryhalocaulis sp. | reverse complement strand
CCCGTGCACCGTCGGCTCTGCGGGGTCACCGCCAACCTGCTCCAGCTCGCGGGTGAGGTCGCCTTCGACGGGAACGCGTACGGCGAGGCCGCGCACTGCTACACGCTGGCAGCGACCGCCGCCCGAGAAGCCGCTGCCTACGATCTCTGGGCGTGCGCGATGATCCGTCACGCGTTCATCAGCGTCTACGAGCGCGACTTCCGGCACGCGGCACCGATGCTGGACGTTGCCACCGGCCTGGCCCAGAACGGGGACAGCGCGCTGTCGACCCGGCACTGGGCACGAGCTGTGCAGGCGCAGGCTCTCGCGGGCCTCGGCGACCTGGGCGGATGCCGGCGGGCTCTCGACCAAGCCGAAGAGGTCAACCACCTGTCCGGCCGGGTGCACAACGGCGGATGGCTGCGCTTCGACGGCTCCCGGCTCGCCGAGGAACGCGGAGCCTGCTACGTCGAGCTGAGGCGCCCAGACCTGGCCGAGCCGGTGCTGTCCGGCGCTCTGTCTCAGACCCTCTCCACGCGACGACGCGGAACCGTCTTGACGGACCTCGCCTTGGTCGGAGTCCAACGTAGTGACGTACACCAGATCGTGCTCTACGGCAGCGCCGCCCTCGACGCTGCCCGCAAGGCGGAGATTCTCCCCTATCTGGAGCGGCTGCGCGACGAGGCGCGCATTCCCATCCTCTATGTTAGCCATTCGGTGGACGAGATCGCGCGCCTGGCCGACCGCGTCGTGGCGCTGGACGCCGGGCGGGTCGCCGCCGAGGGCGCGCTGGAGGACGTGTTCGCCCGGCTCGGCCTCTCCGACCCGGACGGCGCGGACGCCTGCGCCATCGTCACGGCCACTGTCCTGCCCGCCGCCGGCGACGGGCTGACCGATCTGGATCTGGGCGGCGGCGCGCGCCTGGCCGTCCCGGCTCTGTCCGCCCCGCCCGGCGCGCGCGTCCATGTCCAGATCCGCGCGCGGGACGTGATGATCGCGCTCGACCCGCCCGAACGCGTCAGCGCCAATAACGTCCTGCCCGTCACGGTGGCGGAGATCGCCCGGCGCGGCGCCAATGACATGCTGCTTCTGGAATGCGGCGGCCAGCGCCTGTCGGCGCAGGTCACGCGCCGCGCCGCGGAGCGGCTGGCCCTGAGGCCCGGCGCAGCCGCCTATGCGGTGGTGAAGACCGTCACGATCGCCCGCTGACTTCCTCGAACAGCGCCGCCAGATCCGGCGCGGCCGCCGCGTTCGCCGCATCCTCGATCCGGTCATAGACTTCGACCAGACGCGCGCCCGCCTCGGTCAGCACCGCGCCGCCCTTGTCGGCGCCGCCGACGCTGGTCTCCAGAACCGGCGCGCCCAGCGACTCGCCCGCCGCCTCGATCAGCTTCCAGGCCCGGCGATAGGACATGTTCAGGCTGCGCGCCGCCGCCGCGATGGACCCTTCGGCCCGCACCGCCTTCAGCAGCGCGATCATGCCGGGGCCGATCCGCCCGCCCTTCGGCGTCAGCACCCGCACCCACAGGCGCGGCTCGGATGCGGAGGTCTTGCTCATTCGGCGCCGCTCACCGCCGGCCGCTCAGGCGGCGGGCGCGCGGCGCGCCTTGGCGCGCACCGCGAAGGCCACGACCAGATGCAGCGCGCCGACCAGAACGCAGGCCGCCGCCGACCCGTCCGCCCGCAGGACCAGCGCCGTCAGCCCGCCGATCGCGACACAGCCGAGGCCGAGCGTGATGTACCAGCGCGTGCGCTGGATCCAGGCGAAGGGCAGATAATGCGCCCCGGTCAGCACGGCGTAGACCGCCGCGACATAGGCCGGCTCCAGCGCCAGCACGATCAGCAGCGCCGGCAGCGTGGCGGGGAGGGCCAGCGCCGCGGCCGGGCTCAGCAGATTGATCGGGTTGGAGACCGAGGTCGCCGGCAGGTTCAGCGCCGCTTGCAGCAGAAACGAGGCCGGCAGCGTGATCGCGCCCATCAGGATCAGGCCCAGCGCCGGCCAGCGCACGTCATGCCCGGCCGTCCCGGCCCACAGGAATCCCGCCGTCAGGATCAGCCAGCCGCAGCCATGCACCAGCAGCGCCGGAAACCCGCCCAGCGAGCCTGCAATATAGTCGGTGCGCGCGCGTTCAAGGTCGATCGCCATCCCGCACTCCTAGACCAAAGCGTCCGGCAAATGAATGGGATGCGCCGCCAACGGCAAAGGGCGCGGCTGGCGCCGCGCCCTTCGATCCGTTCGGCCTTGCGCCAGCCTGCCCGCTTAGTGAACGGTCTGGGCGGCGTCGCGCAGCGTGGTCAGATATTCCAGCTTCTGCTCCGCGGCGGCGCGCACCGTCTCGTCGGTCGCGTCGTTCACGTCTTCCTGCGCGTCGCGGATCTGCTGCTCCAGCGCGGCCTTGTCGACCTGGCTGGCGGGCGTGGCCTCCTCGGCCAGCACGGTCAGTCCGGCCGGCGTCACTTCCGCGAAACCGGCGCGCACCACGACGCGCTCGATCTTTCCGCCGTCATAGACGGTGATCCAGCCCGGCCGGATCGTGGACATCACCGGGGCGTGGTTCGGCAGCACGCCGAAATCGCCCTCCGTGCCCGGCACCACGACCTGATCGACCTCGCCGTCGAACAGCGCCTTTTCCGGCGTCACGAGCGAAAAGTGGAGTTTGTCGGCCATCGGTCCCTACGCAGCCTCGGCGGCCAGCTTTTCGGCCTTGGCCATGGCGTCCTCAATCGTGCCGACCATGTAGAAGGCCTGCTCCGGCAGGTGGTCGAACTCGCCGTCCACCAGGCCCTTGAAGCCGCGCACCGTGTCCTTGATGTCCACCAGAACGCCGGGGATGCCGGTGAAGATTTCGGCCACGTGGAACGGCTGGCTGAAGAAGCGCTCGACCTTCCGCGCGCGGGCCACGACCAGCTTGTCCTCTTCGGACAGCTCGTCCATGCCCAGGATCGCGATGATGTCCTGCAGCTCCTTGTAGCGCTGCAGGATTTCCTGCACGCGGCGGGCGGTTTCGTAGTGCTCCTCGCCCAGCACGCGGGGCTCCAGAATCCGCGAGGTGGAGTCCAGCGGGTCCACGGCGGGATAGATGCCCTTTTCCGAGATCGCGCGGTTCAGCGTCGTGGTGGCGTCCAGGTGGGCGAAGGAGGTGGCCGGCGCCGGGTCGGTCAGGTCGTCCGCCGGCACGTAGATGGCCTGCACCGAGGTGATGGAGCCCTTGGTGGTGGAGGTGATCCGCTCCTGCAGCTGGCCCATGTCGGTGGCCAGGGTCGGCTGATAGCCCACCGCCGACGGGATCCGGCCCAGCAGCGCCGACACTTCCGAGCCGGCCTGGGTGAAACGGAAGATATTGTCCACGAAGAACAGAACGTCCTTGCCTTCCTGGTCGCGGAAATATTCGGCCTGGGTCAGGCCGGTCAGCGCGACGCGGGCGCGGGCGCCCGGAGGCTCGTTCATCTGGCCGTAGACCAGCGTGGCGCGGGAGCCCTCGCCGCCGCCGGCCTTGTTCACGCCGGACTCGATGAACTCGTGATACAGGTCGTTGCCTTCGCGCGTGCGCTCGCCGACGCCGGCGAACACCGAATAGCCGCCATAGGCCTTCGCGATATTGTTGATCAGCTCCTGGATCAGCACCGTCTTGCCGACGCCCGCGCCGCCGAACAGGCCGATCTTGCCGCCCTTGGCGTAGGGGCAGAGCAGGTCGATGACCTTGATGCCGGTGACCAGCATTTCCGATTCCGGGCTCTGATCGACGAATTCCGGCGCGGAGCGGTGGATCGTCGCCGTCGTCTGGGAGTCGATCGGGCCGGCTTCGTCCACCGGTTCGCCGATCACGTTCATGATCCGGCCCAGCGTGCCCGGGCCGACCGGCACGGTGATGCCGGCGCCGGTGTCGGTCACTTCCTGGCCACGGGTCAGGCCCTCGGTCGCGTCCATGGCGATGGTGCGCACCGTGTTCTCGCCAAGGTGCTGCGCCACTTCCAGAACCAGGCGCTGGCCGTGATTGGTCGTCTCCAGCGCGTTCAGGATATCCGGCAGGTGGTCGTCGAACTCGACGTCCACGACCGCCCCGATCACCTGGGAAACGCGCCCTTTGGTATTGCTAGCCATCGATAGGTGTCCGTCTTTCTACTGTTCGGGATGCGCGGCGGCCCCGGCCGCGGCGCAGAAAAATCCATCCGTATTGACGCGAAGATCGGCCGCGCCCTCGCCCAGCCGGATCAGATAGGCGTCCGGGCGGACGTCGGCGGCGATCCAGGCCGGCGCCGTCGCACGGCCGGTCAGCAGGCCGCCATCGGCCTGCAGCCCCGCGTCGGTCTCGCTCCACACGCGCAGCACCATGCCGGGCTCCGCCGTGACCTGCTGCATTTCCAGGCCGGACGAGGTCACGCCCGCGCCCCAGACCGTGCGGCTCTGCAGCTCGAAGCCGCAGGATTCGTAATCCTGCGTCCAGGCGATCTCCGCCTCCGGCGCGGCGTCTTCGGCCGCAACCTCGGCGGCCGGCTGGCCGCAGGCGGCGGCGACAAGCGCCGCGCAAGATATCAGCGCGATGCGCGTCACAGCGCCTCCGCGCCGGAGATGATCTCGATCAGCTCCTTGGTGATCTGCGCCTGACGCGCGCGGTTATATTGCAGCGACAGGTCGTCGATCATTTCGCCGGCGTTGCGCGTGGCGTTATCCATCGCGCTCATCCGCGCGCCCTGCTCGCCCGCCGCGTTCTCCAGCAGCGCGCGATACACCTCGCTGTTCAGATACAGCGGCAGCAGGCTTTCCAGGATGTCTTCCTGCGAGGGCTCGTAATCATAGACCGCGCCCTTCAGGTCCGGCGCGTCGGTCTCGGCGTCCGGATCGATGCTCAGCGCCGCCGGGATCACCGTGCGCGCCACCGGCACCTGGGAGATCACCGACTTGAAGTCCGCATAGAACAGCGTGGCGACGTCGAACTCGCCGGCCTCGAACATCGCGGCGATCTTCTGCCCGATGCCCGACGCGATGGCGAAGTCGATGGACTTGGCGTCGCGCAGCGACAGCTTCTCCACCACCTTGTCGGCGTACAGCCGCTTCAGCTGGTCGTGGCCCTTCACGCCCACGGTCATCAGCTTGACCGTCTTGCCCTGGCGCAGCAGCTCGGCGATGTGCTCGCGCGACTTGCGGACGATGGAGGAGTTGAAGCCTCCCGCCAGCCCGCGGTCGGCGGTCATCACCACGACCAGATGCACGTCGTCCTTGCCCGTGCCGGCCAGCATCGCCGGCGCGCCTTCCTGCCCGGCCATGGACTGGGCCAGGTTGGCGACGACGCGCGACAGGTTCTGCGTATAGGGCCGCGCGGCCTCCACCGCCTCCTGCGCGCGGCGCAGTTTGGCGGCGGCCACCAGTTGCATCGCCTTGGTGATCTTCCGCGTGGATTTCACGCTGGCGATGCGGTTGCGGAACTCCTTGAGGCTGGGCATCCGTGCAGACTTCCCTCTAGGCCGCGAAGCCCTTGGCGAAACTGTCCAGAGCGTTCTTCAGCCGCTCGGTCAGCTCGTCGGACAGCGCCTTTTCGGTGCGGATGTCGTCCAGCAGGTCCTTCTTGTCGCCGTTCAGATAGCGCAGCAGCTCTTCCTCGAAGCGGCGCACGTCGGAAACGGGCAGCTTGTCCAGATAGCCATTGGTGCCGGCATAGATAACGCAGACCTGCTCCTCGACGCGCAGCGGGCTGAACTGCGGCTGCTTCAGCAGCTCGGTCAGGCGGTCGCCGCGGCTCAGCAGGCGCTGGGTGGCGGCGTCCAGGTCGGAGCCGAACTTGGCGAAGGCCGCCATTTCCCGGTACTGGGCCAGCTCGCCTTTGATCTTGCCCGCGACCTGCTTCATCGCCTTGATCTGGGCCGAAGAGCCCACGCGGCTAACACTCAGGCCGACGTTAATCGCCGGACGGATGCCCTGATAGAACAGGTCCGTCTCCAGGAAGATCTGGCCGTCGGTGATCGAGATCACATTGGTCGGGATATAGGCCGACACGTCGTTGGCCTGGGTCTCCACGATCGGCAGCGCGGTCAGCGAACCGGACCCGTGGTCCTCGTTCAGCTTCGCGGCGCGCTCCAGCAGGCGGGAGTGCAGATAGAACACGTCGCCCGGATAGGCTTCGCGGCCCGGCGGGCGGCGCAGCAGCAGCGACATCTGGCGATAGGCGACGGCCTGCTTGGACAGATCGTCGTACACGACCAGGCCGTGACGGCCGTTGTCGCGGAACCATTCGCCCATGGCGCAGCCCGTATAGGGCGCGAGATATTGCAGCGGCGCGGGCTCGGACGCCGTGGCGGCCACGACGATGGAGTATTCCAGCGCGCCGTTCTCCTCCAGCGTCTTCACGAGCTGGGCGACGGAGGAGCGCTTCTGGCCGACCGCGACATAGATGCAGTACAGCTTGGCGGACTCGTCGTCGCCGACATTGACCGATTTCTGGTTCAGGATGGCGTCGATGCAGACCGCGGTCTTGCCGGTCTGGCGGTCGCCGATGACCAGTTCGCGCTGGCCCCGGCCGACCGGGATCATCGCGTCCACGGCCTTGATGCCGGTCTGCATCGGCTCGTGCACCGACTTCCGGGGAATGATGCCCGGCGCCTTCACGTCCACATGCTTGCGCTCGGCGACGTTCTCGATCGGGCCCTTGCCGTCGATCGGCTCGCCCAGCGCGTTGACCACGCGGCCCAGCAGGCCCGGGCCCACCGGCACGTCCACGATCTCGCCCAGGCGCTTGACCTCGTCGCCTTCCTTGATGCCGCGGTCGTCGCCGAACACCACGATGCCGACATTGTCCCGCTCCAGGTTCAGGGCCATGCCCTTCACCCCGTTCGGGAACTCGACCATCTCGCCGGCCATCACATTATCCAGGCCGTAGACGCGCGCGATGCCGTCGCCCACCGACAGGATCGTGCCGACTTCGGAGATTTCGGCCTCGTCGCCGAACCCGGAGATTTGCTGTTTCAGGATCGCGGAGATTTCCGCGGCGCGAATATCCATGTGGATCAGGCCTCTTTCATAGCCGAACGGAGTCCCTCGAGCTTGGCGCGGAGGGAGGAGTCAAACAGGCGCGAGCCGACGCGCACGCGGAGACCGGCCAGCAGCGACGGATCGACCGCCTGGTCCAGCTCCACGTCGCGGCCCATCACCGCGCGCAGGGAGGATTTGAGTTTGTCTGTCTCGGTCGCGTCAAGCGGCGCTGCGCTGACGACGCGCGCACGCGAATGGCCCTTGGCGCGGGCGACCATGTCCAGGAACGCGCCGGCCGCCTCGGCCAGCTCGTCGGCGCGGCGGTTTGCCGCGGCCATGCCCAGGAATTTGCGGGTCAGCGGCGAAAAGCCCGCGGCCTCGCCGACGGCGGCCAGCGCCCTGGCCTTCTGCTCGGCGTCATAGAGCGGGCTGGCGATCAGGCGCTGCAGGTCGGCGGATTCCGAAAGCGCGGTGCGGAATCCGGCCAGATCGGCGGCCACCGCATCGGTCTGGCCGGCGTCCTGCGCCAGGTCGAACAGGGCGCTCGCATAGCGTTCCGCGGCCTGACTTACGACTGCTTGTGAATCGGTCACCGTGAGGGGGTCTCGCGAAGCTGGCGGCGGCGGCGCGCCGCGCGGGTGCAAGGTACTGGAAATCTTCGGTTTTTTGAGCCCGAAAGCAGCCCGTTCCAGCCACTCTCAACTAGCCCGCGGGCCTGATAGCATGGGGGTATGGGGGCGGCAAGCTAAGGCGGCGCCGCCTGCGTATAACCGCGTACTGCACCTAAAAGATTTGGTAACCGCCTTTTACAACCTCCTGTGCACATCCTCCACAATACATGTCGGGTCATTGACTGGAGTCTTCGATGTTCGGCGCCCGCTTCAATAACGACACGTTCGCCGGCACCGGCCGCGTGACGCTGCTGATCGCGGCGATCGCCGCCACGGTGCTGACGATCGGCGTCACCGGCTATGAGCTGCTGCGCGCCAAGCTGGCCGAGGACCGCGCCACGCACGCGATGCTCGAGGTCACCGCGCTGCTGGGCGAAATGTCCGACGCCGGAACGGTCGTGATCGACGGCTTTTCGCAAGAGGTGAACGCCCCCGGCAGCGTCGACCTGGCGCGTGTGGGCGCGGCGCGCGCCGTACTGAACGATGCGATGAACCGGCTCGGCGGTTTCGCCGACGGCGACGCCGAGCAGGCGCGCCTGTTCGCGGAAGCCGACGCGGCGCGGAAACGCTATCTGGAACTGGAAGATCAGGCGTTCGCCATGCTGCAGGCCGGCGACCCCGGGGCCGCCAACGCTTTCATGCAGCAGCCGGAATATTTCCAGGCTCTGGGCGCGCTCAGCACCTCGTTCGACGCGCTGATGACCGGCATGCAGGACGGCACGCGCGCGGCCTATGAGGAAAGCTGGGAAGGCGAGCTGATGGCGATGATCGCCGCCGGCGTCGGCATCGCGGTCATCCTCGTCCTGTGGACGGCCATCGTCATCGACTGGATGCGCCAGACCCGCCAGGCGCGGAGGCTCCACCGCATCGCCGAACAGGCCACCGCGCGCCTGGCCGAGCTCAACGACGATCTGGAGCTTCGCGTCGCCGAGCGCACCGCGGAGCTGGAAGAGGCGCGCATCCGCGCCGAGGCCGCCAACCAGGCCAAGTCCGATTTCCTGGGGACGATGAGCCACGAACTGCGCACGCCGCTGAACGGCGTCCTCGGCATGGCCACCGTGCTCGGCCACACCGCGCTGGACGAAAAACAGAAGGGCATGCTCGGCGTCATCGAGGCCTCCGGCCATACGCTGCTGGCTTTGATGAACGACATTCTCGACTTCGCGCGGCTGGAAAACGGCAGCGTGGAGATCGCGCGCGAGCCCTTCCCGGCGGACGAGGCGCTGGAGCGCGCGCTCCGGAAACACCGCGCCGATGCGGAGGCCAAGGGCCTGGACCTCGCCTGCGAATTCACGCCCGCGGCGCGTCAGGTCCTGATCGGCGACGAGAACCGCCTGCGCCAGCTGACCGGCAATCTGCTCGCCAACGCCATCAAGTTCACCGAACAGGGCGGGGTCACGCTCAGCGCCGACTACGCCGACGGGCGGCTGCATGTCAGCATCGCCGACACCGGCTGCGGCGTGGCGCCCGATATCGCGGAGGCGATCTTCGACCGCTTCTCCCAGGGCGATAATTCGGTCCGCCGCCGCCATGGCGGCGCGGGGCTCGGCCTGGCCCTGGCGCGCGAACTGGTCTCCGCGATGGACGGCCGGATCGGCGTGCGCTCCGCCCCCGGCGAGGGCGCCGAATTCTGGTTCGAACTTCCGATGGCGCTCTGGACGCCCGCCGCCCGGCCCGGCGACCAGCCCGGTGAACAGCCCGGCGAACAAGGCGAGCAGGACACCCGCGCGGCCTGACAGACGCCCGGCGGCGGGCTGACGTCAGCGCTCCGGGACCTTGTGGATATTCACGTCCGGTCAACCATAATATTCAACCGGCTGTTGATATCAGATGGGTAAATGTTCCCTGCGGGCTCATCTCCGGGCGCGCGGATAAGGGACCCAACCCCCGTCGCCATGTCTGTCTTCAAGCACCTGACCCAGACGCTGCGCGGGCGCGCCATTCTCTTGCTGGCCGCCGTCACGGTTACCGTGATCGTGTTCGCCGCGAGCGCGACCATTTCCGTGCGCGCGAAAATGTCCGAGGACATCGCGACCGACCGGCTGGTGGCGTCTGTGGAAATCGCGGAGGACATGCGCGCGACCTTCAGCCAGGTCGCCAACGCGATGCGCCTGGCCGCGATGACGCGCGATCCCAGCCCGCTCGACAACGCCTATGAGCTGAAAGAGCATTTCGACAACCGCCTCGACGACCTGGAGGCTCTGGTCCAGGACGATCCCCGGCTGAACGAGCTTTATCTCGATCTTCTGGTCGCGCGGCAGAAATCGCTGACCTACGCCGATCCCTATTCCGAGCTGATCCGCACGGGCCAGTTCAGCGCCGCCCTGAACCTGACCCAGGACGCCGCCTTCCTCGAAGCCACGACCCAGTTCGCGCCGGCCCTCGAAAACATGCTGCTGGAGGTGCTGAACACCGCGCGCGCCACGCGCGCCGCCAGCGACCGCCGCATGACCGGCGCGCTGATCCTGGCCGGCTTCGGCTTCTTCATGGTCGTGGCGCTGTGGGGCGCGCTGGTCGCCGACTGGGCGATCCAGACCCGCGCCGCCAAGCGCGCGCAAGGCCGCCTGGCCGACATGAATGACGAGCTGGAGCGCCGCGTCATCAAGCGCACCGTCGAACTGGAAGAGGCGCGCGAGCGCGCCGAACAGGCCAACCGCGCCAAGAGCGAATTCCTCGCCGCCATGAGTCATGAGCTGCGCACCCCGCTGAACGGCGTGCTCGGCATGGCCACCGTGCTGCAGCGCTCGCAGATGAACGATTCCCAGCGCGGCATGCTGCAGGTGATCGAAAGCTCCGGCCGCTCTCTGCTGGTCCTGCTGAATGACGTCCTCGACTACGCCCGTCTGGAATCCGGCCAGATGGAGCTGCGCTCCGAGCCGTTCGAACTCGCCCCGGTCCTTGAGCGCACGCTGGCCGTCCACGCCGACGAGGCCGCGCGCAAGGAACTGGACCTGATCGTGAAGATCGCTCCCGAGGCGCGCGAGGTCTTTATCGGCGACGAGGTGCGCATCGCCCAGATCGTCGGCAATTTGCTGTCCAACGCCATCAAGTTCACCGACCAGGGCAGCGTCTGCGTCTCCGCCACGCGCCCGCCGGGCAGCGTCCGCGTCTCGGTGATCGACACCGGGTGCGGCGTGCAGCCCTCGCAGGTAAAGGCGATCTTCGAACGCTTCCAGCAGGGCGACGGCTCTTCCAAGCGCCGCCATGGCGGCGCGGGCCTGGGCCTGGCGCTGGCGCGCGAACTGGTCTCCGCCATGGACGGGGAGATCGGCGTCGAATCCACGCCGGGCGAAGGCTCCGAATTCTGGTTCGAACTGCCGCTGGAGCGCTGGGTCCCCGCCTCCGAACGCGCTTCGGGACAATCCGGCCAGGGCCGCGCGGCCTGACGCCTGAGACCTGGGCCTGCGCCCCTTGTGGGGCGCCAAGGCCGCGCACTAGTCTTTTCCCCGGTCTTTCCGGGGATAACGCCATGCGCCGCTCGATTCTTCTGTCCGCAATCCTGCTGGCGGCCGGCCCCGCGTCCGCACAGTCCGATCCGCCCGCGCCGGGCGTCATCGACAATCTCGCCGAATGCCTGGGCGTCACGGACGACGCCGAACGCCTCGCCTGTTACGACGCCGCCGCGCGCAGCCTGGTCGATGCGCGCGACACCGGCGAACTGGTCGCGGTGGAGCGCGACGACGTGCGGGAGCTGGAGCGGGAATCCTTCGGCCTGTCGCTCAGCGGCGTCGGCCGTCTGGTCAGCCAGCTCTCCCCCCTCGGCGGCGAGGCCGAGCCGGAGGAGGCGCTGGACCGCGTGCAGCTGACCATCGAGTCGGTCAGCGAATACGCGCCCGGCAAGCGCCGCTTCGTCTTCCAGAACGGCCAGGTCTGGGACCAGCTCGCGCCCGACCGCATCTATCTGCCGCGCGACCCCTCGGGCATCGAGGTGGAGATCCGCAGCGCCTCGCTCGGCTCCTTCCTGATGCGCGTCAACGGCGTCGATCTGCGCGTCCGCCGCACGCAATAACGGCCGCACGCCCGCCGCGCCGCAGGTCCTTGTACCGGCTCGGCTTTTCCGCTTTCCGGAAGCATTTGCTTCGCCTTGTGAGCGCCCGCCGCGCGCCCCTAGAGTGCCCGCGGACGCCTCTGGGGGAGGATAAAGATGCGCCGACTGATCCTGCTTGCCGCCGCGCCGCTGGCCGCCGGCCTCGCCGCGCCGGCCGGCGCCGAAACCGCGATCCCGACGCCCGACCTGATCCGCAATCTGTCGCAATGCCTGAAGGTCGCGGACGACGCCGAGCGCCTCGCCTGCCTGGAACAGCAGGCGCGCGCGCTGACCGCCGCCAGCGAGTCCGGCGATCTGGTCGCCGTCCAGCGCGACGAGGTGCGGGAGCTGGAGCGCGAATCCTTCGGCCTGTCGCTGGACAGCGTCGGCAATCTGGTCGGCCGCCTCGCCGCGATCGGCGGCGGCGGCGCCGGCGAAGCCGACACGCCCGGCGAGGAGCGGGAGCCGGAGAGCCAGCGGCTGGAGGCGGTCACGCTGACCATCGCCTCGGCCAGCGAATATCAGCGCGGCAAGCTGCGCTTCGTATTCGAGAACGGCCAGGTGTGGGAGCAGACCACGTCCGACACCATCTTCCTGCCGCACGACCCGGCCGGAATTCCCGCCGAAATCCGCAGCGGCTCGCTCGGCTCCTTCCTCATCCGCGTGCGCGGCCAGCGCAGCGTCCCGGTCCGCCGCGTCCAGTAGGCGTCAGCCCGCGGCCTTCGCCTTCGCCTTCGCCTTCGCGCGCGCCTTGCCGGCAATCACGTTCATCGTCTCGACGAACAGCGAGAAGGCGATGGCGAAATACAGATATCCGCGCGGGATATGGAAGCCGAGCCCGTCGGCCACCAGCGCCACCCCGACCAGCAGGATGAAGGCCAGCGCAAGCATCTTCGTGGTCGGATGCTTCTCCAGGAAGCTCGCGACCGCGCGCGCCGCCACGACCATGATCAGGGTCGACACCCCGATCGCCAGCACCATCACGATCAGCCGCGCCGCCGCCCCGTCCTCGCCGCCCAGCTCCGCCGTCATGCCGACAGCCGTCAGCACCGAGTCGAGGGAGAAGACGACATTGATCAGGACCATCTGCGCCGCGATGGCGGCGAAGCCGCGCACCGCGCCGCCGCCGGCATCGTGATGCCCGCCTTCCAGATTCTGGTGGATCTCGTCGGTGCCCTTCCACAACAGGAACAGGCCGCCGACCAGCAGGATCACGTCCTCCAGCGTGACCTGCAGCACCTCCTCCGAATGGTCGCCGCCCAGCACGCCGACGAAGTCTGGCAGGCGGAACAGCGCCGCCTCGGTCAGCGAGGCCAGCCAGACCAGCGCGAACAGCATCACCACGCGCAGGGCCGCGCCTGAATAGATGCCGAAATTCCGCGCCGCCCGCCTTTTGTCCGCCGCCACCCGCTCCGCCGCGACGGAGACGAACACGACATTGTCGATGCCGAGGATGATTTCCAGGAAGGTCAGCGTCAGCAGGCTGAGCCAGAGTTCGGGCGTGGCGAGAATATCCATTCGGGTCGTCCGGAAACTTGGGGTCCTGCGCGCAATCCCTGGCGCGCCGCCCGGTTCCGGACCGCGCTTATATTCGCGCGCCTATTTGGCCGGGGCGGCTTCGTCCTCGGCGTCTTCCTGGTCGGGCGCCAGTTCGATGTCCTCGTCCGGGCGCAGGCCGCAATCCAGCAGGCATTGCCAGACGTCCTCCGCCGTCCCGGCGAAGCGGAACAGCTTCAGGTCTTTCTCATCGATCATGCCGGCCTCCGCGAAGGCCTCGAAATTCAGGATCCGCGTCCAGTAATCCCTGTCGAACAGCACGATGGGGATGCGCGGCGACTTGTCGGTCTGGCGCAGGGTCAGAATCTCGAACAGCTCGTCCATCGTCCCGAACCCGCCCGGAAAGATGACCAGCGCATTGGCCCGCATCGCCAGATGCATCTTGCGCATCGCGAAATAGTGGAAGCGGAAGGTCAGGTCCGGCGTGGAGAATGGGTTGGGCGCCTGCTCGTGCGGCAGAGTGATGTTGAACCCGACCGAGGGCGCCCCGGCGTCCGACGCGCCGCGATTGGCCGCCTCCATGATCCCCGGCCCGCCGCCGGTCGCGATCACATTGTCCCGCACCCCGTCGCGGACGTTCAGCGCCCCGCCCCGCTCCGACGCTATACGGCCGAATGCGCGCGCCGCCCTGTACCAGCCGTTTTCGTCCTCCTCACGCACCCGCGCGCTGCCGAACACCACGATGGTGGAGCGCACGCCCCAGGCGCGCAGCGCCTCCTCGGCCTTCGCGTATTCCAGCAGGAAGCGCACGCCCCGCATCGAGTCGCCCAGCAGGAAATCGCGGTCCAGCGCCGCCAGCCGGTAGGAGGGCGAGGCCAGATGCGCGGCGATTGCGGGGTCTTTGGTCGGATCGGTCATGGTCGCGCCAACGCTACAGGAAGGAATGCGGTTCGACATCGACCGCCACGCGGATGGAGGACGGGATCTTCGCCCGCGCCCGCCACACGGTCAGGAAGGTGGAGATATCCACGTTCGAATCCGCGCGCACCAGGATGCGCCGCCGGAACCGGCCGCGGATCACGCCCACCGGCGGTTCGGCGGGGCCCAGCACGTCGACGCCGCTGGCGTCCGGCGCCGCGGCGGCCATGATCTTCGCCGCCTCTTCCACCTTCCGCTGGTCGGTCCCGGACAGGACGATGGACGCCATCCGGCCGAACGGCGGCAGGCCCAGCATCCGCCGCGCCTCCAGCTCGCCCTCCACGAAGCCGTCGCGGTCCCCGGCGGCCAGCGCCGCCAGCGCCTCGTGCTCCGGCGCATGGGTCTGGACCAGCGCGCGGCCCGGCCGCTCCGCCCGCCCGGCGCGCCCGGCGACCTGCGCCAGAATCTGAAAGGTCCGCTCGGCCGCGCGCGGATCGCCGCCGCGCAGGCCGATATCGGCGTCCACCACCCCGACCAGCGTCAGGCCGGGGAAATTATGCCCCTTCGCCACGATCTGCGTGCCGACCAGGATGTCGATCTCGCCGCGCGCCATGCGCTCCACCCGCGCGCGCACCTCCTGCCCGCTCTGCACCGTGTCGCTGGAAAACGTCTCCACCCGCGCCTCGGGGAACAGCGCCTTCGCCTCTTCCTCGATCCGCTCCACGCCCGGCCCCACGGGCTTCAGCGAATCCTTGGCCCCGCATTCCGGGCACGTATCGGGCTTGGGCATGGAAAACCCGGTCAAATGGCAGACCAGCCGCCCGCTATAGCGGTGCTCGCTGAGGCAAGCGTCGGTGCCCGGGCTGGTCAGCCGGTGTCCGCACGCCCCGCACAGCACCAGCGGCGCATAGCCCCGCCGGTTGAGAAACAGCAGAACCTGCTCGCCTTTCTCCAGCGTCTCTTCCATCGCCGTCACCAGTTTCGGCGACAGCCAGCGCCCGGCCTCCGGCGGATCGCGCCGCAGATCGATCAGCCCGATCTCCGGCAGCACCGACGCCCCCGGCCGCGACGGCAGGATCAGATGACCGTAACGGCCCGACCGCGCGTTCTGCAGCGTCTCCAGAGACGGCGTGGCCGACGCCAGCACGATGGGACAGTCCGCGAATTTCGCCCGCGCCACGGCCAGGTCGCGCGCGTGATAGATCGCCCCGTCCTCCTGCTTGTAGGACGGGTCGTGCTCCTCATCGATCACGATCAGCTTCAGATTGCGGAACGGCAGGAACAGCGCGCTGCGCGCGCCCAGCACGATGCGCGCCCGGCCGTGCGCGACCTCGCGCCAGACCCGGCGGCGGTTCGCCGGCCCGGTCTCCGAATGCCACAGCGCCGGCTCCGCGCCGAACCGCTCTGCGAACCGGCTGGTCACCGCCTGGGTCAGCGCGATCTCCGGCGCCAGCACCAGGATTTGCGCCTCCGGGTCGGCGCGCAGCGCCTCGGCGATCGCCTCGAAATAGACTTCGGTCTTGCCGCTGCCGGTCACCCCGTCCAGCAGCACCGGCGCATAGCCGCCGCGCGCCGCCAGCGCGCGCAGCTCCCCCGCCGCCTCGGCCTGGTCTGCGGTCAGCGCCTCCCCCGGCAGGTCCGGGTCGGGATTCTCGAACGGCGGATCGACCGCCCGCGCGCTGCGCTTCAGCGCCCCGGCCTTTTCCAGCCCCGTCACCACGCCGGTGGTCACGCCCGCCCGCCGCGCCAGATCCGCGGCGGTCAGCATCTCCCGCCCCGCGGCCTCCAGCACCTTTTCCCGCGCCAGCGTCATCCGGTCGGGCGTCCGGCCGGTGGGCGCGAACACGGTCTGCTCGCGCGAGGGGCCCAGCGCCTCGGTGCTGCGCAGCGCCATGCGCAGGAACACGCCCGGCGGGTGGACGGTGTAGCGCGCGGCGAAATCCAGGAAATCGACCAGCTCCTCCGAAAAGGGCGGGGCCTCCAGCACGTAATCGACCGGTTTCAGGGCGCGGTTGGACGCGCCGGTGCGCACGTCCCACACCGCCCCGACCAGTAAATTTCCCGAAAGCGGCGCGGCGACCAGATCGCCCTTAACCAGCGCCATCCCTTCGGGGACCGCGTAATCGAAAGGTTCGGGAAGGGGCAGCGTAAACAGCACGCGGGCGATACGGCCCTCGCTTTGGTCGTTCCTTAACCGCTCCGCCCTAGTTTTCTCCGTCATGAACACCGCATCGCACATCGACGCCGCCACTGACGAGGCCGAGCTGGCCGCCGTCAAGTCCGCCCTCTTCTCCAATCCCGGCTGGCTGGCCGACGACCCGGAGCTGAATGCTCTGGCGCGCGCGGCCTGCGGCAATGTGATCGACCTTGAAGCCGCCTCGATCAAGCGTGTGGAAAAGCGCGCGCGCCTGATCGCCGACACCCACCGCAAGCTGCGCGCCGTCGCGCGCGCCAATCTGGTGGTTCAGGCGCAAATCCATTCCTGCGTGCTGTCCGTTCTGGACTGCGCGACGCCCCGCGCGCTCGACGATCTGCTGGACGGTTCGCTGGCCGGCCGCATCGGTCTGGACCGCGCCGCGGTGCTGCTGGAGGGCGAAACCCCCGCCGGCTGCCTGGCCATCCGCCACGCGCCGGACGGTTTCGTGGACGGCGAGATCGGCAAGACGCGCAGCGAACAGCTCGGCCGCATCGTGCGCGGCAAGACCGACATCTATGGCGACGACGCCGCCGATCTGCGCTCGCAGGCTTTGCTGCGCCTGTCGGTGCACGGCCGCACCGGGCTTTTCGCGCTCGGCGCGCGCGACCCGCACGCCTTTACCGAGACGCAGGGCACCGAACTTGTGAATTTCCTGGCGCGCGTGATCGAGCGCCGGCTGACGGAGTGGACCACGGCATGACCGCATCGGCGCATAACGCAGTTGAGTCTTTCCTCGCCCATCTGCGCGACGAGCGCCGCGTCAGTCCGAACACCTCAGAGGCCTATGGCCGCGACCTTTCGGACTTCCTGTCCTTCCTCACCGGCCATCTCGGCCGGACCCCGAAAACCGACGATCTGAACGGGCTGGAGACGCGGGATTTCCGCGCCTTCCTCGCCGCCCGCCGCGCCGAGGGCCTGGCCCCGCGCAGCGCCGCCCGCGCTTTGTCCGCGGTGCGCAGCTTCTATAAATGGGCCGGCAAGCGCATGGGGGTGGAGGCTGCGGGCCTCGCCCTCCTCGCCACGCCGCGCTTCGCCAAATCCCAGCCGCGCCCGGTCTCGGCCGACGCCGCGAAGAACGTCATTGCGGCGGCCGGCGAACACGAAACGCCCTGGATCGCCGCGCGCGACGCCGCTCTGGTCACGCTGCTCTACGGCGCCGGACTGCGGATTTCGGAGGCGCTGACGCTCACCGGGCGCGACGCGCCGTTCCGCGAAACGCTGCGCATCACCGGCAAGGGCGGGCGCGAGCGCGTCGTGCCGGTCCTGATGGCCGCGCGCGACGCGATGGACGATTACATGAAGCAATGCCCCTTCACGCTGGGGCCGAACGCGCCGCTGTTCCGCGGCGCCCGCGGCGGGCCGCTGGGCGCCCGCACCGCGCAGAAACTGATGCAGCAAATCCGTTCAGGCCTCGGCCTGCCGGAATCGGCCACGCCGCACGCCCTGCGCCACGCCTTCGCCACGCATCTGCTCGGCAACGGCGCGGATTTGCGCAGCATTCAGGAGCTTCTGGGCCACGCCAGCCTCAGCTCCACCCAGATCTACGCAGGAATCGACGCGGGCGCGCTGGTGCGCGCCCACGCCGCCGCGCATCCGCGCGCCTGATTTTCTGACTATTCCTGTTTCTTCGGATCGCCCGGATTGGGCTCCGGCTTGCCTTTTTGACCGGGCGGGATCGCGCCGGCTTCCGGCTTTTCGGGTTCGCCTGCGTCGCCGGCGTTGAACGCCGGCGGGTCGGACGCCGGGAACGTCTCGTCCAGCGCCTCGCCAACCTCGCCATGTTCGGGGGTCTGCACAGGCTTTTTCAGATGCCCGTCAGGGGTCTTGTCCGGGGCGGGCGCGTCTTTTGTTTTCGTATTCGTCTGGCCCATGGCCATGCCTCCTCTACAGGTCGGAGGGATTCAACGATTCCCGAAATCCGGGGTTCCTCGGAATTTCCGCGGATTCCGGCCGATTGCCGTCAGGAACAGGCCTCCGCGGCGTGCGCGTGAACGGCCTCGTCGGCGCAGGATTCGGTCTCCAGCTCCACCGTCACATGGTCCAGGCCGAACCGCTCGTGCAGCCGCGCCTTGATCGCGGCCACCACCGCGTCCGGCGCCCCCGCGCCCTCGGTGCGCGCGTGCAGCGTGATCATCGTGCGCTCGGCGGTGATCGCCCAGGCATGGACGTGATGCACGCCGCAGACCTCCGGCACCTGTTCGATCAGGTCCGGCCCGATCGCCTCGACGTCCAGCCCGCGCGGCGCGGATTCCAGCAGGATATGCGCCGACTCGCGCACCAGCCCCCACGCCCCGCGCAGGATGATCAGCGCCACCAGCATGGACAGCAGCGGGTCCGCCGCCATCCATCCCGTGGCCATGATGATCCCCGCCGCCGCCAGCGCCGCGACCGACCCCAGAAGGTCGCCCAGCACATGCAGGCTTGCGCCGCGGATGTTCAGATTCTCCCGGTCCGCCCCGTGCAGCAGCGCGAACGCCGCGATGTTCACCAGCAGACCGGCGGCCGCCACGACGGCCATCGTGCCGCCCAGCACTTCCACCGGTTCGCGCAGGCGCTGCACAGCCTCCACCACGATCCACAGCGACAGCACCGCCAGCGTGACCCCGTTCACGAAGGCGATCAGCACCTGGAACCGGTCGAAGCCATAGGTCCGCTTCCAGTCCGCCGGCCGCCGCG
This sequence comes from uncultured Euryhalocaulis sp., assembly GCA_913055605.1. GTDB lineage: Bacteria > Pseudomonadota > Alphaproteobacteria > Caulobacterales > Maricaulaceae > Euryhalocaulis. The sequence goes on along the minus strand of CAJXKJ010000049.1, from coordinate 2,172 downwards.
ACAGGCGGAAGGCGAACCAGGCCAGCCCCAGCGACGCGAAATCGGTCAGCATGTGGCCGGCGTCGGCCAGCAGGGCCAGCGACCCGGCGATCAGCCCGCCGGCGACCTCCGCCATCATGAAGCCGCCGGTCAGCACCGCCGCCCAGAAGGTGCGCTGCTCGTTCGCGCCGCCATGGGCGTGCGCGTGGCCGTGCCCGTGGCCATGACCGTGACCGTGGGCGTGCCCGTGCGAATGGGTGTGGTGATGCGCCATCGGTCCGACCATGCCTCAGCCGCCCGCCGTTACACAATTGCGCATGCCGCCGCGTCAGGCGTGCGCTGCAACCCTGCGCTGCAAAACTAAGACCGCCCTCAGGACCCCGCCCCGCCCGGCGCTCTATATCCGCGCATCGGCTGCGGCGAGGCCCGCGCGTGTACGATTCCGTTAAGTGGCCCCTAACCTGCAAAAACGCGCAGGGGCCATGGCAAGACAGCGTTGAACGCCGGCCGCCGCCCGAATAGGTTGTAAAGCGAAGAGACGCCCGAATAACATGAATAAAATCTTTGCCTTGGCGGCGCTGGGTTGCGTCCTGCTCGGCGGCCCTGCGGCCGCGATAGCGGGCGACAGCGCCACGCTCACCTTCTCGCTCTATATCCCGGAACGGGACGCCGCCGCCTGGCGCGACCTGGCCGTGGCCAATATCGCCAGCGGCCATGACGCCAACGCCGCCATGGCCTATCGCCGCGTCCTGGAGTCCGATCCGAAGGACGCGGTCGCCCTGCGTTTCCTCGGCGATCACGCCCTGAAGGCCGGGGACGGCGCCTCCGCCCGCATCTATTACGAGCGGCTTCTGGTCGTGCTGGATCCCCAGACCGACGAGGCGGTCCGCCTGCGCGGGATGCTGGCGGGGCAGTAGAGTCCGCGCGCTGCGGCGGCTAGGTTGCGGGCCGCCGCTTTCGCGAGCCTCTGCGATGCTCATCGAACCGGGCGCGGAGTTCGATCTCCGGGCCTATCTGGACCATATCGGCTTTTCCGGCGCGCCCGCGCCGGACCTCGCCACGCTGCGCGCGGTCTGCGCGCTGCATCCGGCCGCCATCCCGTTCGAGAATCTGACGGTGCTGGCGGGCCAGCCGGTCCGGCTCGACCTCGCCGCCCTGCAGCGGAAAATGACCGCCCGCACACAGGCCGGCCTGGTCCGCGGCGGCTATTGTTTCGAGCATAACACCCTGCTCGCCGCCGCGCTGGACGCCATCGGCTTCCCCGTCACGGGCCTCGCCGCGCGCGTGATCTGGAACACCCCGCCGGATAGCCCGCTCCCGCCCCAGACCCATATGGTCCTCGGCGTGCGCGCGGACGGCGAGGACTGGCTCGTCGACGCCGGCTTCGGCGGCAACACGCTCACCGCGCCGCTGCGCATGGACGCGGACGGGCCGCAGCAAACCCCGCTCGAAACCTTCCGCCTGACGAAGCTGGACGGCGACCGGCTGCTGGAGGTCGATCTGGACGGCGTCTGGGCGCCGATGTTCCGCCTGTCGCCCGAACCGCGCGCCGCCGCCGATTTCGCTTTGTCCAATTACTGGGTCTCCACCCATCCGGACTCGCATTTCCGGCACACCGTGATCGCCGCCCGCACCTTCGAGGGCGGCCGCTACGCCCTACGCAATTTCAGCCTCAGCGAATACCGGACTGGCCGGGCCCCCGTTCAGCGCACCCTGAGCGCCAGCGAGACCGAGGCCGCGCTGGCGGACGTCTTCGGCCTCGATATTCCTGATCGCGACGCGGTGCGCCGCACGCTCGCCCGCGCCGTCCCGGCGCCCGCCGCATGACCACGCTCGGAATCCTGCACCCGGGCCAGATGGGCGCCTCGCTTGCCGCCGCGGCGAGGTCCGGCGGCGCGCGCGTGCTCTGGGCCTCGTACGGCCGCGGCGATGCGACGCGCCAGCGGGCCGAGGCCGAGGGGCTGGAGGACGCCGGAACGCTGGAATCGCTCTGCGGCGAATCCGATATCGTCCTGTCCATCTGCCCGCCCCACGCCGCCCGCGCCCTGGCGCGCAGCGTCGCGGAGGCCGGCTTCAAGGGCCTGTTCGTGGACGCCAACGCCATCGCCCCGGAAACCGCGCGCCGCGTGGCGGAGGTCGTGACGGAGGCCGGCGCGGATTTCGTCGATGGCGGCGTCGTCGGTCCCCCGGCCC
>CAJXKJ010000048.1 GCA_913055605.1 uncultured Euryhalocaulis sp. | reverse complement strand
TGCTGGCCGGAAGGCTTCATGCGCCGCTGGCACATGGCTGCGGTTTGGGAGCATTACATCATCGCCACGCCCGACATCGTCCAGATCATGGCCGGCGTCGCGCGGAACTTCATCACCAACATCCATATCGGGCGCGAGTTCAATATGGATGACGTCGCCTCCGGCGGCGTGCCGCGCCTGGGCGCGGCGGTGCCGCGCTGGTACGGCGACACGATCGGCTTCTGGGACGGCGATGTGCTGATCACCTGGACCTCGAACATCCAGGGCTGGAAAGCGCACTCCGCCTTCGAATTTTCCAACAAGATGCAGTCGATCGAGATCTACACGCCGAACCGGGACGAGGACGGCAATTTCACCGGGCTGAACCACGAAACCATCCTGTATGACGAGGAAGCCCTGGTCGAACCGATCCGGATCGTGCGCAATCTGAACAAGATCAACGACTACACCGACGAGGACCAGACGCCCTACGCCTTCATCGAGTGCGTCCAGACCATTTTCCCGATCGAGGGACATGGCACGCCGGTGTCGCCGGGCGACGTCGTCGAGTATGAGGTGCCGGACATGTACGGCCGGCCCTGGGCGCATATCTGGGACAAGTATTTCGAACAGGACATGTCCAAGGACGAAGGCGAAGAGGACATGTTCAACTTCGACTAGGGCCGTGGTCGGCCGGAACAAGACAAGGGGGCGCAATGCCGCCCCGGGGGAGGAAAAGGCCATGAAAAATCTGCGGACATTCCTGGCGTCGGCCGGGATGGCGGCGTTGTGCGCGGCGCCCGCTCTGGCGCAGAGCATGCCGGACATCGGTTTCGAGAGCGTCGGCCGCGGCTGGCCCGTCGCCGACGATCCGTACGATACGGAAATCACCGGCGCGACGATCCAGCGCTCCTTCCCGCGGGTGGAGGGCGAAGTGCCGACCGTCGTCGCCGCCGCACGCGGCGGCGAAGCGCCGGAGGGGATCGAGCCCCTGCCCGTCGACCTGTTCACGACCACCGATTTCTACGCCGACCGGGAGCTGTGGAGCGACCCGCGCTATTACCGGTGCAACTCCCCCCTCGCCCTGGAAGAGCTGTGGTCCGGCCAGAGCCTGATCGAGAACAACGACCCCGCGACCGCGCCCTGGGGCTATTGCGACCGGGACTATCCGCGCGAATCCATCGTCAGCCCCTACCCGTTCGAGACCGCCCAGGAGCATTACGAGGCTCTGATGCAGGAGACCGAATCCCGCGGCGGGCCGACCGAGCACACCTACGCCACGGTCCCCGGCGAATGGACCGGCGTGTACCGCCACCCCGGCTTCGATCCGGCCAATGAGAGCTGGTACCGCAATACCCGGCGCAATCAGGTGCCGACCTTCCTGTCGCTCCTGACGCCGAAATATCAGGAATACATGGTCCAGGAGTCGTACCACCACGGCCACACCAACGCGCCGCAATGGCAGTCGACCTATTGCTGGCCGGAAGGCTTCATGCGCCGCTGGCACTTCGCCGCGACGTGGGAGCACTACATCATGGTGACCCCGCAGACCGTCCAGATCCTGGCCGGCGTCGCGCGGAACTTCATCACCCAGGTCCATATCGGGCGGGAGTTCAATATGGACGATGTGGAGGCCGGCGGCGTGCCGCGCCTCGGCGCCGCGGTGCCCCGCTGGTACGGCGAGACCATCGGCTTCTGGGACGGCGACACGCTGATCACCTGGACCTCCAACATCCAGGGCTGGAAGGCGCACGCGGCGTTCGAATTTTCCAGCAAGATGCAGACGATCGAGATCTACACCCCGAACCGGGACGAGGACGGCAATTTCGTGGGCATCAACCACGAAGCCATCTTCTACGACCCCGAGGCGCTGGTGGAGCCGGTCCGCATCGTCCGCAACCTGACCAAGATCAACGATTACGGGGACGCGGACGAGACGCCCTACGTCTTCATCGAATGCGTCCAGACGATCTTCCCCATCGACGGCCGGAATACGCCGGTTTCCCCGGGTGATACGATCGAATACACCATTCCGGACATGTACGGCCGTCCCTGGGCGGAAATCTGGGAACGCAATTTCGAACAGGACATGAGCGGCTCCGAAGAAGAAGACATGTTCAGCTTCGACTAGAAAACGGGCCGGCCACGCTGTGCGTTCAGCTGTCGCAGATGCTACAGGATGAATCGCAAGTATGGTCTTGTTGTGTGACGTTCAGGCAAAGGGGCGTAGAACCCTGCAAGAGTGAAGTTCTGAGGAAACGGTATCTGCAATGAAAACCCTGACAAAAGCAGCGATTCTGGGCTCTGTCCTCACCGCCGCCGCTGTGGCGACGCCGGCTCTGGCCCACCATTCCTTCGCGATCTTCGACAACGAGAAGACCTATGTGTTCACCGGGGTCGTCACCCGGGTGAACCCGGACGCCAACCATCTGCAGATCTTCTTCGCCGAGATGAATCCGGAGCGGAAAAACGTCATCCGGGACGAAAGCGACAAGCCGATCGTCTGGGCCGTGGAAATGGCCGGATCGGCCCAGTCCGCCGAACAGGGCATTTCGGTGAACACCTTCCCGGCCGGTACGATTTTCAGCGTTGCGCTGCACCCGCTGCGCAACGGCGATCCCGCCGGCAGCCGGGAGGGTGCGCTCTTCAAGTGCCCGGAACGCACGCCGCCTCCCGCCGGAGAGCATTGCGACGTGGTCGAAGGCCATGTGGCGATCGGCGAGGCCCGCGGGGGCGGGGGCGACGAGGAAGCCCACCTGCCGAAGGAAGTTGGCCGCTAGCGATCCCGTTACAGGCTGTAACGGCCTGTAACGCCGGCCCGCGACCTGTTCGCAACGGTAATTTGCTTTCCAGGCCGATCGTTTGACCGCTGATTGCGGGCGTGGCTCCGGGCAGGAGCGGGGGAGGAGACATGCTAGAGTTTGCGACCTGGTTTCAGGGGACGCCGGTCAGCGTCTGGCTGCAATCCACATTGTGGATCGTCCCGCTGATGCAGTCGGTCCATATCGTGATGATCGGCATCGTCTTCGTCTCGATCCTCATGGTCGCGCTTCGCGTCATGGGCTGGATCCGCGCCGACGAGCCGTTCGCCGCCGTTCTGAACCGGTTCACGCCGTGGATCGCGGGCGGCCTGGCGGTCATGGCGGCGACCGGCCTCATTCTGGTCGCGGCCGAGCCGGTCCGCGAATTTTCCGCCACCTCGTTCTGGATGAAGATGGCGCTGATCCTGGTCGCGGTGGCCAGCGGCCTCGGCTTCCGCGCCGCGCTGACCCCCGAAAAACAGCTGGCCGGCGGCGACAATCTTCACTTTTCCGGCCGCTCCAAGGCGCTCGCGGTCGGCACGGTCCTGCTCTGGCTGTTCATCATCTTCCTGGGCCGGGCCATCGCCTATGACATCGAAATCTGGGGGCCTCTCTCCCTCAATCAGCGCTTCAGCTAGGGCGGGAGGACACGCACATGGACCTGCTGCCGATCGTTGAAGCCATCCAGAATACCGGCTTCGCCGAATGGATGCGCATGTCCCGGAAGGGCCTGCCCATCATCAACTGGATGCACGTCGTCGCGATCACCACGGTGTTCGGCACGATCTTCGTGGTCGATCTGCGCCTGCTGAACTATCCGAACGCCAGCCGCTCCTTCACCCGCCTGTCGGAGGAGATGCTGCGCTGGACCTGGGGCGCGTTCGCCCTGGCCGTGATCACGGGCCTGATGCTCTTCGCCGCCAACGCGGTGACCTATTACAACAACACCGCCTTCTGGCTGAAAATGGGCGCCATCGTCCTGGCCGGGATCAATATGGCGGTGTTCCAGTTCCTGACCTTCCGCTCGGTCACGCACTGGGACCGCGACCGGCCGACACCCGTGGCGGCGCGCGCCGCGGGGGCCATGTCGATCCTGCTGTGGCTGTCGGTGATCTTCCTCGGCCGCTGGATCGGCTTCACCAAGGGCTATAATTTCGAGGTGCCGGACGAGATCGAGGAAGACCTGTTCGATTTCGGCATGCGCCTGATCGAGGCCGTCAGCGGCTTCGGCTGAGCCGCGCCTATTTGGCGCGGCCCGCGAACCCCGTGGCCAGCATCGGCGCGCGATAGACCGACATCCCCGTATTGCGGGCGCCCTCGGGCACGCTGTGCTCGCCGCCGTCGGCGTCCGTCGCGCCCATCGCCGTCAGATACAGCCACTCCCGGTCCGCCCCCGCGAAGGCGATGGAGACCGGCTGGCGCGGCGTCGGGATCACGCCCAGCCGCGCGCCCGTATCGTCGAACACATAGATGCTGGTGCCGAGCCCGACGCCGGTGACATAGAGCCGGCCATCGGAATCCACCGCCATGCCGTCGCCGCTGTCGCCCTCGTCCAGGGTCGCGAACACGCGCTGGCCGGACGTCTCCCCGTCCAGCCCGACATCGAAGGCCAGCACCTCCGCCCCGTTGGTGACGTACAGCACCCGCTCGTCGGGGCTCAGCATGATGCCGTTGGTGCGCACGCCCTCGCCCTCCACCACCGTGGAGACCGTCCCGTCCGGGGCGGCGTGATAGGCGCCGCCCACGGTGAAGAAGACCGACCCGTTGCCCGCGACGACCAGATCGTTCAGCCGGCCGAGGCTGCGCCCGTCCGCGAATTTATCGGCGATCGGTTCGCGCTGCGGCGACAGCTGCACGATCCGCGTCGGGATGATGCAGTCCTCCCGCCCCGGCAGGCCGGGATCGGTGCAGGTCCGCTCCGCCGCATAGATGCGGCCCGACGCGTCGCCGGCCAGCGAGCCGGCGTTGTTCGTGTACCAGATCGCCGTCGTCGCTGTTCCGTCGGGGGCCAGGCGGATCACCGTGCTGGTCTGCTCCTGCGCGAACAGCAGGCCGCCGTCCGGCCCCGCAATGGCCCCGTCCGCCGTCTCCGGTCCCTGCCAGACCCGGCTCCACTCGGCCTCGCCGGCGACGACGCCTTCGATGGCCGGAATGTCCACGCTCCGCTCCTGCGCGAAGGCCGGCGCGGCGAAGCAGGCGGCCAGGGCGGCGCCCGCCATAAGACTCGAGCGAAGTGCGGTCATGTGATCCTCCCGTGTCGGGGCGGGCTACATCGGCCCGCCGCTCGCACCCGGACTGTCGGCCCTGCGGACCGGACAGGCAAGCCGGCTCAGTTCGCCGCCGCGATCCCCGCCAGTTCGGCGTCCAGTTCCGGGTTCGCGGAATCCGCGGTGATCGGCCGGTCGTTGGCGAAGGCCGCGAAAATCAGCGTCTCCCCGCCCGCGCCGGTCATGTATCCGGCCAGCGCGTTGACCCCCAGCAGCGTGCCCGTCTTGGCCGACATGCGCCCCTGCAGCGGCGTTCCCCGGAACCGGTAGGCCAGCGTGCCGTCGACGCCGCCGACCGGCAGCGTGGCGCGGAAATCCCCGCCCCAGTCCTGCTCCGCCGCGTAGTGCAGCAGCGCCACCGCGGCGCGCGGGGTAAAGCGGTTATAGACCGACATGCCGGACCCGTCGTTCAGGTCCATCGCCGCGACCGGAATCCCGGCCTCCCCGGCCAGCGCGTAAACCCGCACCAGCCCGTCGGCGGCCGATCCCTGGCCCTCCAGCCGCCCCAGATGGCGCAGCATCAGCTCGGCATAGAGGTTCTGGCTGTCCTTCCCCATCGTGGTCAGCATCGCGCCGAAATCCGGCGCCGGCGTCCGCGCGATCTCCCGAGCGCCCTCCGGCGCAGCCGCCTCACGCCGCGCAGGCACGGGGCCCAGATCGCCGCCCTCGCCCATCCGCTCCAGATGCAGCGCGCCGAACGCCGCCTCGTCGGCGGCCGTGAGCTCGCGGTGGCGCGCCCGCGCCCCGCCCTCCACCGTCACGCCGCGCGCCATCAGAAGCGCCGCAAATTTCTGCGCCGCGACCAGCGCCGGGTCGTCCACGCCCAGCGTCAGCACCGCCCGCCCGTTCCCGGCCAGCAGCGTCCCGTGCAGGCGGAAGGTCCGCTCCCCCGGCCGCCGTTCGATCCACAACCGCCCGCGTTCGTCGGCCGTCAGCGTGTCGGCGACGTCGATTTCGTACAGGTCGTCGCCGTCCCGCCAGCGCGCGCGGATCGGGTCGCCGGTCTCCGCGCCCGGCCGCACCTCCAGCTCCAGCACATTGTCGTTGATGACCAGCGCGGAGACCGCCGTGCCGTATTGCGTGGCCAGGTCGTCCCAGCCCCAGCCGCCGCGCCAGCGTTCGTCCGGGAACCAGGTGTCGTCGCCGATCACGTCGCCGACCCGCTCCACACCCGCCGCCGCGACCGCGTCGGCGAGGTTGGACAGGCAGACCGGCGCACAGCCCGGCCCGTCGCGCAGATCCGGCGCGCCGCGCCCGACCAGCGCGATGTCCGGCGCCCCGCCATTCGCATCCGGCTCCAGCTGCACGATGGTCGCCAGGTCCGGCGCCATGTCCTCCAGCGCGTCCAGCCAGTGGAAGGCCGCCGCGGCGGTGAACAGCTTGGTGGTGCTGGCCGGCATGAAGCGCTCGTCCGGCCGCTCGGCGGCCAGCGTTTCGCCATTCGCGCCCACGACCAGCAGGCCCGTCCGCATCCCAGCCGCTGGGTCGGATTGGGTAAAAGCTGGCGAGGCGGCCAGCGCCGCCGACAGTGCGTACAGGCCGATTGCGGCCCGGCCCAGCCTCATGCGGCGGCCGGGATGTGGCCGTTCGCCTCGATGAAGTCTTCGGTGGAATTGACGCGCGGATAGGGCGCGTCCGGAACCGGAACGCCCAGGAATTCGCACAGCGGCACCCAGCCCTGTTCCGCCTCGAACACCAGCAGGCGCTCCGGCGCGATGGTCCGGCGGACGTCTTCCTGCCAGTCCTCAAAGGCGGCCATGGCGATCTCCTCCTGCCCCTCGACGAAGGCCGCGCCCAGGCTCGGATATTTCAGGGCGACATAGCCGAACACCGACCCGACCAGCGTCCCCACCGGCGACGCCCAGAGTTGCTCGTGATGCTCCTGCGAGCCGACCGTCGCGCGCACCGAGCGCAGCCAGCTCTGCGGGCTGCGCGTGGTCATGATGATCTTCGCGTCCGGATTGGCCTTGGCCAGTTCGGCGTAGAAGAAGCACGACGGCGCATCGGCGCAGGCGCGATAGCCCGGCATCGCCGCATCCCAGTCCCGCGGCGGCTCGCCGGTGGTCAGGGCCTTTTCCCACACCGGCCAGGTCTCCGGCCGGCTGAACGCCTCCGGCATGGTGTAACAGGGGCCGAAGCCCAGCTGTTCCAGCGCCAGCTTCAGCGACATCGTGCCCGTCCGCGGCAGGCACGCGCCCACGACTTCCAAACCCATCACGCCTCCTCCGCCCGTCTCGGCCGGCAGATAATGACGCCGGCGCCCGCCGGGCGCCAAATCCTCAAGACAGCGCGGCGCGGTACATCTCCGGGTTCGCGGCCGCCGCGCGCACGCGCGCGTAATGGCCCTCCGCGGCGTGGCCGAAATAGCCCGCCCAGAAATCCGCCAGCGCCCGCTTGCGCGCCAGCACCGCGTCGTCCGGCGCATCCGCCCCGGCCATGCGCAGCCACATCCAGGTCTGGCAGGCGTGCGCGGTCAGCTCCAGGAACGGATAGGCGGCGGCCAGCGCCCCCGCCCCGCCGGTCTCCGCCGCGATCAGCGCGTGACAGGCGCCCTCCAGCTCCGCGACGGCGGAGGCCGCGGCGGAATGGACCGCCGCCAGGTCCTTGCGCCTGTCCAGACGCTCCAGATCGGCGCGCATCGCGGCGGTCAGCGCGCCCAGCGCCGCGCCGCCGTCCTTCTGCACCTTGCGCACGGCCAGATCGATCGCCTGCACCCCGTTCGCGCCCTCATAGAGCGCCAGCACGCGGGAATCGCGCAGGAAGCGCTCGGCCCCGCTCTCCACGACATAGCCGTGCCCGCCCATCACCTGCACGCCCAGGCTCGCCACCGCGAACGCCTGGTCGGACAGCGCCGCCTTGCACACCGGGGTCAGCAGCGCGGCCAGCGCCGCCGCCGTCCCGTCGCCCTCCTCGGCCAGGTCGATCAGGCGCGCGGCCTCCATGGCCAGCGCCCGCCCGCTTTCGGTCAGCGCCGCCATCAGGGACAGCATGCGCTGCACGTCGGGATGGTTTTCGATGGCCACCGGCCCCTTGCCGTCCGGCCCCCGCCCCTGCATCCGCTCGGCGGCGTAGGCGCGCGCGTGGGCAACGGCGCTGGCGGCCAGGCCGACCGCGGACAGGCCGACATCCAGCCGCATCTCGTTCAGCATCGTGAACAGCAGAGGCAGGCCGGAATGCTCCGGCCCGATCAGCACGCCCTCGGCCTTGTCGAAATTCAGCACGCTGGTGGGGGAGCCGTGCAGGCCCATCTTCTCTTCCAGCGCGCTGACCCAGACCCCGTTCGCCGCGCCCGGCGCGCCGTCGCCGTCCATCTTCCACATCGGAACGACGAACAGGCTGAGACCGCGCGTGCCGCCCTCCGCGCCCTCGATCCGCGCCAGCGTGATGTGCAGGGTCTGCTCCGTCAGGTCCTGGTCGCCGTTGGAGATGAAGATTTTCGATCCGGACAGGGCGTATTTGCCCTCGCCCAGCGGCTTCGCGCGCGTCTGGATCAGGCCCGCGTCCGTGCCGGCCTGCGCCTCGGTCATCGCGATGGTCGCCGCCCATTCGCCGCTCGCCAGTTTCGGCAAGGCCAGCGCCTTCATGTCTTCGCCCGCATGCGCGGCGATCAGCGCCGCCCCGGCGCGCGACCCGCCCAGCAGCATGGCGAAGCTGAGGTCCGTCCCGGCCAGCATGGCGGTCAGCGCCGCCTGCACCGGGAACGGCGCGCCCATGCCGCCATGCTCTTCCGGCAGGGCCAGCCCCTGCCAGCCCGCCGCGTTCCAGGCGGCGTAGGCGTCCTTCCACATCGGCGGCGTGACGACGCGCCCGTTTTCCAGCTTCGACCCCACGCGGTCGGACTCTTCGGCGATCGGCGCCACCGCGCCGGCGGCCAGCCGCGCGGCCTCCTCCAGAACCTGCGCCACCGTGTCGATGTCGAAATCGCCGTGCGGGCGCAGCGCCGTCACATGGCGCAGCAGCCAGACGAAATCCTCGGTCGCCGGGTCATAGGTCATCGCTACAGGCTCTCGTCCAGCTTGCGCGCCGCGTCGAAGAAGCGGCGGCGCACGTCGCCGGCATAGGGGTTCATCTGCTCGATGGCGCGGAACAGCTGCTCGCTGTCGTGCCGCAGCAGCGCCGCCGACTGCATCATCAGGTCGAAGCTCATCGTCGTGAACGGCTGCGCCTCGGCGTTCATCCGCGACAGCACCTTGGCCACAAGGTGCGTCAGGCCCTGCACCACCGCCATCGTCCTGTCGTGATCGGCGGGCGAGGCCTCGAAGACGTTCAGCTTCAGCGTCCCGGCCAGGAAATCGCGCACGCAGTCCACGCGCGACTCGCCGTCATGCTCGGGGTCGGGGCACAGCACGATCTGCAGGCCCTCGACCCCGCCCCGCGCGCTTTCCGGGCCGAACAGCGGATGGGTGCCGATCACCTGGACATGCGGGGGCAGCGCCTTGCGCATCACCGCCATCGGCTGGACCTTCACCGAGCAGACGTCCAGCACCAGCGCGCCCTCGGCTAGATGCGGCGCGATCTCCGCGCACACCGCCTCCAGCGCCTGCACCGGCATGGCCAGCACGACGATCTCGCACCCCGCGGCGTCTTCGAGGGTCACGTCGGCCACGCCCAGCTCCGCCGCCCGCGCGGCGGCGTCCGGCGCGGGGTCGTGCGCGCGCACGTCGAAATGCGGCGCCAGACAGCGCGCGGCCAGCTGGCCGAACGCCCCCAGCCCGAACAGGCCCAATGTCTTGCGGTCGCTCATGGCGGGGTGTTTTGCAGGCCGCGCGCCCCTCGGCAAGCGGCGCCCGTCAGACGGGCGCTCAGATCCGGGGCTTCAGCCCCAGCACCGACACCGTGCAGTGATACATGCCCCAGACCAGCGGGTCGTGCGTCGCCCTGTGATACACCGCCACGTCCTCCTCGGAGGCGAGCCCCGTCGCGATCAGATCCTTGCGCAGGAAATGCTTGGATTCGCCGGACAGCACGCCCATCGGCGTGCCGCCGCGGACCAGCGGCGCGCTGGTCTCCACCACCACGCTTTCCGCCCCGCGCGCGTCCAGCATGGACGGGATGCGCAGGCCGAAACCCGGATCCAGCCCGCGCCCGCGGAACATCTCCAGCACCGCCGCGCCGACATTGTTCACGCTCTCGCTGATGCTGGGGTCGGGGGATGCCGAATACGCGGCGTGGAAGTTCGCGTCCTCCAGCACCAGCGCCCCGCCCGGCTTCAGCGCCCGCCACATCGCGTCCACCGCCCGGTCGGCCTCGTGCAGATGGATCAGCAGGAAGCGCGCATGGATGATGTCGTAGACGGCCTCGCCCAGATCGTCCTTCGTGATGTCCAGCGTCACCTGCCGCGCGCAATCGGGCAGGCCGCCCAGAAAGCGCTGGTCCAGGTCCACCGCGTCCACGCGCCCCTCGCCGCCGACCTGTTCGGCCATATAGCGGGCGACGGAGCCCGCGCCCGCGCCGATATCGGCGCAGATTTTCCCGGGGGAAATCCCGGCCTGCCGCAGCATGGCGAAGGTGAGCGGGTCGTGCGCCGCTTCCAAATTCTGCAGGCGGGTCAGCTCCGGCGCATCGTCGCCGCCGCCGAACATATAGTCAGATGTCTTCATCGGTTTTGCGATTTGAGGCCCGATTCGCGAGCTTAATCTATGTTGTCTACGCAGGGCGCGCACAATCGGATCACCCTTTTTCTGTCACCCGCGGCCTTTAGTGTGCGCACCCATGAGCGAACGCTTGATTCCGGCCTATCTCGCCGGCCCCGACGTCTTCTTCCCGAACGCCAAAGCCCTCGGCGCCGCCAAGGTGCAGCTCGCCGCAAAATACGGATTCGAAGGGCTTTTTCCTTTGGATGCGGAGCTGGACCTCGCCGGAATGGACGGCCCCGAAGCCGCAAGGGCGATTTTCGAGGCCAATCTGGACCTAATGGAGCGGGCGCAGATCGTGATCGCCAATATCAGCCCGTTCCGCGGCCCCGGCCTGGACGGCGGCACGGCGTGGGAGCTCGGCTGGTGCCATGCGAAGGGCAAGCCCGCCTTCGCCTATTCGGTCAGCGACGCGACCTATGTGGACCGCGTGCTGGCCCTGTTCGGCGGCTCCCGCGACACCGAACAGGACGCCGACGGCCTGACGATCGAGGGGTTCGGCATGGCGGATAATCTGATGATCATCTGCGGCCTGGCCGGCGGCGCCCCGGTCCTGCGCGCGGCCGATCCCGCCGCCAGCCGCGAGGAAGCGGACATGCAGGCCTTCGAGCATTGTCTGAAAGCGGCGCAGAAGGCCTGCGCCTGAGGCTCTATTCCGCCGCCTCGACCTTCGGCTCGGGGCGCTCGGCGGCTTCGGCCTGGCGCTTCCACATCGCCGCGTACAGGCCGCCGGCGCGCACCAGCTCGGCGTGCGTTCCCGCCTCCGCCACCCGGCCGTCGTCCAGCACATAGATCCGGTCCGCCCCGGCGATGGTGGACAGGCGGTGCGCCACCGCGACAGTCGTGCGCCCCTTCGCCGCCTCGGCCAGCGCGGCCTGCACCTCGCTCTCGGTCTGGGAGTCGAGGCTGGAGGTCGCCTCGTCCAGCACCAGGATTTTCGGATCGCGCAGGATGGCGCGCGCCACGCCGACGCGCTGCTTCTCCCCGCCGGACAGTTTCAGCCCGCGCTCGCCCACCCGCGTATCCAGCCCGTTCGGCAGGCTGCGCACAAACGCGCCCAGCTGCGCGCGCTCCAGCGCGTCGACCAGCTCCGCCTCGCTGGCCTCGGGCCGTGCATAGGCCACATTCTCCCGCAGCGTGTCGTTGAACAGCACGACCTCCTGCGGCACCAGACCCAGCACGCCGCGCAGCGTCTCCTGCGTCACCCCGCGAATGTCCTGCCCGTCGATCAGGATGCGCCCGGCCTGCGGGTCGTAGAAGCGGAACAGCAGGCGCAGCAGCGTGGACTTGCCCGCCCCGCTCGGCCCCACCAGGCCGACGAACGATCCCGCCGGAATGGTCAGCGTCACGTCCTCCACCCCGCTGGCGCGCCCGTCATGGGCGAAGGCCACGCCCTCGAACCGCACCTCGCCCGGCCCGGCCGGCAGGGCCTTCGCGTCCGGCGCGTCGGCCACTTCGGGGTCCAGTTTCAGCAGGCCGAACATGCGCTCCATGTCCACCGCGCCCTGTTTGATCTCGCGATAGGCCCAGCCGAGGATGTTCAGCGGCGCATAGAGCTGCATCAGCACCAGCGTCACCGCCGTGATGTCGCCCACGCCCAGCCGGCCCTGGATCGCCCACAGGCCGGACAGCAGCGCCATCGCCAGCAGGCCGGCGTTCATGATGAAGCCCTGCAGCGCGTTCAGCGTGGCGAGCGAGGCCTGCGACTTTGCCGCCGCTTGCGCATAGTCGGTGCGCGCGGTGTCGAACCGCTCGGTCTCCCGCCGCTCGGCGGCGAAGGCCTTCACCGTCTCGAAATTCACGAAGGCGTCGACCGCGCGCGCGGACGCCTCGTTGTCGGCGTCGTTCATGCGGCGGCGCAGCTTCACCCGCCATTCGGTCAGATAGAAAGTGCTGCCGGCGTACAGGCCGATCGTGACCACCGCGATCGCCGCGAACGGCCAGCCATAGCGAACGCTCAGCAGGATCGCGGCCAGCGCCAGCTCCACCAGCGTCGGGGCGATATTGAACACCAGGAAGCGCAGCAGGAAATCGATGGCCGAGGCGCCCCGGTCGATCACCCGGCTCAGCGTCCCGGTCCGGCGCGACTGGTGGAAGCGCAGCGACAGCTGCTGCACATGGGCGAAGGCGCGCACCGCGACCAGGCGCTGGGCGTCCTGGCTGACCCGGGCGAAGAAGGCGTCGCGCAATTGCGGCATGGCGCTGGAGAGCCAGCGCGACGCGCCATAGGCTAGCACCAGCGCCACGAACGTGCCCGCCGCCCCGGCCGCCGCGCCCTCCGCGATATGGTTGATGGCGTCGCCCAGTAAAACGGGACTCGCCAGCGCCAGCAGTTTCGAAACGCCCGTGATCGCCAGCGCCCCGGCCATCAGCGGCCGCCAGCGCCGCATCTCCGGCGACGCCATCAGCGACAGCAGACGGCCCATCGCATGACCGATTCCGGTCTTTTCGACGGGAAGGTCTTCGTCGAGCGATTGGCGGCCGTGGCGGGGCATGACGGCCTAGATGGGCCCGGCCCCGCCGGAAGGCAAATCCCGTTCCCGAATTTCGGCTCGCGGCTATTCCTCTTCGGGCACCGCGAAGACCTGGCCCGGATAGATCATGTCCGGGTCGCGGATCTGCTGGGCGTTGGCCTCGTAGATCACGGTGTAGCGCAGGCCCTCGCCATAGACCCGGCGCGCGATGCGCCACAGGCTGTTGCCCGGCTGGACTACGACCTGACCGCCGGAAGCGGCCAGCGAGCCGGCCTCCACCCGTTCGAACGGCAGGGTCACCACCGCCGTCACGCGCCCGTCCTCGATCTGGTCGATCTGCAGGTCATACACGCCGGGCGGCAGCTCGGCGTCCACGGTCAGCGTCCATTCGCCCTGCGAGGTCGCGACCGTCTCGCCGATCGCATCGCCGTCGGCCAGCACGCGCACCCCGGCGCCCGGCGTCGCGCGCCCGGCCAGGATCACCGCGCCGCTCTCGCCGTAATCGACGCTGTCCAGCGTCAGCGGCCCGGCGCCGATCCCGTCCGGCGGCCCTTGAAGAATGCGGCTCGCCCGTCCGGGCTGGCCCAACACGATCAGCGGATCGCCGCTCTCGGGGATGGAGACCACGACCGTCTGGGTGGAGGAGGTCACCGTGCCGTCGGCCGCGACCATGTCCAGCGTCAGCTCCCCGGCCCCCGCGGGCAGCTTCTCGGTCAGCACGATGGACCATTCGCCGTTGGCGTCGGTCTCGGCGTCCGCGATCTCCCGCCCGTCCAGTTTCAGGATCACGCGCGTGCCGGGATCGGCGCGGCCGGCGGCCACCGTCACGCCGTTGGAGTCGATGCGCACGATGTCGAAACTGGGGTTCGGCGCGGCGTCCTGCGCGTCCGGGGGCGGCAGGTCGCCGACCGTCTGCACCGGCGTCGGCCGCTCCACGATCTCCTCGGCGCCCATATTCGGGCGGATCAGGAAAAACCACGCCGCCGCCGCGACGGCGACAAGCACGATTACCGCCAGAATTCCCCGCATACGCTTCTCCTCCCGCGCTGTCCGCGCCGCTGGCGCGGCGCCGCAAGGTTGCAATCGTCGCCTATCCTAGCCGACCTTGCGCCGAAACTGTGGCGATCCCGCACATAAGGAGGCCTCGCCCATGGCGAGCATCAAATCGGTTTGCGTCTATTGCGGCTCGTCGGACAAGGTCCGCCCGGTCTATCTGGAGCTGGCCGAGGCGCTGGGCGAGGAACTGGCCGCGCGCGAGGTGCGCATGATCTATGGCGGCGGCGGCATCGGCCTGATGGGCGCGGCCGCTCGCGCCGCGCACGAGGCCGGCGGCCAGGTTCTGGGCGTCATCCCCGAATTCCTGCTGGCCAAGGAGCGGATGTACGACGCCGTGGAGCACCGCGTCGTGCAGACCATGCACGAGCGCAAGCAGATCATGTTCGACGAATCCGACGCCTTCATCGTCGCCCCCGGCGGCATCGGCACGCTGGAGGAGGCGGTGGAGACCCTGTCCTGGATGCGGCTGGGCCTGCACCGAAAGCCGATGGCCTTCCTGTCGACCGACGGCTACTGGGCGCCCTTTTTCGACCTGATCGACCATATCGTGGCCGGCGACTTCACCCCGGCCCAGTTCCGCGACCTGATCATCGACGCGCGCAGCCCCGAAGAGGCGCTGAGCGCGCTGGAGGCCAGCGCCGCGGTGGCCGAAGAGGCCGAAGGCATTCCGTACTGAGTTTCGGGCCTACTGCGCCGCCTTGGCGTCGGCCGCAGTCGCCGGAATGAACACGTCCTCGATGCGCAGGCCGAACACCGCCGCCACGGCGAAGGCCAGCGGCAGGGACGGGTCGTATTTTCCGGTCTCGATGGAGTTCACCGTCTGGCGCGATACGCCCAGACGTTCGGCCAGGTCCGCCTGGCTCCAGTCACGCTCGGCGCGCAGAACCTTCAGGCGGTTCTTCACGAATATCGCCGCTTCACGAAGAACATCGCCACGCCCCACACCATGATCAGCGCCGGCAGCACCCACAGCAGCGCGCCGGTCTCCATCTCCCAGCCCGCCACCGCTGCGACCCAGCCCAGCGCGAAACTGCCGAACCCGACCACGGCGGCGGCCACCACCACCGCCTCCGACACGACCCGGCGCTGCAGCTCGTCCACCCGCCAGAACTGGCGCATGAACGCCCAGAAGGCGAGCATGGTCGGGATCACCGGGATCATCGCCACGGCCAGCGCCGCCCCGCCTTCGGGCTCGTAGCGTTCGGAGATCATCACGGTCACCGGCACGCAGATCGTGTACAGCGCCATCGCCCCGCCGAACTCCACGCCATAGCGGCGCCAGCTCTTCTGGTCTTCGCAAACCATCACTCGCCCTCCAGGAACGCGGTCAGCGCGGCCAGAAACGCGTCCCTCCGGTCGTGCATGATGAAATGGAACGAGTCGTCCACGACCGTCACCCGCGCGTCCGGCGCGCCGGAATATTGCTCCGTGAACGCGGTCTCGATCCGCTCGCGCGGCAGGCCCATCGCCGCATCCCACGCCGCCAGGACCAGGACCTGCGCCCGCACGTCGGGCAGGACGTCCCGGAAATCGCCGCCCGCGACTTCGGCGAACCCGGCGGCCACCGTCGCCTGGTTCGAGGCCTCCGACCATTCGATCAGCGTCCGGACATAGTCCGGGTCCTTGGAATAGATCGCCATGCCGGCCGCCTGCTGCGCATCGAACGCCGCACGCGGCATGGCCGCCAGCTGAGCCCGCGCGGCGCCGGCGAAGGCGGCGGCCTGCTCGGGCGTCGCGCCGGGCTGGATCACGCCCGCATAGAAGGGCGCGGAGTCGACCACGACCACCTGCCCCACATTGTCCGGCGCCAGCGCCGCGGCCTGCAGCGCCACCTGCGCGCCCAGGCTGTGGCCCACCAGCGCCGCGTCGCGCGCGCCGGCCTCCGCCAGCATGTCCGCGACCGCCTGCGCCGCGCCCGCGATCACCGGCTCGACCGGATCGCGCGGCGCCTGCCCGGCGAACCCGGCCAGCGTCAGCGTGTGCAAATCGTAATCGCCCAGCGCCTCGGCGCTCCCGTCCCAGACATCGCCGGACGAGGCCAGGCCCGGGATCAGCACCACAGTGCGCCCGTCCGGATCGCCGCTGCGCGCATCGGCGAAGGCCGGCGCCTCCTGCGCCCCCGCGCCGCCCGCCGCCGCGATCACGCCGATGATCGCCGCCAGCAGCAGAAGCTTGCGGCGGCGGGCGCCCCGGCCGTCCCCGTCATCAGCATGCTCCTGCCCGGCCCGCGCCGCGCGCCGCGCCCGCAGCCTCTGGCGGAACGCCGGCTCCCTGCGTTCAGCGGATCGCATCGGCCGCTCCCCTCGCCGCCGCGCCGACCACGCTGGAAAGCGTCGGGACCGTCCGGTCCCAGACCGCCAGCTGCAGCGCCGGCCGCGCCAGCCGGTCGAACCCGGTCTGGACGACGCCCGCGACGGCCAGCAACGCCAGCGCCCCGACCGCCGCACTCCTGAAAACCCGTCCCCTCATGACAAACACCCTCGTCATAACGTCAAGATAGCTTGACACTAACGGACGCGCGAAACCTGTCAAGCAACTTTGACAAAATATCGGGGGTGTTTGACTAGGCCCGCTCGCCGGCCAGGCGCTTCATCGCCCGCTCGCGCCCGATCAGGGCCAGCATGGCGTCCATTTCCGGCCCGCGCGGGCGGCCGGTCAGCGCCAGGCGCAGCGGCAGGAACAGCTGCTTGCCCTTTCGGCCGGTGGCCTCCTTCACCGCGGCGGTCCATTCGCCCCAGCTCTCGGCGCCGATCTCATGCGGCAGCAGGGCCGCGGCGGCGGACGCGAACTCGGCGTCCTCGATCACCGGGTCGATCGGGCCTTCGACCACGCTCTGCCATTCGAAGGCGTCTTTCAGCGTCTCCAGATTGGCGCGCACGGCGTTCCAGAACATCTCGCCGCCGCCGATCTCCATTTCCTCCAGCCGCCCGGCCACCTCGTCATAGGGCGTGTCGTGCAGGATGCGGGCGTTCAGGGCGCGCAGCTCCGCCGGGTCGAACCGCGCCGGGGCGCGGCCGATCTTGTCGAAGGAAAATCCCTCGATCAGCGGCGCGATGTCCGCGAACGGTTCCACGGGTTCGGAGGTGCCGAGCCGCGCCAGCAGCGAACAGATCGCCATCGGCTCGATCCCGTCATTCTCCCGCAGCTCGCCGACGGCCAGCGTGCCCAGCCGCTTGGACAGCTTGCCGCCATCGGAGCCCACCAGAAGCGGCGTATGGGCGAAGGCCGGCGGCTCTGCGCCCAGCGCGCGGAAGATCTCGATCTGCGCGGCGGAATTGGTGACGTGGTCCTCGCCGCGCACGACATGGGTGATGCCCAGCTCGATATCGTCCACCACGCTCGGCAGCGTGTAGAGATAGGAGCCGTCCTCGCGGATCAGGATCGGATCGGACAGGCTGGCCGTCTCGATGCTCTGCGCCCCGCGCACCAGGTCGGTCCATTCCACCGTCTGCTGGGACAGCCGGAACCGCCAGTGCGGCCGCCGCCCCTCTTCCTTGAACCGGGCGTGGTCGGCTTCGGTCAGCTCCAACGCGGCGCGGTTATAGACCGGCGGCTGGCCCTGCGCCCGGCGCAGCTTGCGCTGGCGGTCCAGCTCCTCCTCGGTCTCATAGGCCGGGTACAGCAGGCCGGCGGCCTTCAGCTTCGCCGCCGCCTCGTCATAGCGGTCGAACCGGTCCGACTGGTTCATCTTCTGGTCGAAGGACAGGCCCAGCCATTCCAGATCGTGCTCGATCCAGCGCTCATACTCCTTGGTGGACCGCTCCGTGTCGGTGTCGTCCACGCGCAGCAGGAACGTCCCGCCCTGGGCCCGCGCGAACAGGAAATTCTGCAGCGCCGTGCGGACATTGCCGACATGCAGCCGGCCCGTGGGACTGGGGGCGAAACGGACTTTGACGGTCATGCGGGGCGCAGCTTTCGCGGGAAAAGAAGTGCGCCGCGTCTAGCGCGCCGCGCCCCGGCTCTCAAGCGTTCATGCCTTTATGGCGCGCTCAGCGCAGGCCGGCCGCGTGCTCGATTTGCTCGGCCAGGGCCACCGCCGCCGCCGCCTCCCGCCCCGGCGCGGCGGCCGGGCCGCCGTCCAGGATCGCCGCGACGAAGGCGTTCACATTGGCGCCCAGCGAGTCCTTGGCCAGCGGCGCGTCGGCGAAGCCCGGGTCCAGCGCGAACGGGGAGCCGTTGTGCAGCGTCTTGGCGACCCAGTCGATTTCCGCCGTCCCCGCCGTCCAGTCGAACCGGGTGGAGCGCTGCGGCCCCGGGGCCCGGCGGCCCGCGGCGAACTCGGCCTCCGCCCCGCCCTCGAACACGATGCGGGCGCGCATTTCGTCCGCGTCGCCTTCCGCCGTCACGCGCTCCGGCGCCGCCCCGATCAGGCGCAGCGCCAGATCCAGATCGTGGATCATCAGATCCATCACCACCGAAACGTCCGCCCCGCGCGGGCTGGCCGGGCCGAACCGGCGGGCCGACAGCCCCTCCGGCGCCGGCGCGTCGAACAGGCCCGCCGCGCGCGCCACGAACCGCTCCTGATGGCCGGCGTGCAGCTGCAGCCCGGCGCTGTCCGCCTTGTCCACAAGCGCCCGCGCCGTCCGCCCGTCACAGGCCAGCGGCTTTTCGACCAAAGCGTGACAGCCGGCCTCCAGCGCCGCCATCGCGTCCTCGCCATGACAGACCGCCGGATTGGCGATGGTCACCGCGTCGCACGCCGCCAGCAGCGCCTCCAGGCTCGCAAAGGCCTGCGTGTCATCGTGTTTTTCGGCCAGCGCCGCGGCCCGCCCGGCGTCGGGATCGTATATTCCGGCCAGGATGACGCGCTCGTGCGCCGCGTATTTTCCGCAATGAAAGCCGCCGAACACGCCGGCGCCGATCACGCCGCATGTCAGCATGCGGCCCTTATCCACAGAGTTCGTCACAGGAGATTCACAGACCTGTCCACAGGCGTAACAGAAGGGTCACAAAGCCGGGAAACCGCCCGCGCCCGGGCCAGAGATAGGGCCGGAGCGCCCGGAATGCGCCTAAATTATTGTTTCGGCGTCTTGCGGACCGCTCCCTGGCGCGGGCGCCGGACAGGCCGCTCGGGGCCTCTGATTGGCCGATTCTTGCGACATTTTCGAGTCGAAACGGCCCGCAAAGGCTTTCGTCCACAGGCGGGCGACGGCTTTTGGCGCCTGCGTTAAGCCCTTGTAACGTTGGGCGATAATCGGGCCCCCACCCCGGAATAGCCCGGAATTGCTGGGTTTTTGCGGAAAAGCCCCTTGCCCGGCCGCCATGGAATCGTAGCAATATGGCGCGATTGCCCCGGGTTTTCGGGGCGCCCACCATCCAATCCGGGGGGAACTATGAACAAAGCAGAACTCGTCAAGGCCGTGGCCGATCAGGCCGATATCAGTCAGGCGGAAGCCGGCCGCGCCGTTGACGCCATGGTGGACGTCGTGACCGGCGCCCTGAAAAAAGGCGACTCCGTCGCCATCGCCGGTTTCGGCACGTTCGCCGCCAAGCACCGCAAGGCGCGCGAAGGCCGCAACCCGCGTACGGGCGAAACCGTCCAGATTCCGGCGAAAACGTCGGGCGCCTTCAAGGCGGGCTCCAAGCTGAAGGACCTCTAGGGGTCGTTTCAGCCGGAAACGGTTAGACTTCGCCGGCCCGAAACGGCCGGAGAAAACGAAAAGGCCGGGCGATGCCGCCCGGCCTTTTTGCTTGTCCGCGATACGCCCGCCGTGCGGGCCTAGGGCGCGTCGGCCTATTCGGCCGCCTGGCGGTGCACCTTGCCGCCGCTCTTCAGCGTCTCGGCGATCAGGAAGGCCAGCTCCAGCGCCTGGTCTGCGTTCAGGCGCGGATCGCAATGGGTCAGATAGCGGTCGCCCAGACTGGCGTCGGTGACGCCGCCCGGCCCGCCCAGGCATTCGGTGACGTTCTGGCCCGTCATCTCGAAATGCACGCCGCCCGGCTCCACGCCCTCGCTGCGCGCGATCTGCATGAAGGCCGTCAGCTCGGCCAGCACCTTGTCGACCGACCGCGTCTTGAAGCCGCTGTCGGAGGTATAGGTGTTGCCGTGCATCGGGTCGCAGGACCACACCACCTTGCGGCCGGCCTGGCGCACCTTGCGGATCAGCCGCGGCAAATGGTCCGCCACCTTGTCCGCGCCGAAGCGCGCGATCAGCACCATCCGGCCCGCCTCATTGTGCGGGTCCATGTATTCGATCAGGCGGACCAGCTCGTCCTCGTCCATGCTGGGGCCGCATTTCATGCCGATCGGGTTTTCCACCCCGCGGCAGAATTCGACATGCGCGCCGTCCAGCTGGCGCGACCGGTCGCCGATCCAGATCATGTGGGCCGAGGCGTCGCACCACGCGCCCGTCGCCGGGTCGCGGCGGGTCAGCGCCTCTTCATAGTTCAGGAACAGCGCCTCGTGGCTGGTGTAGAATTCGGTGCGCGACAGGCCCTCGGCGCTGGACGCCGCCCCCATCACGCGCATGAAGTCCACCGCCTCGGCGATCCGCTCGGCCACCTCGGCGTATTTCTCGCCCTGCGGACTGTTCGCCGCGAAGGGCAGCGCCCAGGACCGCACATTGGCGAGATCGGCGTATCCGCCGGTCGTATAGGCGCGCAGCAGGTTCAGCGTCGACGCCGACTGGTCGTACACGCGCAGCAGCCGCGCCGGATCGGGGATCCGCGCCTCGCTGGTGAACTCCGTCGCGTTGACCGCGTCGCCCCGGTAGGAGGGCAGCGTTACCCCGTCCTTGGTCTCGGTGGCGCTGGAGCGCGGCTTGGCGAACTGGCCGGCGATGCGGCCGACCTTGATCACCGGCTTCGACGCGGCGAAGGCCAGCACCATCGACATCTGCATCAGCACGCGGAACGTGTCGCGCACATTGTCCGGCGTGAATTCGGCAAAGGATTCGGCGCAGTCCCCGCCCTGCAGCAGGAACGCCTCGCCCGCCGCGGCGCGCGCCAGTTCGGCGCGCAGGCGGCGCACCTCGCCCGGGAAGACCAGCGGCGGACGCCCGGCCAGCTGATCCTCGACGGATTTCAGCTGCGCGGCGTCCGGATAGTCGTCCGGCAAATGCTTGGCGGGTTTCGCCCGCCAGCTGTCTGGGGACCAGTTGCTCATAACGCGATCCTATATAGGGCGTCTTGCCGCAGCGTTCACGCCCGCACGCCATCCATAGTTCTTATGGCGCCATACATTCCGGCAATGGTGAGCCCGCAGGGATTCGAACCCTGGACCTACTGATTAAAAGTCAGTTGCTCTACCAACTGAGCTACGGGCT
>CAJXKJ010000047.1 GCA_913055605.1 uncultured Euryhalocaulis sp. | reverse complement strand
CCAGCGCCGCCGGCGGCGACCCGAGGATCAGGCCTTCCCCAGCGTCCTCTCCGGACGGCGTCGCGAACGGCAAAGGCTCGGCCCCCGCGCCGGCCAGCCCTGCGGCGACCAGATCGTGCCAGCAGCCTTCGTCCACGCGCCCGATCGGGTTCTTCGCTCCGCGCGGGCCCATGCGCCATCCCGCGACGATCAGGTGATCGCGCGCGCGGGTCAGGGCGACATAGAGCAGGCGCAGATATTCCGCGTCGTCCTTGGCGTCGCGCCGCGCCCGCAGCTCCGCCGCCGCGGGTGGATCGTCGCCGGCCGTCGGCGACCAGATCAGGCCGCATTCGTCGTCCGCGAACAGGCCGCGTTCGCCGGGCCGCTTTTTGTAAGCGGTCGTGTCGGGCAGGAAGACGATTGGCGCCTCCAGCCCCTTCGCGCCGTGCACCGTCATCACGCGCACCTCGTCGCGCGCGGCCTCCATCTCCCGCTTGATCTGGGCGGAGTCGGCTTCGATCTCCGCGACGAAACGCTGCAGCGTGGGCGCGCCCCTTCGCTGATGCGCCAGCGCGCGGGCCAGGAATTCCTCCACCGGATCCTCGGCCTCCGGGCCCAGCCGGGAAAACAGCCGGCGGGCAAAGCTCGCGCCCTCCGGCGCCAGCCGGTTCAGAACGCCCGCGAAAAACTCATAGGGCGCGGCGACCCCGACGCTCGCCAGCACGTCGCCCAGGACGGCTTTCGTCTCGGCAAAGCGCGCGTCCTCCGTCTCGCGCAATTCGTCCCACAGGGGCCGCTTCCGGCCGTCCTCGCGCCAGGCCAGATCGAACAGCGCGTCCTCGGTGATGACCGCCTCGCCGCCCGCGGGCTGGAAGAGCGGGCTGCGCAGCAGTTCGGCCAGGGATAGATCGTCCTCGGGCAGCAAAGCGAACCGGCCGAGCGCCAGCAGATCTTTCACCGCCGTCTGCTCGGTCAGCGTCATCCGGTCCGCCCCGGCGACCGGCAGGCCCGCCAGTTTCAGCTGCCGGATCATTTCCTCGAAGAACGGTCCGCGCCGGCGCACCAGGATCAGCGCATCGCCCGCGCGCATCGGCCGCGCGCCGTCCGCGCCGCGCACGCTGGCGCCCGCATCGATCATGTCGCGGATTCGGCGGGCGATCATCTGGGCCAGCGCCGATTTCGGATCGTCGGGCGGCGGCGCGTCGACCGGCGCGGCGGGATCGCCGTCATCGGCGGCGTCCGCGGCGGGCAGCGTGGGCCACAGCTCCACCACCCCCGGCCGGTCGTCGCGATGCGCCGCGTGGCGCATTTTCTCTTCCTGAAAGGCGCGCCCGGATTCGTCCTCCTCGCCCGTGAGGGCGAACATGCGCGCCATCGTCTCGGCCGATCCGAACACCGCGTCCACGGCGGACAGGATATTGGGCGCCGAGCGGAACGAGGTCTCCAGCGGCGGGGCGTGGAAGGTCAGGCCGGCGTCATGGGCGCGCGCGGCGTAGTCCCGGCCTTTCAGCCGGAACAGGCCGGGGTCTGCGCCCTGGAAGCTGAAGATGGATTGTTTCTCGTCGCCGACGGCGAACAGGGTCCGCAGATCGTGCTCCGCGCCGGTGCCGGAGAAGAACTCCTGCGCGGTCTCATCCACGATGTCCCATTGCTCGGCGCTGTTGTCCTGCGCCTCGTCGACCAGAACGTGATCGACGCCGCCGTCCAGCTTGTAGCGGACCCAGTCGCGCGCGGCGCTGTCTTTCAGGAGCGTGCGGGTGTGGTGGATCAGGTCCGCGAAATCCAGCGCGCGCAGCCGCCGCTTGCGCGCCTCATAGGCGGCGATAAAGGCATGGGCCAGCGTCAGCGCCGCGGCGGACAGGTCGGCGCAGCGCGCGCCCTTCAGCTGGGCCTGCACCGCGTCGATGCGGGTGCATTCGTCGCCCGGCGCGTCCTTCGCGCCGAACATGTCCGCGATGTCCGGATGGCTGTCTGCAACGCCCTTGGTGCACAGCCCGCCGGAAAATCGCTCGCCCTTCTGGGTGCGCACCGCGCCGAAATAGAGCGGCCAGGCGATGGCGGGGTCCGCCTCGTCCAGCGCCGCGTGCAGGCGGGCCGCCCGCTCCTGATCCCGCCCGCTTCCGCTTTCCATCGCGCGGGCCGCGGCGCGCAGCCGGTCCTTCGGCGTCTCGGCCCAGGCCTGCGCCATGATCGAGTCCGACGTGGCGTCCGGCGCCAGGTCCAGCTTCGCGCGCAGGGCGCGGACCGCCCCGTCCAGACCGACCCGGCCGAACAGGTCCGACAGCGCGTGGCGGTTCAGCGTGACCCAGCCGAAGGCCGCGTCCGCGCTCTGGTCGCTGCGCGCCGCGGCCAGCCCCTCGAACGCGCGCGCCGCCTCGCCGTGCGGGTCGCGGCGCGCGGCCAGCGCGACGTCGCGCCGCGCCTCGGTCGCCAGCCGCGCGGCGTCGCCCTCCTCCAGTACCGTGAAGCCGGGGTCCAGCCCGGCCTCCACCGGGAAATTCCGCAACAGGCGCTCGCAGAAGGCGTGGATGGTCTGGACGTTCAGCCCGCCCGGCGTATCCAGCGCGCGGGCGAACAGGCGCCGCGCCAGACCCGGATCGGCGGGTGCCCCGCCCGTCAGATCGGCCAGCGCCTCGCGTAGCGTTTCGTCCGGCGCGATCGCCCAGTCGCCGAGGCGCTGGTACAGCCGGTCCTGCATTTCGGTCGCCGCGGCCTTGGTGAAGGTGAGGCACAGCACGCGCGCCGGCGGCGCGCCGGACAGCAGCAGCCGCGCCACCCGGTCGACCAGCACGCGCGTCTTGCCCGACCCGGCGTTCGCCGAGACGAAGGCGCTGGCGCGCGGGTCTGCCCCCTGGCGCTGGGCCGCGACGGCCTGGGCCAGCGCCTCGCCGCTCATGCGCCGTCCTCGCCCATCGCGCCGCGCGCCCATTCCCCGCGCCGGGCCAGATGGTCGTAGTCGCCCCAGTCATTGCGGAACTTGGCGCGCGGCTGGCTGAGATAGGGATTGGCCTTATCGTCGAAGAAGGCCGCGAGCTGGCGCACGATGCGCTCGCCCAGCTCGGCATAGCGCAGCCCGTCCCAGTCCTCGCCGGTCAGCTCGATCGCCTCGTCGGCCTCCCCGGCGCTCGCCATGCGCAGATTGAGATAGAGCAGGCTTGCCGGCGCGGCGGTGAAGGGCGCGCCGAATGCGCCATGGCGCATCATCGCGGCCTGGACCGGCATCTGCAGGTCGAAGCCCGCACGGACCTCGTTCGCGCCGGGGGCCGAGCCGGTCTTGTAGTCGACGATGGCGGCGGCCCCGCCCTTCAAATCCAGCCGGTCGGCCTTGGCGACCAGCGTGAACCGGCCGCCCGGCGCATCGAAGGACCACTCGGCTTTCGTCTCGCGCGCCGCGGGCGTCCAGCCGGCCGCGCGCCGCGCGGCTTCCTTCGCCGCCAGCCATTTCGCCGCGCGGCGGAAGCGCGGAATGGCGAAGGCCAGCTGCTCCGGCCCCAGGCCGCAGGTCGCCAGCGCGGCCTCCCCCTCCGCCGTCAACTCGGCCAGCGCCGCGTCCGCCCCGTCGGCGGCCAGCGAATCGAAACAGCGCTCCAGCGCGTCGTGCACGGCCTCGCCGCGTTCGCGCGCGCCCGGCGCGGCGTCCACCGGGTCCAGTTTGCGCAGGCCCAGAATGTCGCGCGCATAGACTGAATACGGGTCGCGCACCCAGTTGCGCAGGCCCGTCGCGCTGGCGCGCCGGGGCCGAGCGATCAAAGGCGGGCGCGGCAGCGGCTTCGGCGCGGGCCGCGCGTCCTCCGCCCGCACATGGTCCAGCGCCTGCGCCCATTGCAGGGACGGGTCGGCTGGAATCGCCGCGTCGGGGGCGCAGCCGCGCGCGCCGGCCGCCAGCGTCTTCAGCCGCCACAGAAAGCGGCTGGCCACCGCCGGCGCGCCGTCCCGGCGGCGGGCGCGGGACAGGATCACCCGCCGCCCGCCTGAGGCTTGCGCGAAATCGTGCGCTGCCTGGCCGATCCGCCGTTCCGGCGCGTCCAGCCCGATCCCGGCGCGCATGGTGCGGGACAGGAAAGGCTCGCCCCCCTGCACGCCGGGCCAGACGCCTTCATTGAGCCCGGCCAGAATCACCAGATCGGCGCTTTGCAGGCGCGCCTCCAGCGGCCCCAGAATGCGCACGCGCGGATGCTCCCCGCCGCGCGGGCGAACGACGCGGCCGTGCAGCATTTCGGCAAAGACGCGCGCGAAATCCTCCGCGTCCAGCGGCTCCAGCGCCGCGCCGTCCTGCATCAGTTCGGAGACGAGCGCCGCGGCTCCCTCCCCGCCCTCACCGGCCCAGACCCGCGCCGCGCCGCTTTGCTCCGGCGTGCGCGCGAAAGCCTCGGCGCTTTCTGCGAGCGCGCGGGCCCGATCGGGCGCGGGGGCCTCGGCCAGCGCCGCCAGAGGCGCCAAAGCTGCGGCGGTATCATCCAGCAGGGTCAGCATCCGGTCCTGGCGGGCCGGGTCCAGCGTGTCGTCCTCCGCGATCCGCGCGCGCAGATCGGCCGGGCGCGGGCCGCGCAGGAATCGCTTTTCGAGATCCGCCGCGACGCGCCGCAAGGCCTGCCGCTCCCGCCCCAGCGCGCAGAGCGGGTGCTTCCACAGGGCGCACAGGGTCAGCGTCGCGTCCGGCTCGCGCGCCAGATCCAGCAGAAGGGAGAGGAAGGCCGCCGGCGCGGTCTCGGCCAGCGCGCGGCCGGCGGAGGATTGCGCCGCGATCCCCCAGCGGCCGAGACGGACGGAAATCCGCTCGGCCAGCATCGTGTCGGGCGTGACCAGCATGACCGAACCGGCGCCGCCCGGCTCCAGCGCCGCGCGGATCGCCAGCGCGCAGGCCAGCGCCTCTTCCTCCTCGCCGCGCGCCTCGATCAGGGTCAGGCCGTCCAGCGCCGCCTCGGCAAAGGCGTCCGGCGCCATGCCCTGCGCCTCCGCGATGGCCTGCACGCCCGCCAGCATTCCGCCGGAGGCCTCGGCCGGCAGCAGCGCCTGTGCGATCAGGCGCCGTCGCGGCCGCGCGGCGGCGGTTTCGGACGCCCCGGGCAGGTCGGCCACATCCTCCCGCTTCACGCCGAGCCGCGCGGTAAGCCGCTTCAGCGCGGCTTGGGGATGCTGGTCGTCGATGGCGGCCCAGGCGCCGTCTTCGAGGTCCCGGTCCAGCCCGGGCAGGATCACCGCCCCCTGCGGCAGGTTCGAGATGACGCGCAGCAGATTAGCGACGGCGGGCACCACGCCGGTGGAGCCCGCGGCGATCACCGGCCCCTTTGGCGGCGCGGCTTCCCATTGATCGGCCAGCGCGCGCAGCAGCAAAGCGCGCCGCGCGGCCTCGTCCATCGCGCCCAGCTCCGCCAGCCGGGCCGGCCAGAACTCCTGAAGGATTTCCAGAAACGCCGCGGCGTCCTGAAGATGGGCGGGCAGGCGCGCCCGAATGTTCTCGTCCAGACCGGACAGGTCGCCGATTTCGGCGGTCTCGATCTCGTCGATCACCCGCGCCAGTTCGCGCGCGGCGGCCAGCGATGCGGCGGGGTCGGGCGGCGCGCCTTCCGCCCGCATCCGGGCGGCCGTCAGGCGGGACAATTCGAACAGGCGCCTGGCCCCTCCGATCGCCGGGGCGGTGTCCAGCGAGGGGCCGCCGGGCTCGAACGGCGGTTCGTCCGCGTCCAGATCGCCCAGGGGCCGGATCGACGGGGCGATCAGGGCGCCGGCCGCGCCCGAGGGCGCCCCGGCGGCCAGCGCGGTGGTCAGCCCGCGTGCGGCGCGTCGGGTCGGCAGGAAGATCTGGATGTCCGAAAGGTGCAGCGGGTCGCCGTCTGCGATCTGCCACAGCTGGGCGGCCAGCACGTCCAGAAACCGGGCGGACGGTGGAACCGTGAATACGCGCGGACCCGTCCTGTCGAACAGGCTCACCTGTCGCGGCCCGCGCCGGCCCCCAGAGCCGGGGGCGTGTTCAGCCGGGCGCGCGTCTCTTCCAGCGCCTGCGGATCGCCGACATGCAGCCAGTCGCCCTCGAACACCGCGCCGGTCAGCCGCCCGTTTTGCAGGCTGCGGTCCCAGATCCTGTTCAGCGAGAACGGCTCGTCAGGCCAGCCGTCCAGGATCGCCGGATTGAGAATTTGCATTCCGGTATAGAAATAGGGCGCCTCGGCCGCGGTCCCCCGCCGGTTCAGCCGCGTCTCCGGCCCGATAGCGAAATCCCCGGCCCCCTCCAGACCGCTGGCGCGCGACTTCTCGACCAGGATCAGGCGGCAATCCTCGCACTCCGGATCGAAGCCCTGGAACAGGCCGGCGAAGTCCAGCGGCCGGTCCGGCAGGAAGATGGCGTCGATATTGGTGACCAGGATCGGGGCGTCGCCCAGAAGGGCGCGGGCATGGACCAGGCCGCCGCCGGTTTCCAGCAATTGCGCGCGCTCGTCGGAGATCACGGTTTCCGGAGCACGCGTTCGCGTTTTCAGATGCGCCTCAACCATGTCCGCGAAATGGTGGACATTGACCACTGCGCGCGTGACGCCGCAGGCGGCGAGGCGCGCCAGCGCGTGATCGATCAGCGTCATACCGCCGACCTCCACCAGCGGCTTGGGCCGGTCGTTGGTGACCGGGCGCATCCGCGTGCCGAGCCCGGCCGCAAGGGCCATTCCGGTAAGACCTGCGGCGCGGTCCGACCCGGTCATACCGGTCATGCCGCCTCCTTCAGCACCGCCGGGGCGTGGGCGCCGATCCAGTCGCGCACGCCCTCCAGCGCCGGATGCTCAAGATCCT
This sequence comes from uncultured Euryhalocaulis sp., assembly GCA_913055605.1. Classification (GTDB taxonomy): domain Bacteria; phylum Pseudomonadota; class Alphaproteobacteria; order Caulobacterales; family Maricaulaceae; genus Euryhalocaulis. Next base: position 16,730 of record CAJXKJ010000047.1, on the reverse strand, counting down.
TTGCGAACAGGCGTTCAACGCGCGGGAGGAAGTCGAGATAGCGTTTTTTCCCGTCCCGCATCGCGAGGCGAATAAAAATTCCCAAAATCTTGGCGTTCCGCTGCCCGGCCCAGACCGCCATGCCCTGCAGGAACTCGTCCTGATCGGCGCCGGTCAGCTCCAGATAAGCCCCGATCAGCGCATTGGCGAGCTGCGGGTCCACGTCGCGGCGGGCGTCCTCGACCAGCGACACGAAATCATAGGCGGGGTGGCCGACCAGCGCGTCCTGGAAGTCCAGAAGGCCGGCGCGCGCCGCGCCCGCCCGATCCGGCAGCCACAGCAGATTGTCGGCGTGGAAGTCGCGCAGCACCAGAACCGGCTGTTTCGGCGCCGCGGCCGCCAGTGCGCCGGCCCAGGCCGCTTCCCAGTCGGCGCGCGCCGAATCCGGCACCTTGGCGTCGCGCGCGACGTACCAGTCCAGGAAGAGGTCGGCCTCCGTCATCGCCGCCATGCGGTCATAGGTCAGCAGGTCGCAATCATCGAGCGACACAGGCGCGGGCTGGGCGTGCAGCCGGGCCAGCGCCTCGATCGCCGCGACATAGAGGTCGCGCTCCGACGCGCCCTCGGCGGCCGCGCGCGAATACAGATCGTCGCCCAGATCCTCCAGCAGCAGCAGGCCGGATTCGTGGTCCTCCGCCAGGATGCGCGGCGCGCTGAGGCCGATGCCGCGCAGATGCCGGGCCAGCGCGGCGAAATTACCGACCCGCGGTCCGGCCAGCCGCGCCATGGCGTTATAGCCGAGCGCCCGGCGCTGTTCCTCGTCCGCATCCGGCGGACAGGCGGCGGTCTCCGCCGCGGGCGGGGCGTCCATCAGGACCGCCCGCTCGGCGCCCTCGCCATCGCCGCGCGCTACGCGCAGATAGCGGCGCGTGGAGGCGTCCCCGGCCAGCGGCGCGCAGGCCCCCGCGCCCCATCCGGCGCCGGTCAGGAAAGCGCGGATCAAACCGTCGCGCTCAGAGAAGTCCGTCAATCCGCTCCCTCCAGCGTTGTCCCCGGGCCGCGATCGCGGCCCGGCGCCCGGCCCCCGCCGGCTCCAGCCTTATATCCAGCCTGTCCTCCGGCAGAAACGGCCCGGCACGCTCTGGCCATTCGATCAGCGCCGCCGCGCCGGCGAACGCCTCCTCCAGGCCCAGCTCCTCCAGCTCCGACGGGTCGTCCAGCCGGTACAGGTCGACATGCCAAATCTCCAGCCCGTCCGGGGCCGCGTAGGTCTGCACCAAAGTGAAGGTCGGGCTGGGCGCGTCCATCTCCGGCGCCTCCAGCCGGGCGCGGATCGCCGCGCGGGCCAGGGCCGACTTACCCGCGCCCAGCGGCCCGGACAGGGCCACGACGTCCCCCGCGCGCAGCACAGCGCCCAGAGCTGCGCCCAGCGCCTCTGTCGCCGCGATGTCGGGAAGCGGTCGCGCAAGCGCCGGCGAATCCATTCCGTCATGATAGGGCGTCATGCGGCGGGCGAAACCGGGCGGCGGGGCGCGGAGTCAGGGGCGGAGTCAGGGGCGGAGTCAGGAGCGGAATCAGGGGCGCGCTTGCGCCCCCGCCGCCCAGCGGCTAAGCGCGGCGTTCCTCACTGCAACAGGAATCCGCGCGGTCCATGGTCAAGATCATCTATGTCGAGCACTCCGGCGAGACCCATGAGGTGAACGCCGAACTGGGCCAGTCGGTGATGGAGGCCGCGATCCATAATCTGGTGCCGGGCATCGACGCCGATTGCGGCGGCGCCTGCGCCTGCGCGACCTGCCATGTCTATGTGCGCGAGGACTGGCGGGAAAAGGTCGGCGGGCCCAGCGAGATGGAGATGTCCATGCTGGATTTCGCCGCCGAGCCCCGGGAAAACTCCCGCCTGTCCTGCCAGATCACCGTCCGCGAAGAGCTGGACGGCCTGACCGTCGACCTGCCGGAGGTGCAGGGGTGAGGTCCGGTCGGCGCTAGCCGATCGATCGCTCCAGTGGAGCGATCGAAGGGCCGAACGCTCTCGGGCTATGCCTGAGGGCCGGGCGCCGCTCATGCAAAGCACAAACAGCAAGAGTCCGGCTTTCGCCGGGCTCTTTTCGTTCGGGGCTGGACCCCGGACACGCGCTGTGCGCGTTCCGGGGAACCCCAAGCCTACGTCCGCAGAAGTTCGTTCACGCCGGTCTTGGCGCGCGTCTTTTCGTCCACCTGCTTGACGATCACCGCGCAGGCCAGGCTCGGCCCGCCCTTCGGGTCGGGCAGCGTGCCGGGCACGACGACGGAATAGGGCGGGATTTCCCCGCGCAGCGTCTCGCCGGTCTCCCGGTTCACGATCTTGGTGGAGCCGGAGATGAACGTCCCCATGGCGATCACCGCGCCCTCGCGCACGATCACGCCCTCGGCGATCTCGCAGCGGCCGCCGATGAAGCAATTGTCCTCGATAATGGTCGGGCTGGCCTGCAGCGGCTCCAGAACACCGCCGATGCCGACGCCGCCGGACAAATGGCAGTTCGCGCCGATCTGGGCGCAGGACCCGACGGTGACCCAAGTGTCCACCATCGTGCCCTTGCCGACATAGGCGCCGATATTGACGAAGCTGGGCATCAGCACCGCGTCCGGCGCAACATAAGAGCCGCGGCGCACGACCGCGCCCGGAACCGCGCGGAAGCCGGCGGCGGAAAATTCGGCGTCGCCCCAGCCGGCGAACTTGCTGGGCACCTTGTCCCACCAGTCCGCGCCGCCCGGTGCGCCGGAAATCCGTTGGTTCGGGGTCAGGCGGAACGACATCAGCACCGCCTGTTTCAGCCATTCATGGACAGTCCACTGGCCGTTGCCGCCCGGGGCGGCGACGCGCACCTGGCCGGAATCCAGCAGGCCGAGCGCGGCCTCGACCGCGTCCCGGGCCTCGCCCTTTGTGTCGGCGGAAAGGCTGGCGCGGTCTTCCCACGCCGCCTCGACGGCGCTCTGCAGCGCCGCAATATCGTTCGTCTGGGTCATGGCCGCGGGGTGTCCCCGATGCGGCGCGGCAGGTCAAGCGAGAGGGGACAGGAAGCGCCCGCTCGCTCCACGGCGCGCCGCACGGCATTTCGATAGATTTTGATATCATGCCATATCACTCTGGCGTATCGTCCCTTTTCCTGAAGTGGAGAGGCGACGCCGATGGCCGCAGCGCCCAGGAAATCCTATCCGCTCCGCGCCGACGCCGCGCTGATGGCGGCGATGCAGGCCTGGGCCGACGACGAATTGCGCAGCGTGAACGCCCAAATCGAATACGTTCTGCGCGATGCGCTCCGCGCCGCGGGCCGGCTGTCCGCCGCGCCCGCCGGCGCCGGAGAGGCGGGCGCGGACGAGCCTTTCCTGGTCACCCGCCCGTCCTCGGATTCTGAGGGCGAGGACGAAGACCTCTTCCCGATCCGCCGGGCCCCCGAATAGGCCAAGCTTCGCGTTGACTCGCGGCCCGGCGATCCCTCCAATCGGGCGCAGCAAAACCGGCCGGACAACGGACCGGAGTTCTGGGGAGGACATGATGACCGTGACGAAACGCTTGCTGGCGTGCGGTGCCGGCGCATTCGCGCTGCTGGGCGGGGCGGGCGCCGCCTCGGCGCAGGACTGCGGCCGCGAATGCCTCGAAGGCTGGGTCGACACCTATCTGGACGCGCTGATCGACAACGATCCGGCGGCGGCGAACCTGGCCGACGATGTGCGCTTCACCGCGGACGGCCAGCTGCTGGCCATCGGGGACGGGATCTGGCGCACGATGAAGGGCAAGGGGACCTATCGCCTGTTCGTCACGGACGTGCCGGCCCAGCAGGTCACGGTGATGACCACCTTCACCGAGGACGCCAGCGATCCGGACGACGCGGCCGGCGGCGCCATCGCGCTGCGCCTGAAAATCGAGGACGGCCAGATCGCCGAAATCGAGCAGATGGAGATCCGCAACCAGAGCCTCTACGACCGGCTGGAGTCCTATGGCCGTCCGCGCGAGGCCTATTTCGAGACCGTGCCGGAAGACAGCCGCATGTCCCGCCGCGACCTGATCGAAACGGCGAACAAATATTTCACCGGCATGCAGATGAACGACGGCAAGGGCGACTATCCCTTTGCCGACGATTGCGACCGGTTCGAGAACGGCACGCTGACCACCAACCAGCCAACGCCGGAGGGCGAAACCCGGCCGGACCCGGCGACCTCCACCAATTATTCGGCGCAATGGTCCTGCCGCGAGCAGTTCGAATCCGGCCTGCTGCACTTCGTCGCCCGCATCCGCGATCGCCGCTATGTCGCGGTGGACGAGGAGCGCGGCCTGGTCTGGGCGTTCGGCTTCTTCGACCACATGGGCGGGGAGACGCGGACCTTCACCATCCCGAACGGCCGCGAAGTGACCGCCGGCCCGACCCGGCCCTGGACCTGGTACATCGCCGAGGTCTTCAAGGTCGAAGACGGGATGCTGCACGAGATCGACGCCTATCTGAAAGAGCCGCCCTACGGGATGATCTCCGGCTGGAGCACCTGGGAAGAGGGCATGTCCGACGAAATCCAGAACGAGACGGGTATCGAATAGATGCGCTTCGCATTCGGAAAATCCGCAGCGGCGGGCATGACGCTCGCCGCCATGTTCGCCGCGCCCGCGTTCGCGAAGGACTGCGACCGCGCCTGTCTGGAAAATTGGGCCGAGACCTATCTGGACGCGCTGGTCGACAACGACCCGGCCGCCGCGATGCTGGCCGACGACGTCCGCTTCACCGCGAACGGCCAGCGCCTGGCCATCGGGGACGGCGTGTGGCGCACGGTCCAGGCCAAGGGGGATTACCGCCTCGTCGTCGCCGACGTCCCGGCACAGCAGGTCGCCTTCATGACCACCTTCATCGAGGACGGCCCGACGCCGGATGGCGTCGGCAACGCGATGGCCGTGCGCCTGAAGATCGAAGACGGCCGGATCGCCGAGATCGAACAGCGCGAATTGCGCGAGCCTGAAGCCTATGACCGCTATGTCACGATGGGCCAGCCGCGGCCGGCCCTGACCGAAGCGGTTCCGGCGGACGAGCGCATGTCGCGCCGCGATCTGATCGAGGGGGCCAACCTCTATTTCGCCGGCATCCAGCAGAATGACGGCAAGGGCGACTACAGCTTCCTCGACAATTGCTGGCGCAACACGAACGGGCGCTTCAGCACCCGCCGTCCGGGCTCCATGGACGACGGTACGCCGGACCCGGGGCTGGAGGCCGGCACGGCGGGCGAGGCGACCTGTCAGAGCCAGTTCGAATCCGGCATGCTGCACTTCGTCTCCCGCATCCGGGACCGCCGTTTCGTTGCGGTGGACGAGGAGCGGGGGCTGGTCTTCGTCATGGCCTTTTTCGACCATTTCGCGGGCGACACCCGCACGTTCGACCTGCCGGACGGAACCGAGGTCACCATGGGCCCGACCGAGCCCTGGACCTGGTCCATCGCCGAAATCTTCAAGGTGGAGCAGGACGGCATCCACGAGGTGGAGGCCTATGAGCTGCGCCGCCCCTACGGGATGATTTCCGGCTGGACCAGCTGGGACGACGCCATGTCCGACCACATCCAGAACGCCACCGGCGTCCCGCTGGACTAGCGCTTAGGCGCCGGTCCGGATCTCTCCGAGGAAGGCGCACAGATCGTCGGTGACGTGATGGGCGTGGGGCGGCGCCGCGCCCGGGCCGGCGGGACGGGCGCCCTCCGGCTCGTGGCTCCAGTCGTGATCGGTGCGCACCAGCACGGTGGTGAAGCCGAGCGCGTGCGCGGGCTCCAGATTGCGCTCCAAATCCTCGAACATCGCCGCGCGGTCCGGCGCCACGCCGCAGGCCTCCATCATCCGGTCGAACGCCGCACGCGCGGGCTTGGGCTCGTAGCCGGCCGCGACGATGTCGAACGTGTGGTCGAACAGGCCGGACAGGCCGCGCTTTTCCAGCACGCGCTCGGCGTGGCCGTGACTGCCATTGGTGAACACCACGCGCGTGCCGGGCAGGGCCTCGATCCGCGCGCGCAGCACGCTGTCGGCCTCGACCACGCTGAGGTCGATATCGTGCACGAAATCCAGATATTCGGCCGGCGCCATACCGTGGCGCGCCATCAGGCCTTTCAGCGTCGTGCCGTGCTCGGCGTAATAGCGCTTCTGGATCAGCCGGGCTTCGTCGGCCGGAAGGTCCAGAAACTCCGACACCCAGCGCGTCATACGCGCGTCGATCTGGGAGAACAGATTGCAGTGCGAGGGATAGAGCGTGTTGTCGAGGTCGAAGACCCAGGCGCGGACATGGGTGAAGTCCGGCCCGGCTCCGCCCGCCGCCTCAGCCATTGACCGCCCCGGCCAGCGTCGCGATCTCCGCGCGCAGCGCGTCGATGCCCGCGCCCTTGGACGACGAGGTGGCGTGCAGCACCGGGTGCGCGGCCGGGCGCTTGCGGATCTTCTCGGCGGTGTCGGCCAGCATCTTGTCCAGCTCTGCGCTTTTCAATTTGTCGGTCTTGGTCAGCACGATCTGGTAGCTGACCGCCGCGGTGTCGAGCGCCGACATGACCTCGATATCCGACGGCTTCAGCCCGTGCCGCGAGTCGATCAGCAGGAAGACGCGCGCCAGCTGCTGGCGGCCGCGCAGATAGTCGCCGGTCAGCTGGGTCCAGCGGGCGATCTCCGGCTTCGGCGCGCGGGCATAGCCATAGCCGGGCAGGTCGACCAGCCAGGCGAGTTCGCCCAGCGAAAAGAAATTGAGCTGGCGCGTGCGGCCCGGGTCGCCGGAGGTGCGGGCCAGCGCCTTGCGCCCGGTCACCGCGTTCAGCAGCGAGGATTTGCCGACATTGGACCGGCCGGCGAAGGCGAATTCCGGCGCCCCGCCCGGCGGCAGGCGGTCCAGCGATACGACGGAGGTCACGAAATCGCAGGGGCCGGAGAACAGGCGGCGGCCCGCCTCCAGCTGGCCGGCGTCGAATTCCGGGCTCAGGCCGGAATCTCCATCAGACCCGGGTCTCCATCAGCCTTCGGTCTCCCGCGGCTTGCCGCGCAGCCGGGCGATCAGCGTGTCGATTTGGGTCTCCACGCCGTTGCGCCGCATGATCACATATTGCTGCGCCATCGAGAGCAGATTGTTCCAGGCCCAGTAGATCACCAGACCGACCGCGAAACTGCCCAGGATGAAGGTGAAGAAGACCGGCATCAGCATCAGGATGCGCTGCTGCATCGGATCGGCCTGGGGCGGGTTCAGCGACTGCAGCGCCCACATGGTGAAGCCCATGATGATCGGCCACACGCCGATCGCCAGGATCGAGGCGCCGATCAGCGGCACCACCGACGGGTCGTAGGGCAGCAGGCCGAACAGATTGCCGACCATGGTTGGGTCCGGCGCGCTGAGGTCGCGAATCCAGCCGATGAACGGCTCGTGCCGCATTTCGATGGTCACGAACACGGTCTTGTAGAGCGCGAAGAAGACGGGGATCTGCAGCAGGATGGGCAGACAGCCGGAGACAGGGTTCACCCCCTCCTTGCTGTACAGGGCCATCATCTCCTTCTGCAGCTTCTCTTTGTCCTCTTTGTGTTTCTCCTGCAGCGCCTTCATCTTCGGCTGCACCAGCTTCATTTTCGCCATGGAGGCGTAGGCCTTGCTGGCGATGGGGAAGAAGAGAAGCTTCACGAACACGACCAAGATCAGGATCGCGAAGCCGAAATTCCCGACGAAGGAGTCGATGTGCTCCAGCGACCAGAAGAAGGGCCGCGTCAGGAACCAGAAATTCCCCCAGTCGATCGCCCAGATGAAGCGCTCGATCCCCAGATCGTTCTGATAGTCCTGCAGGACGTCGTATTCCTTCGCCCCGGCGAAGATGCGGGCCGAGGAGGACAGCTGCGCGCCCGGCGCCAGGGTCACCGGCGCGGCGCGATAGGTGGATTCGTAAATCTCGTTCCCCTCGACGCCCGAGGGGTTCAGCGCGCGCAGGCGCAGATCGATGTCCTCGGACTGGTCGGGGATGGCCGCGGCCAGCCAGTATTTGTCCGTGATCCCGGCCCAGCCGCCGATGCCCGAATGCTCCCGCGACTCGCCGTCGGCCAGCTTGCGGTATTTGCGCAGCTGCAGCTCGCCGCCCGCCACGCCGATCCCGCCTTCATGGATGATGTAGAAGGGCTTGAAGTCCGCCGGCAGGCCGTGCCGCCGCACCTGGCCATAGGACGACAGGATGACCGGCGCGCCGGACTCGTTCGACACCGTGTCGGACACGGTGAACATGTAATAGTCGTCGATGGAGATCGTGCGCTGGAAGGTCAGCCCGCCAGTCTCGTATTCCATCACCACCGGCGTTTCGGGCGTCAGGTTCTCGCCGGAGGTCAGCGTCCAGGGCGTGTCCATCCCGGGCAGGCCTTCCGGCCCGCCCTCCACGGTCGCCCAGCCGATGGTGGCGTAGAAGGCGCCGTCGCTGCCGCGCGGGCGCAACAGCTCCACCTGGCCTGCGGTGTCCTGCGCTTCCTTGGCGTCGACGGTGACGTAGTGGTCCTTCAGGTACAGATCGTCGATCCGCGCGCCGGTCAGGGACAGCGAGCCGCGCAGATGGTCATTGTCCAGCGCCACGCGCTGGGTCTCGGTCCGCACTTCCTCGGCGCTGCGGATCACCGGCTCGGCCGGGGCGGCGGCCTGGATTTCCGCCTGCTGGGCCATTTCGGCCTCGCGCTGCGCCGCATCGCGCCGCATCGCCGGTCCGGTGACGAAGGCTTGGTAAAAAACCAGGACCCCGACCGCGATCGCAATCGCGATCAGAAGATTCCGCTGATCATCCATGATGAGTTACGGACGCGGCGTCTGGCCGCTTCCATCGTTCTCCAAAAGGCGGGCGAGGCTTATCAACGCGGTTCGGACATCGTCAAGCAATGCCGGCCATGGATGCGCAGGCGTGGCGGCCCGCGCAACGAACACATAGTCGCACCCGGCCCGCCCCAGTTCCGGCAGCGTCTGGCGCGCGGCCTCCCGCAGGCGGCGCTTGGCGCGGTTGCGCTGAACCGCCCCGCCGATCTTGCGCGTGGCGGTGAAACCGGCGCGCACGCCCGCGCCGGCGGCGTCGGAGCGCGCGGCCTGGACCAGAACGCCGGAACGCACCTGCTTGTGGCCGCGCGCGGCGGCCAGGAAATCGGGACGAATCGTGATGCGGCCGACCGGCAGGCCGGGCGCAGGGGACGGCGGATTATTCGCTGAGCCGCTCATCGCGGCGCGCAGTCGGTCCTAGGCGGACAGCCGCTTGCGGCCCTTGGCGCGGCGGCTGGCCAGAACCTTGCGGCCGCCTTTGGTCGCCATACGGGCGCGGAAACCATGCCGGCGCTTCCGGACGAGCTTGCTCGGCTGATATGTGCGTTTCATGGCGGACGCGCCTCAACTCAAAAAAGGACTGCTTTGATTGCGAGGCGCGGCAATTACAGGCCGAACGCCGCCCGGTCAAGGGAAAGACGCCGCCGGATTTCAGGGCGCGGCGCCCGTGATTTCGCTTGCCGCCCCCGGTCCGCGCTCTAGGGTCGCCGCGCATGGGGGCGAGCGACGGGGCGCATGGCGGCTGGATGCAATGGGCGGCGCGCCTCGCGCCGCTTGTGCTGATCGTCGCACTGGCCGCCGCCGCGATCTATTGGGACCTGCCCCAGCGCCTGGGTCTGGAATCGCTCCAGGACAAGCGCGCCGGGCTCGTGGCCTTCCGCGACCAGCATATCATCTTGATGGTGCTGGGCTTTTTGCTCTTCTACACGCTCGTGGCCGCGACCGTGCCGCCGGGCGGCTTCCTGCTGATGCTGGTGTCGGGCTTTCTGTTCGGCTTCTGGCTGGGCGGCGTCCTGGCGGTGGTGGGCTGCACGCTGGGCGGGCTGGTCACCTATCAGGCCGGGCGCACCGCGTTCGGCCAGCGCTTCGCGGGCAAGTTCGGGAAGGTGGAGCGCCAGCTCGCCGACAACGCCTTCGCCGGGACGCTGTTTCTGCATATTTTCCCGCTGGTGCCGTATTTTGTCGTCAATGTCGCCGCGGGGCTCGCCGCCGTGCCGATCCGAAAATTCATCGCCGCGACCGTTCTGGGCGTCATGCCTGGCGCCTTCGCCTATGTGTCCATCGGCGACGGGGCAGGGGCGGCGCTGGACCGGGGCGACGGGCTGGATCCCGCGCTGCTGGCCAATCCGCAGATCTTCCTGCCGCTTCTGGTCCTGTCGGCGCTGTCGGGCGGCGTCTTCGCCATGCGCCTGTGGTCGAGCATGCGGCAATGACCGGCGCGCCGCTGTCCTGCGATCTGGCGGTGGTTGGCGGCGGTGCCGCCGGACTGTCGGTCGCGGCGGGCTCAGCGCGGCTCGGGCGTTCGGTCGTGCTGTTCGAGCGCGGGGAGATGGGCGGCGAGTGCCTGAACACCGGCTGCGTCCCGTCCAAGGCGCTGCTGGCCGCCGCGGCGCGCCGGCCCGCGCCGGGGCTCGCCGACGCCATGGAAGAAGTGCGGCGGGCGATCCGGACCATCGCCCCGCATGACAGCCAGGAGCGGTTCGAGGGGCTGGGCGTGCGCGTGGTGCGGGAGCATGCGCGCTTCGCCGACCCGAAGACGCTGGAATCCGCGTCCCTCCGCGTGCGGGCCCGGCGGGTCGTGATCGCCGCCGGCTCCCGCCCGGCCATTCCGCGCCTTCAGGGGATCGCGACGGTCCCCTATCTGACCAATGAGAGCGTTTTCGATCTGTCCGCCTTGCCCGCGCATCTTCTGATCCTGGGCGGCGGCGCTGTCGGGGTGGAGCTGGCGCAGGGCTTCCGGCGTCTCGGCGCCGAGGTCACGGTCGTCGAGGCCGGGCGGCCGCTCGCCGGGTTCGAGCCCGCCCATGCGGATCTGGTGCTGGAGCGTCTGCGCGCCGAGGGCGTGCACATTCTTGCGGGCGCGCGGGCCGAAGCGGTGGCGCAGGAGGGCGCGGGTGTCGTCCTGACGTTGGACGATGGCCGCCAGATCGCGGCCTCGCATTTCCTCGTCGCGGCCGGGCGGGCGCCCGCGACGGAGGGGCTGGATTTGCAGGCCGGGGGCGTGGCGACGGATGCGCGCGGCTTCATCCGCACCGACGACCGGCTGCGCACCTCCAATCCCCGCGTCTACGCCGCCGGCGACGCGGCGGGCCGCGAAATGCTGACCCACGCCGCCGGGGCGCAGGCCGCGCTGCTGATCCGCAATTTCTATTTCTTCGGCCGCGCGCGCTGGCCTGCCGCGCCGGTCCCGGCGGCTCTCTATACCGACCCCGAACTGGCGCAGGTCGGCCTGACCGCGGAGGAGGCGCGCAGGCGCCACGGCAAGTCCGTGCGCGTGACCCGCGCGCCCTTCGCCGGAAACGACCGCGCCATCGCGGAGGGCGAGACGGAGGGGGAGGTGACGCTCGCCGCCGGGCGCGGCGGAAAAATCCTGGGCGTCTCCATCGCCGGGCGTGAGGCCGGGGAGCTGATCCAGATCGCCCAGGCCGCGATGGCCGCCGGCGGGGGCGTGAAATCCCTGACCGGAATGATCGCGCCCTATCCCACGCGGGGGGAGGCGGTGCGCCGCGCCGCGTCCGCCTGGTACGAGGATCTGGTGTTCGGCAAGCTGGCCCGGCGCATCGCGGCGCTGGCCGCCCGGCTGCACTAGTCTCGTCTGGCTTAACACGGGCAATTCTGCCGGAATGCAATCTGGTCTAGGATCGGCCCCAGATGACCGCTGATTTCGCCCGCTCCCCTGCCGCCGCCGCGCCGCGCCGCCGCGCGCTGGCCTTCGGCATGTCCGGGCGTCTGCTGCTGTTGACCATCGCCTTCGTGATGCTGGCCGAAGTGCTGATCTTCGTGCCGTCGGCGGCCGCCTTCCGCCTCGGCTGGATGGAGGAGCGGCTGCAGGCCGCGCGCCTGGCCTCGCTGGCCGTGGAGGCCGCGCCCGACCGGATGGTGAACAACGATCTGGCGGCCGAGCTTCTGTCCGGCGCCGGCGTCGCCGCCGTGGCGGTGAAGCGCGAGGGGATGCGGGAGCTGATCCTGAACGCGGCGCCGGAGGGCGCGGCGGCGGAATTCACCGTCGACCTGCGCAGCGAGACCCGCCTGCAGAGCCTGCTCGCCATGCCGGGCGCCTTCTTCCCGGCGCCGGATTCCTATCTGCGCATCGTTGGCGAGGCGCGCATGGAGGGCGCGGACTTTGTCGAGGCGCTGGCCCCGCGCGCGCCGCTGGCCCGCGAGATGCGGGCCTATTCGGCGCGCATCTTCGCCGCCTCCATCGTCATCTCCCTGATCACCGCGACGCTGATCTATGTGACGCTGACCTTCGCGCTGGTCCGCCCGATCCGCCGCCTGACCGAAGAGATGACCGCCTTCGGCGCCGAGCCGGAGCGCGCCGCCCCGCCCGCGCGCCGCAGCGCCCCGCGCAGCGACGAGCTGGGCGAGGCGCAGAGCGCGCTGGCCGACATGCAGCGCGGGCTGAGCCAGACGCTGCGCCAGAAACAGCGGCTCGCGGCGCTGGGCGAGGCGGTGGCGCGCATCAGCCACGATCTGCGCAATGCGCTAGCCTCCGCCAGCCTGGTGTCGGACCGGCTGGCCGGCGATCAGGACCCGCGCATCCAGGCGATGGGCGCGCGGGTGATGCGCTCCATCAACCGCGCCGCGCGCCTGTGCGAGGCGACGCTCAGTTTCGGCGGCGCGGCGGACGCCGAACCCCAGTGCGCCGATCTGGACATCGCCGCCGCGCTGGACGACGCGGCGCAGGAGGCGGTCGAGGGCGGGGCGGTCGTCTGGGACAACCGCATCGGCCCGGGCCTCTCTGTCCGCTGCGACCCCGAACATCTGCACCGCATCGCGCTCAATCTGTTCCGCAACGCCGTCTCGGCGATGGACGGCCGCGCGGGCGCGCGCCTGTCGGTGACGGCCAGCCGGCGGGGTTCGCAAATCTGCATCGCCGTGGCGGACGCCGGGCCGGGTCTCAGCGAACGGGCGCAGGCGCGGCTGTTCCAGCCCTTCGCGGCGGGCGCCGGAAACGGCGCGTCGGGCACCGGGCTGGGTCTGGCCATCGCGCGCGATCTGGCGCGGGCCAATGGCGGCGATCTGCGTCTGGCGAAGTCCGGCGAGACCGGCGCGGTGTTCGAGCTGGACCTGCCGGCCGCCTGATACAGAAAGCCTAGGGCGCGGCGGCGACGCCTTCGCGGCGGGAGTCCGCGCCGCCGGTCAGCGTTCCCTTTGCCGGGTCGGCCTCGATCATGCAGATGGAACCGATCAGCCAGCTGAACAATAAACACACAATAGGCCACAACTCTTTAATACCCTATTCCAGGACGGATGTTATGGAAAACACCACCGGAACAGATTCGATGGAATCCCACTCTTCTGCTTCGGCAGTACCGAATTCACACCAGGTCTACGATGCACTGCGAAAAAGTGAAGAGCGCTACCGGGAACTGGTGGAACACGCCAACTCCATTATTCTGCGATGGGACAAAAACGGCATCATTACATTCTTCAATGAATACGCTCAACGCTTCTTCGGATTTAATGAGCAGGAAATCATTGGGCAGCACGTAATCGGTACGATAGTACCTGAAACGGAAAGTACCGGCCGCGATCTCGCCCCGCTGATGGAACATATCTGCAACCATCCCGAAGAGCACCGCTACAATATCAACGAGAATATCACCAGGTCCGGCGCACGCGCCTGGATCGCCTGGACCAATAAAATTCTTACCGATGACGATGGTAATACCATTGGCGTCCTCAGTATCGGCAGCGATATCACCAAGCAGCGGCAGCTGGAAGAGGAGTTGCGCCAGGCGCAGAAAATGCAGGCGATCGGCGAGCTTGCCGGGGGCATCGCACACGATTTCAACAATATGATTCACGGTATTGCCGGGTTTGCGGAAATCATTCACCAGACAACCTGTGATACCAGGATTTCCGAGTATGCCAGCCAGATTCTCACCACCGCCCGGCACGCGACGGAGTTAACCCGCCAGCTGCTCACCTTTGCGCGCAAAGGCGCTTATCAACTGAACGATTGCAATACCCACGACATCATTCGCGATGTTTGCGCGATGCTGAAGCGCACGATTGATCGCAAGATCCTGATCCGGCAAGCGCTGGACGCTGACCACCCCCACATCAAAGGAGACTCCGCGCAGCTCAAGAGTGCACTACTCAACCTCGGAATTAACGCCAAGGACGCCATGCCATCCGGGGGCACCCTGATTATTCGTACCAGTGACGTTGTCGTAGAAGCTCCGCTTTCAATCTCTGATTTCCAGCTGGATCCGGGAAAATACCTGAAAATCAATGTCAGCGACAATGGCGCCGGCATGCCCGAAACCGTTCGCCAACGTATCTTTGAACCCTTTTTTACCACCAAAGCCAGCGGCCGCGGCGCAGGACTGGGACTGGCTGCGGTGTACGGCACTACGCACCTGCATAAAGGTGCCATCCAGTGTCGCTCAGACATTGGCATAGGCAGCAGTTTTGACCTCTACCTTCCAATTATTGAGAGCTACAGCGAACACCAGAAAAAAGCCGCAAAATCGCCGGGTACAGAAAAGTGCATTCGCATGATGGTGGTCGATGACGAAGCCATTGTGCGCAGCTATTCCAAGACCCTGTTTGAAATGCACGGACATCAGGTCGATGTCTTCGCCTCGGCAGAGGAAGCCATAGAGCACTACAGGAAGTTCGCACACCAGGTAGACCTGGTGCTTCTGGATATGATTATGCCGAAAATGGATGGGCAACAATTATTCAGAGAGCTGAAAAATATCAACCCCAATATCAAGGCCATGCTGTCTTCAGGCTATAGCGTGGAAAGCAAGGTGAAAGACATCCTGCAGGACCGCATCCTCGACTACATCAAGAAACCGTTTACCTACGAGCAATTACAGGAAAAAATTGCTGACCTGCTGGAAAATGGACGGCTTGCCCTCGTCGAAGACTGAAACCGGGTATGGCTTACTGTCGAGTAAGGCGCTTAATAGTGGCGAAGCTTGACGATTTTTTCGCCGTTATCGCACTCCCCGACCACTTCCGGCTCTGCCAGTTTGGAACCGGCCTGTATCACCTTGTTATTGGGGTAGGATACAAAGCAGGCGACCGTAAAATTGACGGCCCAATTGCACCGGATAATCCCGTCATCTTCGTCATAAAAGCGCTCCTGACAAAAACTCAGGGAAGGACTCCGGCCGCCGCCCACCTCCTGCACAGATTCACCACTCTCCTGCGCAACCAGCGGCATCGCAAACACCAACACAACCGATACACCAATCCAAAGCCAACGGAACATACCGTCACCCGCTCTGCCAACATACTTTCCCTTTCAGACTAGCAGCTGCTGGCGCAACTTTCCCTGATACTTACCCAGATACTTAATTCATATACTTCCCGGGAGTCTCTGACCAACTGGTCCGGGGCAGCTGCTATCCACCCGGCCACAACTGGTATCATTCCCGCCCTCGCGCCAACCCAGAGATATGACCAATGTCCCGAGACTGCCCCTGCGGTTCCGAAAAGCCATTCGAGCGCTGCTGCGACCTCTACCTGTCTGGCAGCACCTATCCGAATACCGCCGAGGCGCTGATGCGCTCGCGCTACGCCGCGCATGTGCTGGGCGACATGGACCACATCGAGCGCACCTGGGCGCGGCCGGTGCCCGCCCGGCGGGATGCGGCCCCCGACGATACCGGCGACGGCGTCAAATGGGCAGGTCTCACGATCTTCGAGGCGACCGGCGGCGGGCTGGAGGACGAGACCGGCACCGTCACCTTCGCCGACCCCCGCTCGGCACGCACCACCGCCACCTTCTCCGAGCTGGGGACTTACACCCTCCGCCTGGAAGGCCGCATCGACGACCTGGCAGCCTCCGACCAACTCACGGTGCAGGTGATGTCCCCGCCCGAGGACGAGCGTCTCGACGTCGTCTACACCACCCCCTACCGGATCGACAACCCGCTGTGGAGCGGCCGGGCGAGGGCCCTGATCGTCAACTGGATCCCCCACTGCATCCGGAAGATCGAGGACCGGGGGCTCAACACCGGGGGAATCGACAACTTCGTCGAGGCGGCGAAGGCCCTCGCCGGCCAAGCGCACGAGGGCCACAAGGGCCTGGTCTTCTCCAACGCCTGGGTGTTGCAGACGGTCGAGTCGATGTGCATCGCCCTGATGGTGGACGCCCGGGGCGACCGCGAGATCCTCGAAGCGCAGCAGCAATTCCGCGAGACGCTGGAGAACTGGATCCCCACGATCCTGGCGGCCCAGGAGCCCGACGGCTACCTCCAGACCGCCTACACCCTGGCCGACCGCAGGCACTGGCCGGAGAAGTGGAATCCGGCCCAGCGCCAGAATCACGAGGGCTACATCGCCGGCTACTTCCTCGAGTCCGCGATCAACCACTACATGCTCACCGACGGCACCGACACGCGGCTCTACGACGCCGCCAAGAAGCTCGCCGACTGCTGGGTCGAGAACATCGGCCCCGAGCCCGGCAAGAAGGCCTGGTACGACGAGCACCAGGAAATGGAACAGGCGCTGGTGCGCTTCGGCCGCTTCGTCAACGACATGGAGGGGAACGGTCGCGGGGACGCCTACATCGGCCTCGCCAAGTTCCTCCTCGACAACCGCGGCGGCGGTCACGAGTACGACCAGAGCCACCTCCCGGTGCAGCAGCAGTACGAGGCGGTCGGCCACGCCGTGCGCGCGAACTACATGTATGCCGGCATGGCGGACATCGCGGCGCTCAAGGGGGAAAAGCGCTACCTCACCGCCATCCACGCGCTCTGG
>CAJXKJ010000046.1 GCA_913055605.1 uncultured Euryhalocaulis sp. | reverse complement strand
TTCGGCGCTGGATCCGATCCTGGGCGCCACCGGCCCCGCCGTGATGCGCACGATCGTGGCCGCCTATTGGGACGCCGCGCAGGACATGCTGGACACGCTGTCCGCCGCCATCGACAGCGGGGAGCAGGACTCCATCCGCCGCGCCGCGCATGCGCTGAAGGGCGCGTCCTCCAATGTCGGCGTTGGCCGCGCCTCGCGCATCGCCGCGGCGATGGAAAGCGCGGACGCGGACGAGGCCCGCAACATGTTCCCGATGCTGGAAGCCGCGCTGGAAGACACGCGCGGTGCGCTCGACGCCACGCTCAGCGCGGCGGCCTGAAACCCGAACGTTCCGGAAATCGCTACAGAAGCGCCCGCGTCTGCTCCAGACGCTGGGACCGGTTGATCTGCGCCGACAGGATGATGCCGAACCCGGCCATCACCGACAGCATCACCGTCCCGCCATAGGAGATCAGCGGCAGCGGCACACCCACCACGGGCGCCAGCCCCGCGACCATCGCCACATTGATCAGCACGTACAGGACGAACGTCGTGGTGATCCCGGTGACCGCCAGCCGGCTGAACTGGCTGCGGCAGTTCACGGCGATCCATCCGGCGCGCGCGGCGATCATCGCGTACAGGCCCAGGATGAACAGTCCGCCGGCCAGGCCGAACTCTTCGCCAATGGTGGTGAAGATGAAGTCGGTGTGCTTTTCGGGAAGGAAGTTCAGATGCGATTGCGTCCCGGCCAGGAAGCCCTTGCCCCACGCCCCGCCGGACCCCAGCGCGATCTTCGACTGCAGGATCTGATACCCCGCCCCCATCGGATCGGCCTCCGGGTTCAGGAAGGTGAAGACCCGCTCGCGCTGATAGTCGTGCAGCACGAATTCCAGCGACAACGGCGCGGCCACCGCGACGGCGGCCACCGCCAGCATCACGACCCACCAGTTCAGCCCGGCCAGGAACACCACCGCCCCGCCGGTCAGCACCAGCAGCACCGCGGTGCCAAGGTCCGGCTGGTGCGCGATCAGCGCGGCCGGTGCCGCGATCAGCAGCAGCGGGATAAGCGTGCCCAGGATGCTGCGCGCCCGCTCCGGCGACAGGCCGTGATAATAGCGCGCCAGCGCCAGCACGAGCGCCACCTTCATGAATTCCGACGGCTGCATGCTGACGGGTCCCAGGTCCAGCCAGCGCTGAGCCCCCATCCGGTTCGCGCCGAACAGCTCCACCGCGATCAGCAGCACCATCGTGCCGCCCCAGGCCGGATAGGCCGCCATCATCCACAGCCGCGGATTGATCAGCGCCAGCCCCATCATCAGGACCAGACCCGCGGCGAACCGGATCGCGTGCTGCATCGCCCAGGGCGACCAGGACCCGTCCGCCACCGAATACAGCATCGCCACGCCCGCCCCGCCCGCCAGGCACAGCAGGACGACCAGCGTCCAGTCCAGCTCGACCACCGCGCCGCTGAGGCTCCGCGGCGCCTGTTCCGAATAGAAGATGGACGCCATCAGAGAGACGCCAGCGGACTGTCGGGCCGGCGGCCCGAATTGCGCTCCAGCGCATGAACCAGGATGTCGCGCACCATCGGCCCGGCGACGCGCGACCCGCCGCCGCTGGCGTGCTCGGCCACCGCCGCGCAGGCGTATCGCGGCTTGTCGAACGGCGCGAAGCCGATGAACAGCGCGTGCTCGCGGTGCTTGTACGGAAGGCGCTGGCTGTCGGTCAGGCCCGCGGCGCGCTCGGCGGCGGTGATGCGGCGCACCTGCGCGGTGCCGCTCTTGCCGCCCATCTGCATGTCGCCATAGTTCAGCCCGCCGCCCAGATAATAGTTCGCCGTGCCGCCCACCTCCTCGCACACCTCGCGCATGCCCTCGCGCACCACGGCCAGCCAGTCGTCGGCATAGTCCATGTGTTCGAAGTCCGGCGACGCGCCGTCCAGCACCAGGCGCGGCATGACCATCCGCCCGCTCGCCATGCGCGCGGTCATCAAGGCAAGTTGCAGCGGGCTGGCCGTCACATAGCCCTGCCCGATCCCGGCGTTCAGCGAGTCCCCGGTCGTCCAGGGCTCGTTGTACTGGGCGCGCTTCCAGGCCTCGTCCGGAATATTGCCCGCCCGCACGCCGGGCAGCGGCAGGTCCGGCGCGTGCCCCATGCCGAATTCGCGCGCGACTTCCGCCAGCCGGTCGATGCCCAGCCGCCGCGCCACTTCATAGAAATAGATGTCGCAGCTGCCCTTGAACGCCGCGCGCATGTCCACCGCGCCATGGACCTTCCAGCAGTGGAAGCGCGCCCGGCCGAGGGAGACCGAACCGCCGCAATGAATGCGTTCGTTCGGGTCGATCACGCCATGGCGCTGCGCGGCCATCGCCACGACCGGCTTGAAGGTGGAGCCCGGCGGATAGGTCCCGGCGAACGCCTTCTGGAACAGCGGCTCGCGCTCGTCCCCGCGCAGCATGTCGTACTCGGTCTGGCTCATGCCGCGCGCGAAATGGTTCGGGTCGTAGGCGGGCTGCGACGCCAGCGCCAGGATGTCCCCGGTCTGCACGTCGATCACCGCGGTGCTGGAGGCAAGCTCCGTGGAAATGCGCTCCACCGCATACTCCTGCAGCTCCGCGTCCAGGGTCAGGCGGATGTCGCCGCCGGCCTGCGCCGCGGTCTCCGGATCGGGCAGCTCGCGCACCACCCGGCCGAACGCGTCGACCTCGGTCTTCAGCGACCCGGCCTTGCCGCGCAGCTGCAGGTCCAGCGCCCTCTCCATCCCGTCGCGGCCGACGCGGAAGCCCGGGCTGCGCAGCAGCGGATCGTTGCCCGCCGTCGCCTCGTCGGCCTTGCCGACATAGCCGGTGATATGGGCGAAGGCGTCGCGGCGCGGATAGAAGCGCGTCTCGCCCACGATGGGCAGAACGCCGGGCAGCTCCGGCGCGTGCAGATTCACCTGCGCGAATTCGCGCCAGTTCAAATCGTCGACCACGGTGATGGAGCGGAAGCCCGGCGTGCGCGCGATCTCGCGCAGCACCTGTTCCTTGCGCTCCTCGGACAGCGGCGCGACCTCGGCCAGCCGGTCCAGCACCGCCTCGGCGTCCTTGGCGTTCTCCGGAACGATCAGGACGGTGTAATTCTCTTCATTCTCGGCGATCGGCACGCCGAACCGGTCCAGGATCCGGCCCCGACTGGGCGCCAGCAGGCGGTAATTGAACTGGTTGTCCTCGGACAGCAGGGCGAACTTGTCCGCGTCCCGCACCTGGATCTGGTACAGGCGCAGGCCCAGCGTCGTGAAAACGGCCCCGATCCCCGCGCCCAGCACGATCGTGCGGCGCGTAAACGTGTTCTCGGTGTCTTTCGATTGCTCGAACTTCACGCTCGCCCCCGGCCCAGTCCGGCGCCGCGCCCCAACGCGAAAAACGCCGCTTCGAGAACAGGATACGTCAAAACCGTCAAAATCAATTGAACAAGTTGCAGCCATGTCGCCTGCACGGGCCGGTCCGCCGCCCCGAACGCGATCAGGCCCGCCACCGCCACCGCCGCGGTCGCTCCGGCCATCCCCGCCATGCGCCGCCACAGGTCCGCGCCCAGTACATAGGGCCGCAGGATCCGCGCCGCCCCGGACGCGGCCAGCAGGCCCAGCGCCCAGAACCCCATCGGCGTCCAGGTCAGCAAATCCATCGCCAGCCCGGCGAAGAAGGCGGCGGCCGCCGGCATCAGGCTCGGCCGCGCCACGGTCCAGAAATACACCGTCATCACCGGCAGAAGCGGGATCGGCACCGGGCCCAGCGGCCGCGGCGCGGCGAACAGAAGGATGGAGGCCGCCAGCGTCACCATCGCGATGATCACGGCCATGGAGGTCGGGCTTTCCGCCTCGAACGGCCGGACGCGGATCATTCGGGTTGCCCCTCGCCCGCGGTCGCCGCCTGCTGCACCGGCGTTTCGGCTTCGCCGTCCGCTTCACCCTCTGCGGCTGCGGCGTCCGCCGGCAGCGCGTCGGCGGCGTCGGCCCCGCCGGGCGACTCTTCGTCGCCCGCGGCGTCATCCGCTGCGGTCTCGTCCGCCGCCGGTTCGGCGGGCGGCGGGGCGACCGGCGTCACCGCCTCGGGCGGCGGCGGCGCGATCGGCTCATAGGGATAGACCCAGACCGCGTCGATCGGCTCGCTGTCCGAATACAAGGCCACGCGCCACAGCTCGTCGCCCGTCACGCCGGCCACGCCGATCGGCAGGCCGCGCGGAAACACGCCGGCGTCGCCGGAGGTCACGATCCGGTCGCCCTCCGCCATCCGGCGGGAGCCGCTGGCGAACTCCAGCTTCGGCGCATTGGTGTTGTCGCCCCACAGGACGGAGCGGACCTCGCCGTCCTCGGTCATCACCGGCACCCGGCTGGTGGAGTCGGTCAGCAGCAGCACGCGGGACGACCGCTCCGCCACGCTCACCACCCGGCCGACCAGGCCCCGGTCGGTCAGCACCGGATAGCCGGGCTTCACGTTCTTGTCCTTGCCGACGGTCATCAGCCGGGCGTGCTGGAACGGCCCGCCGCTCTCGGCCACCGTCCAGGCCACGACCGGGTCGACAAAGGCGACCCCCGGCACTTCCAGGATCGCCTCATAGGCCGAAACTGTATCGCGCAGGGACAGGGCCAGGTCGCGCCAGCCCTCCATTTCCTCCAGCCGGGCGCGCAGCGCCTCGTTCTGGTCGTGGACGGCCCAGTGCTCTTTCAGGTTTTCGCGCAGGGAGCGGATGCCCGACAGCGGCGCCGAAACCCCGCTCATCACCGGGGCGGCCAGATCGTCCGATCCCGCGCGCAGCGTGTCAAAAAAGGCGGGCCGTGCGGCCGGACGGTCCAGCAACAGCAGGACAATGGCCGCGACGGCCAACAGGCCGTACGTCAAACGCGTCCAGCGCGTTCGGCGTCTCCACGACCCCGGCTCGATCACTCCATAGCCTCCTGTCCGCGCAGGGGACCCCGGACCGGACCGAAATTAGACGGCCGCGGCCAGCAGACCCCGCATCTGCCGCGGGTTTTCAAGAACCTTGCCACATCCCAGAACGACGCAGGTCAGCGGATCGTCGGCGATCGCCACCGGCAGTCCGGTGCGGTCGCGGATCGCCTCGTCCAGGTTGCGCAGCAGCGCGCCCCCGCCGGTCAGCATGATCCCCTTGTCGACGATGTCCGCCGCCAGCTCCGGCGGCGTCGATTCCAGCGCGATCTTAACGGCTTCGACGATGTGCTCCACCGGCTCGGACAGCGCCTCGGCGATCATCCGCTCGGTCACCTCGACCTCCCGCGGCACGCCCTGCATCAGGTCGCGGCCCTTGACCTCCAGCACCATGCCTTCGCCCTCCTGCGGGGCGACGGCGGTGCCGATCTCCTGCTTGATCCGCTCGGCGCTCGTCTCCCCGATCAGCAGATTCTCCGACCGGCGGATATAATTGATGATCGCCTCGTCCATCATGTCGCCGCCGACCCGGACGGAGCGGGCATAGACGATGCCCTGCAGCGACAGCACCGCCACCTCGGTCGTGCCGCCGCCGATATCGACCACCATGGACCCGGACGGTTCGTGGATCGGCAGGCCCGCGCCCAGTGCGGCGGCCACCGGCTCCTCGATCAGCGCGGCCTTGCGCGCGCCGGCGGCCAGCGCCGATTCATGGATCGCCCGGCGCTCCACCGCGGTCGCGCCCGACGGCACGCAGATCACGACCTGCGGGCTGACGAAGGTGCGCCGGTTATGCACCTTGGCGATGAAGTGCTTGATCATCTCCTCGGCGACGTCGAAATCGGCGATCACGCCGTCGCGCATCGGGCGGATCGCCTCGATGTTTCCGGGCGTGCGGCCCAGCATCAGCTTGGCGTCCTGGCCGACGGCCAGCACCCGCTTGCGGCCGCTGTCGTTGCGGAAGGCCACGACCGACGGTTCGTTCAGCACGATCCCGCGTTGTTTGACGAAGACCAGCGTGTTCGCTGTGCCGAGGTCGATCGCCATATCGGCGGACATCAGGCCGAAAAGACTTCCGATCATAAATACCTAACCTGCCAGGGCCGGGGCGCGCCCCTCGTTCGCGCCCACCATGAAGACGGGCGCATTTTTCTATTGCCTGCCAATAGTTAGCACAGTGCAGAAGAATCCTGACCCGGCGTCCCTTGTGCGACCGATACTTGGCGATTTCAAGGCCCGTTCGGCGGCTCCTGCACAGGCTCTCCGCCCTCGCGCCGCTTGAGGAATCGCCGGGCGACCAGCATCCCGCCCAGCCACAGCGCCGCGCCGGCCGCCACGAGCGCCGCGGCCTCCCAGCTGGCGGCCCGCAGCATGACCTCCATCAGGCCTTTCCCGGCGAAGGCGACCAGCGCGATTTTCGGAATAATGCCCAGCCCCGTCCCCGCCATGAAATGGAAGAACGTGCTGTGGCTCATGCCAAGTCCCATATTTACAACGATAAATGGGGCGCTCGGCACGTTGCGGATGGCGAAGGCGGTCCAGAATCCGTTGCGCCCGACAAAGCGGGAAAACCGCTTCACCGTGTCCCCGCCATAACGCCGGGCCAGCCCCGCCCCGGACAGCCGGCCCAGCCAGAAGGTCACGCTGGCGGCCACCATGGTGGCGACCCAGGAATAAAGTCCGCCGGTCACCGGGCCGAACGCGACCACCGCCGCGGCGAACAGAAGGAATTGCGGCGCCCCCAGAAACGCCAGCGCGACGAAGGCCGCGATGGTCGCCGGCAGCGCCCAGGGCGAATCGGCCACGCCCTCGAACCACTCCTCCAGCGCCGTCTCGTCGCCGACCCCCAGCCCGATCTTGCCCAGCGCATAGATCGCCGCGACCCCGGCGAACAGCGACAGGCAGATCAGGATCGCGCGGCGGGCCTGCGCGTCCTGGTGGGTGAGAAATTGAATCAGGCGTCGCATCGCGCGGCGCGTCCCCCTTAACGTCCGCCCCTGCCTAACCCAGACCGGCCGCGCGGGCGAGCGCCGCTTGTCGCCCTGCGGCGGCTGGCGCACAACCGGCCCTGAAGGAGACTCCAGCATGGACGCCAGCCCGGCGGGCCGCATCGCCATCGTCCGCGACCCCGCGCCGGAGGGGATCGACTGGGACGCGCTGCTGGCCTTCCTCCACGCCGCCTTCGCCTACATGCACGACCGCATCGATCCGCCCTCCTCGCTGCTGGCGATGGACGCCGCCGCGCTGCGCGCCAAGGCCGCTTCCGAGACGCTCTTCGTCGCGCTGGATGACGGCGCGCTCGTCGGCTGCCTGTTCGCCCGGCCCAAGGACGGCGCGCTCTATGTCGGCAAGGTCGCCGTCGATCCGCGCCGTCAGGGCGCGGGCGTCGGCCGCGCGCTGTTCGCCGCCGCCGAGGCGCTGGCGCGCGAACTCGCGCTGCCGGTCATGGAGCTGGAGACGCGGATCGAGCTTTCGGAGAACCACGCCATCTTCGGCGCGCTCGGCTTCGCCATCGTGTCGCAGCACGCCCATCCCGGCTTCGCGCGGACGACCTATGTCCGCATGCGCGCCGGCTGCGCCGCGCCGAACTAGCGCCCAGCGCTAGAGCCCCAGCGCGCCGGCCAGCGCCGCCGCCGCGCCCGGCCCCTGCGGATTCACCTGGAGCCAGTCCGCCATCTGGTTGCGGATCCAGGTCCGCTGGCGCTTGGCGTATCGCCGCGTCGCGATGGTCGCGCGCTCGATCGCCTCGTCCAGATCCATCTCGCCACGCGACGCGGCGGCGAACTCCGCGACGCCCAGCGCCTTCATCGCCGGCAGGTCGGCGTCCAGCCCCCGCGCCTCCAGCCGCGCCGCTTCCTCCAGCCCGCCCATCTCCGCCATCACGCGCAGCCGCGCCGCGATCCGCGCATTCAGCGCCTTGGGCTCCAGCGCCAGCGCCGCCCCGCGCCACGCGCCGATCTCCGGCTGGTCCCCGCCATGCCCCTCCGCCTGCCACGCGCTCAGCGTCCGGTCCGTCCCATAGGCGACCGCGACCGCGCGCATCAGGCGCTGCCGGTCGTTCGGCGCGATCCGTCCCGCCGCCTCCGGGTCCAGCCGCGCCGCCTCCGCGGTCAGCGCATCGATGCCGCCCGCGTCGAACACCGCCTGCGCCCGCCCCTTCGCCTCCGCGCCCGGGTCCGGCACCGCCGCCAGCCCCCGGGTCAGCGCCCGGAAATACAGTCCCGTCCCGCCGGCCAGCACCGGCGTCCGCCCGCGCGCGCGGATGTCCGCGATCGCGCCCAGCGCCTCGTCCAGCCAGCGTCCGACCGAATAGCGCTCCGCCGCATCGACATGACCGAACAGATGATGCGGAACGCTCGCCGTTTCCGCGTCCAACGGCCGCGCGGACAGGATGCACAGGTCCGCATAGACCTGCATGGAGTCGGCGTTTACCACCTCGCCGTCCACGCGCCGGGCGATCTCGACCGCCAGCGCGCTCTTGCCTGACGCGGTGGGTCCGGCGATCAACAGCACAGGATGACTCTCGCTTCCCATCACGCCCGCTTCGTCGTGCTCGCTTCGCCCGGGGCGGAGGCCGCCCTGCGCGCGCTCGGCCTGGACCCCGCGCCGGACGGCGCCCTGCTGCGCGCCCATACCGAAGACGCGGAGGCGGCGCGCGCCGCCCTGCGCCCGCTGCCCTTCGACTGGAGCGTGCGCGCTTTGGGCGCCCCGGCGCCGAAAGTCTTCGTGTCGGACATGGATTCGTCGATCATCGGCCAGGAATGTATCGATGAACTGGCCGATTTCGCAGGGCGCAAGGCCGAAGTCTCCGCCATCACCGAACGCGCCATGTCCGGGGAGCTGGATTTTGCCGAGGCCCTGCGCGCCCGCGTCGCCGCGCTGAAGGGCCTGCCCGAACCGGTCCTGCAGCAATGTCTGGAAGAGCGCGTGCGCCTCAATCCCGGCGCGCGGGAGCTTCTGTCCGCCTTCCGCCGCGCGGGTGCGCAGACGGCTTTGGTCTCCGGCGGGTTCGACGCTCTGGTCGGCCCCGTCGCCGCCCAGGCCGGCTTCCATCACAGCCTCGCCAATGTGCTGGCGGTGCAGGACGGCGCCCTGACCGGCGGGCTGGCCGGCCCCATCGTCGGCGGCCCGGCCAAGGCCGCGATGCTGGCCGAGCTCGCCGGCCGCACCCGCGCCGCGCCGGAGGAGACGGTGGCGATGGGCGACGGCGCCAATGACGTCCCCATGCTGCGGGCCGCAGGCTTCGCCGTCGCCATCGGCGGCAAGGACGTGGTGCTGGACATCGCCGACGCCGCGGTGCGCCAGGGCGACCTGTCGGTCGTCGCCCGTTTCCTGGACATCGCCTAAGCGCGCGTCCCGTCACGGCTTCTCCTGACAGGCGAACGCAGCCCGCCGCCATTTGCCCTCGCCGCACGGCTCGATATATTCGCGGCGCAGGGGGCGTAGACGCTGGAATTCGAATGCGATCGATTCTGACCGCCGCCATCGCTGTTTGCTGCGCCGTGACCTCCGCGCATGCGCAGTTTCTCCGCGACGAAGAAATCGAGACCATGCTGCGGGACTACACCGACCCGCTGCTGGCGGCCGCCAATCTGCGGCCTGAGGACACGCACCTCTATCTGCTCGGCGACCGCAGCATCAACGCCGCGGTGTCCGGCGGCCAGAACATCATCATGAACACCGGCACGATTATCGAGGCCGAAAGTCCGAACCAGCTGAAGGGCGTGATCGCGCACGAAGTCGGCCACATCGCCGGCGGCCACCTCACCCGCTCGCGCGGCGCCCAGACCGCGGCGATGGGCACGATGCTGGCCACGATGGGCCTCGGCATGCTGGCGGCGGTCGCCGGCGCGCCGGACGCCGGCGTCGCCGTCATGTCGGGCAGCACCCAGATGGGCTACGCCACCTTCGCGCGCCACACGCTGGTCCAGGAATCCGCCGCCGACCAGGCCGGCGCCTCCTATCTGGAATCGACGGGCCAGTCCGGCGAGGGCCTGGTGAGCTTCTTCGACAAGCTGCGCGTCACCGAAGTCCTGCGCGACCGGGAGACCGGATCGATGTACGGCGACTTCCTGCGCAGCCACCCGCTGTCCTCCTCGCGGATCGCCGCCCTGCGCCAGCGCGTGGGCTCCAGCCCCTATCGCGACGCGAAGGACCCCGAGGCCGACGTGCACCAGCTGGAGATGATCCAGGCCAAGATCATCGGCTTCATGGACAGCCCGAACCGCGTCCTGCGCCGCTACCCGGACTCGGACAAGAGCCAGCCGGCCCGCTACGCCCGCTCGGTCGCCCACTTCCGCAACGGCGTGCTGGAGCGCGGGCTGGAGGAAATCGACAGCCTGATCGAGGAAGAGCCGGACAATCCCTATTTCTGGGAGCTGAAAGGCCAGATGCTGTTCGAGTCGGGCGAGCGCGAACGCGCCATCGAGCCGTACCGGGAGGCCGTGCGGCTGAAGCCGGACAGCGGCCTCTTGCGCGCCGGCCTCGGCCAGGCGCTGGTCGCCACCAACCGGCCGGAGCTGGACGAAGAGGCCACCGAACAGCTGAAGACCGCCCTGCGGGACGAACCGGACCTCTCCATGGCCTGGTACCAGCTGTCCCTGGTCTATGACCGCGCCGGCGACCGGCCGATGGCCCAGCTCGCCGTGGCCGAACAATCCTACGCCATGGGCGACTATAACCGGGCGCGCGAATTCGCCATGCGGGCCCGCGACGACCTGGATCATGGCGGCCCCGACTGGCGCCGCGCCACCGACATCATGGCGGCCAGCGAGTCACTGTCTCGTGATCGGGACGGCGGCGACCGGCGCAGCAATATCGGTTTGAATTAGCCGGTCGATAAGCTTTCTTTGCTAATCGCCGCCGGATGGAGCTTTCAATGAAATTCGCGCCCTTCGCGCTCATCGCGGCCGCGCTCAGCCTTGGCGGCTGCGGCGACGGTCAGGCCCAGAGCCGTTCCGAGGAACAGGTTCGCCAGATCGTCCGTGAGTATCTGCTGGATAATCCGGAAATCATCCGCGAGGCGCTGATCGAGCTGCAGAACCGCGAACAGGCCGCCGCCCAGCAGGAAGTGCGGATGGCCGCCGCCTCGATGCGCGACGAGATCGTCTCCGACCCGCGCGTCCCGTCCATCGGGCCGGACGACGCCAAGGTCACGATCGTCGAATTCTTCGACTACAACTGCTCCTACTGCAAACTCGCCTCGTCCTGGGTCGAGGATACGCTGGAGCGGCATCCCGAGGACGTGCGCGTCGTGTTCCGCGACTATCCGATCCTGAACAACCGCACCGGCACCTCGATCGAGGCCGCAGAGGCCGCGCTCGCCTCCGCCAATCAGGGCAAGTTCCGCGAAATGCATTTCGCTCTCTACGGCGCCACCTCCAGCGTCTCGTCGGAGGAGATCGACGCCATCGCGGAGGACGTCGGCGTCGACGTCGAACAGATGCGCGCGGACATGGAGACCGGAAATTACGGCGAGCTGCTGGCCGACACGATGGTGATCGGCGAACAGATCGGCATCGAGGGCACGCCCTTCTTCATGGTCGGCGACCAGATCGTCCCCGGCGCGGACATGGAGAGCCTGGAGGCGCTCCTGATGGCCGAACTGGCCGAAGACTGATCTCCGGCCCGGCCGCAAACATCAGGGCCGGGACTTGCGCCGCGGCCCGGCTTGCCTCTCGATATCTGCCCATCATGGTGAGTCGCGCTGCATCAGCCCTGATCCTCGCCCTCACGGCCGCTCTGGTTCCGCCGCCGGCCGCCGCCCAGGACTGGATCGATTTCGGCGACGACGCCGGCCGCTGGGCGCTGGACGACGAATGCGACGACCCGCGCTTCTACGGCCGGGGCATGTACGGCTCCATCCTCGACGACCATCGCGGCCACGACGCCACCGACTGCCGCGCCGGCTATGAGGGCGGCCAGCTGCAGATGCGCTCCGACATCATCAATTTCGGCAGCGACTCCGGCCGCATGGCGCAGGACGGCGTCTGCGACGATCTGCGCTTCGAGGGCGAGACGATGCGCAAGATGCTGTTCGCCGACCATATCGGCAATGACGGCTCCGACTGCCGCAAGGCCTGGGACGCCGGCGAGGTTGCGCTGCGCATCGACAATATCGTGTTCGGGGAGGATTCCGGTGACGGCGCCAATGACGGCGAATGCGCCGACGCCCGCTTCCAGGGCCCGGGCATGGCGCGTCCTTTGCCCCGCGGGCGGGAGGGACGCGACGCCACCGACTGCCGCGCCGCCTATCTGGCCGGCACGATCGAGCCCTCGGTGCGCGAAGGTCTGTACGACGTCGCGGTCGTCTCGGTCTTTGACGGGATCGATTTCGGGGACAATTCCTCGGTCCGCTCGCAGGACGGCGTGTGCGACGACCCGCGCTTCGCCGGCGCCGAGATGCGGCCGGAGGACGACATGTCGCCGGAGGACAAGCTGCGCGACGCCTCCGACTGCGCCTCCGCCTATATCGCCGGCCGCATCACGCTCGCTTCGGATTAAGGCGGCGCCTCAGCCCGCCATGCGCAGCTCCGCGCCGCGCCCGACCTCTTCGATCATTTCCGCCAGCTGGGGCCGGATGCGCATCTGCTCGGCATAATGCCGCTTCAGCGCCGCCATCAGCCGCCCGTCCCGGCCCAGCATCGCGTCCGCCATCCCGACCATCATGGAGTTCGGCCAGGCCTGCGGGCGGATCTGGCGCAGATGCGCGAACACCGCATCCTCCTCCATCCCCGGCCGCGCCTCGGCCATCAGGATCGCCATGGAGGCGGTGGAGCGGGAAATGCCCGCATGGCAATGGACCAGAAGATGGCTCAGCGGATCGCCCGCCTCCCCGGCGAGCCCCGCGCCGAATTCCAGCAGCGCCTCGATATGCGCCGCCTCCGGCGGGTCCTGCACGCCGTCCGGCGCGATGATGTCGTGAAAGCGCAGGGTCAGCCGCTTGTGCGGTCCATAGGCGGCAAAATCCTCCGGCTCCGGATGGTCGGGGTCCAGGATGGACAGCACATGCGTCACCCGCGCGTCGCAGAACTCGCCCAGCTCGGCCAGGCCGCAAATGCTGAGGCTTCGGGATGGGGTTTGCATATGCCTCTTATCCCTGAATCGCCGCCGCCGGGAAATCACTATCGGCGCCGTGGCGCAGCGCTCCCCGCCGCCCTAGCCTGACCGGAAACGGGAGGGGGATTCCGATGCGCGTTCCGTTCGCCATTCCGGCCTGTCTCATGGCCGTGCTGACGGCCTGCGCGACCGCGCCGCCGCCATCCGCAACGGTATCCGCCGGTCCGGATTTCGGCGACGACAGCGGCGAGTTCGCGAAGGACGGCGAATGCGACGACCCCCGCTTCGCCGGCCCCGCCATGGTCACCGACGGCTTCGACAGCCAGGCCTTCCGCGACGCCACGGACTGCCGCGCGGGGCTCGAGTCCGGCGGCCTCGCGCTCAAATCGGCGGAGGACCTGCTCGCCGCCGGTTTCTTCACGGGAATCTATGACGGGATCGATTTCGGGGACAATTCCGGCGTCTACGCCCGCGACGACGAATGCGACGACCCGCGCTTCAAGACCGCCAATGGCGCCCCCGGCGCCTTTCCCGACCATGAATATCACGACGCCGCCGACTGCCGGGACGCATACGCGTCTGGAACGGTCACGCTGCTGCTGCACGGGATCGACCCGATGGCCGCGCGCTTCGACGGAATCGATTTCGGAAACGACAGCGGCGAGTTCCCGCGCGACGGCGTCTGCGACGACCCGCGATTTGCGGGCCCCGGCATGGGCGGCACCGCCATGCTGCCCTCCGACGTGGGCCGCGACGCGCGCGACTGCCTCGCCGCCTGGATGGACGGCGACATCACGCTCGCGGAAACGGAAGACTAGATCAGGCCGGCCAGCGGGCTCGACGGATCGGCATAGCGCTTCATCGGCATCCGCCCGGCCAAATAGCCTTGGCGCCCGGCGATCACCGCGTGCTTCATCGCCGCGGCCATGCGCACCGGGTCCTTCGCTTCGGCGATAGCGGTGTTCATCAGCACCCCGTCGCAGCCCAGCTCCATCGCTTCCACGGCGTCGCTGGGCGTGCCCACGCCCGCGTCCACGATCACCGGCACGGACGTCTGCTCCACGATCAGGCGGATATTGACCTTGTTCTGCAGGCCCAGCCCGCTGCCGATCGGCGCGCCCAGCGGCATGATGGCGCAACAGCCGGCATCCTCCAGCTTGCGCGCATAGACCGGGTCGTCGCTGCAATAGACCATCACCTGGAAGCCGTCCTTGATCAGCATCTGGGCGGCGCGCAGCGTCTCTTCCATGTCCGGATACAGGTGCTTCGGGTCGGACAGGACCTCCAGCTTCACCAGGTCCCAGCCCCCGGCCTCCCGCGCCAGGCGCAGCGTCCGCACCGCGTCCTCGCCGGTAAAGCACCCCGCCGTATTCGGCAGGAAGACATAGTCCTCCGGGCTGATGTGATCGACCAGCATCGGCTGGTTGGGGTCGGACAGATTCACCCGCCGCACCGCCACGGTGATGATCTCGGCGCCGGAAGCGCGCAGCGCCTCGGCGTTCTGGGCATAGTCCTTGTACTTGCCCGTCCCGATGATCAGCCGCGAACTGAAGGTCCGCCCCGCGACGACCAGCGGATCGTCGCCCACCGCGGGCCGCGCGTCGTCAGGCATGCCGCCTCTCCATTCTTTCCGTCCCCGCTGCGTGGCCCAGCCATTCGCGCACATCGTGCAGCGACCGCGCAACGGCCACGCACAGGCCGTGCATCTCCTCGGTCGGCTCCAGCAAATCGGGCACCATCACCGTCATCATCCCGGCCGCGCCGGCGGCGCGCACGCCATTGTGGGAATCCTCCAGCGCCAGACAATGCTCCGCCGGAACCTCCAGCCGCCGCGCCGCCTCCAGGAACGGATCGGGATGCGGCTTGCCGCGCGCATAATCGCCCTTGGCCACCACCGCGTCGAACCGCTCCAGCATCCCGTGCGCGCCCAGATGCGTGCGCACCGACGCATGGCCGGAGGACGTCGCCACCGCCCGCGGCAGGCGCAGGTCGTCCAGCGCGTCCAGAATTTCCGCCACGCCATCTTTCAGCGCGATGCCAACCTTCGCGCGCTCGGCCATCAGCTCCGCCACCCGGTCATGGAACACGCCGGTCGGAAAATCCTCGCCCATCCAGTCGCGCAGGCGCCGCTCGCACTGATCCCAGGGCAGGCCGATCAGCCGGTGGCACATGTCCGGCGCCAGCGGCCGGCGCATCGCGTCGGCGGCGATGATCATGGTCTCGTGATAGGCCGCCTCGGTGTCCACCAGCAGCCCGTCCATGTCGAAGACCACCGCCTTCGGCGCGCGCGGCAGGCTCACTCACCCGCCCCCGATAAAATGCACGATCTCGATCCGGTCGCCGTCGGACAGCGCGGTTTCGCCGTACCGGGATTTCGGCACGATCTCCAGATTCCGCTCCACCGCGATCTTGCGTTCCGGCAGGCCCAGCGTGGCCAGAAGGCCCGAAACCGTGGCCCCGTCCGGCAGGTCGCGCGCATCGCCGTTAACCGTCAGTCTCATGGGTTCCGCTTGTAGCTTCGGCTCATGCTACGTAAAACC
Organism: uncultured Euryhalocaulis sp.; assembly: GCA_913055605.1. Taxonomy (GTDB): domain Bacteria; phylum Pseudomonadota; class Alphaproteobacteria; order Caulobacterales; family Maricaulaceae; genus Euryhalocaulis. The sequence continues at coordinate 8,086 of CAJXKJ010000046.1, read as the reverse complement.
CCGCCCCGCAGAGGGAGGCGCAGCAATTCGCCCATGACCAAGCCGGTCTACATCCTGAACGGCCCGAACCTCAATCTCCTTGGGGTCAGGGAGCCGGAAATCTATGGCGCCGACACGCTCGGCGACATCGAATCGGCCTGCGCGGAAATGGCGTCGGAACTCGGGGTCCAGATCGTCTTCCGTCAGACCAATCATGAGGGCGAGCTGATCGACTGGATCCAGGAGGCGCGGGAAAAAGCCTCCGCCGTGGTGCTGAACCCGGCGGGCTATGGCCACACGTCCGTGGCCCTTCACGACGCCCTGAAGGCGCTGGACGCGCCTTTGATCGAGGTCCATCTTTCCCAGCCCGCCGCCAGGGAGCATTTCCGGCGCCGGTCCTACGTGTCCCCTCTCGCCGCCGGAACGATCAGCGGTTTCGGTAAGTTGAGCTATCTACTCGGGCTGGAGGCGGCGGTCAGCGCCGCCGGGAAATAACGGCAGGCATGAGCGAAGACTCCCCCATCGACCCGCAGCTGGTGCGTGAACTGGCCGCGATTCTGAACGAGACCGACCTGTTCGAGGTCGAGGTCCGCCATGGCGATCTGAAGCTGCGCCTGTCGCGCGGACCGGCGCAGAGCGGCTACGCCGCGCCGGCCTACGCGCCGCCTGCCCCCGCGCCCGCCCCGGCCGCGGCCCCCGCTGCGGCGCCCGCCGCGCCGGCCGCTTCCGGCGGCGAGGCCGCCCCGGAAAACGCCGTGACCTCGCCCATGGTCGGCACCGTGTATCTGCGCCCCAGCCCCGAGGAGCCGGCCTTCAAGGACGCCGGCGCCGACGTGAAGGAAGGCGACACGATCCTGCTGATCGAGGCGATGAAGACGTTCAACCCGATCACCGCCCCGCGCTCCGGCAAGCTGACCCGGCTGATGGTCACCGACGGGCAGCCGGTGGAGTTCGGCGAACCGCTGTTCGTGATAGACTGAGGCCAGACGGAAACAGGCCGATGTTCGACAAGGTCCTCATCGCAAACCGGGGCGAGATCGCCTTGCGCATCCATCGCGCCTGCAAGGAGATGGGGATTCAGACCGTCGCCGTGCATTCGGCGGCCGACGCCAGCGCCATGCACGTCAAGCTGGCCGACGAAAGCGTCTGTATCGGCCCTGCCCCGGCGCGCCTGTCCTATCTGAACATCCCGGCCATCATCGCGGCGTGCGAGATCACCGGCGCCCAGGCCGTCCATCCGGGCTATGGCTTCCTGTCCGAAAACGCCCGCTTCGCGGAGATTGTGGAGGCGCACGGCCTCACCTTTATCGGGCCGAAGCCAGACCATATCCGCCTGATGGGCGACAAGATCGCCGCCAAGAAGGCGGTGATGGACGCCGGCATCCCGGTCGTCCCCGGCTCCGACGGCGGGATTACCGACGATGACGAGGCGATTGAGCTCGCCGACTCCATGGGCTATCCGGTCCTGATCAAGGCCGCCGCGGGCGGCGGCGGGCGCGGCATGAAGGTCGCCAATTCCCGCGCCGAGGTGAAACAGGCCCTCTCCACCGCGCGGCAGGAGGCGGAGGCCGCCTTCGGCGACGACGCGGTCTATCTGGAAAAATATCTCGGCAATCCGCGCCACATCGAAATCCAGGTCATCGCGGACGAGCACGGCAACGTCGCCCACCTTGGCGAGCGCGACTGTTCCCTCCAGCGCCGCCACCAGAAGATTCTCGAAGAAGCCCCCTCGCCCGCGCTCGATCCGGAGCAGCGCGCGAAGATCGGGGAAACGACCCGCCAGGCCATCGCGAAGCTCGGCTATCGCGGCGTCGGCACGGTCGAATATCTGTATGAAAATGGCGAGTTCTATTTCATCGAAATGAACACCCGCCTGCAGGTGGAGCACCCGGTGACCGAGGCGATCACCGGCATCGACCTGGTGCAGGAGCAGATCCGCATCGCCAGCGGCGCGAAGCTGTCCTTCCAGCAGGAAGACATCCGGTTCAACGGCCACTCCATCGAGTGCCGCATCAACGCCGAAGACCCGCGCACCTTCGCGCCCTCGCCGGGCCAGGTCGTGGAATTCCACGCCCCCGGCGGCCTCGGCGTGCGCCTGGATAGCGGCCTGTACGCCGGCTATCGCATCCCGCCCTATTACGACAGCCTGATCGGCAAGCTGATCGTCCACGGCGCCACCCGCGCCGAAGCGCTGGCCCGGCTGGAGCGCGCGCTGGGCGAGATGGTCGTCACCGGCGTGAAGACCACCACGCCGCTCTTCCTCGAACTGCTGGGCGAGCCGGACATCGCCGCGGGCGATTACGACATCCGCTGGCTCGAAAACTGGCTGAAGGCCCAGCAACCGGCGGCCGCCGCCGCCGAATGAGCGGGCGCCCGATGATGGGGCCCCGATGAAGGCGTTCGGTCCGCACGAGCTTCTGGACTGCTACCGCCGCGGCGTCTTCCCCATGGCGCGGGACCGCGACGACCCCACGCTCTACCTGATCGATCCGGACGAACGCGCCGTCATCCCGCTGGACGGCTTCCATCTGTCCCGGCGCCTCGCCCGCACCGTCCGTAACACGGGCTTCACCGTGGAGACGGACCGCGATTTCCGCGGCGTGGTGGAGGCCTGCGCCGCCCCCGCCCCCGGCCGCGAGAGCACCTGGATCAATGACGGCATTCTGGAGCTGTACAGCCAGCTCCACAAAATCGGCCACGCCCACAGCGTGGAGGTCCGCGACAAGGACCGCCTTGTCGGCGGCGTCTATGGCGTCTCCATCGGCGGCGCATTTTTCGGTGAAAGCATGTTCTCCACCGCCACCGACGCCTCGAAGATCGCCCTGGTCCACCTCGTCGCCCGCCTGCGCGCCGCCGGTTACCGCCTGCTCGACGTCCAGTTCATGACCGACCACCTCCGCCAGTTCGGCACCGTCGAAATCCCCCGCGCCGACTATCAGGCGCTGTTGGGGCACGCCCTCACGGCCGACGCGGCCTTCGGCCCCGCCGGCCCGGCGGTCTCCGGCGAAGAGGCCGTGGAGCTGGTCCAGTGACCGCCGCCAAGCTCGACGTCAGGAAAGCGGACAAGCCGCTCTACACCGCGCCGAAAAACGCCTTCTTCGAGATCGACGTCCCGCCGATGCAGTTCGTGAAGGCAGACGGCGCGGGTCCCCCAGGGCCGGATTTCCCGGCCTACGCCGCGGCGCTCGAATGGCTCTATTCGGTCAGCTATCCGATGAAGTTCGCCGCAAAGGCGGCGCTCGGCCGCGACTATGTCGTGCCGCCGCTCGAAGGCCTCTGGTGGGCGGACGACCCGTCCGCCTTCACATCGGACCGCCGCGACGAATGGCGCTGGACGATGATGGTCCGCGTCCCCGACTTCGTGCCGGAGGCCCTGTTCGCGGAGGCGCTGGAAAAGGCGCGCGCCAAGCTGGGCGAACCGCCAGCCACGCTGCGCTTCGAACCCTATGCCGCACGCTGCGCTTCGAACCCTATGCGGCACGCTGCGCTTCGAACCCTATGCCGAGGGCCGCAGCCTTCAGGCGCTCCATGTCGGGCCGTACAGTCAGGAAGGGCCGCTGCTGGCGGACCTGCATGACCGGCTGATGCCGGACATGGGCCTCGCCTTCAACGGCCCCCATCACGAGATTTACCTGTCCGACGCGCGAAGGACCGCCCCGGAAAAGCTCCGCACGATCCTTCGCCAGCCGGTGCGCGCCGCCTAGCGCTTGTCGACCACCACGACGCCGTCCTTCAGGACCACCGCCGTCTCCAGGAAGTCGTGGAAGTCCTCGTACGGGTTGCCGTCCAGGATCACGATGTCCGCCCGCTTGCCGGGCTCCAGCGTGCCGATCTCGTCGGCCATGCCGACATAGGCCGCCGTGTTCGGCCCGATCACGCGGAAGAAGTCGCGCGGCGACAGCACGACCATGAAGGATTTCAGCTCGTGCTCGAACACCGCGCGCACGCCGTAATTCTGGTCGCTGCCATAGCCCAGCGCCGTGCCGTTGGAGGCGTCCCACAGCGTCCGCGCATTGACGATCTCGTATCCGCCCTCGACGCCGGTCGGCCGGCCCTTTTCGTCGACGACAGCGCCCGCGATCGTGTCCGGCCACGCCCCGCCGGTGCGGAAGCGCGGCGTGTTGTCCTGCTCGAACACGTCGATGATCGGCGCGCCGAAACTGATCGCGTCCAGCACCAGCGTCCCGGTCGCCGCCAGCTCCTGCGCGTCGTCGATGGACATGAAATCCTTGTTCGGCAGGTGCACCTGATAGCGGATGCCGACATCGTTGGTGTCCATCATCGCGGGGGTGGACACAGCGTGGACGTTCACCTGCACGCCCTGCTTCTCGCCCTCGTCCAGCGCCGCGCGCAGGACTTCCAGCTCCGCCTCGGTCGCGCCCGGCTCCGGCGTCACCGGGATCTCGCCGGTATGGGTGATGCCCTTGGCCGCCATGTCGCGGATCGCCTGGCGCGCTTCTTCCGGCGTGCCGGCCAGATTGACCCGGCCGGACGCGATGATGCGCGGCCCGTTGATCTCGCCCGCGTCGATCTGCGCCGCCATGGCCAGCGCGCCGTCGTCGGACCCGCCGCCGGACAGCACGGTGGTGAACCCGTTCTCGATCAGGTCCAGCGCCATCGTCCCGCCGTCGTCGAACGCGACGTGTTTGTGGCCGTCGATAAAGCCCGGCGCCACGGTCATCCCGGCCGCGTCGATCGTCTCGCCGGCGGTTTCGGCCGGCGCGCCCGCGCCCACCGATGCGATGCGCCCGTCGCGCACGACGATGGAGCCGTTCTCCACCGGCGCGCCGTCCGGCATCACCAGCCGCGCATTGATGATGGTGACGTCCTGCGCGAACGCCGGTCCGCCCGCCGCCAGCAGAGCCAGCGCCGCATAAGCCGTGATTTTCATTGGTTCCTCCCCGAACCTTTGTGGTCCTTGCCGGGGAGATTAGCGCGAAACGTCCGCGCGGTCAGTCCGCCGGGATTTCGTCGTCTTCGGCCGCCTCGTCCAGCGGCGCGGGGCTTTCCAGCGCCGCGACGTCGCCCGGCGTCTCCGCCGTGTCCGGCTCGTCCTGCAGCAGGCAGGTCACCGGCCACACGTCATAGACCGGGTGCTCCAGGCCGTGCAGCGCCGGGCTGGAGCCCAGCATCCAGCCGCTGAAGATCTGCTGGCCGTATTCGCCGGTCACCGCGCCGTCGAACGTGCGGTCATAGATTTCCAGGAAGACGAACGTCTCGGGGATCAGCTCCGGCGGCCGGCGGCTGCAATAGCGCGTCACCACGGTCAGCGACCCGAACTGCAGCGGGTCGTCGAAATTCACGGTGAAATCCTGCGTCGCCGCGGTCACCTTGTTCAGCGCGCGCAGCACCACCCGGTCGCCCTCGACCGTGTTGCGGAATTCCTCCTCCGCGTCGTCCTGGCCGGAATCGCCGAAGGGCGAGTTTTCCGGCGCGAACGGCGAGTCCGCCTCCTCGGCCGCCCCGTCCTCGAACGGATTGGGGAACGGCGACTCCTCGTCCTGCGCCAGTGCGGGCGCGGCGGCGGCCATGGCGGCGGCGCCCAGAAGGGCGGAGGTCAGAACGAGTCGGACTGATTGCATCGCGTGCGATCCTGATACGCCAATACGGCGGCTTTTTGACGCTTCGCAAACCCCGCGCATGCCGGCGCGGTTCCGGAAAACTCAGCCCTCGGGGCTCCAGGCCTCGTAATCGCCGGTCGCCGCCGGGGTCTTCGCCCCGCGCCACAGGCTGCCGGGCGGGCGATAGGCGTACAGCGTGCCGGTCAGGTTCGGCTGGTGCTCGGTCTCCCACGGCTTGGCCGGCAGCGGCGCCACGGTCGGCGGCTCGGCATAGGTGTGGTGCAGCCATCCGTGCCAGTCCGGCGGCACCTTGGAGGCGTCGGCATAGCCCTTGTAGACGACCCAGCGCCGCGGCCAGCCCGGACGGCTCGCCTTGCGCTCTTCGAAATAGCGGTTTCCGTATTCGTCCTCGCCCACCGGCTTGCCGGCGCCGCGCAGCGTCCACATCAGGCCGAGCGTCGCCCCGCTCCACCACACGAATATCCGCTTGAAGAATTCCATTGGCCCCGGCCACTGTGATTGCGGGGCGAATATGGCGGTTGCCGCCGCGTGCGTCCAGCACGCCGCCACCGCACAGACAACATCGCCTAACTATCGGCTAACTGTTTGTTAGGGGTGCAGGTTTTAGCTTCCGCCGCTGGGGAGGCATGGACTATGACCAAGGGGCAAGTCGAACAGACTGTCGCCGGCGGACGCGATTCCGGAATCGCGGACGTCGATTACCTGCTGTCCCACTTTCCCGGGGCCGTCAGCGTCTATGACGCCGACCTCAAACTCATCGCCGCCAACGAACAGCACTGGGAGCTGACGGAGATCCCGCGCGCCGATTTCGGCCCCGGCGCGACCTATGAGGATATCGTCCGCTATATCGCCAAGCGCGGCGGCTATGGCGAGGACGTGGACGTCGAGGCCACGGTCGCCGAGCGCATGCTCGCCGTGCGCCAGGACCACTGGAAGTTCGAGCGCGTCCAGCGCGGCCGCCACATCGCCGGCTACACCGCCACCACGCCGTCCGGCGGCGTGATCTGCTGCCAGCAGGACGTCACCGAGGAAAAAGAGACCGAGCAGCGCCTGATCGCCCTGACCAAGGAGCTCGGCTCCGCCCGCGACCTCGCCGAGGCCGCGAACAAGGCCAAGTCCGAATTCCTGGCCATGATGAGCCACGAGATCCGCACGCCGCTGAACGGCATTATCGGCATGTCCGAACTGCTCAGCGCGCGCGCCACCGACTCCACCCAGAAGACGCATCTGGACGTCATCCTGAAGTCCGGCCACGCCCTGCTCGCCATCATCAACGACGTCCTCGACCTGTCGCGGATCGAGGCCGGCCGCCTGGACCTGCAGGCCCGCCCCTTCAACCTGCGGGCGGAGGTGGAGGAAGTCGCCACCCTGCTCGGCTCGCGCATCGAGAAAAGCGATGTCGACCTGGTCGTCCGCTACAACCCGTCTCTGCCGGACTGGTATGTCGGCGACGCCACGCGCATCCGCCAACTGCTCGTGAACCTGGTCGGCAACGCCCTGAAATTCACCCATGAGGGCCACGTCCTGCTCGACGTGGACGGCGCGGTGGAAAACGGCCGCACCTCGCTCACCGTCTCGGTGCGTGACACCGGCATCGGCATTCCCGAAGAGCACCAGAACGCCATTTTCGAACGCTTCGAACAGGCCGGCTCCGGCTCCACCCGCCGCTATGGCGGCGCCGGGCTCGGTCTCGCCATCTGCCGCCATCTGGTGGAGGCGATGCAGGGAAAGATCGACGTGGAGTCCGAGGTCGGCAAAGGCTCGCGCTTCTGGTTCTCCGTCCGCCTGAACCACGCCGAGGGCGAGGCCGAGGCGACGCCCGACCTCACCGGAACGCGCGCGCTGCTGCTGGACGACATCGCCGCCAATTGCGACGCCATGGCCGAGCTGCTGCGCCATTGCGGGGCGGAGGTCGACGTCATCGACAACGTGCCGGAGGCCACGGCCCTGGCCATGTTCGCCGCCGCCAGCGAGCGGCCCTACGATTTCATCATCCTGGACTGCCATCTTCCGGGCGTTGAGGCGCTGGCCTCCGGCGCCTGGGTCCGCGGCCGCCGCCCGCCGGTGGTCGCGCTCAGCACCGCCGCGGCCGGCAAGCCGGTCGACGGCATGGACCGCTACGCCGCCTGCCTGCTCAAGCCGCTGCGCCGCAGCGCGCTTCTGACCGCCGTCGGCGGGGTCCGGCCGCGCACCCCCGCCCGCGTCGCCTGACGCGCTGGCCTCTCCCGGCAACGCCCCATATCTTGTGGACCTGCTGCTCCGGCGGCCGAGATGCTGTTGATTTTCGGCCCCGCAGGCCTACCTTTAGAGGCCGCGAAACGCCGGGCGGACGCTGGAAATTTCGATGCGAATTGGCCGCTTCTATACGAGCGAGGGCGAGGACGCCTATGAGGGCGTAACCTTCGAGGCCCGGCGCTGCGAACTGCGCAACGCCGAGGGCGAAATCGCCTACGCCATCGACGGCGCCATGATGCCCGGCGGCTGGAGCCAGACCGCCTGCGACGTGCTCGCCCGCAAATATTTCC